>JBFHFS010000069.1:0-24538 GCA_041583495.1 Marinilabiliaceae bacterium | reverse complement strand
GAATTGCTGCTTCGCTGGTTTCAATATGGCGCCTTCAGTCCGGTAATGAGGATCCATGGGGTAAATCAACCCATGAAAAAGCTGGAGAATCAAATTACCGGAACCGGTGCCCCCAATGAGGTGTGGAGCTTTGGAGACGAGGCTTTTGAAATTATGTCTCATTACCTTAATGTGCGGGAAAGCTTGCGACCTTACATTCAAAAACACATGGATATCGCCTCCGAGAACGGTACACCCGTGATGCGGCCATTGTTCTTTGATTTTCCCGATGATGAAATAACCTATGTCATCGAAGATCAGTATATGTTTGGACCGGATTTGTTGGTGGCTCCCGTATTGGAAGCAGGTGTTGCTTCCCGCAAAATATATCTGCCCAAAGGCTCAAAATGGAAAGATGCCCTTACCGGAAAAACCTATAATGGGGGGCAAACCATCGATTATAAAGTAAGCATCGAGAATATTCCCGTTTTTACGCGAAACGGCTCCGATTTCAGGCTGAACTAATGGTTTGTTTTTGGATCCCTTAAGATGGAGCTTGTTCCGGGTTTTGGGGCTCGTTCCATCTGTTTATTTTTCTTTCATTGGCCACTTCCCTGATCCTTTTTTTCGGGGGAGTGTGCCCTGAACCGGCAGCGAGTAAGGCTCCCAGGAGATAATCATGCTGGATTGTGAGATGCCTGCCCCGGTTTTTTGTGGCTTTCCGCAGGAAACGTTTTGGATAAAAATAAGGTCTTAACCTCTTTCAACCTAAGTAAAAAAATAAAAAATGAATAGATTGAATATCACTTTGATCGTGTTGGTAATGAGTCTTTTGTCGGACGTGATGGCTCAGGAGACAGGTCTTTCTTCAAAAATTGACCATAAGGACTTCGACCCTGCTACCCTCTTGTGGTACGATACCCCTGCCGGTATGTGGGAAGAGGCCCTTCCGGTTGGAAATGGCAGGTTAGGAGCTATGGTTTTTGGGGCTTATGGAGAAGAAAGAATTCAGTTAAACGAAGATACCTACTGGTCGGGGGGTCCCTACTCTACGGTGGTAAAAGGGGGGGCTGAAATGTTGCCTCAGGTTCAAAAATATATATTTGAGGGAGAACCCCTGAAGGCTCATAAGCTATTTGGAAGGTATATAATGGGGTATCCTGTTGAGCAACAGAAGTACCAGTCGCTGGCAAATTTTCATCTTTTTTTCGAAGACCAAAAGGAGGTCACCGGCTACAAACGTTGGCTGGACTTGCGTACAGGGATTACAGGCGTTGAGTATACAAAAAACGGGGTAACTTATAAGCGGGAAGTGATTTCTTCTGCACCCGACCAGGTTATTTTGGTTCGGTTAACAGCCAATAAACCTGGCAGTATTTCGTGTAAGGCACAGCTTAGAGGCTGCAGAAACCAGGCGCACTCGAATTATGCAACCGACTATTTTAGGATGGATCCGGTAGGCCAGGATGGGCAAATGGTGACCGGAAAATCAGCCGATTATTTGGGCATAGAAGGAAAGCTAAGGTATAAGGCCCAGTTGAAAGCCCGCCTGGAAGGTGGCACCATTGAGGAGGACAAGGATTACCTGATCATTAAAAATGCCGATGCCGTAACTTTTTGCATCGTGGCAGCGACCAATTTTGTGAATTACAAAGACGTTAGTGCCGATCAAAACCAACGTGTTCAGGACTACTTAAATCAAATTGAGGGTAAAAGCTACCAGGAAATGCTATCCTCTTCGGTTAAGGATTATCAGGAATATTTTAATCGGGTTACCCTGGACCTCCCCAAAACTGAAAGTTCATACCTTCCAACAGATCAACGGATGGCTAAGGTATCCGAGTCCCCCGATCCCTGCATTGCCTCACTGGCCTATAATTTTGGCCGATATGCACTCATCGGGTCATCAAGGCCCGGGACACAACCGGCCAACTTGCAGGGTATTTGGAATCAGGATATGAATCCTATGTGGGACTCAAAATATACAACCAATATTAATACGGAGATGAATTACTGGCCGGCGGAAACCGGGAACCTTCCGGAGCTTCTGGCCCCTCTTACCAAAATGGTAAAGGAGTTAACCGATCAGGGTGCACAAATCGCCAAAGAACATTATGGCGCACGAGGCTGGGTTTTTCATCAAAATACCGACTTATGGCGGGTTGGTGCCCCCATGGATGGCCCCTGTTGGGGGACTTTTACGGTGGGAGGTGCCTGGCTTACCAACCAGCTCTACGAACACTATTTGTTTTCGCAGGACGAGGCGTTTCTCAAAGAGTTATATCCCCTGATGAAAGGCTCCGTGGAGTTCTTCTTAGACTTTCTGATTGAGGATCCAACTGGGAAATATTTGGTGACAAATCCTTCCACCTCACCCGAAAATCCGCCCAAAGGACCCGGGTATGAGTATTTCTTTGATGAGGTGACCGGTAGTTATTATTTTACAACCATTTGTTACGGATCTTCCATCGACATCCAAATATTGACCGATTTATTTGGTTACTTCCTGGAGGCCGAAAAAATCTTTGACCTGGATCCGGACCTGGCCGGGAAAGTTGTGGCTGCCCGAAAACGACTGGCTCCTCCACAAATTGGAAGAGATGGCACCTTGCAGGAATGGACGGAAGACTTTGAGCAATTGGAGCCCAATCATCGCCACAATTCGCATTTGTATGGATTGTACCCCGGCAATGTACTCTCTGTGAAACGAACCCCTCAATTTATCGATGGGGTTAAAAAAGTATTGGAGTTACGAGGGGATGGTGCATCGGGCTGGTCGCGGGCATGGAAAATATCACTATGGGCACGTTTGTACGATGGAAACCGCGCCAATAAAATTTTTAAAGGCTATTTGCAGGAACAGTGTTACCCCCAGTTTTTTGCCATATGCGGCAGCAAAGCTCTTCAGGTAGATGGTACCATGGGGGTTGCAGCCGGTATCACCGAGATGCTGGTTCAATCGCATGAAGGCGTTATTGACCTGCTGCCCGCTTTGCCCGACGAATGGACAACCGGTCGCTTTGATGGGGTTTGTGCCCGTGGTGGGTTTGAGCTGGATCTGCAGTGGAAAGACAAAAACATTACGGCGGTTGAGATTTTGTCGAAAGCTGGAAAAATTTGTTGTGTGGATGCCGGCGGTAAATTTAAGGTGATGAAAGACGGCAAAAAAATAGCGGCAAAGACCAATGCTGATGGATCCATCGAATTTGAAACCACCAGGGGGGGAGTCTATACCCTTACTCAACGATGATGAAACGGGCTTGATGTAATTCCTGATCTCATCCGGGGTTTGTGATCAATTCAGGGCAAGCTTTGATAAAAGTTTCTCACATAAATGGAGAATGCAATGTTGAATCTTGAAACCTGAACATTCAATTCAGAACAATCAATCTTTACAATGGTTCGTTAAACTTTTGTAAATAACTATATACTAGCATTTTACGCGCACAGATGTTTTGCCATTAATGTGCTGATATTAAACATTTTGCAAATAATTCTAACATCTAACATCTAACATCTAAAATCTAACGATCTATTGTCTTTAAGGATTGGATAAATACATGGAAAAAATTTCAACGCTTATAGCCCTTGCCGTACTTTTATTTTTTGGCGGTTGTAAAAAGGAAACCACCCCTCCCAATATTGTTGTGTTTTTAGCAGATGATTTAGGCTATGGCGATTTGGGATGTTACGGAAATCCAATTATTAAAACGCCCAATATCGACAAGCTCGCTGAGGAAGGGGTTCGGATGACCGACTGCCACTCCGGGGGGACTGTATGTTCCCCTTCCAGGGCAGCGCTTTTGACCGGCAGAAATCCCTACCGCACCGGATTCTTTTATATTCACGGGAAGGATACCTACCTGAAAAAAGAGGAGGTGACCATTGCGGAAATTCTTCACGACCAGGGGTATGAAACCAGTTTTTGGGGCAAATGGCACCTTTCTGCACTGGAGAAAGACCGGATGGATCACCCGGGGCCTTCAGAACAGGGATTTGACTACTGGATGGGTACGACTTTAAATGCCTTTGGTGGCCCTAAAAATTATAAGAAATTCATAAGAAATGGGGTCCCCGTAGGCGAAGTAGAGGGCTGGTACTGTGATGTGATTGTTGAAGATGCCTGCCAATGGCTCAAAAGCAAACGTAATAAGGGAAAACCCTTCTTTATGTATCTCTGTTCGCACGAACCCCACACCCCCATAGCGCCTCCCGGAAAATACAGCCAACGGTATGATAATGAGCGGGTTGATGAACTGGAAAAGGGAGTAAAGTATGGTTGGGTGACCCGTCCCGAAAAAGATATCTCGGCTAACAAAAAAGAGTTCTACGGTACGGTAAATCAACTCGATGATGCCTTTGGGCGGTTGATGGCAACCCTGGAGGAGTTGGGGCTTAAAGAGAATACCCTGGTGTTGTTTACCAGCGATAACGGGCCGGAAGCTCCGGTGACCATCGAAGAATCATTGGGAACCTGGGAAAGTCCCATTCGCGACTACTGTTTCGGGACCCCGGGAGAGTATCGTGGAATGAAAAGATTTCCTTACGAAGGCGGACATCGGGTTCCCGGCATTGTTAGGTGGCCCCGGGTGATTCCTCCGGGAACCCAAAGTAATGTGCTTTTTAACGGCACCGATATACTGCCCACCTTATGTAACCTTGTGGGGGCAAAGATCCCAGCCAATAGAAACATAGATGGTGTGGACGCTTTTGAGGCTTTCCTTGATAAAGAGGTAAACCGGCAAGCCTCGGTTGTCTGGTTTTATCCCAATCATGAAGACTCTTATTTCCGGATGCCCCAGGTGTCGATGCGAAAGGGTCCTTATACCCTGATCGGGTGGTTGCCCAAGAAACCCGATTCGCTGGCCTTAAACCAATGGTTTGCCGTCTATAACCCTGAGAAATTTGAATTGTACGATATTACCCTGGATCCTTCACAGATGAACGATCTCTCGGAACAAAAACCAGAAGTGGTAGCCTCCATGAAGCCCGAGATGATTGAGCTTTGGCAAGAGATGAGAGATGAAGGATTAGCCGGGAAAAATAGACCTGAATAGGTTATATCTCAAACCAGCCCTGAAAAGATCTTCTAACCCCGTAGGAGGATTATCCCTAATTGCTTCCTCTTAAGAAATGTCAAAATAGGCCGGCTGGCCTTCCTCCCTCCCAAAAAAATGGCGCAGGAAGGAACCCCTTGCGTCACATTCATCCTTTTTTTCAAACCTTCACCTTTCTGACCTGGCTAAAAGTATTGAAATAACAAAAAAAGCCTTGTTTTGGATAAAATATTGTCCTGTTTGGATAAAATAGTTTATATAATCGCGCAATAGATTTAAATACATTTGCGTATTAATTTACAGTTTAGGTTCCAATACTGTAATCCCTCTTAACGCGGTGATGGAATAATTTGTTTTTGACTTCAGAATACCCAAACGGCATCAATGGTTTGAATCCTGCCGGTGAGAGTTGCTTTTTAGGGTTTTGAATTAAACCCAATTGAACGATCTGTCCTGATAATCCGGGAAACGTGAGTTATAACAGGCCGCAAACCAAGAATTCGACAAACGATCTAGGTGGCAAAAAAAGAAAGGAGGGAAATAAGAGAAAGGCCGGCCAGATGCTTTTGTAAAAGGTATGATCTATTTGTACCAAAAATTCCCCATTAAAAGTGTTTTCAAAAAGATTATGGTCGGAAAGTATTTTGACCGGGCTGTATCCAGATTGGACCGGGTAAAATACTTATTAAAGGAAAAGAGAGGTTGAAAAATCAATTTGGATGTAATAGTTAAATCTAATTTCTATGAAAATGAATCAGTTGAAGTCTTTTAAACAATTTTTCTTATTGTTAGGTTGTTTATTGATCTCCGGATTTCAGGTGTTGCAAGCGCAACAAACATCTATTTCCGGAAGAATCGTTGATCCATCAGGAGAACCTATCCCAGGGGTCAATATTGTTATTAAAGGAACCACCACAGGTACGGTTTCTAATATGGAAGGTAGATATTCCTTTGAGGCTAATAAAGGGGATGTCCTTGTTTATAGCTTTGTTGGTTTTAACAGCCAGGAAATAACAGTAGCCAATCAATCGGTTATTAATGTTACTTTGAGGGAGAGTGTTAATGTGATTGATGATGTTATCGTAGTTGCTTACGGTACCACCAACAGAGAAGCACTGACCGGATCTGCTTCGGTTGTGAAAGCCCAGGAGCTTGAAAAAGTCAATAACTCCAGTATCACCAAATCCCTCGAAGGGTTAAGTCCTGGTGTTCAGGTATTTAATACAGATGGAAGACCCGGGGCAGAAGCTTCGATTCTTGTGCGTGGAATCACATCCATAAACGCCGACAATACACCTTTGTATATTGTTGATGGGGCAGCCTATGAAGGTGCTCTCAACCAAATTGCTTCGTCCGATATCGAATCCATTACCGTTCTTAAGGATGCCGCAGCGAATTCTCTTTATGGATCGCGTGCTTCGGGTGGGGTGATTGTTATTACCACCAAGAGAGGAAAAGATGCTGATGGTAAAGTCAATTTCAGAGCCAAATGGGGCGTAACTGATTTTAGCGTTAAATTACCGACTTCATCCAGTCCTGAAAAAACCTATGAGTATTTTTGGAAAGGTCTGTATCAGGGCCGATTGCAGAATGGGATAGCTGATGACGCGGCGCGGCAGTATGCTACAGACAATTTGGTATCTAATTTTTTCCCCCAATTTAATGCAGAGCAAAAAGCTGCTACAGGCAGAACATACTATAACTGTTACGATACCGACACCCCTGTTGGAACCGATGGAATGATTAAAAGTGATGCCAGTTATATCTGGCCCGAAGAAAATTTCAATTGGTATGATGCCCTCTTCGACAAGGGATTTAATCAGGAGTACAGTATTGATTTCAGTGGCCGGGTAGGAGACAAAACACAATATTTCTTCTCCATCAACCACCTGAATGATGGTGGGATCTATACCACACAGGAGTTTGAGAGGACTACCGCACGTCTTAATCTTACCTCACAGGTAAAAGATTGGATTAAAGTGGGTGGCAATTTTTCCTATTCACACTCATTCCAAAATGATGCCAATGCCTATGTGCGGTTTTATCGTACCATGCCTTCGGTAAACGGGGTTTACGAATGGGATTACATTAATAATGAGTATTTCCGCGATAGTTATGGCCTTAAAGTCCCGGATGATGCTTTTGACCCTGACAAAAATCAAACCCGGCTTGCCTGGTTATGGTGGGTACAACAGCAGCAAGGTGAATTCAGAAACGATTATGGCTGGAGCTTTACCGGGCTTTTTACCGATGCTTTCAATACATCCGATTATATGGAGCTGGATCTGGCCAAAGGGCTTAAATTCAAAACCATGGTTTCTTTGAATCTCAATCTGACAAGCAGGACCTGGTTCAGCAGTATAACCGAAGCTTCCAGTACCAATGGTAGTACAACCGAATCTCAATCCAAAAATTATTCCCTTACCTGGAATAATATATTGAACTATGACAAGTCGTATGGTGCTCATAACTTTAATGTTATGCTGGGTCAGGAGTTGTTCGCACAGGAATGGAACTCTCTTTCTGCCACGGCAACCGGATTTGCCATGGACGGCCTTTATGTGTTAGATGCTGCTACTGAAACCGTCAGTTCAGGGGGGGCGTTCGATCAATATAAACTGTTGAGCTATTTTGGCCGAATGGAATACAATTATGACAACAAGTATTACGTTGGCGGTAGCATTCGTCAGGATGGTTCCTCGCGCTTTGCACCCGAAACAAGATGGGGTACCTTCTGGTCAGGTTCTCTTTCATGGAGGTTGAGCAAAGAGGCATTTATTCAGGATGTTGAGTGGCTGGATGAATTGAAGGTCAAGGCAAGTATCGGGTCCGTGGGGAATGATAAAGTGGGGCTTTATGCCTACCAGGGACTTTATTCCAGCTATCCCGACTTGACGAATACCGGATACATCATGAGCACACTGGCTACTCCCGACCTTAAATGGGAGCAGAACATCCAAACCAATATTGGGCTTGATTTTAGATTGCTGGGCCGCTTAGCTGGATCTATCGAATACTACATTAAGGATTCCAAAGATTTGCTTTTCGAGGTACCCCTGCCTCCCTCATCCGGGTTTGACGGGATCGATCAGAATGTTGGAAATCTTACGAATAAAGGGCTGGAGCTTTCTTTGGGATATTCGGTTCTTAAGAATAAGAGTGTGAATTGGGACATCAATTTTACCGCTACCACACTTAAAAATGAAATCACCAAATTGCCCGAAGGCTGGAATGAGATTCAGGGCAATTACTACCGTGGCTTAGGAAACTCGCTTTATGACTTCTACGCGCCGGTATGGGCCGGTTTGAATGAGGAAGGTGCCAATACCTGGTATGTATATGAGTTTAAAACCGATGAGGATGGAGAGTTTGTGAGAAACAGTAAAGGTGAAAAAACCGTTCTCAGTAAAACCACTACGACCAGTTTTAGCGATGTTAATAATACCACGCAACGGAGGATCGTGGGATCTGCTCTGCCAAAAGTTTATGGAAGTATAACCAATTCTTTGTCCTGGAAAGGAATCGATTTTTCTGCAATGTTTTTTTACAGTCTGGGTTCGGATATGTATGATAATTATTTCGCAGAAAGTACTACCTGGAGACCTCAATTTGCCGTGACCGATCTATGGGAAGAGTATTGCTGGGATTTGAATGGCAATGATCCTAACAGCCTGATGCCCCGACTCTCGGAGCAAGATTATAAAAATGGGAACACTGGCAAATACTCAACCCAGTATATTTTTAAGAATAACTATGTTCGTCTCAGGAACCTGACGATAGGTTATACTATCCCCAAAAGTCTTTGCCAGAAGGTGAAAATGGAATCTTTAAGGTTTTATGTGAGTGGCGATAATCTTTTGACCTTTGGAAAGGCTGTAAAAAGAGGCTCCGATCCGGGTATCGGACTTGGGGGTGTAACCAATGAAGGCACTGGTAATACTTCATCCCGTAAGTTTATGAACTTTGGTCTTAATTTAACATTCTAGTCTGGAATGGTATTAACTTGAAAAGTTGAATATTATGAAAAATATAATAACAGTTTGTATTGCACTGGTTCTGATGTTAAGTGTAGGCGGATGCGACGACTATCTTGAAACGTCCTCTTCATCCTCTATCACAGATGAACTAATGTACACCGATGTTTCCGGTGCCCAGTTCGTTCTTAATGGCGTTTATCGCTATATGAGATCCGCCACTCAAAACACCGGCGGTGGTGTTTTAACGACCCTGAGGAGTATGATCTCTATTTATGGTGACGAAATGTGCTGTATCAAAATCGGCAACAGTTCTAATTATTGGCGCGACCACTCTTATAATTATGAGCTAATTAATGCCAGCTCCAGTGTTCCAAAGTTAAACTGGAGTTATTTTTATACCATGATCGCCAATTGTAACGACATCATGGCAAATTTGGATGCCGCTAATGGGGATGAAACCGAAAAAGCGTATATCAAAGGACAGTGTCTGGCCATCAGGGGGTATTCCTATTTTTGGCTGGTGAGGCTTTTCGCTCCACCCGTTGACACTGAGTTGGGCGTGCCTCTGTACGAGACGGTAAATGTTGAAGGTAATCCCCGGTCAACGGTCGCTGAAGTTTATACCCAAATTAAAAAAGATATGAACGAAGCGATTACGCTTCTGGAGGGTTTCCAACGCAGCGATAAACACTACATTAATAAGCAGGTTGTTCAGGGGATGTTGGCTTATGTGTATCTCACTCATGAGGAGTGGAGCCTGGCTGCTGATCTGGCGAATGATGCCCGACAAGGCTTTCCTTTAATGACCAGGGCGGAATTCAGATCGGGTCAGAACGATGAAAATCTGCCGGAATGGATGTGGGACTTTACCCAGACGGATGATCAGAAATTATCATGGTCTTCCCCTTTAAGATTTTGGGGAACCTATGGTGGAATTGATCCCAGTTATAAAACCTGGGCTGCCAGATGGTTTATTTCGAAAAACCTGGCAAATCAGTTTGAAGAGACTGATGTGAGACATCAGTTTTATGACTATAAAGAGGCTATTATTGAGATCAATGGAACCGATACCGCCTTCTTTACTGCAACGGACAAATTTTGGGAGAGCTACCGTGAAGAGGATTATATGATGGGTGATGTTTGCTGGATGCGGGGCGCCGAGATGTATCTCATCGAAGCAGAAGGTCTTTTGCGCAGCGGAGATGCTTCAGGTGCTAAAACCGTCCTGAATGAATTGCAATCGGCCCGGGAAGCTACACCCACCGAAGCGACTCTTGACCTTATTCTTCTAGAGCGCAGCAAGGAACTTTACGGGGAGGGTTACTGTTTCTTCGATCTTATACGTAACGACCTGCCAGTAGTCAGGACAGTGCCGCAAGCCGTATATGATGGAATGCCTGCACACGACTGGAGCTGGATACAACAGATTCCTTTAGATGAGATAACCTCTAACCCAAATATTACGGAAGCAGATCAAAATCCGATAGAAGGGTCATACAGGTAAGTTTGTAAACCATACTTGTTTTAAAGGGTGTCAAAAGGTAACTTTTGACACCCTTTCTTTTTGCCCCAAAACGATCAATTGAGGAATCTTCTGATTCAACAAGCTTTCTATTAGGTGGTTGAAGGTAAACTATGAACCCGGATAGCTGTTCACTCAGGTTGTGCAGGGCGGCAAAAAACGGTGGTTGTAAACTGGGGGAAGACCCGTTGTTGAATATGGTGTAACGGGTTAAGCGGCATTGGCCTGTTCGTATTGACCCTGCGATAAACACAACTGCAAAGCAGTTGAATGGCTTTTTGCGCTCGTGGAAAGCTTCGGCGGCATGCGGATTACTCGTGGCTATTAGTCTTTAACCACTTTTGGGCTTTTCGATATAGTAAATCAAGGCGGCTGACGAATCTTTCAACCCAAAGAGAAAGGAATTATAACGGCAGCTCATGGTAATTCCGAGGTAATGGTTTTTCCTGTTCAGATTAACAAACCTATTCAATTGCAATTATAAACAACCTATAGACCCGGATTTTGGCACCGGAGGGCAATATATCTTCTTTGGCTCTATGTTTGTTTGCTTTTAGGCGGGTAAATAATTCAAAAAAAACCGATTACTATAAATTAGCAATCGGTTTTTTTTGAAATGGTTCTTGATCATCCACCCTGTCAGGTGGTCTGTTCAGAAAGGATTATTCTTCTTCAAGCCCTTGTCGGGTGACGATGGGCACATAGCCTATTTCCATGCCGGCAGGCGGGGTAACAAGCAGTGCCGGGTCGATGTCGGCCAGCTCTCCGGAAAAAGGAGCAGGAAGGTATTCGCGATCCATGGTCCAGTTCTTGTGAAGCAATTCCACCCGTCTTTGCATCTCTTCACGCTCTTCTTTGGTCATGTCGGCATTTAACAAGGCGGGTTGGTCGGCAAAACGATACCAGTAATAGGTAAGGGTGCTGCCATCTCCCAGTTTTACTTTAAAAGGGCCGGCCGCCGGGCCGGGTGATTTCCAGCAGCTTTCTTCTTCCCCGGGGGTGACGTAAGTTTTGGAGGGCCTGTCGTCTTCAGATCTGTCGAAGCTTACCTTTTTCAAGCCGGTTTCTTTGGGAACCTCTTTGGGCGCCACAGCAACCCATTGGCCTATCTCGTCATCTCCTTCTTTTACCAGCTTATAATATTCGGGAAGGGTTACCACCTTATGGCCATTGACTTCATTCCTGGTTATTAACTCACCTTCCCATTTAACCCTTAAGGTAGCTGAATCGGTCACCTCGGTGTTCAGGAAGGAAGTAATGTTCAAGAGGGCCCGTTTTTCTTTAGGGATGTCCTTACCAAAGAATTTCCAGCTTGACCGGATGCCCTTTTCAAACTTCTGCATATGGGCTTCCTGGATATTGATTTTTCCATCCACGGCGGGCCCGCCTTTAAACCATTTTTCGACATCGTCCCAGAGGGCTTTTTTATTATATACCATCAGACGTTGTAACAACTCAGAACTCCCATCCTCGTTGGCAGGGTACTGGGTGGGGGCCATCCGGGCGTATTTCTGCCCTTTGGAGTCGGTGGCCTCTGCCGAATGAATATGCTGAGTCTCCATCTGAAACTGTTTGTTGGCCTTGGAGGGACGCTGGTCCAAAAACAGGCCATTTAATCTTGGATCCTTCACGGATGCTTCGGTCCAAAAATAGGGGGTGAAGAAGGTGATCGGGCCCTTGAAATTACCGGTGTTAAGAAACAGGGTCCAACACTGATTTCCCGTAGTAACCTCTTTGCCGGCAGTGGTGCTTTTAGGTTCTGTGAGGGGCAAAGGCAGATATCCGCTTCCGAACCATTTGCCACAGGTGCCCTGCTTAAGGTTCAGTCCGTCGGGGGGCCACAATACCCAGGGGCTCAACTGGGCCACCCCATATTTCCCTTTTGGATTGTCCCAGTCTCTTCCCTGCCCGGCGCCGGGTCCATTGGCCCATCCGGCGAAGTTCAGCTGAACGCCACCCATGATAAATTTAGGTGTCGCCGTTGCATACTCGGTATCCTGCCACCAGCCAAGACCTCCTTCAATATCGGTATACAATTTTTCGACGGGCAGAGGTTCCTCATTCTGGGGAAACATCCAGGTGCCGAACAACCCTGACTGAAAACGTCTTCCCGGATACTCCCTCACCAATGGCCAGGCCATGGCATACATCGAATAACCGGCATTAAACGATTCATCAACGACTTCTTTCTTGGTGATCATATACCCACCTACATTGATTCTTTGGATGGAGCTTTCGTTAGACTCTTTTTGCCCGCATCCACTAAAAAACAGCGGGATTACCATCGCAATGGTAAAAATCTTCTTTGATATTCTTCTCATGTCTTTTTTCGTTTTTTAAATTTCAGAAATGGAGATCCTAACCTGCTTCTCCTCTTTTAAGGGGAGGTATACCACAAGTTCATCGCCCGAGAGTTGATGGTTGATGCCTGTTCGGTTGTCTTTATTTTCTTTCCCGTTCACCAGTATTTTAGCTCCCCTTGAATTCCAGTTTTTCACAATAAATGCCGGATTAATCACGGGTGATTCCTTACTTCCCTCTAATATAAATTCAATTGGGCCTGCCTTGTCGGTGTTTTTTTCCAACAGATAACATCTTTGTGATTTGTCGTAGCCCAGTGAAACAAAGCCTTTGCTTTCGATGGAGAGGCCGGGGGCGTAAACCCATGAACGGCCAAAGCTGATCAGTTCTTCCATGCTCATGTTATTCATCCCGTAGAGACCATTCCAATATTGACGGTTTCCCTTTTCGTGAATGATTGGATTGGAGCAGGGGGAGCTGAGGATATGAGTAGGCCGGTCCGACATCTTGGCCCATCGGCCATCGCTGCGAGCCTGGTTTATAGGAAAATGATTGTACCCTTCGCCTATCCATCTTACCCACATGTGGTTTTCCGGCTCAAAGCATATGAAGGGTTTTAGCTCCGACTTGAAGTTAATGCGTTGAACGGTATAGTTACCTGCCCATTCCTTTTCCTTCTGTTGCTTGTCTACCGAAATAGCCCGCTTATTGTTATTACCATTATAATCTGCCACATTTACATAGTCGTTTTCCAGGAGGTCTGTAATGCCCTGGCCAGCCTGGGTTATCGGGAGTGTTTCCTGATACTGTACATGCTTGCCGGTAGATCCTTTGTTCCAGGAGACCTTTCTAATGGCTGATCCATCGGGATAGATATAATAGTATTCATCGACCCAACACTCCCATCCGGTCTTAGGATCGGGCATCCAGGTGTGATCATGGGCACTAACGGGGGCATATCGCCAATGCACCACCACTCTGGCCTCATTGTTTTCAATGATTCTGACATGCGAGAAACGGCAGTGCCTGTCCTGCATATGTTCGAAACAGCCTTCAATATCATTTTTTCCGACACCCCAGGTCTCAAGACTTTGGTCGGTCATCCAGTTTTCATTTTCAGAAACCCAGCTGGGACCATACCGGATGCCCCGCCAGAAAATTAACCTGGCAGGATTGTTGTCAAAACAAACTACAATATCCGGGTCATCGTCGACGGGCCAGAGGTTGTCCCACCCGGGGAAGTAATCCAATTTGGTATAATAAGCGCCAAAACGGGCTGGATTATTTTTAACGACAGGAAGTCTGCGGGGTTTAATAGCCGGAGCTTTTGGCGTTACCTTCAGGAAATCTCCCTTTACCTGGTCGGCTGATAATGCCTGGTCAAAGACCTCCACTTCATCAATAATCCCATCCAACCCGAAGTAGGTCTCAATGGTCCCCCATGTTCGGATGGTATTGCTTGGTCTTTGAGGTCTTGCAACCATCCCAAGGATACAGTCCGCTTTTTTGGGAAAGGTAAGGGGGCTCTCAATCGCAACGGTGGAGGCAAGGCTGCCATTTACGTATAGTGCCATATTCTCCTTATAGACACAAGCGATGTGCATCCATTTTCTGAGCGGAATGGTCTCCCTGGCACTTGTACAGGTTACCCATTGTTCGCTGATGGCTGTTTCGAACGAAACTTGTCCGTAGGGGCCTATCATTAGGCGGTAACCCTTTACTTCATCCGATTCGGTCGTGATGACCGGACTCCAGCTCAGCGGATATTCTCCCAAAGCAACCCAGGCTTCTATGGTGAACTCAGAGCCTGGCTTTTTGATGTCTTTGCCTTGACGAATAACTCTGGTGGTAGATCCATCGAGAAGCAAGCCTTGCCCTTTCACGCCCTCTACCTCATTAAAGTAACCTTCGATGGTGTCTGCTATTTGAGTGGCGGGTTCAAGGACGTTGCTGTTCTTTATGTTTTCAAAATCCCAGCCCATCACCCTCTTTTGGGCGATCACCTGATGGCAAGAGGCCAGCAGCATCAGCCATAAGGCGGGGAGGAGGAAGAGGTTCGGTCTAATCTTCATTTTCTTTGATTCCTGGTTGTTAATACTTATTTCGTAATCTTCTTACTCAGCTCCTTCACTTTCCTGATGCCCAGGGGCTCCCGGTTTAAGGGAGCACTTCGTCCACTGGTTTTCGATTGCAGGAGTATTTGCTGAAGTTCCTTGCGTTTTTCGGCCTCTAGGTAATAAAGGTTGGTTGTTTCTCCGGGGTCTGTTTCCAGATTGAACAATTGACCTTCGGCATCAGGGGCTGTTTCGGGCAACGCATATCTTTTCAATAAATCGCTTTCATAGTTGTTGCCTCCCGATCCTTTGTGGTCGAGATATTTCCATTTTCCTTGTCGAATCTGAAACTCTCCCCGGAAACTCTGAGTTAATAAATAGGGCCTTATGGATTCTTCTTTCTTCTGTGTCCCCATCATAGCAGGCAGCATATCATAGCTGTCGGTGGCATCTTTATCTTTAAGTTTATAGCCAACGATGGAAGCCACCGTGGCAAAGATATCTGTTGTATTGGTCAGCTGATCCGATATCAGACCTTTGGGAAACACCCCCGGCCATCGGGCAATAAAAGGAACACGGTGCCCACCTTCCCAGGCGTCTCTTTTCATGCCTCTCCATCCTCCGGAGGCATCATGGTTGTAATCCTGGCGCATCCAGTCTACATGGACAATCTCGGCCCCATTGTCGGCGTTGAACATGATCAGGGTGTTGTCGTCAATGCCCAGCTCTTTGACCAGTTCCATGACCTGTCCTACAATGGCATCCAGCTCCCAGACAAAGTCACCCCGGGGGCCGGCATTGGTGGCGCCATTAAACTGGGGGGCAGGGAGTACCGGTGCATGTGCTATTTGGGTGGATAAAACGGCAAAAAATGGTTTGTCCGGGGTGTTTTTCCGGTGGTCTGTGATAAATTGACGGGTCTTGTCATAAAAGATCAGGTCGGCTTCCAAAAAGTTATAACCCGGAGCCATCCATCCTTCATCGTTATCCCACAGCCATTTCCCCCCCGGATTAGGAAGTTTATCCCGGTGATGTCTTTCGCTGGCCGGAATGGGCACCATTCCATTTTCAATATATACATATAAAGGATCGGTGTTGGGGCAATTAGGGGTGATGAAGGATTCATCAAAGCCTTTGGTGTTGGGGCCATCAATCAATGGGGTGCTCTTTTCATAATCGATTAAAAGGGCGTTCTTGAAACCATTCCCCAGGCGATTGTTGTCTTTGTCGAACCACGAAAGACCTACATGCCATTTTCCGAAGACGCCGGTTCTATAGCCCTTTGTTTTCAGCATCTGGGCGATGGTCAGTGTCCCTGGTTTTAAATAACTTGGTCCACCGGGTCCCTCAAAGGCACCTCCCCCTCTTCCGGTTGAACGATAGATCTGCTGACCGGAGAAAAGGCCGTAACGCGAAGGTGAGCAGATGGTAGAGGGACTGTGGGCGTCTGTAAACATGACCCCTTCTTGCGCCATCCTGTCCAGGTTTGGGGTATAATAAGCGGCACTGTCGTTATAGCAATTCAAATCGCCATATCCCAGATCATCGGCATAGACGATTATGATGTTGGGTAATTCCTGAGCGATGGTGGTTCCAAGGCTCGTTAATCCCAATAAAAGGGATACTAATACATTCTTCATCGGTACAATTCTTAAACGTTGAGTTTTGTTGTTAAGATGGATCTGGAAACGATAACCCATCCTGAAATTCTAATGGGTTGATCAAAAAATCTGTTGAATCTTTGGTCCGGATTTTCCTTCCTCAAAAGTTGCTCTCCTGTTCGTTATTCCTGACTTTTCAATGTTTATAAAGGTACTCATAATACTTAAATTTGACATGTAATATTTTGTCATGAACATGTTTTATATTAGCCCTGATTCCTATACTTTTTACACGAAGACAGATAATAAAACAGACTTTTTTGGGGGGGAATAAGGGTCTGGTGGCTGGTTGTTTTTTTGGGATTAATGGCTCGATACCCCTATTCCCTTCGGACATAACAGGGGGCTTTCGGGGTAATCGGCTGCCACAAGTCAGATGGAATAGTTCTCTTTTGTTGGAACATGATGGGCACCACCTGTTGAAATTCAAGAATACGAGTAAAATCTGGATATTTTCAAGTATTTTAATACCTTCGACCAGGGAGAACCAATCGACATTGCTTTTGTTTGTGAATACAAAAAGCCCTCGAAAATAGGAGAGTGTGACAAAAAAATCAACAACCCTTGTAGGGGTTAGTTTCTATATTAGCTAAAAAACTAACCTTAAATGGTTTTCCGGGAGTTGATTTTATCCAAACACAACAAGAGGCCTTTAAAATCCTTTTGTTTCACCTTAACAAAGGTGGAGAAATATTACAAATGCTCATTGCTTCATGATAAACCTATATTTGAATTTTAAATCCTAAAGATGAAACGAATATTTTTACCTTTTTTTCTGTTTGTGCTTTTTCTGGTGCCGGCAAAATCGCAGGAGAACATTTTTCCTGGAGCCGATGAAAATACACCTTCCAGAGCCCAATACTTTAGCTGGATTAACAATACCAACGAAGGGGCCACCGAAGAGCATACCCGAATCAATCTTGAATTTTTCGAGTGTCTAAAAAGGGAATATGGCATGCAGCTCGATATTTATGCCTTCGATGCCGGGGCCATTGATGGGGCCAGGTTTTATGGAAGCATTTATTCCGATCGGTTTAAAAAACAATTTCCCAACGGTTTCGATCCCCTTTATCAGCAGGCTAAATCGCTGGGCATTCGGCTGGGTGTCTGGGGTGGCCCCGATGGGTTTGGCGATACCCCGGAAACCGAGCAGGCCCGGATCGACCAGATGGTAAAGTTATGCCGCGATTATGAGTTTGCCCTCTTTAAGTTCGATGCCGTTTGTGGTCCTTTGCGCCCCGAAAAGGAGGATGCCTTTATCACCATGATGCAGGAATGCCGAAAGTACAGTCCCGACTTGATTTTGTTGAACCACCGCCTGGGACTAACCAAGGGAAAACCCTATGCAACGACCTTTCTCTTTGGCGGAGCGGAAACCTACATCGATGTGCACATGACCAATAGCATGACCGCGCCTCATCACCGGGCGCAGGCCTTATCGCGCCGACTGGTGCCCGGGTTGCAACGCCTCACCGAAGATCATGGCGTATGTATCTCGTCGTGTCTCGATTATTGGGACGATGATCTGATTTTGCAGGCTTTTAACCGATCCCTGATTTTAGCCCCTGAGATCTATGGCAATCCCTGGTTGCTGAGCGATGATGAATTCCCAAAGCTGGCGCGTATTTATAACCTGCACAAAAAATACGGGGATATACTTATCAAAGGGAAAGAACTTTCGGAGTCGTATGGCCCTTACCCCGTTTCGAGAGGCGATGAAAATACGCGGTTTATAACCCTGAGAAACCTGACCTGGACCGATTGTTCCTATTCCATTTCGTTGGATGAGGAGATTGGACTCAAAGCAGACGGGGAAATAACCCTGGTGCAAATGCATCCCACCGAGAAAGTGCTGGGCACCTTCAAAAAAGGCGATCGGGTAGAGGTGACCGTCGAACCCTTTAGGGCTTGTATGCTGTTGGCAACTACTCAAGACTATGATGAGCCTGCCGTTGAAGGGGCCGATTTCAGGGTGATAAAAAATGTGGGCGGCCAGCCAATTGAGATGGAGCTCCTGGGGATGCCGGGCACTACATCCACTGTTTCGTTGTTGAATGCTTCACAATATAATTCTGCACTACTGGACGGCAAGAATGTTTCGAAATTATTAAAGGGAAAAGATTTGCGAATCACCTTCCCGGGTGAACCGCTTAAAAATAAGGTTCACCGCAAACTGGGTGAATTCGATGAAATACCCATCCCCACTGATGCAGTAGCACTCTACGAAGCTACTTGTTTTGCCGCCGACAATAATGCCCTGGAGGTACGTTCCCTGCAGCGTTCGGGTGAAACCTCCATTCCCGAAGTAAAAGCTGCCCGGGAGGCGTTCTTTAACCAGAAAGCATTTGTGGAACGGGGTGTGTGGGATCGTAACCTGTTTGACGGAGATAAAACAACCGGCTTTTGGCCCACCAAAAAATATTCAACCGACCACCCTGCACTTCGCCTCGACCTTGGGGAGGTTCAGCAAGTGGATGAGCTGCTGATCACCGTGCCCGATGTCTTTTCCCTTTTTCCCCTTTTGCCGGAGGAAGGCAATGAGGTGGAAATCTCTAATGATTTGAAGACCTGGGAGCAAATAACCTATCTTGCCGACAAGGACATTGTTATTCCCATTGGTAAAAAGGTACGCTACCTGCGCTTTAGAAGATTTCCCCAGCAAATAACCGAGATTGAAGGGATGGCCTCAGGAAAAAAACTGGACAGAACACATTGGAAAGCCTCCAACCTGTTTGCTCACCCGGCTTATAAAAAAGCTCAAAAAGCCTGGAAAAAAACGGTTGTGTTGGATGAGGTGCCTGCCAACAGCTATTTGTGTATCGCACTTAATGGCCAGCATGGAAATGAAGGCGCTTATGTCGCGGCCAAAATAGATGGCAAGTTGATTGGTGCCCCCGACCGGGCCCCTTCTCACCTGTGTAACCCATGGGAGGGGTATAATGCGCGCAAAGACCAAAATTACACCTATTATATTCCGGTGGATAAATCCTATAAGGGGAAATCCATTGAACTCTTTGTGTTGGGGTACGACAAAGAAAACCTGGACTTTTCTTCTGAGGTATGGATCAGCGCATACCCCTTTCCCTGGGAAAAAATAAGGTTGGTTTTGGAGAGGGAATAGATAAAATAGCCACCCAATTACAATGTCTGATAAATATCAGAATAAATATCGCATGGAATCTATCCGGTTACAAAATTGGGATTATGGTTTGAATGCCATGTATTTTGTAACCATTTGCACCCATCACCGGACCTGTTATTTTGGTGAAATTGCGAATGGGAAAATGATTCTGTCTGCGATTGGGAAAATCGCACAAACAGAATGG
Source organism: Marinilabiliaceae bacterium (assembly GCA_041583495.1). GTDB lineage: Bacteria > Bacteroidota > Bacteroidia > Bacteroidales > Marinilabiliaceae > JBFHFS01. Next base: position 4,661 of record JBFHFS010000069.1, on the reverse strand, counting down.
ATAAAAACATTTGAAATGCGATCCGATATGAATTTACAAATGGGTGAATATGTGGTGATGCCCAATCATTTCCATGCCGATTTCGCCTGGCAATCCCGTTTTTACGACCACATCATCCGAAACGAAAAATCGTTTAAACGAATTCGGAAATATATTTGCCAAAATCCATCCAAATGGAAAAATGATAAAATTTATGGAATCCCGTAGTTCGGTATAGAAATTGTACTTATTTTTGTACTTCACTGTGTACTAAATGTAATTAGACATGATAACCACTACAATATCCGATTTCAGGAAAGATATCAAGCGGTATCTTGATCGTGTTACAAAGGATTTTGAAACACTGATTATTAATAGAGGAAAAGACAATGGGGTTGTGATCATCTCCCTTGATGAGTATAACTCCTTAACTGCAACACAACATGAGTTGTCGTCAAAGAGCAATGAAAAAAGGCTTGATTCAGCCATTGAAAAATTGAAAGCCGGAGAGTCTTTTGAGAAAATTATCCTCGATTAATGAAGTACATTTTTGTTGATGAGTCATGGGACGATTATCTGTATTGGCAAAGAACAGATAAGAAAATGCTCAAGAGGATTAATGAGCTTCTTAAGGACATCTCGAGGACTCCGTTTTCAGGCAAAGGTAAACCTGAGCCTCTGAAATATAAATACAAAGGATTTTGGTCAAGAAGAATTGATCATGAACATCGTCTCATCTATCAGGTTAAAGAAGATGAAATTAGAATTGCTAAATGCAGATTCCATTACGATTAATAGTATCAAGGGAAGCGAATAAGGGTTTGTCCATCATGTGCCAGGGGCAATATGGTTGCGCTGGTTTGTTGAACCACCTGGAATCTTTCCTGGTTTTTGGTTACCTTAAGGATGGTAACCATTAAAAAAGGGGTGTTCTGAATTCCATGTCCAAAAAATATCAGAATAAATACCGCATTGAATCTACCCGGTTAAAAAATTGGGATTATGGTTCAAATGCCGGGTATTTTGTAACCATTTGCACCCATCACCGGATCTGTTATTTTGGTGACATTGTAGATGGGAAAATGAATCTGTCTGAAATTGGGAAAATCGCACAAACAGAATGGATAAAAACATTTGAAATGCGACCCGATATGAATTTACAAATGGGTGAATATGTGGTGATGCCCAATCATTTCCATGCGATTATTATAATTGGCGAAAATGATTATAATACGCAACGTTCGTTGGAACGGGGAATGGAACATGGGACACAATATTGGGAACAACGTAGAGACGCAATGCATTGCGTCTCTACCACCGGCCCCACCGGCCCCACACAAAACCCAAAAAATCAATTTGGACCGCAATCAAAAAATTTGGCATCAATTATTCGTGGGTTTAAAATTGGTGTTACCAAAAATGCCCGACAAATCCATGCGGATTTCGCCTGGCAATCCCGTTTTCACGATCACATAATCCGAAACAATGAATCGTTTCATCGAATTCGGAAATATATTCGCCAAAATCCATCTAATTGGAAAAATGATAAATTTTATGATATCCCGTAGAGACGCCCAATTTGGACGTCTCTACCACCCCCCGCACCATCCCCCGTCCCCCCGTACCACCCCCCCGCACCACCCCCCCGTACCATCCCCCGTACCACCCATCGTACCACCCACCGCATCACCCCCCGTAACCCGTACAACCACCGGATCACGTCCGGCCAATGCACCCCAGGGATAACCGACGCATCGTACCATGCCAGGTCCCTGTCCCGCCATTCCCGCATCAACGCACCCCCGGAACCCCCACCGATAAACCCAAACGCACCACCGCCGCATCAAAAAAATGGAAACCGGGCACATGGGGTGTTATCATCATATCAATCCATATAAACATACGGTTACGATTAATGTCCGCCAAACCAACGCCGATTTCGCCTGGCAATCCCGTTTTCACGATCACATAATTCGAAACGATGAATCGTTTCAACGGGGAATTCGAAAAAAACCCCATTACATGTAATCCCGTTATTCGCCTTCTTCTTGTTTTAAAACCTTTTTTGCTGCCTTAAAACCAATGCCAATGAAAATGAGGATGATGCCAAATGTTAGATAATCCCAGTCTCCATTTAAAGTCATTGAATGCATGCTTCTGCGGCTATTGGTTATTTGATTCAAGATTACATTGAAAATATTCCCGATTACAAAGCCAAATCCGGAAATGAAAAACAATTTGTTCAATATTGTCAATAAATCAGTAATGTCGGCCTTTCGGGTATTTATCTCTTTGTTTATGAATTTGTCTCTTAAAAAATTCAGAATCATTATGAGCAAATAGATTACAATGATTGCAAAGACTACTTTCATGAAAATTGAGGCAAAGCCATTTAGAAAGTCTGTATTCAGGCTGAAGGATTGTTTTTGATCCATTTTGTTTAGTTTTTGAGTTTTATTCGGATTTTACTTATGTTCCAATATCTTATTTAATTCACTTTTGAAGTTGTACATGGCAAAATCATCGTTTAGCACTTTGCCATCTTTATCAATTACCACATAATGAGGAATTCCGTTAAACGCGAATAACTGGCGTAAATAATTATAATCGTCTGTCGAAAGCCTGAATGTATTCTTAAGGCCCTGTTCCTCTACAAATTTATCATAACTGGTCTCGGGTGAACTACGTTCATCGGTAATAAAGATGAAATCAAAATCAGGGTTATCTTTATATTCCTCCCGGGTTTCTTTCATTCTTTTTATTCCACCAACACAAGGACCGCAAGAGGTTGCCCAGAAATCGACAAACAAAATTTTACCCTTAAATGGATTTACTATTTTTCGGAATACTTCCGTTGCCACCCCTTCGGGCAAAGCGTAGGCTATTTTCTGCTCATCAGGAAAGGCATCTTCAAAAACCCTGTTGCCTGCGTTTAGTAGGTTTGGATGGGTAATTCCTTGTTTTAGATAGGCCCAGTGCTTAGCGGCATCTTCTTTCGGTGAAGTTTTAAAGGTGAACTTTAAGGACCTGATTTTTGTGATTTCATATACCAAACTGGACTCCAAACCAAGTTTATTCTGTAATACTGAATCTTTTAAGTGCCACCTTTGATTCATATATTCATGCCTGGGTGCCTGGTTAACGATCATGTATTTTTTTGCATAAGCTGCCAATTCATCTTTATATCTTTCATTGAAGCTTTTAATCAGGTCCTCCTTGCTTTTTAATTGGGCAATATCTTCTGTTGTCTTCTCTTCTTTGGAGACTAATTCTACAAGATCTTTATATTCATCTGCAAGTTCTATTTTCTCCTCCTGAAAATACCTTTGCACGGTTTTTCCCGGTTTGGGGTTTCGATGGATACTTGTGCTTTGAGCCGACATTAGTGGCTCACAAAATTCAAATCTATTCACAAAAGATTTAAATGCTCCTGTTACCAGAAGACTGTTATCGTTCATCGGGATTTCTTTTAGAAAGTCATAATAAGAAATTGGAACCGGCATTTTCAGCACCTCATTGGTCGAATCTGTTCTGGCTTCATATGATCGAATTGACACAAAATCCAACATTCTTTCGGCATTCTCGAGGATGACCTCATTTCGTAGTATTGAACTTGCCTGCGCACTTATTGCGTTGTTGTTGATGTAACGCTCAACATTTTGTTTTGATGCAGTGAGAGTTGTCAATTGCTCTTCTTTAAAAACCTCAGGCGTTTGTGATGATATCTTTTTTCGAAACATATTATATTTAAACGGTTCAGAATCATATCCTGCCAAATCCTCATTTATTTTGGCTAATGGACCTTGAAACAGGATATCCTGAAATTTGTAACGTATGTTCCGTTTTCTGTCTGCTATAAGAAATTCTTCCCAATCAAGGATCATGGATAATGTTTGACCTGGCTCAATATAAAAAGGAATCCATTTTTTATTTATTAACAAGCTTGTGTGCTGTGGAATAGACATGGGGAAGCGGGCCTCGAAGCGGCCATCGGGATAGACCTGAACAACAATCGGGTAGTCTTCATTTGTAATCGTATTACTGGCATAAATAATTCCCGTTGAAAAACCTAGACGAACATCATAACCTTTAATGTATCCTATTAGATGCGCGGTGTCAGCATTAAAAAATTGTGGAGAATTATAATCTACCGGTGTCTTCTTTTTATTCTTTGACAATTCTTCATTTAACCAGTCACAGACATCATCCGGTAATTCGTTGGTAGATTTTAATTTCTCATTAGACTTTGAATTAAGGGAAATTCCAAAAATTGATTCCCCGCTATCCATTTCAGAGAAAGACTTAAGATCAACTTTTTGGATTGATTTATCCAATGGCGGAAATATTAATACCACCGTACTATCTCCGGATTTTGGCATCACTAATTTCTTCCCAAATTCAGCGCCTTCAATTCCAACAACAGGAAAAGATTTTCCGGTCTCTGAATCTTCCAGAACAATTTTTTCTTGCTCGAACAGGATCCACCAGCCTCGAATAAATGTCAGATGGATATCTAACCGGGTAGAAGTATCTGATAAAACAATTTTGGAAACGTTAAAGATTCCGGTATTTTTCACTTCATACAAAGGATTATCAATAACCCTTGGGCCTGCTAAGGCACAAAATGAAATGGTAATAAATAGCAATAGTAAAGATGTTTTTCTCATGGTGTGATTTTCATT
>JBFHFS010000068.1:0-24569 GCA_041583495.1 Marinilabiliaceae bacterium | reverse complement strand
GATTTCGCAAGAAGAGTTATTTGAATACGGAAAGAATTTCCCGAAATGGAAAAAGAATCAAATTCCCTATTCCATCCCGCGGATTAAACTTCCAACGTCCGCATCGGATAAAGAGAAGGTGGATCAAATTTTAATGGAATGCAAGAGAAGAAGTGTGGGGATGTACTATGAAGACGGTTTTTTCAATGCCAACAACAGATCATCATGGAATCCCGATTATATGTCCATGATCCTATGCAAACTATTATCCAAGCATAAAATAAAATCATCTCTGATATTCACAACCAATAATTATGAATTCAGGTTAGACGATCTTTTTATGAAAGAAGATATTAACCCGGTGGTCAAAATAGAATGTGATGGAGATTTTTTTTATGTCTCAGACTTAGAAGCCTTAACCAACTACACCGAGATTGACCCGCGTTATGCAGGCAATAAGGGATACGAACTGGACATCTATCCTAAACCAAAGCAAAAAGGTTTTAGAGAAGTTACGATACCAAAAACGACAACAGACTTCAACAATGTTACCACTACGTTAGAGGTTGCTCTCGATTTGGACAGCCTAAAATCAACGGTCGACTATCATAAAAAGATGCTTGGTGCAACAAAAGCAATGGAAATTTACGAGATAGTAGGAAAACACGACTTTTTCAATGCGTTTGCACCCAACTTTCCCGAGATTAAGTTCACACAGGCCGTGATGGGCAAATCATATGTAGAAAAAAGAAAAAAACAATTAAGCGACTTGGAGAAATCATTTTCGGAAGATCGGGTAGAATATATTAAAAACTCCCTGAAGGAGGAATATGGCATTTCTAATGAAATAACCTTCGATAATTTTAAACTCAACAGCATTGGATTTAGTTCCCAAGACAGGGCTTTAGATTACGCTCTCTCCTTTTCAAACGACCAGTTTATCCGGAAAGTAGGGCCTAATTACATCTTAGATGCCGGGAAATTAATTGGCAGTCAGGTTTCATTTTCCGAAACAGAAAAAACCAATAGGCAATACAGTGTCTTTAATCCATTTCCAAGGTCGTACACAAACATCATTGAGATCCAAATTCCCAAAGGCTACCGGGTAAAAGGCATTGAGACTTTTAACGCCAACGAGGAATCCGAAGTTGGGGGTTTTGCTTCGGCGGCAAAAATTGAAGGGGATACAGTTTTTATCTCAACCAATAAATACTACAAGCAAGTATACAGTCCTGGAACAGACTTTGATCAATATGTTTCATTTATTGATTGCGCATTTAATCTGACTCAAAAACAACTGCTATTCGAAAAAATAGAGTAAGAGTAGTCGACTTATGTTCTACTTCCCGAACTTAGATGGTTGCAAATTTGGGATACTATTAATATTCGTGCATCCTTAAACCCAAGTGAGGGAATCTCCTGAGCCGTATAGAACCAACTCAATTCACAACCATCATTCCCTTCCTCTGCATCCTCTTTTATGTTCAAATAGACGATCGGGGTGATGGTTGATGATCGTGTCGCCTTTTAGATGGAGAATCTTCCGTAGATTTTATGCATCGTCCAGGCAGAAAAAATCAGATAAAATTATCATCACGAAAAAAACATTCTCCATCTTCCTGCGTTATTAAGCCAACAATAGAATAATTAACCAGTTGAAAAAGAAGGAGTGAATGAGAAAGAGAGAGATTTTGGCTGTTTTTATCGGGCTTATCGCAGGAATTGGATCAACGACTGTGGCGCAGAACACAACAGAGGTGCCTTCAAAATTTACCGGTAGCCTAATTACCGGATACAATGCAGGCTATGGCATACAGGCAAATATTACGCTGGATGAATGGTCCACCCAGCTGCCTTTTAAATTAAGACTGGGGATGGGTTACACCTTTTCCAACCCGGGCCATGCGGCCGACGCACGTCGGATTTTCATCAACAATGCCACCAATGGGGTTCCCGAAAAGAAGGGACGGACATTTGATTACCGCCTCGACTTCATGTTGCCCAAAACCATATTTAATGTAACCCACTCCTACCTGGTTTTTGGCCCGCGCTACTCGAGTTTTAAGGGCAACTTTAAATACATTGGGGGTAACGAAGATTTTGATGTAACCTCAAAACAATGGGGCCTGGGAGGCGGTATTGAGAATCATTTCCCGATGGCACAAAACATAGACCTCGTGCTGGCTTTTGGGCTCGATTACTATTTCAACAGCACGCTAAAAGGCCATGATACCTCGTACAGTCCCGGAAACGACAACGTGAACCCCAGAACCGACAATCAAAACGACAACCAGCTTTTTAAATATAAAGATGCCAACAAAGCGATCCGTCAGCCCTCCATCATGCCCCGGGCAATGATTGGCGTGAGCTTTAATCTTTAGTATGCGTTAAAACACCCCATACAGACTATAATCGTTGGTATTGCAATACATGAAGGAGTAAAAGCTAAATCCTACCCGGTTGGTCTCTAATTTGCGGTGAAGCTGAAGAATGGGTTGTCCCTTGACCAGGTTAAGGTGCTGACAAATGGCGCTATCTTCGGCTTCGATGGCCTTTATGTATTGCTCCCCCCCTTTTACTTCGAGTTGGTAATTTTGTCGGAGGACATCAAAGAGAGACTTATTTTCCAGATTTCGCGATGTAAAACGGGGTAGATTGATATTTGGCAGATAGGTTTGCTCGAAGAAGATGGGCCGGTCGTTCATCAAACGAACACGTTCCAGATAGATACAACCCGTGGAGCGCTCCTTGTCACTTAGAGCGAAAAAAAATTCTTCGGGCCAGGGTTGAACCATTGGTTTCATCACACTGCGGGTAACCAGCTTGCTGCTCCCAACCGCACTTGTGGTTCCGGCAATAGATAAAATACCTATGCCTTTGGGAAGCTTATGAACGATGCTGCCCAAACCCTGATGTTTCTTTATGAAACCCTCGTGGGCCAGCATATCCAGGGCCTTTCGGACAGTAGGCCGGGTTAGACCATGCAAGGAACACAGCTCATTCTCGGAAGGAAGCAAGTCACCTTCACGGTAAACGCCATCCACAATATTTTTGCGAAGCTGCTCGTACAAAAGTCGGTAATGAGGAATCGTTTTGGTTGCCATTAATTATCTATTGTATCACACAAAGGTAGAACTATTTCTAAAAATTCACACCCAAAAGTTCACATTACCCAACAACTTGTCTTTACCAGTTTGAAAAATAAACAAAGAAAACGAACCCCTTGCCCGGGCCTGGAATAGAAAAATAACTTTTTATAAATTTCCCCGTTTTCTTTTCCTCCCCATTGACCCCACACCCGGCCACAAAAAAGTTAAAACAGAGCTGGCGCTTTTTAAACACTAAAACACAGAGTAATTGAACATTTGAATGGATTCTTCCAGGGAAAGGTTTTAATAATTCTAAATAACTGCTCATCCTAAAATCTTCAGTCCTTTTATTGGTTTTTTTCACAAACCCTGTTAACTTTGCACTTGTAAACACAAGTAAAAAAATATGGCAACCCCAATCATCATGCCCCGACAAGGGCAATCAGTAGAGACCTGTATTCTGACGACCTTATTTAAAGAGCCCGGAGACCAGGTCGAAAAAGGCGATATACTCTTCGCCTACGAAACCGATAAGGCCTCTTTCGAGGAAGAAGCGCCCGAAGATGGAACTTTTCTCGGTGCCTTTTTTGAGGAAGGCGACGAAATCCCTGTCCTGGAAACCGTTTGTGTTCTGGGCCAGCCGGGAGAAGACTTCTCTTCTTTTGGCTCATCCTCTCAGGGCGAGACTCAGACGCAGGCGCCCGCTGCGGAGCCTGAAAAACCGGCTCCTTCGCCCAAAAAAGAAGCAGCTCCGGCTGCAGCTGCAGCCACCGACGAGACGGTTAAGATCTCTCCGAGAGCCCGCAAAAGAGCCTCAGTAGAGAATGTGCCCGTGAGTGAACTCCAGGGCACCGGACCCAATGGACGTATCCTGGACCGCGATGTGGTAACCTGGCTTTCCAGTAAGACCACGGCTCCAAAAGCTGCAGCCGCTCCGGCACCAGCCCCGGTCAAGGCCAAGAGTTCGCCCCAGGTGGCCTCAATAGTTGAGTCGGACGATTACGACATACAACCCCTGACCAACATCCGTAAGATTATTGCCAAGGCTATGCACAGCTCCTTGCAATCGTCGGCCCAGCTCACCCACCACCTTACTGCAGACGCTCGTCAACTGCTGGCTTGTCGTCAAAAATCAAAAGAAAAAGTGGCTGCCGGCACAGGTATTAACCTCACCCTTAACGACTTCATCTCCTACGCGGTGGTCAGGGCGTTAAAACTTTTCCCGGAGGTCAATGCACAACTGAGCAACGATCAGCTTAAGCTCTTTAAAGGCGTTCATTTAGGGCTGGCCGTCGACACCGAAAGAGGACTCATGGTACCTGTGGTAAAAAATGCAGATGACCTCAACATCGAAGGGCTCTCCAAAAGAATGTTACAACTGGCTGAAACCTGCCGCAAGGGAAGCATCGACCCCTCTCTTATCTCCCCCGAAGCAGCCTCCTTCACCATCTCCAACCTTGGAAATTATGGCGTGGAGATGTTTACCCCGGTCATCAACCTGCCACAGGTTGCCATATTGGGTGTAAACACCATCATTTACCGCCCCACCCCTTTGAAGGATGGAACCATGGCCATTGTGCCGCGCATCGGATTGAGCCTCACCTACAACCATCAGGCGTTGGACGGGGGACAAGCCACCCGTTTTCTCAAAGAAGTTGCCAACCAGATAGAACAACTGGAACCCGGAAACTTATAAAAATCCTAAGCCCTCACGAGAGGTGAGGAAAGGAAAATTGAACACTGATAACCGTTAACTGATAAAAGATGCCAAAAAATCAATTTATAGACCCTAAAAAGGCCAGAAAATCAAGAGAACTTACCTTCTCTCCCATACCCATCAATCAATACAAGCGCACCTTAAAAGAAGAGCGCAAAAACTTTAGCGATGAAGATTTAAAGCGTATCTATCATGATATGCGTCTGATTCGTGAGTTTGAGGAGATGCTCAACCTCATCAAAACCACCGGAGAATACCAGGGGGTAGCCTACAATCACCCCGGTCCGGCCCACCTCTCCATTGGACAGGAAGCTGCTGCAGTGGGAATGGCCTACAACCTGTCGGTTGATGACTTCATCTTTGGATCGCACCGAAGCCATGGCGAGATTCTGGCCAAAGGACTCAGTGCCATCCACCAGCTCGACGACGACCGTTTGATGCAAATCATGGAAAGCTTTTTTGGAGGCACCATTTTAAAGATTGTTCAAAAAGGACACAACGGCGATGTAAAATCTTTGGCACGACGCTTTCTGCTTTATGGCACGCTGGCTGAGATTTTTGCCCGCGAAACAGGCTTTAACCGTGGCTTGGGCGGCAGTATGCATGCCTTCTTTACCCCCTTTGGCGTCTATCCCAACAATGCCATCGTGGGTGGTAGTGCCGACATCTCGGTTGGAGCAGCTCTTTACAAAAAAGTTAACCGGAAACCGGGTGTAGTTGTCGCCAACATCGGCGATGCATCCATGGCTTGTGGCCCTGTGTGGGAAGGAATCTCCTTTGCCACCATGGACCAGTTCCAACAATTATGGGAAGGAGACATGAAAGGCGGATTGCCTCTGATTCTCACCATCATGAATAACCAATATGGCATGGGAGGCCAAACCTGTGGGGAAACCATGGGCTATGAAGTAGCTGCCCGCATCGGAGCCGGGGTTAACCCCGAACAGATGCACGCCGAACGGGTGGATGGTTTCAATCCGCTGGCCGTGATCGACGCCTATCGCCGTAAAAAAGAGATTCTGGACAAGAAACAAGGTCCGGTATTACTCGAGGTGCTCACCTACCGTTACAGCGGACACAGCCCCTCGGATGCCTCATCTTACCGCGAAAAATCAGAGGTGGAAGCCTGGCAGGCTCAGGACAGCATCGCCACCTTCGCCGCTCAGATCACCAAAGAAGGTGTTTGTACTGCCGACGACATCAGCAGTATTGAAACCGACATTAAAGACCTTATGGTAGAAATGCTTAAGCTTTCTATTGACATTAAAGTCTCCCCCCACATGAACCTGGAGGCCGATCCGGATATGATTGGTAACATGATTTTCTCAAATCAATCGGTCGACCGCATGGAAGACCGGGCCCCCGAGGTAAATATGCCCATGGAGGAAAATCCACGTGTGCAGCAACTCAAGCGTAAAGAACGTTTTGCCTTCGACAAAGACGGCAAACCCTTCTCCAAGATGAAACAATATCAGCTGCGTGATGGCCTGTTCGAAGCCATTGTCGATCGCTTTTACAAAGATCCTACCCTGATTGCCTATGGTGAAGAGAACCGCGACTGGGGTGGTGCCTTTGCAGTTTACCGCGGACTTACCGAAGCGCTTCCCTACAACCGGCTCTTCAACTCACCCATTGCCGAAGCAGCCATCGTGGGAACCGCCATTGGTTATGCCATGTGCGGAGGACGGGTCATCCCCGAAATTATGTATTGCGACTTTTTGGGACGCAGCGGCGACGAAGTATTTAACCAGCTCCCTAAATGGCAGGCCATGAGTGGCAACCTCTTAAAGATGCCTGTCGTGATACGTGTATCGGTAGGCAGCAAATACGGAGCACAGCACTCACAGGACTGGACTTCACTGGTGGCTCACATTCCGGGCCTTAAGGTTGTATTCCCCGTCACCCCATACGATGCCAAAGGATTGATGAATACTGCCCTGCAGGGAACCGATCCGGTAATCTTTTTCGAGAGCCAACGCATCTACGATATTGGGGAACAGTTTCATAAGGATGGTGTACCCGAAGGGTATTACGAAATTCCTCTGGGCGAGCCCGACATCAAGAGAAAAGGAGATGATGTTACCATTCTGGCCATCGGAGCAACCCTCTACAGAGCGCTCGAAGCAGCCAAAATTCTTGAGGAAGAACACAACATGCAGGCAGAAGTAATCGATGCCCGTTCACTGGTACCCTTCAACTACGGGCCGGTGCTCGAATCGGTTAAGAAAACCGGCCGCATCCTGATTACAGGCGATGCCAACAGCCGTGGCTCTTTCCTTAACGACTTTGCCCGTAACATCACCGATCTGGCCTTCGACGATCTGGATGCACCCCCCGTGGTAGTAGGATCCCGTAACTGGATCACACCGGCCCACGAACTCGAAGACGCGTTCTTCCCTCAGCCTCATTGGATTGTGGATGCCATCCATCAAAAGATTGTTCCTTTAAAAGGCTATCAGGCCAAAGAGCTCTTTGATGAAAAGACGATGATCGAAAGACATAAGAAAGGAATATAGAGTAAACCCCTAACCCAGGAGGGTGTCAAAAGCTTATTTTTGACACCCTCTGATTTAAAATAGGGGTACGCAAAACGTATTTCAACAATAACCATCCCCTGTAACCTTACACTTCAAAACCCCGGGATTTATTAAGGGTGGAAGGGAGAAATTCCCCTTATGAAGAAGGTGAAAGGAATTCAAAAAATGCCACCTATGTATCACTGGTCACAATACCCTGAACCTAAGGCGTTACAGAACCTTAAGTCTGATGTCCCCCCACTCACCGCGGAACATCTTCCATTAATCAACGGACACTTGCATACGCCCTATTCCTTTAGTGCTTTTTCGGCACCGGTTGAAGCCCTTCAACTTGCCAAAAAAGAGAATATTAAAGTGGTAGGGGTCAACGACTTTAATACCGTACGAGGCTATCAGGCCTGGAGCGATGGATGCCGGGAACAGAAGCTGGTTCCTCTGTTCAACATCGAGATGATTGGACTCAATGCAGAAGACCAGGCAGCAGGGATCAAGGTGAACGACCCCTCCAATCCGGGCAGAACCTACATAAGCGGAAAGGGATTGACAACCAAAAGCCTGCCTTCATCCGTAGCCACCTGGCTGAATAAGGCGGTAGCCGATAACAACGAACAATCCAAGGCCATGACAGCCCTGATGAACCAATACCTGGAAAAAGTCAAGGCCCCCTTTACGCTCAACTATGATGACATCTCTGCCGACCTCACCCTGGGTCAGGTAAGAGAGCGCCACCTGGCAAGAGCCCTGCGAATAAAAACAGATGAGTATTTTACCTCCGAAGCCGGGCGTCTGGATTTTTACACCCTGCTAACCGGGAAAAAACCCGCGGCATTAGATGAAGCCTTTATCGAGAATCTGTTGCGATCTGCCCTTTTAAAAGCCGGCGGACCCGCCTTTATCCCCGAAGATTCTTCGTCCTTTGCCGATCTTCAAACCATTCGGCGTTTGATTTTGGATGCCGGGGGGGTGCCTACCTATCCATTCCTAGGAGATGCCCTTAAAGGTCAATGCACCGACTTTGAAGAATCTCTGCCCAGGACAATCAAGCAACTTAAGGAGCGCGGATTCTATTCGGCCGAATTTATCACGACCCGCAACAGCCTCGAATATCTTGAGCAAACCGCCAAAGAGCTTTGGGCAAACGGATTTCTGGTAACCTTTGGAACGGAACACAACACCCCGGCCATGGAACCACTGGAGCCTATGGCCAGTGGCAGCACAAAACTGACCGACACTTTAATGATGATCAACGTGCAAAGCGTCTGCATCCTGCTGGCCCATCAATACCTCACCGAAAAAACAGGCGAAGGCTGGTTGGATAAAACCACCGGTGAACCAAAATTGGATCAAAAACCTTCCTTTATTGAGACGGGATGGCAATTGCTCAACTATAAAGATTAAGGGCTCCCCATCCATCCAAAGAGAGAATACTGAAAATCAAGGATCCGGGCATGTAAAAGAAATCCATAGCCCGAAAGCGAAGCCCAAACGTTACAAACAAACACAAAAAATGAATAACATTTCACGAATTACCATAGCCCTTAGAATGCGTTTCTCAGGCAAGCAAATGGCCTCAGCGCGTTTTATTAATGATGAGAACCTGGCCTCGAAGGAGGCCGCCATCAAGGCCGGCTGGCAAGAAGAAAAAATCATTGAGGTACTGCCGGATACTTCCAATGACACCTTGCAGCAACTTGCCCTGCCCGCCCAAAATGCCCTTGTGGTGATAAAAGGCATGGGATGGGTCGTCATAGCTTCCTCGGCAGCCGAGGTGGAATATGCCATAGCCAACCAGGGTTTTCGCTCCACCCCTCAGGTTTCTCCCGGGAGAGTGGCCGGAAGGGTAGCCATCGTTACAGGTGCCGCTCAAGGTTTTGGCCAGGGCATAGCCGAAGAGTTGTTCGAACAGGGCGCCAACGTAATCATTGCCGACCTCAACCAGGAAAAGGGGAGTGAATTGGCCCAACAGCTAAACAATCTGAAGAACAGCAACCGGGCCATGTTCGTGAGGTGCGATGTGTCCGATGCCGATTCAGTAGAGGAAATGGTCAATACCACCGCCCTCTCATTTGGAGGGCTCGATCTGCTGGTCAGCAATGCCGGCATCCTGAGGGCAGGCGGTCTCGACGAGATGGACCCCAAAGTATTCGAACTGATGACCCGTGTCAACTACAATGGCTTTTTCCATTGTACCAAAGCCGGGGCGGCAGTTATGAAACTGCAATCAGAGTTTAAGCCTACTCACTTTTCCGATATCATCCAAATCAATTCCAAGTCGGGACTCAAAGGCAGCAATAAAAACTTCGCCTACGCCGGAGCTAAATTTGGGGGCATTGGACTCACCCAGTCCTTCGCTCTTGAGCTGATGCCCTATCGCATTAAAGTCAATGCCGTTTGTCCGGGTAACTTCTTTGAAGGACCCCTCTGGAGCGATCCCAAAAATGGCTTGTTTGTACAATACCTGAATGCCGGAAAAATCCCCGGGGCCAAATCCCTCCAGGATGTCAAAAACCATTACGAATCGCAAGTACCTGCGGGTCGCGGCTGCCGGGTTAAAGACGTGGCACGGGCCATCCTTTATGCCGTTGAACAGGAATATGAAACCGGCCAGGCCATCCCCGTAACCGGAGGACAAAACATGTTGTCGTAACCGGATGTAAAGGGGACCTCCAAAAGAGCAGTCCCCATAGACCATTACCCGACAACTGGAATTAAACCATTTAAAACAGATTAACATGAAAACAAAAGCCGTTAGACTATACGGGAAAAAAGACCTCAGACTCGAGACTTTTGAACTCCCCCCCATCAAAGACGATGAGATTTTGGCCAAAGTCATCTGCGACAGCATTTGTATGTCGTCGTATAAAGCCTCCAATCAGGGAACCGATCACAAACGCGTCCCCAACGATGTAGCCACCCATCCGGTAATCATTGGCCACGAATTTGCAGGCGAGCTGGTAGAAGTTGGGTCCAAGTGGGCCAGCCAATTCAAAGCCGGAGATAAGTTCAGCATTCAGCCGGCCCTCAACTACGAGGATGGCCCGGTAGGCAGCTACAGTGCCCCCGGCTACAGCTATCAATTCATCGGCGGAGATGCCACCTATGTGATCATCCCACGCGAAGTGATGGAACTCAATTGCCTGCTTCCCTATACCGGGAAAGGCTACTATCCGGCCTCTCTTTCAGAGCCCCTCTCCTGCGTTATTGGGGCCATGCACGCCAACTACCATACCACCCAGGGATCGTACATTCATCAGATGGAGATCGTAGATGGAGGGAAAATGGCTATTCTGGCCGGTGTGGGTCCCATGGGTCTGGCCGCCATCAATTACGCCGTTAACCGTGAAGACCGCAAACCGGCCCTCATCGTGGTGACCGATATTGATCAGAGTCGTTTAGACCGTGCCGCTCAACTATTCTCGCCCGAAACAGCCGCCAAAAAAGGCATTAAGCTGATCTACGAGAACACCTCCAACACCCCCGACCCCATAGCCCGACTCAAGGAGCTAAGTGGCGGAACCGGCTACAACGATGTGTTTATATTTGCGCCTGTGGCCCCCGTGGTTGAACAAGGAGATGCTATTCTGGCATTCGATGGCTGCCTCAACTTCTTTGCAGGCCCCTCAAATCCAGACTTTAAAGCCAGCTTCAATTTCTATAATGTGCATTACAACCTCACCCATATTGTTGGCACCTCGGGCGGAAATACCGACGACATGCGCGAAGCCCTGGAGATGATGGGTAAAGGATTAGACCCCGCCGGGCTGGTTACCCATATTGGCGGACTGGATGCAGTAGCCGAGGCCACCCTTAACCTACCCAACATACCGGGAGGAAAAAAACTTATCTATAACCACATCAACATGCCTCTGACGGCCATCTCCGATTTTGAAGAAAAAGGAAAAACAGTTCCCTTTTTCAAAAAAATGTCCGAAATTTGCGCCCGCCATGACGGATTGTGGTCGACCGAGGCCGAAGCCTATCTCCTGGAGAATGCGCCCGGAAAATAATGTTGATTCGACCCAAAAACACGGAACATGGGAAATAACCAGTTTCCCAACCAATTAATCCCGATAATAACAAATTATGCTATATCTTGCTGACACCGCCAACCTTGAAGAATTAGAGAAATTACTCTACTATTTTCCATTGGAAGGCATTACAACCAACCCAACCATTCTAGCTGCGGAAGGCAAAAAGCTTTCCGAAATATTACCTAAATTAATCGAGATCGGTACGGGCAAAATGATTCACGTTCAGATGATCAGCGGCCGGGCCGAACGGATGGTTGAGGAGGCAATAGTTTACCGGGATATGGTGGGCCACTCATGTGAATTTTATGCCAAGATACCGGTTACAGCCGAGGGTTACAGGGCCATACCCCTGCTTAAAAAGCAAGGCATAAAAGTGACCGCCACCGCCGTATTTACACACCAGCAAGCCCTGGTTGCGGCCCGTGCAGGAGCTGACTTTGTGGCACCTTACGTCAACCGTTTGGACAACATCTCATCACACGGAATTGAAGTTGTTCACGACATTGTAAAAAGTTTCAAAGACTTTAATATCCCCACAAAGGTACTTGCCGCCAGCTTTAAAACGGTAGACCAGGTTCACCGGGTAACACTTACCGGATGCCATTCGGCTACCATCAGCCACGAACTGCTCGAACGCCTCCGAAGCCATCCCATGACCGACATGAGTGTGGCCACATTCGACCAGGACGGAAAAGACCTTTACGATATCAAGTTTTAAACCGCTTACACCAAAAAGCCTGTCCCGGATTACCCAAGGAAAGGCTTTTTTGAATCTTATAATTCGATTTTTTTGTTAATGCTTTTAGAGAAGAGCCTCGGAGAACCGAGGCTCTTTTTACATTAACTCCTTCACCATCACCACTGCGTCTCCTCGGTGGGTTCCGGTAGCCCGTGCGATGGCATCGCACTTTACCATAAACAGAAAGAAGAGGTTTTCCTTCTCCACCTCATCCCACAACCCTTCGAAATTACCCTGTCCTTTGGCAATTACCACATCGGCTTCCTCAAAAATTTTGACAAAGACCTCAGAGCAATAGGGCAAAAGGGTTGAAGGGGCGTCAAACCCATTGTCGAGAACGGTGGCCACCTCCTGCATCCCAACCTCATGGGCATCCAACGCAGTCACATCGTTTAGCACCGGCTGACCACGCACTGCAAAAAACACATTTGGATGTCCCAATGCCTCGATAAAAAGGCGATCGGTAACGATCTCTCCCGCATTATCACCAAGATAGAGAACGGTTTTTGCCTGACCCACGGCATCAAAAAGAGCCCTGGAATGATCGATGGCAGGCGTTTTAGACAGGGCCTCCCCCAGCGTTGACTCCAAATTGAAGGCATGGGGCGGGCCAAAATCAATGATGTTACCGGCAAGCGCATAGCGTAAAGCCGTCTCACGAGGATCACTGCTGCCTTCCACCTCTTTTCTCATGCGGGGCAGCCGTTCAAGAATCAATTGATTGTAGTAATGTTTCTCTTCAGAATAGAGATCAGACTTTCCGGTCTCCCGCTTCACCAGCTGATTCAAATATTGTCCGCTCAAAGGGGCCGCATTCGAAGCCCCATCATGAGCAAGAAATCTTTCCAGCTCCTCATTCAGAATGCTCTGCCGATCGGCAGAGATTCCACACTTCTGGAACAACCGGCTTGCCTGCTTTCTGAAACAAGGCACACAATCGGGGTTAATCATTTAATGACTGCATTGGTTATCGCCGACCTCGAGTTGTTGATTCAAAAAATCTTCAATTAACTCATTGGGCGTCTTTGAGGCGACCCCGATCACCGGTCTGATATTGAACTGTCTGAAAATTTCGATGGCTTTTTGTCCCACCCCACCGGTAAGAACATCGGTCACCCCCATCTGTCCAAGCCATTGAGGAATCACACCCGGAGCATGAGGGGGTGGCACCTCTTCTTTTACCTGAACAACTTTACCATCTTCAATGTCGGCCAATACAAAATGTTGACAATGGCCAAAATGAGAACTCAAACGACCGTCGGTTACCGGAATAGCAATTTTTTGATTCATACAAAGTGTTTATTAATTATTAACATTCAACCTATTAATATCACGCCCCTTTTCGAGTGCATTCATCTTATTTTCCAGAGCTTTTTTTTCTTCCTCAAGGGCTACCGATTTATCTTAAAAACGATCATAATCAGCATGAGAACTCATTTGCCAAAATAACCGGGATATAAAACCGCCCAAACCCTGCCCCATACGCCACAAGATACCTGCCAATCCTTCTCCGGTTTTATAATTTCCTCCCTGATTTCCAGAGCTCATATCTAAACCTGGTCGGGAGCCCCTTCCTGCCCCCCCCGCTACCGGAGCCTCGTCTGCCCGATCCTCTGCCGGATCCCATCCCTGATCCTCTCCCCCAGCCCCTGCCGTTAGTGGTGGTTGAGTTGTTACACGAACCCATTCCTCGTCCAGTCTGAGAACCTTGTCCCAGTGGACCACTCTTATCTCTTCCTGGCATATCACTGTATTTTATTGTTACTGAAAACAGTTCTGATGAAAACTATGGCATTCGACCCATTTATGTCCATTTTTCAGAACAGCAAAACCTTTCTACAAAGTGAACATTTGTTCACTTAAAAAACAAGTTTTTCATCAGTTTTTTTCCTGTTTTCAAAAAAGATTTAAGGCTGTAAAAAACAAAAAGGAAAATAGTAAGGATTAACCTACCGCAGGAACGGCCAATCGAACAACCTGGTTCCTTTCATTCAGGGCCGTCATGGTAAAGGAAGCCTTCGCGGCCACCTGCTTATCAGGGTCGTACAACCCTTCTGAATAAACGGTAACTTCCACCATCAGTCTCACAGGCCCCGCCTCTTTTATTCTTCCAACCACTTCAACAATGGAGTTACAGGGAACCGCCTTTAAAAATTCTATCTTATCAACCTTAGCGGTGAACATGCGTTGTCGGGTAGCCCTGGTGGCAGTAATAAAGGCTACCTCATCCATCCATTTCATCAACTCTCCACCAAAAAGTGTATCGTTGGCATTGAGTGTTCCGGGAAATACCATCTTACACTGCCGGGTTTCGGCCGACTCATAAAATTGATCCAACATAATAGTTCCTTTATCATTTACTTGCAGAGGACAAAGTTACTAAAGTTTTAAAACTATGAACATTGGTTCAACCCTAAAAGGACTTCGTGCATTTTCGGACACTTCCCAACCTTTTGTCGGGCAGCAGTACCTTAGGGGTTTTGAAGGATCGCTCACCCCGGGTTTTATAAAAATAGCTATATTTGTATTTAAAGAAAAACCCTGATTATTTTTTTAGCCGGAAGCACCTTACAACATCGCAGCCATGCCCAACACACGTCGAAGCAGAAAAATAGAACAACCTCCCATCATGGAAGGATTTAAGCCCTTTGGCATTCCCATGCGAAACCTGTCGAGGGTGGCTCTTCTCTTTGAGGAGTATGAAGCGATTCGGCTCATCGACTATGAGAACCTGAACCAGAAAGAGGCCGCCGAAAGAATGGAGGTCTCACGCCCCACCTTTACACGTGTATACAAAAAAGCACGCCAAACCATTGCGCGCGCTTTAGTGGAGGGCAAAGCCATCATGATAGAAGGGGGCACCTATACCTCCGAAAACTATTGGGCCAAGTGTCATAAATGCTCAACGCTAACCACAGCCCCTGCTCCGGTAGAAAAATGTCCACACTGCCAGTCGGAGGTCCTGAAGAAAGGTCACCAATCGCCGGAATAACAAACTGTACAGATTCACTCTTCCAGCAGCGGATTCTCAATCTTGCCTGAGAATAGGATGGCCCCACTCTCCTTTTCGGTAATGGCAAAAAGAAATGGGCGATCGACCCGAAACTGCCTGGGTCCGCTTCCCACACTGGTAATCTCCATCCCCACGCTCGTGGCTGCAGCCGCTTCAGTGCCCTCTTCGTCCAATTTGATAAAGGTCTTGTGATTAACGGTTCCAATCATCACCGGGACTTCAATCATATTCGAGAAATCGGCAAAGTCACTAAATGCCAGCCCCATACCCATCTCCATCAGTGGTCCTTTAAGTTCATATTTGCATGAGGTCTCGAAGCGGGGCAGGAAAAGGGCCACACTCTGTTCCTGAAATCCCTCCCCGAGGGTGTTCCATTTATCGGAATCCATCCCGGTAATCAGCTCATCAACGGTGGTATTGGCCGAAGGCAACAGCACCACCATATAAAAGGAACCATTTCCATAGGGCAAACGCACCGCCTGGCATTGGTCGCCCACGGAGATGGCTAAATCAGCCTCCTGACTCATCATGGGCACGCTAACATTACTTCCATCCGATAGATAAAAGGGCTCCTGACGGGTGTCGTCCTTGCTAAACTGATATTGCCATTTACCCAAAAAATAGACCGCATTAACCAGAAACATGGTACTCTCAGGCTTTATCTCATCCACTATGGTAGGGATTTTCCCACGGGTTTTATCATTTACCCAGCCATTGATGATCGCTTTTGAACCTTCTGTGTCGTCGAAGTTCAAACCTCTAAATGCAGCCTCGTAATAGGTCTCCACCACATTTTTAAAACTTTCTTTTGCAGGCAGGGTTTCCCGGTACCACACCGAGTTGGCCACCTCAATCGCCACCTGTTTATCGGCGGAAGCCAGCACCTCCCGAACATTTTTAAACGCTTCATTTAGAGTGGGGGCATCCTCAAAACCCATCACATCCAACATCTCGGTGAGGGTTTCACCACCGGCCCCATTGGTGGTCATGCCCAATGCCTGGGCTACACTGAGGGAGGATATTACCAGGTTTTTCCCGGACTCGGCGTGGGCATCCATGGTTTTCAGCAGTTCCCATCCAAACTGATCGGAAGCTTTAAGAACCTCCAACGACTTAAGCTCCAGGGTGGCCTTTGGGGAGACCTTTTCGGATTCAAACCAATCGCAACCCGACAAAAGCAAGGCCATTAACCAGACAAACGTTAATCGTAACATAGCTTGATGTTTTAACAGTGAAAGGCTAAAAAAGGCGCCTCTCAAAACATTAATTCTTTAATTTATAACTGGTTCACTTTTTTCAATAAGCCATGGACTTTAAGAAGCTCATCTTAATGAGGAAATGAGTCCTCAACGGAGAAAGACTATGGCCATTTCGTCGAACCATTCAATAAGTATACAGCAACGATGGATCCCAATCCTTAAGATGGATGATAATCTTATCCCCGCCGACCCGGATAGGCCTCAAATCGAACGAAACCTTTTTGGTGATGACCGCATCACACAACTCATCATTTTTTAACAACAACCTCATATACCGTTGTACCGGATAAGATTCAGCAATAGCCCCGGAATCAACCATCTTAAGCTCCCAGGTGTCACCCGAGCAGCCCGATGCGGTCACCGAAAGAGTTAAACAATCCCCGACGATCTTCACATCCGAAAGAGTGAATTGCCCGGAGGAGCCATTTTTATACAAGGCCTCATCCACCATCACCTCATAATCACAAGAAGGTGGATCGGGATCATAACGGTTGCAGGAACCTAACACAAAGAATAAGGGAAGGAGGCCAAAAACAAAAAATAGTGCTCTCATTTGTTTTCATTGTTTAGAACGTATGAATATTCCATAAAAAAAAGGGAACATTTACAATAATGACGGCCATCCCCGCGAATGGTTGCGCAGGAAACAGCTAAAAAATATACCTTTGCAATTTTGTATCAAGATAAGAAAACATACTCATGTCGTATTCCTCTACATATCTAAAAAGTTTCACTAAAGAGATCTTTTTAAAGATGGGAGCCCCGGCCGAACAGGCTGAGATTGCTGCCCGTGTTCTCAATGCCGCCGATCTCAGGGGCGTGGATTCGCATGGCGTAGCCCGCCTCAACGGTTACGTCCGGCTTTGGGAAAAGGGCCGGCTCAATGCAGCGCCCTCGCCTCGTATTGTCCATGAAACCCCTTCGACTGCGGTGATGGACGGCGACAAGGGAGCCGGACTGGTGGTCGCGCATAAGGCCATGGAGCTGGCCATCGAGAAAGCACGCATGGCAGGCACCGGCTGGGTAGCCATTCGCAACTCGAATCATTTCGGGATTGCCGGTTATCATGCCATGCTGGGGTTGGAACACGACATGATTGGGATGGCCATGACCAATGCCAGTGCACTGGTCTCTCCCACCTTCTCAAAAAGCCATATGCTGGGCACCAATCCCATTGCGGTAGCCATCCCGGCGATGACTGAACCGCCCTTTGTTATGGACATGGCCACCACACCCGTGGCCAACGGAAAGCTGGAGGTATTGCAACGGAAAGGCGAAAACATTCCCGAAGGGTGGGCACAGGATAAAGATGGTCATTCATCGACCGATGCAGCCATTCTCAAAAAAGGTGGTGGCATGCTGCCCCTGGGGAGCGACCGCATCCACGGAAGCCATAAGGGCTATTGCCTTGGGGCCTGGGTAGATATCTTTTCAGCGGTTTTATCCGGGGCCAACTATGGGCCCTGGGTGCCCCCATTTGTTGCCTTTCTGGAACCACCGGCCAACCCTGTTGGAGAAGGGATAGGCCATTTTGTGGGGGCCATGCGTGTGGATGCCTTTAGGCCGGCCGCCGAGTTCAAGGCACACATGGACAACTGGATCAAAAGATTTCGTCAGTCGGAACCCATCGACCCCAATCAAAAAGTGTTGATTCCCGGAGATCCGGAAAGGGCCATGGAACAGGAACGACTGGCCCATGGCATTCCTCTTCTTCCGGCAGTGGTTAAGGATCTAACGGAGCTGGGCGAGCGTATGAAGGTTTCCTTTGAACCTCAGGTCATAGAAAAACAATAATCCATCAGGCCGTCTATACCCTAATTTAGCTCTGATTTATTCCGACAGAAAGCCCTGTTTTTTCAGGACCTCCAGCAGGACGCCACTAAAATGTTCGTTGTCGCCCTTTTTATAGCGGATATCGGTAAACACCTGGGCCAAAGTCTCTTTGTTGTTCTCGACCACAAACTGTTTGTTTTCGGCCAACGCTTCTTTGGGTTCATAAAACCGATCGATATCCCCGGGGGTATAGTCCTTGTAGGTCTCGTTATGCACGATGGCCTCAAGGGGCAGGCGATCGGTCAGAGAAGGCTCTTCATCGGGAAAGCCCAGAGTGATGGTGGCCACGGGCACCACGCCTCGGGGCAACTGTAATATCTCGATAATCTTGTCGGCATTATAGGTCACGGTACCCAAATAGCAAATGCCCAACCCCTCGGCTTCGGCAGCCACGCATACATTCTGGGCCAACAGCAACGCATCAATGGCAGCCGTAAAAAAGGAGAGGAAATTGTCGTAGCCGGGTTCTGCCTGCCGCTGACGGCACCACTTATTAAAGCGGTTAAAGTCGGCACAAAAGGTCAATGAAACAGGCGCCTGCTTAAATACCGGCTGATTAAAATGACAAGGGGCCAGAGCCTCTTTCATCTTCTCATCACGGGTCACCACTACGCTATAAACCTGCATATTACCAGTTGTTGAAGCACGAATGCCGGCCTCCAGGACCTTGTTGAGCAGGGGCTCCTCCACAGGTTGTTCCTTGTATTTTCTAATCGTTCTGTGATTCAATAAAACATCAAGCATGGGTCTATCATTTTTCGAGGGAGCCTTTTCCAGCTCCCCCACATTATAATTTCATAATTTCGAAGAAAAAAAAGCAGCCCCCCAACCACCTGTTGTGGCCATAGTAATGAGAAGCTTAATTTCCTTCCCTCAAAGGTAAGAGTCATCTTTATTATAACGGTGATGGGATACAGCAAAGTTAAGAAAGAGGGCCACAAATTCATTGGTTTAATAAGAAAATGAACCATTACTCCCCAAACAAAACCACCACTTTATCGAGGATTGGTTTTGATTCGTTTTCAGTGGAATCTTTGATCTTAACCTCAAACTGGAAGTTATATCCTTCAGGAAGACCTGAAAGATCAAGTGTCGCGGGGGTCTTTTGTACCTGTTTGGCAAACCCTTCCATATAATCATATTGTTCTTTCACCTCTTGCCAATCGCCCCAATGGTCTATGGCCCCATCGTTTGTTGTATCCACCCCCACACGCACTTCAACGGTTTCCACCCATGGTCCCGGGCTGACATAATCAAAATTTGTCTGTGTCAATAAGTAAAACTGATCTTCGGCAAACATCACATCCGGATCGGGATGTCCCTGCCCAATATTACTGCAAAAGGAAAACGGTTTATGGATATCGTCGGAAGTAAACCAGGCCACACTCATACCTTCTTTGCTATGGCTACCGGCAGGATCAAAATCGCAGAACAAATAGTATTGTCCCCCAACAGAGATTGACGCCCAATCGCCATAAGCATTCTGCTCCGGCTCGTGGATTTCGTATTTAGCAAAAGCACGGATATCGCCTGCTTTCACCTTGTGCTGAGGAACATCCACCGGAGCCGCTTTGCCGGGATAGTTCTCCGGATCTTCGGCATGCCAGTGCGGATGAACGTATTCTGCAAATTTTCCAGTGGGTTTGGTACGTTCATCCACCGGCGGATTCAGAATTTCAAAATCATTAATGCCATCCTCGCTAACGGCATGCACCGCCAAAGGAGAGTCCCAGGCATGCGTGGAGGCATCGATGGGCGACCAATCTTCTACAATAAGATGAAAATTACCTTCAAGATCGCGGATAACGGCGCAGTCGGAACCATGCGATGGGTCATGGAAGGCCATTCCCATATTTTTTCCCGGGACACCGTCGGTTAAATCTTCATCGATGTACAGGTGGGGATCCTGGTCGTTGGGGAAGTCGTAATATAAGTAGAGTTTCCCATCCACGTATTCGGCCGTAGTTACCCATTTAGAGAATTTTTCAGATACCGGGCCATGGTGCACCCAATTCACCATGTCCTTGCTTTGCCATGCGTGATACCCACCCAGTCCGGGCTTCAGGCCTCCGGGGGCATCATATTGGTTTTCGAAAGGGGTCGTTTTTAAAGGAATATCAAACCCATCCAGGGTAGCCTCTTCACCCTGAAAAGTTCCTATATTCTGACTTTGGCTTTTTCCATATCTGCCAAACATCCAGTAATTGCCCTCCCCAATTTGCAAAGCCACCGGGGCATCCCCCAGGTTAGAGGGGCCAATATTCGCCACCGGATTCCAGTTTAACCATTCAGGCGACTGGGATAGAGTAATGGATTTTACCGATCGCTTTTTCGCAAATTTTTTTAGCGTGCTTTGAAACGATGCCACACTGTCGCTGGGCTCTGCTTTACCTCCGGCAATGTTCAGGTTTGTTTGACCGGCTGTATGCGATTGCCATTCCTCCTGAGAATCTATTACCCAGGCTTCAGTTTTTCTGGAATCGGCTCCCTGTTTATTTTGATGATTACAGGATAAACCTGGTATGGTCAGGCACACTGTTAGAAAAAAATAAATTTGTTTATTCATATTTATTTCATTTAGTCTTAAAGGATCACTTTGTTCACTAATGCTTTTTCAGGACTCCCCCAATGGCCCCTTTCACAATCCACTAAATCATTACCGACTAATTACTTATGTGATTTTTTAATACCTAAAACACATGGGCAGCTGGTATTACCGCCTGTGAAATTTACACCTGTTGCAACATACAGAACCCTTGGTTTCCATCCATCATCGGTATTTGCGAACATTCAATTTTTTCACTCCGACTTTTCACTTTTGGGGTTACAGGCAACGACCGTTAAAACTGCAAAAGCGAAAATACAATCCAATAATTTCATAGGTGGTTGAATTTTCCTTTCCTTTCTAATGAACTACAAATTCATCGCCCTGTGCTTCCATCCAGATTTTGATGGATTCTTTAAGCTGATTTACCTTCGATTCGTATTCCGGATTACCTGCCAGGTTGTTCATCTCTTCCGGATCCTTCTTCAGGTCAAAGAGTTGAAATTCCGGACGCTGTCTGAAACGCCGCACAATGTCTCTTGCATGGTTGTCATACCCGGCTTTGGTCAGCCATGAAAGATACATTTTACGCACATGTCTATCTTCCATTTTATCGACATGAAAATAATCGAAACCATTAATCGTACGAATAGCATACAAGTTTTGGGGTGTTAATGTCCATATCAATTTATAGCGCCCATCGGTTACGGCACGGGATGCAAAAGGAGGTCCTTCAGGTCCATTATTGTAAACAAAAAATGCCATTTCGCGGTGTTCTTTAGTTTGTCCGCTAATAACCGGGAGCAGGCTTTTTCCATCGAATGCAGCAGGGATTTCGCCTCCGGCAGCATCAATCAATGTGGGTAAGATATCGCAGTATTGGGCAATGGCTTCAGTTACCATGTTTGCCTGATAGGGTTTTGGCCATTTCATCACACATGCCGAGCGTACCCCTAAATCGTAGGTTGTCCATTTTCCACCGGGCATTCCCACCCCATTTTCATCTAAAACAATAAGTGCGGTATTTTCATTCAGCTTGTATTTATTGAGCATGGCCCTGGCTTTTCCAACCTGTTCATCGAACAACCTGATTTCGGCAAGGTACTCACGGTAGTAATGTCTGGTTTCCTTTGTATCTACTAAGTTCTTTGGGAGTACTATTTCATCCGTATTCCAAAAAGAAGCCTCTCCGGCATCCCAGGGAGAATGAGCATGGATCGAGCAAATTATCAAACAAAAGGGCTGGGCTGGGTCACGGGTCATAAATTCTTCTACCCCATCCCAATTTTCAGGAGCTTTTCCAAAGTGATTACAATTTTTTTCAAACCCATCAATAAACTCAAAAGGGTATACTGATTTTGGACTAAAATGCCGTTTCCCTGTCAATCCCACACGATAGCCCAGTTTCTCCAGATGCTGAACAATACTTAAGGTCCCTGTTTTGGTGGCAGCATGATTGACAGTGCACCCGTTTTTATAGGGCGACAAACCGGTATATAATTCGGCGCGGGTGGTGGCACACATGGCCTCAGCCACGAACATATTTGTAAAACGAATGCCCTCTTCTGCCAACTGGTCGATATTTGGGGTCGTATTTTTATTTACCGAGCCATAACAACCAATATTGGATGCGCTAATATCATCGCCGAGTACAATAAGAAAATTTGGGGCTTTGTTTTGTGCCAGTACAATGGTTGTACAAAACAATAGCAGTAACAGCGTTGAAGTAATTTTTTTCATTTTAAGTCTTACCATTAATTTTCACTTTCTAAATGAGTTTTGGAGAATTAGATCATTCCGTTTCCATCTTCATCAGGGAATGGTTGTAGGTTAAAAAACAAACTCAATGGTTATTCCCTCTTGTCCTCTCAGCACCTCGACAGGATATGTTTTCCCTTCAATAAATGAAGATGAAGCTCTTGCTAAATTCCGGGCGTTGTATATCCTTGAATTTTCTACTTTTAGCACTACCTCGTCAAGCACAAATCCTAATTATTAGTAATCATTTCCTTCGTCGCTGTTTTTGCACGATTTCACCCATTCGTCCAGTTGCTCTTTCATTTCCTCGACTACTTCGGGATGGGCCTCAGCAATGTTTTTGGTTTCTTTGGGGTCCTTCAACAAATCGAATAGCTCAAACCCCTCACCATCGATGGTTATTAACTTATACTGCTGAGTTACCAACGATTTTTGTTTTTTACTTTGGAATCCAATAAACCCATCCCGCTGATCCTCCTTCGATTTTAGCGCTTTCAATAAATCGATGCCATCGAATGGCCGGTTACCCGGCACTTTTTGGCCAAAAAGGCCCAAGATTGTTGGAAAATAATCGCTGGTAACACCCGGGAAAGCGGTCCGGTTATTGGCCTCTAATTGACCGGGCCAAACCATAAAGGCCGGCACCCTGACTCCCCCTTCATACAAAGAGCCTTTTCTACCTCTAAAACCACCACTGGTTCCTTGCTGCCTTTTCCCCGGATGTTGACTAACTCCTCCGCCTTCCCCTGCAGGACCATTGTCGGAACAAAACGTAATCAGGGTATTTTCATCAATGCCCAGTTTTTTTAGCTCCTCATTCAACCGGGTTATTTGCTCATCCATTGCCGTAATACAACCGTAATAATGTTGTTTGTTTTCATCGTACTGCTTATACATATCGAGGTATTCAGGACCTGCAACAACCGGCTCATGAGGGGTGTGAAACCAGATAACGGTAAAAAAGGGTTTTTTGTTCCTGGCAGCTTTTTGAATAAAAGGAAGGACCCGGTCCATGATGACCCGCGAATCGTCTCCTTCCAGATTTTCTGTTTCATACCTTCCCGGTCCGGTCCAATATCTGGTTGGCGTCTTTAGCTTCTGTTTAATCATTGGATTCCAGGTGGGCACGGCCTGTTCGGTAGAGAAACATTCATCGAAACCATTATCCCAGGGGGTGGACAGAAATTTTGTCCCCGCACCGCCACGCCGGCCGTCAGGAAGGGAATCTGAAATAGCACCCAGGTGCCATTTCCCAAAATGGCCGGTGGTATAGCCTTCCATTTTTAACACCTCCGCCAGGGTAATTTCCTGATCCTTCATAAAACCGACATTAGCAAAGTAGATTCCATAGCGGAAGGGATGTCGACCCGTTAAGCAACTTCCACGTGTGGGAGAGCAAACAGGAGCCGCCGAATAAAAACGATCGAAAATTACACCCGAGGATGCGAGTGAATCCAGGCCCGGTGTCTGAATAACCTCATTGCCGTTAAACCCTACATCGCCCCACCCAAGGTCATCTGCCATAAGCATTATGACATTTGGTTTTTGAGGGGCTTCACTGGCCACAGGCCCCATACATGAAGCCAATACTATTCCCACAATGAGGAAAAGACTCAATACTTGTAATAATTTGCTAATACGCATAAAATTAAGCGTTTTTCTGGTTCTTTTTTAAGGTAATATTGAAGCCGGTGGAAGTGGTACCTTATTTTCCTTTCGCCAGTCTTCAAGTTCATTTAGTAAACTCCTGACTATTTCTTCATTTTCTTCCGCCAGGTTTTGGCTCTCTTTCAGGTCTTCTTCCAGGTTGTACAATTCCACCTTTCCATCCAGCAAGAACTGGATTAACTTCCATTTTCCTTTGCGGATAATAGAACACGGAGGGTCTTTATAGGCGCTTGCCAGGTGCCAAAACAGCGAACGCTCTTCTTCCTTTTCCCCTTCCCACAGGGGCACCAGGCTTTTTCCATCGAGCAATTCCTTATAATTTTTTATGTTGGCCAGCTCTAAAAAAGTCGGGAAGTAATCCATCCCGCAAATGGGTGTATCCGAAATTCCGGGCGCAACTT
>JBFHFS010000067.1:0-24659 GCA_041583495.1 Marinilabiliaceae bacterium | reverse complement strand
TCGTATTCTACGATATGACAACCCTGTATTTTGAGGCAAGTGACGAAGACGACTTACGCAAAACAGGTTTTAGTAAAGACGGGAAGCATCAATGTCCGCAAATTTATATTGGTCTTCTGGTTGGTCTGGGAGGATATGCAATAGGATATGATATTTTTAAAGGAAATGCCTACAAGGGACATACTCTCATTCCTTTCGTTGAAAAGATGAGCAAGAAGTTTAACCTGGACAAGCCTGTTGTTATAGCCGACTTTGGACTTCTATCAAAAAGTAACATAGCAGCTCTAGAAGGTAACGGTTACGAGTACATTCTCGGTGCTCGAATAAAGAACGAAAGCGAACAGTTAAAGGCGCAAATTTTAGCGGCTAATCTAACGGATGGGGCAACATGTAGTTTTACCAAAGGAATCACCCAAAGAATTATTGTTCATCATTCCAAAACTCGTGCCCGGAAAGACGCATGCAACCGAAGTCGCTGTCTTAAAAGGCTTGAAAATTAGATAAAAAAAAGCCGATTAACCAAAGCCAATATCAACAATCGTGGCTATAACATATATCTTAAGCTGGAAGGCGAGGTTACGGTAAAAATTGACTATGAAAAATATGAGCAGGATGCTCCCTGGGATGGATTAAAAGGTTACATCAATAATACTAAACTTACCGATGTTCGGGTTATTAAAAATTATGGCAATCTATGGCACATTGAACGGGCTTTTCGTATGTCAAAAACAGACCTGAGGATAAGACCAGTTTATCATCGATTAAGACATCGAATCGAAGCTCATATTTGCATTGCATATACGGCAGATTGCATTTATAAAGAGTTGGAAAGGGTTTTAAAGCAGGAATAATCAACACTATCCTTAAAACAAGCAGCTGAAGTAACGCATAATATGTATCAAATAGAATACATCCTGCCGTGGTCCAAACATAGGAAATCCAGATTATTCCCCCCTCCACTGATTCGATAACCTATATATCATTTCTTTAATTTTTTTCAGGTTGACTTCTCAATTTTTAATCTTAAGGTTTTGTTATTGTAAAGATGGAGGTGAGAATAGTCTGACAAAAGCATATTACTATAAGTAACCGATAGGAAATGGGTAAAAGCCATGATTGTTTTACAATATGAGAATACAGAAAGATATGATGAGAAAATATTTTGTGACAATCGCATTGTCAATAATGTGTCTTGCAGCTAGTGCCCAATCCGTTTTGGTTGAAGCCGAGAGCTTTGCCAATACCGGGGGGTGGGTCATTGATCAGCAATTCATTCCTTCCATGGGATCACCTTACTTATTGGCCCATGGAATGGGAGATCCCGTTGAAAATGCTTCCACTACAGTTCTTTTCCCCAAGAAAGGGAAATATCACTATTGGGTCCGGACCAAGGATTGGGTTCCGGGCCATTCGGATTCTCCGGGCGTTTTTAAACTCCTTGTTAATGGGAATGAGTTAAAACCGGTTTTTGGAACCAATGAATCGGGATGGCAATGGGTATATGGGGGCCAGGTGAATATATCAAAGCAATCAGTCCATTTGGAATTAAAGGATTTAACTGGATTTGAGGGCCGCTGTGATGCCATATATTTTTCAAAAGCTAAGGGTGATACTCCGCCTGAAACCCTCGAAGAAATGGCCGACTGGCGTTTTGAAAAACTAGGATTGGCTGCTCCTGCTCTTGCCGGAAAATTTGACCTGGTTGTTGTTGGGGGTGGATTGGCCGGATGTTGTGCAGCCGTTTCGGCGGCCCGTCAAGGGTTATCGGTGGCCTTAATAAACGACCGCCCTGTTTTGGGGGGGAATGCCAGCAAGGAGATTCGGGTGCATACCGAAGGACTTCCTTATTATACCATTGTGCAGGAACTGAATACCGAACATTATCCTAACGGACATGCCGATGCAATTTCGACCAATGATACCCTTATGCAGGTCGTATATGACGAGAAAAATATCCACGTTTTTTTGAATACCTATATTAATGGGGCAGAAAAATCAGGTAATCAGATCTCGGGAGTCTCTGGTTTTAATATCATAACTTCAGAAAAAATACGTTTTGAAGGAAGCTGGTTTGTAGATGCCACAGGTGATGGCTGGGTAGGTTATTATGCAGGGGCAAGGTTTATGATGGGACGTGAATCAAGGAGTGAGTTCAATGAGTCAATGGCTCCTGAAAAGGAGGATGAAATGACCATGGGTAATTCGGTCCTGTGGAATTCTTACGATACAGGTGAAGTGAGTCAGTTTCCCAAAGTTCCATGGGCCATGGATGTTGCAAAAGACAAGAAGTCCACTAAAGGAGAATGGGACTGGGAATACGGGATGCATTTAAATACTATTTATGATGCAGAATATATACGTGACCACTTATTTAGGGCTATCTATGGAACGTGGTCTAACTTGAAAGCCGACCCAAATCATAAAAACAGGAAATTGAAATGGATAGCATATATTGCTGGCCGACGAGAATCAAGACGTTTACTCGGTGAATATATTCTGAAAGAACAAGATGTGGTTAACCATGTTGACTTTGAGGATGGTTTTGTGGTTGAGCAAAGGTCAATTGACATTCATTTTCCACAGCCTGGAAAATACGATTTTATGTCCTATGCTCAATTTAAGGGAATTGAACGATACGAGATTCCTTATCGGTGCCTCATCTCAAAAGATATTCCAAATCTTTTCATGGCCGGGCGTTGTTTCTCAGCGACACATGTAGGGCTGGGAAGTCCAAGGGTCATGCATACCACCGCTCAAATGGGGGTTGTTGTTGGCTATGCTGCCGTAATTTGTAAAGAAAACAATTGTTCTCCCATTGAGGTATACAACGACCATTTGCCTACACTGCGTGATCGGTTAGATAAAATAAAATCGGGTGCTGAATTCAAACATTAAACTGTGGAGGTCATGACCTATTGGTTAATAAAACGCATTACGATAATTTCCGTTCTGATTTTGTCATTAGTTTCCTGTCGGGTGAAAGAGGATCATTCGCTGGAGGTTTCTTCGCCTGATGGTGAAATAAAAGTTGTCGTGGAAATGCAAAACGACACTTTGTTTTATGCCGTTAGTCAGAAGTTGGGCCAGGCAATTGAACCATCGCCAATGGGTTTGGAATTAAGCATGCCATTTGAAGGGGGCTTTAAAATTGTTTCGAAGTCAAAAGATAGGTATGATGAGTGGTGGAAACCTGTTTATGGTGAATATTCAGAAATTCATGATTATTATAATTCATTGGAAATAGCCCTGGAAGAAAAGGGAAATTTACATCGGCGTTTAAATATAATTTTCAGGGCATACAACGAAGGGGTGGCTTTTCGATATCTGATTCCCGAACAGGGAGATTCAACGATTTGGCAAATTACCAAAGAGTTATCTGCTTTCAATTTTCCTGAAGGTTCCAGTGCTTTTCCGATTTATCGTACTGAGCAAACCTATTCCAATGTGCCTGTCGCCATAGAGCAGGTTGGTTCCGGAGCGCTGCTGCCTTTCACCGTGCGATTACCAAATGGGTTTGCTTCCCTTTTGGACGTATGTGTGAATAACTATCCCAACATTTTGCTGGAGCCCACCCCCCATGGGAATTTGGTGACCAGTATTCGTGGAACTGCAGATATTACGTTCCCCTATGCTACCCCCTGGCGGGCAATCCTTCTGGCCAAAAACGAAGGTAAACTGATTGAAAATGAGAGAATGGTGTTAAACCTTAATCCTCCATGTGCAATCAAAGATCCTTCTTGGATTAAGGCTGGTAAAACAATTAGTAACGAAAGTAGCGGGATTGGACTTGATGGAGAGAAGTTGAAAAAGCTTGTCGATTTTGCTTCTGAGAATGGATTTAAATACCTTCAATTGGATTGGGGCTGGTATGGAACAGAAGTAAAATGGACGGATAAGCAGGTGGAGGATTTTAGTCGGTTAATGCCTGCTAAGTTTAGAAATACCAAATGGAAGCAAAATACAACGGCTAATCCCTATACGGTTGCAAAAGGCTATGTTCCTTATGGTTGGAGCGATCGGTGGAAAAACGCTTACACGCTTGTCGATTTGGATATCCACGAGTTGATTGCTTATGCAAAAACCAAGGGAGTTGGAATATCCCTTTATGTTGAGGCCGGGCAAACCTTACGGGCCAATAATCTGGATTCCCTGTTTTCTGAATATGAAGCGTGGGGTTTAGCCGGGTTGAAGCCTGGCTTTGTAAAGTATGGCACTCAGGAAAATACTACATGGATCCAAAACATGGTGGAAACGGCGGCCCGGCACCATCTTTTACTGTGTATTCATGATGCACGCATTCCGGATGGAACCACCCGGACTTACCCGAACCTGATTATCAATGAAGGAGGTGGTGGCCAGGAAGGAAATCATCCTGTGGTACAGGATGTAATGCTCCCCTTTGCCCGATGCCTGGCAGGTCCATTTGATTATACCCCATTTATTTATACCCGGGGGAAAAGTAATGCGCATATGCTTTCATTTTTTGTTGCTTATTATGGCCCGGCTCAAACTGTTAGAGGTGCTTATGTGGCTTGGAATGGAAATGGGAGATTTGGCAAAGGAGGAGAAGAGCTTGAATTTATAAAAAAGGTTCCTGCCTCCTGGGATGATACCAAGGTGCTTAGTGCTAAAATTGGAGACCATCTGATTGTTGCAAGGAAATATGGTAATTCTTGGTTTTTGGGCGGTATGACTGGCGACCAGGCCTTCTCCGGGAAGTTGGCATTGGATTTTTTAGATTTGGGGAAAACCTATGAGATGACTGCTTTTTGTGACGATCCAAATGGATTTTCAGAGGGGTGGTGTCCAGCAAACAAGACTGTTAAAAAGGTTAACTCTGCCAACCATCTTTCTGTCGAAATGCTTTCGTCCGGTGGGTTTGTGGGCATTTTTGACCCGGTGGATTAAAAGTGTCTGCAGGCAGGAATAATCATAAGGTTCTGTCTGTTTTCGTTAAGAAATGGGTTGTATGTACCTGTTTAATTGTGTGGTGAAATATTTTCAGGTCCTGGAACAAAAAGATCTTGAAGTATGGAAAAATTATTATGACTGGCAAACCATCGATCCCTGGAGGGTTAATTAATGAAGAACCTGTAGCAGAGTTCCATTCAACGATAAAGTTTACGGAGCAAGGCTTAAATGGATACGATGGATTAGAAAAAAATAGTTAACAAAAACCTTTATGAAGACTTCAGCCCAGCCTACAATATTTTTCTCATCTCTGCTTGTATTATTTATCGCATGTTCTTCATTCAGCGTTGAAAAATACAAATTATGGGAAAAAGTTGAAATTGAATTATCGGCAGAACAAACTTACGCAAATCCATACACGGAAGTTGAAATTTGGGTTGACCTAAAGGGACCTGGTTTTAACAAACGATGTTATGGATTTTGGGATGGTGAAAATAGTTGGAAAGTCCGGATTATGGCTACTACACCGGGAACCTGGTCATGGAAGAGCGGTTCAAATCAAAAGGATTCAGGTCTTAATAATAAGAAAGGGGCATTTGAAGCCATAGACTGGACCGAAGAAGAAAAAAATGAAAACCCTTTGCGTCGCGGAATGGTTAAAGCAGATTCTTTGGGGCACTCATTTGAATATGCTGATGGAACGGCCATGTTTTGGCTGGCGGATACCTGGTGGCCTTGCATGACCAACAAATATTTTTGGCATGAAGACGATTCTTTAAGAACGGTAGGAACGCCTGAGGCTGGATTTAAAGATTATGTCAGATATAGAAAACAACAAGGATTTAATGGCTGCATGGTTATTGCGTCTTTCCCAAACTGGCTTCAAGAAAAAGATGGATGGAATGTTAAAGGAACCTGGGCTGATGAATATGGAAACTGGTCTTTTGAGGTAAGAGGTGATGAACCCAATCTGGACAAGATAAATCCAGCTTATTTCCAAACAATGGATAAGAAGGTAGATTTTTTAAATGCCAATGGATTTATTCCTTTCATTGAGACTTCCCGCCGCGATATTGCTGAATATTGGAAGAACAATTATCAGTGGCCCGATTCCTATGCCCGATATATCCGGTACCTTTGTTTTCGTTATCAGGGAAATATTGTTTTTAATAGTCCCATCCATTTAGACAGCTGGATGTTAGGGTTAACTAAAGAAGATTGGAATCAGGCTGCCAATATTATTGTAGATGATTACGATTGGCCTCCTTTTGGGCATATGGCAAGTGCCAATCCTCCAGGTGACACCTATTATGCTTTTGGGCATACCGACGAGGCCAGGTGGTTATCGTTTCATGGTGTAGGGAACAAATGCCGCGATCATTATCTTTTTACAACAATCCCTGAAATATTCAATTTAGAGAATCCCGTTCCTATTGTAAATAATGAACCCTATTATGATGGATTGCAATGGGGTAACAGTGCAGAGCTGGGATCTGATCTTGCGGCTTATTACAGCAGGGTTGCACTATATGGAAGCGTTCTTTCGGGGGCCCTGGCCGGTCATGTTTATGGGGCACATCACATTTGGAGTGGGAATGAGAATATGCCGGAAGCCTTTATGGCCAGGTCTGCCACCCAAATGAAATACCTCCGAAACTTTCTTTTTTCTGAAGGAGATGCTTACCGCAACTTAAAGGAGGCAAAACATCTTTTACGGCCTTTTCAAACCCCTAATGAAGATGATAATATGGGCTGGGCATATTGTATGCGTTCTGAGAAAATGGACCAGTATCTGTTGTACTTTGAAAAAGGTTGTCAAAAACCGATGCTAAACCAAGCTCAGCGAGAAAAGGAATATATATTTAATTGGTTTGATCCGGTTGTTGGAGAATGGGTTAGGACAGATACTGTCGTTTCAGACCTAAAGGGATTCCTTGAATTTCCAAATTTTCCTGATGATATGTCAATCTCAAGTAAAGATTGGGCCCTAAAAATCAAAATTAGCAATATGTAGTATTAGGAATAATATTAGGTCGTATGTTTTAGTTTTTGTGCAATATAATGGTTGTAATAATTTCGATATGAGATATAAAAAACTAAAATTGAAAATACCAGTTAGCGGGCATCACTGTTGTTAAAAGCCTTAAGGGAATGTGCCAAACTGGGGAAATAACCTTTAAAAGAAACAATGAAAAGACTACTCATAGCCATTTTTTTTATATGTTTTTCCAGCGTAAACGCCCAGGAAAACACAAAACTTATCGTTTCAGGAAACGGACGATGGTTACAGTTCGAAAGCGGGAAACCGTTTTTGTATTTGGGCGATACCGCTTGGGAATTGTTTAACAAATTGACCCGGGAAGAAGCCACGCAATATTTAACAGATCGGAAAGCGAAAGGATTTACCGTTATTCAGGCTGTTGCGCTTTGGGGAGACAATGTTTACGGACAGGCACCTTTGCAAAACAACGATCCCACGCAGCCATTTTTGAAGAACGGCCCGGCAAATGATTATTGGGACCATGTTGATTATATTGTGAATGAAGCTGAGCGCCTTGGCTTGTTTGTCGGTTTTCTTCCTTGTTGGGGCAATAGATGGAGCAGCCATTCAACTAATCAAACCAGGATTTTTAATTCCCAGAATGCGCTCATTTATTGTGAGTGGCTGGCAAAACGGTATTCTGGTTCGCCCATAATTTGGATACTTGGAGGCGACAATGGTATAAGCACTGAGGAAGACCGAAAGGTTATTGAGGCTATGGCCCAGGGACTTAAGAAAGGGGATGGGGGCTGCCATCTTATTACTTTTCATCCCAGGGGCCCAGGTATGTCGTCCGACTTTTTACACGAAGCCGAATGGCTGGATTTTAACATGTGCCAATCCTCTCATGGGGCGCGAAATCACGACAATGGCCATTTTATAGAACACGACTATGCCTTGGTACCAATAAAACCGACACTTGATGGTGAACCACGTTATGAACGTATCGCTGTAGGTTTTTATAATAATGATAGAGATACAACTTTTTGTTTCGATGATTATGATGTGCGGCAGGCAGCATGGTGGGCAATGATGGCCGGGGCTTGTGGGCACACCTATGGTAACAATAGTATTTGGCAATTCTGGACCCCGGGACAAAAAGGGAGTCTTTGGCCCAATGCGCCCTGGACCGTTGCTTTGAATGATCCGGGGGCCCAACAAATGGGATATCTCAGAAGCTTGTTTGAAAAATACGATTACCAGAAATTGCAACCAGATACCGAATTTATTGTTGATGCACCCCTTTATGGAGGGGCTAAGGTTCGCGGACTACGTGCTCCTGACGGCTCGCTGGCAATGGTCTATTCCCCGCGAGGAGAACCCTTTATGTTGAACCTTGGGATGATGAAAAAAACGAAAATTCTTGTTTCCTGGTACAATCCAAGGACAGGAAGGATGAGTCAGCTCCATACTCCTGAGAGTTATGCATTCCAAACGTTTACCCCTCCAACTTCAGGTAGAGGGAATGACTGGGCTTTAGTCCTTGAATGGATCCCCAACATTTAAATGTAAAAATTTTTATAATGCTAAAATAGATGAGAAATGATTATGTGTTGTTAAATTCAATAATTCGTGATGGTCTTTACTGATTTTAACATGTTTATTTCGATATCTATATATCAAAGACTTATGTGAATAAAATGATAATAATTCCGGATTCCCGGACAACAATGATTTAGAAAATGAAAAAGAAGTTTGGTACATCAACACGTTGGTTTATTCTTGCTGTGGTGCTTTTATCAACGCAGATATCATTTACAGGGAATAAAGAAAAAGCACATGCAAGGACGGAATGGATGGAGGGGAAATATGGATTGATGGTGCATTGGCTGGCTCCAAATTTTGATAACAATACCACAGTAAAAAAGAAAAGCCCTTTGGCATTGACACGCGAATATTATGCCGATTTAAACCGAGCGGTTAATGCCTTTGATTTAGACCTTTTTATGAAGGCATTTGATCGAACGGGAGCGGAATGGTTAATTTTTACAATAGGGCAAAATACAGGAACCTATGCCAGCCCTAATTCAGTTATTGATTCGTTGTGCGGACCGGGGCATACCTCAAAGCGCGATTTAGTTTTGGAAATAGCAAAGGCTATTAAGCAACGGGAGAAAAGGTTTATTGCTTATTTACCCTGTGAGATAAAAGGTAATAACACTATTCATGAGGGGTTTGGCTGGAATTTGGAAGAAGGGACTGACCAGGTTGAATTTCAAAGAAAATATTTAAAAGCAATTGAAGAATGGTCTTTGCGTTTAGGCGATTTATGTGATGGCTGGTGGTTTGATGGATGCAATGACTGGCCGATATTTGATAACAAATACATGCTTTGGGATAAATGGTATTGGGCAGCAAGGGCCGGGAATAAAAATGCGGTATTGACCTTTAATAATGGGTCCTTTTTAACAGGAAAAATGGTTCCAGTTCGCCCTGAACATGATTATAGCAGTGGTGAAAGTCTGGTTCTTATAAACAGCAAAATACGGGCCGGGTTAAAAAATGATTCACCCCTGTTTATTCCTGAACAAAAATACGTGCCTGAAACAAAATGCCTATACCATGCCCTCCTGCCTATTGATGGTTATTGGTCTTTGCATCGTTCAAAATTCCCGGATTGGGCGAATATCCCTTTTGAATATACCCCACCCGCAGATTCAACAGAAATGCCGGCACCCATCTATCAGGATGGCGAATTGCTTAAATTCGTTAAGGATTTTACAAAATATGGTGGAGCGGTTACAATCAATGTAAATATTTCGCAGGAAGGTATCTTGTCTGAAAAAACAATCCAACAAATGGAATTTATACAAAATAACTTCTAAAATCATGAAACGAGCCCCGCAAAAAACGGGGCAGGCTCCCGATAAAAGAATCGGGACAGGTTATGTGAAATTATTTACACTTAAAAAAAGGCTTTCTACCTGGTATTGCCAATCGTTATAAAATTTGAGTAACTAACAAAATCTAGCATAATGAAAGTAGCTTCGTATTTAGGTCTTATCCTGATGGTTCTAATTTCTGCCTGTAACGGTAATAAAGATAGAGGAACAATCTCTTCCGGGGAAGAAACGGTAAAAAGATTATCAGAATGTTTTACACCTCAAGATACATCCTGGAAAAGTTTAACGCTCAGAGAAAAAATTGGACAAACCATGTT
Organism: Marinilabiliaceae bacterium; assembly: GCA_041583495.1. GTDB lineage: Bacteria > Bacteroidota > Bacteroidia > Bacteroidales > Marinilabiliaceae > JBFHFS01. The sequence continues at coordinate 14,547 of JBFHFS010000067.1, read as the reverse complement.
AATGTTACCAGAGCGAAATAAGGAGTTAAGCCTGGGAAATAATTCTTTAAAAGGGTTTTTCGAGAAGTATCCGGTTAGCGGTTTTTTTATGGGATGGAAGCTTTTTGATAATGTAAAAACCGAGGATTATTATGGACATATTCGGAAGGCATGCCAAGAATATCAAGAAGCCAGCTCGTTCCCTTTGATCTTTCAGCAAGATTACGAGAGTGGTGTTAGCCTATCCGGTATGACCTCCTTTCCGAATGGAATGTCCCTGGGTGCAGCCAACTCGTCCGATCTGGCCTATGCCTATGGGAGTGCAGTTGCAAAGCAGGCATTATCGGTAGGTGTGCAATGGGTATTGCATCCTGTAGCGGATTTAAATATGAATCCATTTAATCCTATCACTAATACCAGAAGTGTTTCTGATAATCCCGATAAAGCAATCCGTATCCTTAGCCAACAAATCAGAGGCCTGCAAGGAAATGGCGTTGCAGCAACGATCAAACACTTTCCTGGCGATGGTGTTGACTACCGCGATCAGCATTTGCTTACCACTTGTAATTCCTTGCCCTTCAATATATGGAAAGAAAAGCATGGCCGTGTGTTTCAGACCTTGATTGACAGTGGGGTGGCTTGTATTATGCCGGGGCATATAACGCTTCCGTCCTATCAAAGAGAGAAGATTAATGGATTGTATCCGCCGGCAACCCTGTCGAAAGAATTATTATCCGGTTTACTAAAAGAAGAAATGGGATTTAAAGGTGTTATTGTTTCTGATGCTATGGTGATGGGCGGTTTTAGAGGTTGGTACGATAGTTCTTTGGAAGGTGAGATTGAAAGCTTTAAGGCAGGCGTTGATGTCTTGCTATGGCCTTCCTATGCTTTCATGGATACGTTGGAAATGAGGATAAAACGTGGAGAAATTCCTATGTCTCGTTTGAACGATGCTGTACAGCGAGTCTGGGCCTTAAAAGAAAGGTTTGGATTGTTAAAAAAAGAAAGGGTATTAATTCGAGAGTTGTCTCCTGAAGAAAAAATAGAAGGTGATAAGTGCGCAAAAGAAATTTGCAAGAAGGCAATCACGCTTATCCGGGACAGAAATAAAGCTTTGCCTCTCAATCCTGAAAAGGACAAGAAAATATTAGTGGTTGGCGTTACCCCGGTTTCGAGAAAAGGTGGAGACCTAAACCTAAAGCAGTTGGAAGATTTTGCGGAACAATTAAGAAGTAAAGGTTTCCTGGTAGATTTCCGTCACGATATTTTATATGAAACCCAGGGTTGGGTAGACGATTCACCTCAAAATTATGATCGTATCATTTTTGCAGTGGCTCGTACTTTTCATTCGCCTTTCGGTCCTCTGCAATTTTACGATGACGAAGCCCAAACGGTTTGGGCGATAAATTCGATGCCCCAGGAAAAAATAATAGTTGTGAACTTTGGCAATCCATATAATACAAACGAGTATTTTGAAAGGGTAAATACCTGCATTAATGCTTATTCCAATACCCCAACCATGCATGAGACGGTTATATCAGCTTTGTTAGGTGAAATGCAAATGACAGGCCAATCTCCTGTAGATATTGATATTATGGCTAAAATGAAATTGTATTAATAGATCCTACTGAGCAAAAAGAGATTAAGAACTACAGTTTGTAATTACCATGAATTGTATTGGTGACGCGCAAAATGCAGGTAATCAAGAGTTGTTTTAGAATAATAATCCTCTTCATCATTCATTAGGTGGAAGAATGGTATTGGATAATAAGATCTCTATTGTTTAGTTTTAATAATTGTGTGAAATGAAAACATTACTAACATTTGTCCTGGCTCTGCTCTCTGGATTTTGCTTTGCCCAGCAAACCTCTAATAACCCTGAGCGTGAAGAATGGTTTATGGATATGGGCTTTGGCATGTTTATCCACTGGAGCATGGATTCTCAGGTAGGTGCAGTAATTAGCCATTCCATGGCCGGTGCATCGGATGATTATTTGAATCGGTTTGTAAATGATTTACCAAAAACTTTTAATCCAAAGAAGTTTGATCCTGAAGATTGGGCTTTACTGGCAAAGCTCGCCGGCATGAAATATATGGTATTCACTACTAAGCATCATTCCGGGTTTTGCATGTGGGATACTCAGACAACTAAATTCAATATTATGAATACCCCTTTCAAGCGGGATATAACGAAAGAGTTATTTGATGCATTCCGTAAACAAGGGATTGCGATTGGAATCTATTTTTCGCCGGATGATTTTAACTATTTGTATGAAAATAATATTCCTGTGGGTAGGGTGCAAGATCCCCTGCACTATCCAAAGAATAATCCAGGATTAATGGCATTAGATAAAAAGCAACTGCATGAATTGTTTACCCATTATGGAAAAATTGATATTCTGTTTATTGATGGTCCCGAAGATGGGCTGAAAGAATATGCCTGGAAACTGAACCCCGAATTAGTTATAACAAGAGGGGAAATGACAACCCCGGAACAAAACCTACCCAACGAACCTCTTCCGGGTCCGTGGGAAGCATGTTTCACCATGGGTACCGACTGGCAATATAAACCCACCAATGATCCACATAAGTCGGGAACAGAAATAATAAATATGTTAGTCGAGACAAGAGCAAAAGGGGGGAATCTATTGCTCAACATAGGGCCCAAACCCAATGGGGAAATACAAATTGAGCAAGAAGCACTTTTACGAGAGGTTGCTTTATGGAATTTAGCCAACCAGGAAAGCATCCACAACATACGTCCATGGGAAATCACAAAAGAGAATCATATTTGGTTTACCCAATCGAAAGAGGGGGACGTGTTTGCCTTTGTTCAAGGGGGGGAAGAGTGGCCGTATGGCGAACGGAAAGAATTTGTTTTCAAGTCACTGGAAGGCAATGAGGATACCAAAGTAAGCATCTTGGGATATGCCAGTGAATTGATAGAATACCGGAAAGGGGCTCATGCAGGAATAAGTGTATCCCCAACAACTTTAGGGTTGGTTGTAAGTGCAGTAAACGGGCAACGGTTTTATACCAACTGTAAATGGCCGAACCCTGTTGTATTTAAAATTGAAAATGTAAAGTATAAATCTACCCTCGCTAAAAAAGAGGAACGCTCTGATATTGATGGTGCAAAATAACTTGGTTTTTATTGACGAGGTTAAACTGGAAGAAATGTTATGAATATATCTCAACCCTTAATCTATGAAAGTTAATATCGTTACCAGGTTTCTTTTACTAAATGTGCTTTTTATCTATTCTTTGCTGTTACACTCCTGTCAATCCGGCAAAAATCAGGAAGCAGAATTAAAACTGTGGTATAAGCAACCTGCAAAAGAATGGGAGGAAGCCCTGCCTCTGGGGAACGGTCGTATCGGGGCGATGGTGTTTGGAGAACCTTCAACCGAACATATTCAGTTGAACGATGATTCAATGTGGCCTGAAGACAAGGGCTGGGAGGAACCAGATGGAAATGAAGAAGACCTTAAGCACCTACGACAACTCCTTTTTGCAGGCAAGCATTCAGAAGCAGATGAGTTGTTTGTTGAGAAATTCTCTCGAAAATCTGTTATCCGTTCTCATCAAACTTTAGGGGATCTGTTTCTTGATCTAGGTTATGAAAATATATCCGATTACCGGCGTGAGCTGGATATTAGCAAATCGGTTGCCAGGGTAAGCTACAAAACAAACGGGTATGAGGTTAAAGAAAAGATTTTTGTTTCCCATCCTCACAACGCCATCATTCTGGAATTAGAATCGGAAGTCCCAGATGGTTTAAATGGTATTATTCGGCTTTCCCGGCCTGACGATCAGGGTATCCCAACGGTTAGAGTTACTTCAGCAAAAGAAGGAAAGCTAATTATGAGCGGAGAGGTTACCCAACGTGATGGTAAATTTGATTCAAAACCTGATCCTATTAATGGAGGGGTGAAATTTGAAACCTTAATTCAGGTAAAAAACGAAGGTGGGCAGATTTTAAGTGCCCCGAATTACCTAAAGATGAAAAATGTGAAAAAGGCTGTCTTTTTCATCGTTTCAAATTCTTCTTATTATTTTGAAGACTTTAGTCGTCAAAACGAAGAGGATCTATATCAGCTATCTAAATTTACTGTCGAAAAGCTGGAAGACGCACATATTAAGGATTATCAGGGATTCTTCTCCAGAGTGAAATTTGAATTAGGTGAAAAAGCATTGGATACAATTCCTACAGATGCCCGACTGGAGCGAATAAAAAGCGGAGAAACGGATTTGGGGCTCGAAGCTTTATTATTCCATTACGGGCGATATCTGCTTATCTCCTCATCACGTGAAGGTACAAATCCGGCCAATTTGCAAGGTTTGTGGAATCGGTTCATAACCGCTCCCTGGAACGCTGATTATCATTTGAATATTAACCTTCAAATGAATTATTGGCTAGCCAATACCACAAACTTGCTCGAATTAAATTATCCTTTGTTTGATTTTGTTGACAGGCTTGTGGAGAATGGTAAGACAACAGCACGTAAAAATTTTGGATGCCGGGGTACCTTCATCCCTCATGCAACAGATTTGTGGGCGGCTACCTGGTTAAGGGCCCCTCAGGCTATGTGGGGATGCTCGGTTGGTGCTGGAGGTTGGATGATGCAACAGTATTGGGCGTATTTTGAATTTACACAGGATAAAGAGTTTCTAAAACAAAGGGCTTACCCTGCTATTTATCAAGTAGTACAGTTTTATAGCGACTGGCTGGTAAAGGATCCCCGCGATGGTTTCCTGGTATCTGCCCCATCAACCTCTCCTGAAAACCAGTTTCTGGATGAGCATTGGAACCGCGTTGCATCATGTTTGGGAAGTGCTATGGATCAGCAAATTATTGCTGAAGTATTTGATAATTACATCAAAACATGTGGAGTCCTTCAAATTGAAAACAATCTGCTGGCAACGGTCAAACAGCAAAGAGAAAAGTTACGTCCGGGGTTTGTTGTTGGAACTGATGGTAGAATAATGGAATGGGACAGGGAATATACTGAAGCAGAACCCGGGCACAGGCATATGTCACATTTGTATGGCTTCCATCCTGGAACAAGTGTCTCTAATAACGATACAACTCTTTTGAAGGCTATCAGGAAGACGTTGGATTACAGACTGACACATGGGGGCGCAGGCACTGGTTGGAGCAGAGCATGGTTAATTAATATAAGCGCACGTCTTTTAGATGGTAATATGGCCGATGAACATATCCAGCTGCTGTTAAAAAAATCCATGTATCCAAATTTATTCGATGCACATCCCCCTTTCCAGATTGATGGGAATCTTGGATATACAGCAGGAGTCGCTGAAATGTTGCTTCAATCACATGAAGGGGATACCATCCGACTATTACCGGCCCTGCCACAAGCCTGGGATAAAGGAAGTGTTTCCGGCTTAAAGGCAAGGGGGGGGATTACGGTTGATATTGCCTGGGAAAATAATACCCTGGTAAAGGCTGTTCTAAAGTCTGAAAATATGACTGACATACAAATTATCTACAAGGAACAGGTTTTGCCGGTAGGGTTAAAAGCCGGAGAAAAATACATGTTCAAACCATAAACAACTGTACAAGTGAGTTTTATAGTTTTAATTTTCGACGAAATAAACTTAATTTAAAATGGTAAAAAGAATATTCTTTGCAATTTGTAGTCTCTTAATTTTCCCGCAATTAAATTCTTACGCTTCAAATGAGATTACCCTCTATGTTGCTCTAGATGGGAATGATACCAACTCAGGAAGCATTGACAAACCTCTTGCTACTGCAAGTAAAGCACTTGAGGTTGTCTCTATATTGAAAAGAGAAAATGAAAATGCTTCTATTAAGGTGATATTTAAGGAAGGGGTTTATTACAGTTCCAAACCCCAAATGCTTTCTTCTAACCAAAGTGGGACAAAATGTAATCCTGTGGTTTTTGCCGGCCTTGATAGAAATAAAGTGGTGTTCCATGGAGGGTCAAAACTGGATGGAAACCATTTTTATCTATGCAAGAATAAAGAGATACAGAGGCGGCTACCCGAAGAAGCGCAGGGTAAAGTTTGGGTAATCGACCTGAAAAAGGAGGGTATTACCGATTATGGAGTCATGAAACAACATGGATTTGGCACTGTTCCCGAACCGGCACCGCTTGAATTGTTTATCAACGGGGAAACTCAAACCCTGGCGCGTTACCCCAATTCAGGAACCTTGAAGATAGGGAAGATTTACGATAAAGGTTCTGTGCCTCGAGTCGGAGATTTCTCAAACCGAGGAGCAGAGTTCGGGTATGAATATGACCGGATCAACAGATGGAAAAAGGCGGATGAGATTTGGCTGCATGGTAAATTTTCTCACGGATATAACGATGACCACCTTAAAATTGAAAGCATCGACTGGGTTAAGAAAAGTATAAAAATTGCCCAACCTCATTTATATGGATTATATTCAAGCCTCTATGATGATGAAACCAAGTTAATGGAGAAGCCCTCTCCTTTCAGAGGGTATTACGCATATAACCTCCTTGAAGAGATTGATCAGCCGGGCGAGTATTTTATAGACCGCAAAACCGGCAAATTATATATCTATCCAAAAACTGATCTACAGGAAGCTGAGATTGAAGTTTCTTTAAATGAATCGCCTTTTTTCAGCTTTGTAAATGCTTCTTATATTATTCTTGAGAATATTACATTTACCTGTTCCCGTGGGCTGGCCATTTTTATCAACAACAGCGATAATATAAAAATTGACCACTGCGAATTCTCAAACCTTGGTACTTTGGCAATAAGTATTGGTAAAATGTACCAAAATAATTCGAGGGATTTTTATCCTGATGGATCACCCGATTTGGAAGAGTCTGTTGAAGGTAATTCAACAAATATCACCATTAGTAATTGTTTGATCCACAGCACCGGGACAGGAGGTTTTAGAATGGCCGGTGGTGACAGGAAAAATCTTATTCCTGGAAATAATTTAGTTTATAATTGCCAATTTTTTGAAACCGACCGGATTAATCATACCTATTCTCCTTCTATAAGCTTACAGGGCGTTGGGAATATTATCCGGAATTGTTATTTCCATGATTTAAGACATCAGGCAATCAGTTTTATGGGTAATGACCATATTATTGAATATTCCAGGTTTGATAATGTATGTACCGACGCTGATGATTCCGGAGCTATATACACAGGGCGTGATCCTTCATCCCGGGGGACCCAGATCAGGTATAACTATTTTTCGAATATTGAGCCTGAAAATAAGGAGTCAAGTATGGCAGGGATCTATTTTGATGATGGATCAGGTGGAATGATGGTAAAGAATAACTTTTTCTATAAAGTTGGAAATCCTGGTCATTACCGAAACTTTAGCGCTGTGTTTTTTCATGGCGGACATGATAATATCGTTGACAATAATATTTTTTTCAAATGCGAGGTGGCAATAGGGCAGACAGCCTGGAATGATGATCGTTGGAAGGCGTTTCTGGTATCTCCGTTGATGAAGGAACGATTAAGGGAAACGGTAGATATTACCAGTAGAGTGTATCAGGACAGGTATCCTGAATTAAAGGATTTTTTTACTAATATCGGGCGTAGGTTAAACAAAGTAGAACGAAATATTTTATTGCAATCACAACTTGCCAGTAGTGGAGATTATTTTTTGCGTGGAAATTTTTCCGTTGATGATTTTGGGGATTCGCCCCAACATATTCATTATGACGCATTGAAAAAATATTTTCCCGATATAAAACCGTTCCCTTTTGAGAAATGTGGGATTATTAACGATCAATTTTCTGAGGATGAATAAAATTTTCTTTGCATGTTGGTTGGTTGTATTTGCCACCCTAAATAAATCTCAGGCACAGGATAAATTCGCCGAAATTGGGACTCGACAATATGAAACAAAGGAACATCTGCTAGTGGTTCCCCAGCCTTCCGTTTTGCCGGAGAAGTATCTTCCCGTAACTCATAGGGTGGATGCGATTTTTGAGAAAGAAGAGGCTGTTTCAACCAGTGAAGAATTATCTGTCGAACTAGATGAAATGCGGGAAGCTTATCTCCCTTTCATGAGGGACATGGCTCCTCCGATAACGGAGATGCGTAAGCGTATCCTTTTGGAAGAGATGAGCTGGCGTATTGAAACAGAAGAGGACCGTTTCGACTTCTTGTCAACTTTGCAGGGCGGGGGTGAGTGGGAAAAGGTGCGTATCCCCCATTATGGCGCTCCTTTGGGACGCGCGGTGACCTACTATTTCAAAAAAATTGAACTTGATCAAGAGGTCCTGGATAAAGGGTGTTTATTTGTTTGCTTTAAGGGTGTCGATTATAAAGCCACCGTCTTTTTTAATGGAAATTACTGTGGGGGTCACGAAGGTTTTTTTGCGCCTTTTGAGTTTAACATCTCCTCGCTGGCCAAACCTGGTGAAAATACATTATTGGTAAGAGTTGAGAATGATTTTACCACTACGGGGGGAAAAGACGATAAGGGTAAGAATGTTGTCGGGGACAAAATTTATGGAGCTACGGGTTTGGGTTATGATGACCCTCAAACAGGTTGGCATCATTGCCCTGCTGGAATGGGGATTTGTCAGGACTGTTATTTAGAAGCACGGTCGACTATACATATTAATGATTTGTATGTGCGCCCCCTATTGAAAGATTCAATTGCCGAAGCATGGGTAGAGGTCAATAATTTTGAGAAATACTCTGAGGGTGTTTCTTTAAAACTCTCTGTTTTTGGGCAAAATTTTGAAGGGGAGATAATAACAGATTTGGAATATATCCCTTCAACAACCTATGTGCCAGGCGTTGGGGACCTGGCAAAACCCACCGACTGGAAAAGAGAACAGTTGGAAATGGGCTATGGTGTTAATTTCCTGCGAATACCCATAAAAATGAAAAATATCCGGCTTTGGGATAACCAGGAGCCATGGTTGTATCAGTTGCAAGTGAAACTTTTTAATGATGAAGGAAAACTGTTGGAGGTAAAAGCTCAGCAATTCGGCATGAGGAGTTTTACAATGGATACGGTTTCTGTTCCCAAAGGTAAAATGTATCTCAATGATAAAATGATACGTTTGCGCGGCGCTAACACAATGGGACACCTCCAGCAATGTGTCATCCGTAAAGATTGGGATCAATTACGAGATGATATTTTGCTAGCCAAATTATGCAATTTGAATTTTTTGCGACTTACGCAACGTCCTGTCCAACCCGAAATTTATGACTATTGTGATAAACTGGGTATGATGAACCAGTCTGACCTGCCCCTTTTTGGAAGCATAAGGCGCAACAAGTTTGCAGAAGCTGTTAAGCAGGCAGAGGAAATGGAACGGCTGATACGCAAATATCCCTCGGCCATAATGGTGTCTTATATTAATGAACGCTTCCCTAATGCCGAGGGTCATCCTCAGCGCAGTTTAAATGATTCGCGAGAGTATTGTCATCTTTTTAACGCTTTGGATCAGGCGGTTCTGTTGAATAATCCAGACAGGGTAATTAAGGCAGGCGATGGGGATTATGATCCTCCTTCGCCCGGACTTCCCGACAGCCATTGTTACAATACCTGGTATAACGGACACGGACTTGGGCTTGGCGAAATGTACAAAGGGTATTGGCAACCTGTAAAACCGGATTGGTTCTATGCCTGTGGTGAGTTTGGTGCCGAAGGGTTGGATCCTGTAAAGGTGATGCAAAAAAATTATCCCAAAGAATGGCTGCCAAAAAATAAAAAGGATGAAAAACTTTGGACTGCTAACCGCATTGTCAAGGCGCAAACGCATCGGTTTCATTACATGTGGTATAATACCCAGAATTCGTTGGAGGATTGGGTGGAGGCAAGCCAGGATTACCAGGCTTGGGCTGTGAAATTTGTTACTGAAACCTTCAGGCGTAATAGCAATATGGTTTCATTTGCCGTACATCTTTTTATCGATGCCTGGCCTTCCGGTTGGATGAAGGCGATTATGGATGTCGATAGGCAACCGAAAAAAGCCTATTTTGCCTATAAAAATGCACTGGAGCCCCTCATGGTCTCTTTAAGAAGCGACAGGACGAAATTCTTTTCAGGCGAAAAAACAAAAATTGAGGCATGGATCTGCAATGACCTTAATTCTACCCCTCATGGGTGCCTGTTAAAATACCAGGTAGAAAAGGGCGATGAGATTTTATTTTCCAACCAAATAGATGCCAGTATCCCTGTTAACAGTTCTGAATTCCAGGGTTTCATCAGTTATATGGTGCCGAATGTTAGTAAAAGAACCGGTTATGTTTTAAGGGTTGCTCTTTGTAATAATAAAGATGAAAATATTTATCAAAATCACATGGATTTTGAGGTGTTTCCGAGGCCAAAACCAATCCCTCATTCCGTATTTGTGATTGGGAACAAAGGTGGCGTGGCTTTAAAAATCGTTTCCGAAACAGGTATTAAAACAACTTCGGACCTTGAAGCTGCAGCAGTAATCCTGATCGATGATTTTCAAAAATATGAAGAAACCAAAGAAAAGGTTGATGCCGAAGTTAAAAAAGGCAAGAGAGTTGTTTTTCTGGAACTTCCCGAGGGAGAATATCATGTGGCAGGGACAAGGGTATTGGTTGAGAAGACGACGATGGGGGATTATTATTTTGTTAACCCCCAAGCGGATCATGCCATAACTAAAAGCTTCAAACCATTTGATTTTCGTTTCTGGTATGATGGCAATCAGGACCTGATAAGGCCAATTCTTTCATACACATTTACCGGAGAGGGTTGGAAGCCGATCCTGACAAGCGGGGCTTCCAACTGGGTGGCAGATAAAGGTACTGTTATGGCGGCAGGTGAGTTAAAATCAGGGGAAGGGGCATACTTTATAAACGAGGTGAATTTAATCGGAAAAATCAAATATAATCCAACAGCAAGGGAATTCTTAGAGCACCTGTTGGACTGAAGAATAAAAGGATTAAAAACAAACAAAATAATTATTAAAACACCATGACTATTAAAGAAAATCTAAAAACACGATTCGTCTTCTTTTTATTGGCTATGTCAATAGTATTTGTTCAATGCACCGATACAGGTGAACGTAATACAAAAAAGGAAGTTCAAGAACTTAAAATAAGGAATGGGTTACCCAATTTTTTTGCAACGGTTAATCAAACAGATACAATTCGTGTTGCTTATTTGGGCGGAAGCATAACGGCCCAGAAAGGTTGGCGTGTTTATTCCCTTGAATGGATGCAAAAACAATATCCCCAGACTAAGTTTGTCGAGATTAATGCTGCGATAGGCGGAACAGGCTCCAATTTTGGGGCGTTTCGATTGGGGAAACAGGTTCTTGAGTATAATCCAGATCTTGTTTTTGTTGAGTTTGCAGTAAATGATGACCGTCAATCTGAAGAAGCGGTTGTTCGTTCCATGGAGGGTATTGTTCGTCAGATTTGGAAGCAAAACCCGCAAACCGATATTTGTTTTATCTATACCATAAAAGAAGGTTTTCTGGAAACAGAACAAGCCGGTGAGTTGCCTCAGTCGGCCATCTATATGGAAAAGGTGGCAGACACCTATCAAATTCCCAGCATTAACTTTGGTTATGAAATCTCAAAGCAAGTTGCAAATGGTAAACTCTTGATTAAAGACAAAGAGAATAAGGAAGTCGATGGGGTTAAAGTTTTTAGTTCAGATGGGGTACACCCGTATGTTGAAACGGGGCATCTGATTTACCAGGGAGTTTTACAACGTTCTTTTATTGAGATGGCCTCAAAGGGGAAAAATTCTTCAACTGACCATGAACTGGGGAAACCTCTTGCTGAGAATAATTTATCAAATGCAAAAATGTTGGAATTGTCGTCCCTCAACTTTAGTGACGACTGGGCGTTTATTGACATCCCGGAAGAGGGTAGTGAGTTCTCTAAATTTTCCAGGTTTTTGACAACAATTGCAAAGGCTGATCATTCTGGACAAACCATTACCGCTCATTTTAAGGGGCAAGCTATCGGCTTTTATGATTTGATGTGTTATGATGCAGGCAGGATCATTGTTAAGGTAGATGGATTGGTCACGGATACTATTTCCAGGTTCGACAAGTATGCTTCGTACAGAAGGATGAACTCTTTTTTAATTGGTAACCTTGAAAATACGGACCATATTGTAACCTTTACGACTCTTTCCGAACCCTTCGACAAAGGTTCAATGTTAAACAACAAAGAAGATTATGCCAACAACCCTGAAAAGTACGAGAGTTATAATTGGTATGTAGGAAAAGTGTTAGTTGATGGTGAAATGATTAAATAATTCTATATTATGAAAAAACTGTTGGGTTTAATTTTAATAATACTTACAATTTCTTGTACGCAACAAAATAAGTACTCTCTTAAATCCCCGGAGAGAAAATTGCGAATGGAAATAAATAACGATTTGGGAAATATTGAATTTCAGCTGGTTTATTCAGGAGATACGATTTTTAATCATTCCCCGATAGGGTTAATGGTAGATTCCATTGATTTCACCAGTGATGTTTTGATTTCCGATTTTGAAGAATCCACTTTTGATGACACATGGGAAACCGTGAACGGGAAAAACAAATTCGTCCGCAATCATTATAACCAATACAGTTTTGTGTTAAATAAGCCAACCATGCCGGATTTTATCTACCGGCTAATTTTTAGGTGTTACGATGAAGGATTCGCTTATCGGTATGTTTTGGAAAACAAAACATTAGATTCAATTAGAATAAATAAAGAAGTAACAGAACTGAAATTCAGTAACGATTTTTCCTATTGGGCTTACAACGATGAGCAGCCAAATCTTGGTCCTTTAAACAGAGCCGATTCATCTTTGGTAAAAGTGCAAATTCCAACTGTAATAGAATTTAGAGATGATTTATTTCTGGCTATTCACGAAGCTGAGATTAATCGCTATGCTCCTTTTAGTTTGAATATGGGAGGCAAGGATCTGGATATCAAATTAAATTTGGAAGCAACAGCTGACCAATCCTATTTAAAAACATCGTGGCGGACTTTTATGCTTGGGAATCATGCGGGGGATTTGTTGGAATCTGATCTGTTGGTCAACCTGAATGAGCCATGTAAAATTGAAGATACCTCGTGGATAAAACCCGGTAAATCGCTTTGGGATTGGCGTGTGTGGGGGTATAAAGCAGCCGATGGTTTCGAATATGGACTCAATACGGTCTCGCATAAACGATTTATTGATTTTGCAGCCGAAAACAACATTCAATACCTCTTGATCGATGCCGACTGGTATGGCCCTGAATTTAGCTCCGAATCAGACCCGACACAAGCCCGCGAGGGGATAGATATACAGGAATGTATGGCCTACGCAAAAGGAAAGGGTGTTGGGGTTATTTTGTATTTGAATGATGTTGGGGCAAAGAAGTTTGGACTGGAGCGTGTATTAAGGCAGTTCTCAGAATGGGGAGCAGCTGGTGTTAAGTATGGTTTTATGCTTGGAACCTGGGAAGAAAAAGTCAGGCAGACCCGTAGTGTGGTGGAATTGTGTGCCAAATATAAACTCATGGTGGACTTCCACGACCATCCGGTTCCCCCAAGTGGCGACAGGCGGACTTATCCTAATCTGGTCACCAAAGAGTATTGCCATGCACAGGCTGATGCCATGCGTTCTTATTTCCCAGAAACGGCAGTCACTTCGGCTTTTATCAATATGGTTGCCGGACCGCTCGATTATACCAATGGTTGGTTCGACTTGAATAATGCACAATCAAGAGTTCGTGTTTTTGAAGAAATACCCGGGACAGTTTCAGCTGAGGTAGCTAAGTTAATCGTGGTTTACAGCGGTTGGATGGTATTACCCGACAGTCCCGAAGAATACCTGAAAAAAGACGACCTGTTTGATTGCATCAGGAAGATGCCCCCTCAGTTCGATAGCTATGATGTGTTGGATGGCAAAATTGGGGAATACATTTGTGTGGCACGTAAAGCTGGTGATGGATGGTTTGTAGGTGCCCTCACCAATCGCGATTCAAGAACCCTTGACCTAAAGCTTGACTTTCTGGACAAAAGACAAAAATACCAGGCAACGGTTTACTCCGATACTAAGGAGACTCATTTCCTGGACAATAAAGAATCCTATATGGTTAATGCTATTGAAGTTACTAACAGGGATAAGATTGACCTTTACATGGCACCTGGTGGCGGGTGTGCAGTTTATATAAAAAAAATCCTGGAATAGTTAATCTCCTGGCATTCATCGGATGACTTCAAGTTATCCGATGAATGTCAGCCTGTGAGTTAAGGTTGCGCCCCTGCCACTTTTGCATCCACCCTCACAGCGTTCTCCATTATGACCTCATAAAAATAACCCGAGCCAAAATCACGGTCGAGGGCAATGGTTCCCTTAAAGGTAACTTCCTCATTTACGGCGGGTAAATCCCGGCTGGTGATGGTGAGGTCGAAGTGGTTGTTGTGGGAGGTCCCGTCCTGGATATGGATCCAGTTCTTTTGCATAATGTCTTTGTTCACCTTCACCACAATGCCTCTGATCTCTATTTGTTTGTTCGAAAAGGCGGAAGGGGTGGCAAAGATTTGTGCAATGGTGATTTCATTGGTTTTTTTCTTAATGGAAAGGTTCGG
>JBFHFS010000066.1:0-25160 GCA_041583495.1 Marinilabiliaceae bacterium | reverse complement strand
TGTTAACGGCCAAAGCCGAAGTGGAGAATAAGATTATGGGCTTCAAATATGGAGCCGACGAGTACATTACAAAGCCATTTGATTTTAACCTTCTAAAAACCCGGATTCAAAACTTAATAAAACAAAGAAGCCTGATACAGGAGTATTATAAAAAAGCAATGCCTGTAGAATTTAAGGCTGACACCGTAAACCATTTCGAAATCAACTTTATGAAGAAAATAAATAAGGTTGTTACCGAAAATTACCAATTGCCCGAGTTTAATGTTCATCAACTGGCAGAACACATGAACATGAGCCGTACAAGTTTCTACCGAAAATTCATGAATATTGCCGATTCGTCACCTAAAGATTACATTACAAACTTCAGAATTAATAAATCAATAGAATTGATTCAATCGGGATACGAAAGTTTTGGTGAAATTAGTTGCATGTGCGGCTTTAGCAGCCAAAGTATCTTTTCCCTGGCGTTCAAGAAAGCAAAAGGCGTTTCGCCACTTCAATATAAAAAATCATTGGCGCCCGGCCAGGATAAAAAGGAAGTGAGTGCTTCCTAACGGTTCCTGAAAAACAGAACCGTTAAGAAGAAGATTAAGTCTGTTCTAAAAAACCGTTTTCATTTGGTCCCATCCTTCCCGGGGCACCCCATAGAGCTGCTTCAGCTCCTTATATCTGCCTTGTAACTCCTTCAATTTTAATTGATAGACCGGATCCTTGGCCAGGTTTCTTGTTTCGTGGGGATCATGTTTGGTATCAAACAACTCCTCGGTATCTTTCTCTATGTAGTTCATGTATTTATAATCCTGAGTAACAACGCCTTCTACCCTTGGAATTCGAGGCCCTCCCAGAAAGTAGTGCTGATAAAAGAAATCGGTTCTTTCCGGAATTTTATTCTGTATCAGGTCGATCAGGTTGACCCCCTGCATCTCTTCGGGCACAGGGACACCGGCCATGGAAAGAATGGTGGGCGCAATATCTATGTTTAGAGCCATTTGTGATGCCCGGTATTGCCGCACCTGATCGGGTAAAGTCGGATCATAAATAAACAGTGGGACCCGGATGGATTCTTCATATCCATACCATTTGCCTTCCATCCCATGCTCACCAAGAAACATTCCGTTATCTCCCATTAAGATGATGATGGTATTATCTGCAATGCCAAGGGCATTCAACTTCTTCATCATATCACCCACCACATCATCTACCCCGGTTATTAAGCGGTAGTAGTTCTTCACGTTTTCCTGGTACAATTCATCCGTACCAAAAAGACCTCGCCATCGAGCCCTGCCAAAATTAGTTTCCGTACGCAGCACATCGGGTAATGCCTCCCAATACTTAGGATCGGCTGTAACCGGCTCAGGGATACACACCTCCTTATAATAGTCTTTGTATCTGGGTTGAATCACGTACGTTGGAGGATCACCATCCAGCTCATGAGGGGCTTTAAAACTTACCGACAGGCAAAAGGGATCGTTCTTTCCATATTGATCCAAAAAGGCTTGAATAGCCGACCCAATGGTATCGGTATCGTGGATCAGCCTTCCGTCGGCTCCAACCGTAATATAATCAGGCTGGCCTTTGCCGCCAGCCTCCGTGTCCACCCAAAAATTAAAGATCGATGCCGGTGGATGATGCCCTACCCCGTACTTGCCAATGAATCCCAATTTATATCCCGCCTCTTTAAGCAATGCAGGATAGGTCCTGGTGCTCACCTGGGGTGAGAGATCAGTATTGAAATCATGTATCTGATGGCCCTTCTCGTATTGTCCGGTTAAGATGCTGGCACGGCTCACACAACAAATAGAAGTGGTCACATAGGTATTCTGAAATAAAACCCCTGAGGTGGCCAACTTATCCATATTAGGCGTTTGTATTATGGGATTCCCCATGGCCCCCATGGCGTCAAACCGCTGATCGTCGGTTAAAAGAAAAATTATGTTGGGCCGTTGTTTCGTCTCTGCTTGTACCCCTGTAAAAAACGTTAAGGTATAAATTAACCCGAGCACCCAACTCGCCATAATTTTAATCCTGTTCCTCATTGTAGTAATGGTTATTTGTAAAATATAGTTGTTCAATGACCGGCATTAAATGCAAACCGGTGATGTTCAATTGTCGTCATAAAGCGTCTCTGAGGAACAATACTAATACTCAAGGCACAGCAAAAACAGCCTGGCAGAGCATTCGCCTTTTGGCAGGGTAAATTTCTATCTTACCCGCCGTTCTAAATACTGGTTCCGGTGAAGCATTTGAATTGACTAATTTAGTAAATACTTCCTAATTGTCTGGTAAATCACAAAAAAAAGCAGGAGACCTGCGAAGGAAGTGACCTAAAAATTACCAAGACAACAGATCTTGGTAAACCCACTTATTTAAGTATCACAAAAGTACTTTGTCCTCAGGCAGGCCAAAACGCTCTCCTTTTCCTGTCAGATTATTGGCAAATATTGCTGATGCGTTTGATTTCAACATTAATCTTGCCATGGAGTGGCACAATATGAATAACCGAGGGTGCAAACCCACGGTTGACTACAACCTGAATGTCACAGCCCTGAAGGGGCTGAATATTAAACCTGTATGTCGGGTAAATTATTCAACCCTGGGGTTGCCAGAGAGTTTTCTTGTCTTTACCGTGGGTTGCACCCACGGTTATTCAAAGTAAAACCCCTTCGGGGTAAATGAATTCATTCCAATCAAAAAATACAACTCACCAAACAACCATGCATAATTAAACTTATTTACCTATGCGTTCCCCGGAATTATTTATGGAAGTAACCCTACCGGAAATCCGGGATTCGTTTGAGCATTATTTATAAGAATACACGGAAAAGCATTTGGTTTACTACTTTCCAAATTACATTATCAAGAAATTATTGCCAAATTGTATTTTTAATTTTTTTTATTTTCTATTGTTTTTCTTCTGCCAAAACGTAATTTTACAATTACTTTTTACTGTATCTCTCATTCTTACAGTTAAGAAGCACCGGGTTGCATGGATCCAACGAAACCCAAAAACCTGCCTCCAGGCCTCATTTAAAAGGTTGCATTCTAAAGAAGGAGTCGGGTAAGACCTGAATAAGCTAAAACAAAATACCTAACCACCTATAATTTAGCAAAATGATTAAAAAGGGACTTTTTCTGTTTTTGGTATTAATACCATTTACCGTTTTTTCAAAAACCATCTGGCTCGACCAATTAAATGTTGAATCGATGTATCAGGATTGGGGGGCCCCACAGGTGAACAGGTCCATTCTGAGAACCCCGCTACAAGTGGCCGGGGTTAGCTATGAAAGAGGTATAGGAACCCATTCCATTAGTCGTTACATGGTGAATCTGGGTGGAAAAGCCAGCTCTTTTTCGGGACTCGTGGGTGCGGACGATCACAATGATTTCACCTGCAACATGGAGTTTCAGATCCTGGCAGACAGGGAGATCGTCTGGAGCAGTGGCATAATGCACAAGGGGATGCCGGCCAGGCCCTTTAAGGTGGACCTCAGGCATGTTCAAAAGCTGGCCCTTTTGGTCCGCGAAGCGGGCGATGGCATCATGTACGATCATGCCGATTGGCTGAATGCCAAATTTGTAACCTCAGGGACGGTGGTGCCTGAGCCTGTGATACCAGACCCTATTACCGTCGAAAAATATATTCTGACGCCCAAACCGGGTGTCTGCCCCAGCATAAACAACGCCAAAGTATTTGGGGTCCGCCCGGGGAGTCCATTTCTGCTAACCATCGCGGCCACGGGCAAACGGCCCATGACCTTTTCGGCCCTCAACCTGCCTTCAGGATTAACCCTCGACACCATAACCGGAAGGATCACCGGGGTTATGAACCAAAGAGGCACCTTTTCCACCCTTCTTCGGGCTGAAAACAAAGAGGGCATGGATTCACGTATCCTGCGTATTGAAGTGGGCGATGAGATTTGCCTGACGCCGCCCATGGGTTGGAACAGCTGGAACTGCTGGGGCTTGAAGGTTGATGAGGCTAAAGTAAAAGAGGCGGCCCGTTTTATGCACGAGAAATTAATCAACCACGGCTGGACCTATATCAACATTGACGATGGCTGGGAAGCGGGTGAAAGAACCCTGGATGGTGAGTTGTTGGGTAATGCTAAATTCCCTGATTTCCCGGAACTTTGCGATTACATCCACCAACAGGGGTTGAAGTTTGGCCTCTACTCCTCGCCAGGTCCGCAGACCTGTGGCCGGCATTTAGGCAGTTATCAGCATGAAGACCGGGACGCCCAAACCTGGGCCGACTGGGGCGTGGATTACCTGAAATATGATTATTGCCTCTACAGCCAAATCGCCCCCAATCCCACCGAAGAAGACATCAAAAAACCATACGAGGTGATGCGTGAATCGCTGAATAAAGTGAACCGGGACATCGTTTATTGCGTCGGGTTTGGCGCCCCAAATGTATGGAACTGGGGCAGTGAGGCCGGAGGGAACTTATGGCGAACCACCCGCGACATCACCGATGAGTGGAACATCGTCCGCTGCATTGGCTTTTTTCAGGATGTCTGTGCTTCCGGCACGCGCCCCGGCAAATACAACGACCCCGACATGTTGGTCGTTGGCAAGCTGGGTTTGGGATGGGGAAGCAGGGCCCACGACTCGAACCTCACGGCCAACGAACAATATTCGCACATCAGTTTATGGACCCTGTTGTCGGCCCCTCTCCTGATAGGCTGTGATTTGTCCCACCTGGACGATTTTACCCTTAACCTGCTAACCAATGATGAAGTAATCGCCATCGATCAGGATGCGGCCGTTATGCCGGCCCATAAGATCCGGAAAGAGAATGGCCAGATCTGGTATAAGTATCTGGAAGATGGCTCCATCGCGGTGGGATTCTTCAATGTGGATCCCTACTTCATGTTATGGGACAAAGCAGACAATGACAAAATCCAGCGCACCAGATATTCCATGACACTGGACTTTGTCGAGTTAGGGCTAAGGGGAAAGTTTAAAGTAAGAGATTTGTGGCGTCAGCAAGACCTGGGAACCTTTGACAACCATTTCTCCACGGAAGTAGCTTACCACGGGGTGACCTTTGTGAAGCTTTCCCGGGTTTTATAGGTAAAAGCCATTGCCCTATTTTTTAAGCACATCTCAAACGGGTCGGACTCATCCCCAATAACCCGTCACCAAAAAATAATCAATTGGTTGCAAACAATATAAATGAATAAAATATACTTTTGATTTTTCATTCTTTTGACACCAATAACAAGCTTTTTTCAAGAGTTATTCCCAATGGACAATAAAACCTTTTATAAATTCAGGGAAACCAAGAATGTTGTAAAAACTGTTTTAGTTGTTTTTACCCTGATTGGCCTGACCTCCTTTTTCCCGGAGGAAAAAAATCAGGAATTCACAGAAGAGATTGTGTCAAACTTTAAAGACTATTTGTTGCAATCAATCGAAGAGAAGGTGTATTTACAAACCGACAAGCCCTATTACAGTGCGGGTGAAAACATCTGGTTTAAAGGTTACCTGGTAAATGCGGTCACGCTTCAACCCCAATCGCTGAGTCAATATCTCTATGTTGAATTAATTAACCGGATGGACTCAGTTGTATCGCGGGTGAAGATCCAAAAGGATTCGACTGGGTTTGCCGGGTATATTAAATTAAAACCGGAGTTGCCATCGGGCGATTACAACCTGCGTGCCTACACCCACTGGATGCAGAATAATTCGACCGATTTCTTTTTTCATAAAGCGTTGTACATTGGAAACAGCATTGATGATGAGATAAATTGCAGTGCGACATATGACACTCCATCCAACGGAAAGATTCTGGTCAATCTTCAGTTATTAAATAAGAATTCTCAACCCATCACAGGAACGAAGATTCAGGTTTCGCAACACTGGTCAGACAGCAAACCACAAAAAAGAACCTATATGTCGGACTCCTCGGGCATATCCAAAGTAAGCATTCCCTATCAACCCGCCCTTCATGAGAGCGCAAATCTGGATGTTTTGATAGATGACAAGGGTTTTAAATACCACACGCGTATCTACCTTCCGGATTTCAACCCCGACTTTGATGTTCAGTTTTTCCCCGAGAGTGGCGTATTTCTTAATAACTGTGTGCAGGTAGTCGCCTTCAAGGCCATTGGCACCGATGGCTTGTCCGAGGCCATAACAGGAAAAATCTATTCCGACCAGGGGGTTGAGAAGGCCACTATTGTCTCAAGCCACAAGGGCATGGGTGAATTTTTATTGAAGCCGATTCCCGGAGAGAGCTATTATGCGATAATCAAATCTGAGAAGGGAGACGAGAAGCGCATTGATCTGCCTCTTGCCAGGGATGAAGGCGTGGCTCTTCATGTGGGTATTTTACGTGACAAAGTAGTTTACGAGATAATCGACAAACGCAAAGACAGCTCTACCCCGCTACATCTACTGGTGCACGCCAGGGGGGTTCCCCATCTGATTATGCCCATCACAAAGCTGTCGGGACAACTCCGGCAGGAAAAACTAATCCCCGGCATCTATACCATCTCAATTTTAGATAACATGGGAAATATCCTGTGTGAAAGATTGTTTTTTTCACGGCCGGCCAACTCGCCATCGATTGAGATGAAAACAGATAAAGACGTTTATGTACAGCGTGAGGCGGTCAATCTGAGTTTTAAGATACAAACGGCAAACGGAGAGTCACCGGCAGGTAACTATTCAGTGAGTATCACCGACCGTCAGCTCATTCTAAACGATTCCCTGAACGACAATATGGAGAGTTACCTTCTCCTCTCCTCCGACATAAAGGGTCACATAGAGGATCCTTTGTCTTATTTTGTGGGCAGTCCGGTTGTCCAAAACTACCATCTCGACCTTTTAATGCAAACCCAGGCATGGCGGCGATACAATACCACTGAGATTACTCAGCATCGCTTTAAAAAACCAGAATTCTATATGGAAGCAGGCCAGACCTTGTCGGGAAGTGTGTTAAATTTTTTCGGAAGGCCAGCCAAACAATGTAATGTATATGCCTGGGGGCCCAGGATATTCCAGGCCACCACGACCGACAGTCTGGGGCGTTATCTGATAGATGGCATTCAGTTTCAGGACAGTACCTCTTTCATATTGAAAGCTCAAAAAAACAGGAGCATAACCGATATGGAAATTGTTCCCGACCAGGAGGTCTTTCCTCCATCCCACACTTTTTTCCCCGCTCCTCAAGCTATCCAACACGCCTTTCCAGCTGAATATTTCGAACAAAGCAAACAAAAGTATTATATTGAAGGGGGAATGCGCATGATTCATCTCGATGAGGTAAAGGTGTATGGCGAAAATAAATCTGTTGATCAACCGAATGATTATTTTTCGGGATTGGCAGATACAGAGATCGATGCCAAAGAGATTGAGCAGTTTAACAGCAGTACACTGCTAACCCTACTCTCTACCCTTCCAGGGGTTCTGGTTACCGGAAACGAGGTACGAATCAGAGGAAGTCAGGGAAACCCTTACCTGTTAATCGACGGGGTTCCGGCCATGGATTTTTCTGAACTTAACACCATAGAACCCAGCATAGTGGCCAGAATTGAGGTTTTTAAAGGGGCCAATGCGGCCATCTTTGGCCTAAAAGGAGGAAATGGGGTAATCGCCGTAACTATTAAGAAAGGAGTGGTTGTTGAGTCGGCCAGGTCGGTGAGCATGACCCAGTGCTTTCCTCTGGGGGTCCAAAAACCCGAACAGTTCTATGTGCCCAAATATGAGGTTCAAAAAAACATAGAAGACCCCAATCCGGATATGAGAACAACCATCTATTGGAATCCCTCGCTGATGTGCGATTCCACCGGCACCCTCAATATGACCTTTTATACGGCCGATCCGGCGGATGATTATTCTGTGACTCTGGAGGGAATTACAGACAATGGCGAAATTTGTCACTATGAGGGAATCATCAGAAGAACTTATCAATAAGCTTATCCCATAACGCCCCCCTTACCTGAAAATAAAGAACAGATTAAAAGCTTGCATTGTACTGATTCGAAACGCATTAAGCGCCGAACACAAAAAATCATTGAGGTCCTGATATGTGGATAGAATGGCGCTGGTGGAGAACCCATCCCGTCAGTCAACAAGCTGTATTTGCCAGGGAAGCACCTGTAACAAGAAAATTTCCGAATTTTAGAACAATCCTAAAACCCAAGCAAACGCACCAACCATGACAAATCGCCTGAAAACTACTCTACACCTCTTAAGTATGGCATCGTTGATCCTGCTTTCCACCGGCGCCGGGGAAAAAGTTGTTGCACCCACTGAAAGTAAAGCAGAGGTAACCCTTTCGGGAGAGCTGAAACTATGGCATAAGGTCACTCTTACACTCGATGGCCCCTTTGCCTCAGAAACCGACACCCGTCCCGACCCGTTTACCGACTACCGCATGACCGTCACCTTTACCCACGAATCGGGATCCCCCAAATACGATGTCCCGGCCTATTTTGCAGCCGATGGCAATGCCGGGGAGACCAGTGCATCGGAGGGAACCAAATGGCGGGCCCATCTCTCTCCCGACAAAACAGGAAAATGGAATTACAAAATAGCCTTCCTCCAGGGGGCTTTGGTGGCCACGGCCGACATGCCTTGGATGAAGACCCTGAGCCCTTACCACGGCATAGAAGGGTCGTTTATCGTGGGCCCCACCGATAAAACCGGCCGTGATTTGCGTGCCAAAGGACGGCTCGAATATGTCGGCAAACACTTTCTGCAGTTCAAAGGGTCGGGCGACTATTTCTTCAAGGCCGGCGCCGATGCGCCTGAAACCCTATTGGGCTACGAAGATTTTGACAATACAGTGGCCATGAAGCCCAACGTTCCATTAAAAAGCTTCCAGCCTCACATCCGGGATTTCCGGGCGGGCAACCCAACCTGGAAAAACGGAAAAGGTAAAGGCCTCATTGGAGCCATCAATTATCTGGCATCCAAAGGGGTTAACGCCTTTTCGTTTCTCACCTACAATGCAGGAGGAGATGGCGATAATGTATGGCCTTTCGTGAGCCGCAACGACAAATTTCACTACGATTGCTCCAGACTGGACCAATGGCAAATTGTTTTCGATTACGCACAAAGCCAGGGGATGTACCTTCATTTCAAAACCCAGGAAACCGAAAATGACGACCATATAAGAGGACACGACAAAGAAGTATTGATTCCTGAAGCACTGGATGGCGGGGAGCTTGGTCCGGAAAGAAGACTCTATTACCGGGAATTGATTGCCCGCTTTGGCTATCTGTTGGCCCTCAACTGGAATCTGGGAGAAGAAAACACCCAGTCGGATGAGAATCACAAAGAAATGGCCGCCTATTTTGCTTCCCAGGACCCTTATCATCACAATATTGTGCTTCATACCTTCCCCAACGAACAGGAAAAAAGATACACCCCGCTACTCGGTAATCAGTCGGAGCTAACAGGGGTCTCGCTGCAAAACCAATGGGACGCGGTATTCCGCCAAACCCTCAAATGGGTCGAAGCATCTAACCGGGCCGGCAAACCCTGGGTGGTCGCTAACGACGAACAAAATTCAGCTGCCCAGGGGGTCCCCCCCGACCCGGACTACAAAGGGTTTGATGCTTCTACCGTTGGGTATTCCATTCATGACATTCGCAAGCAAACGCTGTGGGGAAATATCATGGCGGGAGGTGCCGGAGTGGAGTATTATTTTGGTTATCAACTGCCTGAAAACGATCTTATGCTGCAGGACTTCAGAAGCCGGGATAAATCCTGGGAGTATTGTAACCTTGCCATTCAATTTTTATCCGAGATTAAAATACCCCTGGAACGCATGAAAAATTCCGACGCGTTGATCGGGAACACCAGTATGAGCAAAGGAAAGCACTGCCTGGCCTGCAAAGGGGAGATTTATTTGGTACAGCTGGCTTATGAGCCAACCACAACCCTGGACTTAACCAATGATGAGGGGACCTTCTCCGTCGAGTGGTTTAACCCTGCCACCGGAGAAAAACTCCGAAAGGGAAGCGTTAGAACCGTCAGAGGAGGCCGCACCGTTGACTTAGGCAATGCCCCCGCTGCAGATGGAGACGACTGGATTGTATTGGTTAAAAACGAAAATCTATAAGAGACCGGAAGCCTTTTCTTTCTTTGATAAATCGACGCTGAAGAATAAAAAAAACCACCAACAAGAACGCCGATGCCACAACCCGTTTTACACGCTAAAAAAGGTTGGGTGGATGGGGAAAAGGCATCTCAGCTGAGGCCCTTTATCTGAAGAAATGAACCTAAAGAAACATTAGTCCTTCCGTATTAATCCATGGGATTATTTGTTTAATTATGTCCAGGACTCTATCTTTATTCGTTGATTCAAAACTATAAGCGTAACACGGGGCCATTTTGGACAGATTCATCCAGCGTGAACCCCCTAAAAAACCAATATCCCCATTGACATGAGCCTCAAAATCATTCATTTTTTATCCGGCACCCTTCTCCTTTTAGTATTGTTCTCCTGTGGACAAAACCCAGAAAAAAAACCCAATATACTGTTCATCCTGGCCGACGACCTGGGCTATACCGACCTGAGTTGTATGGGTAGTGAATATTATGAGACCCCCAACATCGACCAAATAGCGCAAAGCGGGATGATCTTCACCAATGGTTACGCCGCCTGCAGGGTGTGCAGCCCCTCGCGGGCGAGCATTTTGTCGGGTAAATTTCCGGCACGACACGGCATCACCAACTGGATTGGGGAGAAATCGGGAGAGGCCTGGAGGTCTAATGGTCGCTATTCCAGACTGTTGCCTGCCGAATACGTGCATAACCTATCCCCTGAATTCATCACTCTTCCCGAGGCCTTGAAAGAATCGGGCTACAGCACTTTTTTTGCGGGCAAATGGCACCTGGGGGGTAAAGGCTCCTGGCCCGAGGATCATGGTTTTGACATTAATATCGGAGGGTGGGATGCCGGGAGTCCACATGGGGGTTATTTCGCGCCCTATAAAAACCCGAATCTGAAGAACGGTCCCAACGGAGAGAACCTGGAGATGAGACTGGCAAAGGAAACCGTTGAATTCATGAAGGCCAATTCCGATAAACCATTCCTGGCCTATCTCTCCTTTTATGCCGTTCACGGCCCTATTCAAACCACGAGCGCCAAATGGGAAAAATACCGCAACAAAGCAGAGACCATGGGGATTGCTCAGGAGGGTTTTACAATGGAACGTCGGTTACCCTACCGATTGCATCAGGACAACCCTGTTTATGCGGGCCTGGTAGAGTCGATGGACGATGCGGTTGGCTTGGTATTGCAAAACCTGAAAGAGCTGGGACTCGACAAAAACACCATTATCATCTTTACCGGCGATAATGGGGGCGTCACCTCCGGCGACAGCTATTCGACCAACGTTGCCCCCTTGCGGGGAGGAAAAGGCTATCAGTGGGAAGGCGGTTCCCGCGAACCCTATTTCATCTCGGTGCCCTGGATGAAGCTGGACGGAAAGACCTGCGATGTGCCGGTGTCGGGAACCGATTTTTACCCAACCATTCTCGACTTGGCCGGATTGCCCCTAAAGCCCGACCAACACCAGGATGGCGTCAGCCTGTTACCGCTGCTGAAAGAGGAAACCATTGCCGACCGCGCCCTGATTTGGCATTATCCCCATTACGGCAATCAGGGAGGAGATCCCAGTTCGGTCATCCGCAAGGGAGACTGGAAATTAATCCATTATTATGAGGATGGTCACCAGGAGTTGTACAACCTAAAGGCAGATCTATCGGAAACGACCGATGTGGCCGCCCAAAACCCTGAAAGAGTCGCGCAATTAAGTGATGAACTGTTCGATTATCTGCACCGGGTCGAGGCAAAAATGCCCGAACAAGACCCCGAATACTCAAAAGAGGCTGAATTGAATTATCAACAAACAATTAAGCAAAGGCAATTACCCCGTTTGGAAAAGCAACGCCTGGATATGCTTTCCAAAGATTTTAAGCCCAATGAAGATTGGTGGGGCAGCCAGGTAACAAAAGACTAATGGAGCCTTATTAACCAGCTAAACACCATTGAAATATCGGTTACACCTGTGGTGAAAAACAGTGACTGGGCTCCCTGCGAAAATTTATTTCGATAAATTAAATTGAACAATGGCTCTAAGTCATTGTTTTTTTTTCTGATTCAAATGTTTCAAAACAATTCAGAAAATATGCAGGGAATGAGAAGCGGAGATAAAAGCCTGAGGCTCCTGGTAGTTGTGTTTGCCTTAGTGGCAGGATGCCAGATATCAACAAAACAATCCAACAATACGACTGCCAAAAAGAATCCGGTGGAGATAGATAATCAGATGGAGTGTTGCAGCTCCACCCTGCCCGGTCGATTTAATAATTTAACCACACAGAACTCTGACCCGACGCACCTTTCCAGCGGCCAACAGGAAGATTCCATCCCAAAAGAGATGGTCTTCATCCCGGGAGGAACCTTTGTGATGGGTGGGGATTCTGTCTGGGGCAAACCTGATGAGTTTCCCCGGCACACGGTAACCGTTTCCCCTTTCTATATGGATAAGCACGAAGTGACCAACGCCCAATTCCAGGCCTTTGTGGAGCAAACAGGATACATCACTACGGCAGAGCGCAAACCCGACTGGGAAGAAATAAAAAAGAGTTTACCCCCTGGCACCCCTAAACCACCCGACACGATTCTGGTGGCAGCCTCCCTGGTCTTTACACCACCCGATCATGCGGTTCCTCTCAATAATTCTCTGGTTTGGTGGAGCTGGACAGCAGGGGCCGACTGGCAACATCCACAGGGGCCTGGGAGCAATCTGGAGGGCAAGGAACAATACCCGGTGGTTCAGATAAGCTGGGAGGACGCTCAGGCCTATTGTCGATGGGCGGGCCGCCGGTTACCCACCGAAGCCGAATGGGAATTTGCCGCCCGCGGAGGAAAAGCATACAGCATCTACCCATGGGGAGATGAGCCCATCGACCAGGGCGAGACCAAAGCCAACAGCTGGCAGGGGCACTTTCCCAATGAAAACACTCAAAAAGACCAGTACCTGAGGGCTGCAGCTGTGATGTCGTATGCCCCCAATGGTTACGGCTTGTACGACATGGCCGGCAATGTGTGGGAGTGGTGCCACGATTGGTACCGCGCCGACTACTATGAGAGTTGTGCGGCCAATGGCACCGTAACCAACCCACAGGGACCGGATAAATCATACGATCCCCATGATCCCTATGTCCCAAAGCGCGTAACCCGGGGAGGTTCATTTTTGTGCAGCGACCAATATTGCTCAGGCTTTAGGGTAGCCGCCCGCATGAAGACCAGCTGGGATACCAGCCTGGAGCACACCGGCTTTAGAACCGTGGTATCGGCAAAATAAAGCCTCATCCCTGAGCATTTAGGGCAAACAGAGGCTATCGCGTATTACCTTCCCCTATTTAATTTCGGGCGTTGAGCCGGGAGAAAGTGGATTAAAATATTGGATATTCATTTTCTCATACAAAGGAAAGTTGGTCTCCAACCGCTTTAGAAAGCCTGTTTGGTCAACAGAGCTGTGTGTACTCCAGCCGATTTCTGCCACACCCGCAATTCGGGGGAAGATAAGGTAATTTAGCCGCCCGGTATGGGAAACCGTTTCGGTCCATAAGTTGGCCTGAACCCCAACCACTAAGTCGGCGTATTTCGAAATTACCGCGCCATAATCCTGCCTGAAGGCCAGGATTTTATCCAGAGGCACAAATGCGCCATCCCACCTGCGACCCGACTCATGACTCTCGTGTTGAACAAAATCGAAATAGAGGGGAATGCGCGGGCATAGGATGGTTTTATAGCCGTTGGCCAGGGCTTTTGTGAGTTGACCGGGCTTTTCGTGCCGCCACCACATCACCAAACAATTGTTCGAAGGAATCCCAGCATCCACTATCTCGTCCCAGCCAATCATCTTCCTGGTCAAGGTATTAAGGGAATCCGACATAGACCGAAGGAAATAATTCTCCACCTCTCTCATGTTGCCCAGCTTTTTGTTTTCCATAAGGGCCAAAATATCGGGATTCTCCTTCCACTGCTGATTGCCGTAATGCACCTCATCGCCACCCAGATGAATATACTCAGAGGGAAACATATGTGCTAATTCTCTCATAATATCCGTCAGGTAACTGTAGGTTTTGGGAGTGCCCGGATTAAAGGTAAAATCCGGATGATCCTTTGAGCCCCCACCACTAAACTCAGGATAGGCTCTATTGGCGGCACTCGCGTGACCGGGCATATCAATTTCGGGAATCACTTCGATAAAACGATCCCGGGCATATTTTACGATTTCCGTGATCTGCTCCCGGGTATAATATTGTGCCGGCGCTTGGGCATCCGAATAGTTACCAATCCCCCCAACCTGGGTTAGTTTGGGGTACTTTTTTATCTCAACTCTCCACCCTTGTTCGTCGGAAAGGTGCCAGTGAAAGCGATTCATTTTATAAAAAGCCATCCAATCGAGCAGCTGAAAAACCGTTTGCTTCCCAAAAAAATGGCGGGATTCATCAAGCATCAGGCCCCTCCACTCAAATT
Source organism: Marinilabiliaceae bacterium (assembly GCA_041583495.1). Taxonomy (GTDB): domain Bacteria; phylum Bacteroidota; class Bacteroidia; order Bacteroidales; family Marinilabiliaceae; genus JBFHFS01. The sequence continues at coordinate 10,648 of JBFHFS010000066.1, read as the reverse complement.
GAGGATGATCCTCAATCTCCAGGCAGGGAATTTTCATTTTGTTTCCGCTGACACTGCCCGAATTGGTTATTTGCAATAAGGTTTGCAGCCCATAAAACAATCCCCGGGCATGGCTGAACTCTATGGTAGCACCTGTTGGGTTAATAACTAATGAATAAGACGCCTCACCCAACTGTTTCTCGCCACTTACCTCTTTTAAAATCAGGTTGGAAGCCTTACCTCTTCTGCTCAGTTCAACGGGAAAATCAATTCCACAGGCCTTAATCTGAAGCGCAAAGGTCTCTATAAGATCATGATAATCATTGGATCCGTCTACCTTCCATTTCTTAATGGTCAGATATTGGTTGTTTACGACCTTAAGGGTATGTGGCGTGGGAATTAAAGCCAGATCCTGAGCATTAATGGGCAACAGAACCGAAAACACGATTGCCAAAACAAACACAAATTTTAATCGCATAAATTCTAATTATTTTGTGGGAAACATCCGGTGAAACAGGGGAAAACAAAACAAATTGCCCTTAGCCCCCAAATGGGTTCAAAATAACTTTTTCAAGGGCTCAGAGTTCTTTATCCCCATAGGGCCTACGAGTCAATTCTCATCAATAAGACACCAGACCCGGGATATGGAGTCTGAAAGACAGAAACTTATTTTTTTAATTTTAAAAACCAGAGTAAAAATCAGAATTTTTTTCTTTAATACCCCACAGAATGATAATTATTTTCCCTTTAATCCAAAAAATTCCTGATACTCCCACCTCACCTCTACACCCTTTTCCGGTAATTCCGGGGCGAAAGGCCCATCTTCTTTTGAAAGTCTTTTGAGAAGTAGTAGGCATCCGAGTAACCCAGCATAAAGGCAATCTCTTTAATTTTGAGATTGGTTTGATCGAGATATTCGCAGGCCTTAACAATCTTAAGATGGGAAAAATAGCTGATAGGGCTGTAATTGGTGCTCTTTCGGAAGAGAACCGACAAATAAGTCAATGACAACCCCACCTCATCAGCAATCTCTTTCAGATTCAGTTTTTTATCAACATTAAGTTCCATGAACCGAATGGTTTTTTGAATCACCGGATTCTCTTCCACCAGAATATCATCCCCGGTTTTCGACGCAAAAACAAAGGTGGCCAACAAATGCGAAAAGGTGAAGTTGATGTAATGCATGTTGGCATTGGGATAGCCCCGGTCCAAATTATTAAATATTTCATCGAAGAGCATTCTGCGATTGGCCACACGATTACTGATAGACAATTCCAGATTACGTACCGCTCCAAACTCCCTCTCCAGAATTTTACTCTTGGGCCCATTGAACTGACAGGTAAGAAACACGGTTGGATCGCTAAGACCGGTATTCACCTCAAAGACCAATCCCTCGGGAATAATACAAAACTGATCCTGCCCTATGCGCACCACCTCGTTGGTAAGGGTAAGCCAACCATCACCCTTGGTGCAATACAACAGCAAATGATCCCCCAGCGGTTCCTCCTGTTTCCACCGGGTTTTTCGGCGAATGAGGATTTCCGACAATTCACACAAATAGAGATCCCTGGTAAGGGGGTCTGACTTTTGAATTTCGATGAGCGACTCCGGAAGTTTTACAAATCGTTTCTTAATAATCATTTTCGTCCATTGAAAGACCAATAAAGTAATATTTTACATCTTTTTCAAAAAAAACACCATTTATTCCCTGCTTTCCAACGAATACATTTGTAATCGTAATCAATCCTATTTATTATGAATGAGACACTAAACAAACTGGCAGAGTGTATAGAATTCGGAAAGATAAACAAAGCCTCCCCCTATCCACCCCAAATGAAAGGGCAAGACGGTGCCGATGAAATAACGCGTCAGGCCCTGAATGAAGGCGTGGGTGCTCAGGAAATTCTCACCCATGGATTAATGCCGGGGATGGAGAAGGTGGGCATAAAATTTCGCGAGAACAAAATCTTTGTCCCCCAGGTTCTGATGTCCGCAAAAGCCATGAGCACATCGATGATTCACCTGAAACCATTTTTTGTTTCCGGAGAGGCCAAACAAAAAGGGACCTTCATTATCGGCACGGTAATGGGCGACCTACACGATATCGGGAAAAACCTGGTAGGCATGATGGTTGAAGGAAGTGGCTACAAAGTGATTGATCTGGGAACGGATGTCGGGTCGGATAAGTTTATCGAGGCACTGAATGAGAACCCGGGTGGCGTCATCGGGTTATCGGCACTACTCACCACCACCATGACCAATATGGAAAAGATTACCAGTGATATTAAAAAAGCCAAACCCGGCACTTTAGTGACCATTGGAGGAGCTCCGGTCTCGGAAGAATTTAAAAATAAAATCGGAGCCGACAATTATTCCCCCGACCCACAGGGAGTCGTGGAATTCCTAAACAAAAAAATTGCCTGATTAGATGGACAACAGAGGATTAACATTGCTGGAGAAGGCCTTTAAACTTGAAGAAGTGGAGCGCACCCCCTGGGTCCCTTTCGTGGGGGTTCATGGAGGGTATTTAATAGGGGTGGATGCCGAAACCTACCTTAAATCGGCTGAGAACATGGTGAAAGGCATAAGCAAGGCCATAGAACTTTATCAACCCGATGGCATCCCGGTGGCTTTTGATCTGCAGATTGAGGCTGAAATACTGGGATGCAAATTGGTTTGGAGCAAGGATAATCCTCCTGCGGTGGTGGGACATCCACTGGCCGAAGGCACGGAACTCAAATCACTGAAATTACCCACCCAGGCCGATGGCCGCATTCCGGTGGTTCTGGAGGCCACCCGACAGCTGCGCGAAAGCCATCCCGACCTGGCCTTGTATGGAGTAATCACCGGCCCCTTTACCTTAGCGCTGCATTTACTGGGCACAGAGATCTTCATGAAACTCTTTGAGGATCCGGAATACGTGAATGAACTGATGGAGTTCTGTTGTGAGGTGGGCATTAAGCACGCCGAAATGCTTTTGGATGCAGGCTGCGATGTGATTGCACTGGTGGATCCCATGACCAGTCAGATTGACCCTCAATCGTTCGAGACCTTTGTGAGTCCCTTCGTCAAACCGATCTTTGATTTTGTGCGATCGCGCCAAAAGTACAGTTCTTTCTTCGTGTGCGGGCATGCCCAGCAAAATATTGAAGTCATGTGCGACTGTAAACCCGACAACATCTCAATCGACGAAAACATCCCTCTTGATTTCGTAAAAGAGGTGGCACTGGGCAAAGGGGTAAGCTTTGGGGGTAACCTCAAACTCACCAGCAAACTGCTGCTGGGTTCGGTCATGGACGCCAGGAAAGAGGCTGTTTCGTGCCTCGATTTAGGCGGCAAAAGAGGATTCATCCTGGCGCCGGGCTGCGACCTCCCCATGGAAACACCGGTTGAAAACCTCAGTGCCGTTACAGAGTTGGTTTACGATCCCTACATCCAACAGGTCACCCGCGAAATGGAGCATACCGATTCTATTGAGCCCGCCAATCTGGAGGACCATTGGCAAAAGGGGAAAGTGGTAATCGACGTCATCACGCTCGACTCAGGCTCCTGCGCCCCCTGCCAGTACATGATGGAAGCCGTAAGCCGGGCCGCGGTGCAGTTTGGCGACCAGGTAATCGTGACCGAACACCGGATTAAAGACCTGGAAGGCATTCAAATGATGATGGCCTTAGGGGTTCAAAATGTGCCCTCCACCTGTATCAATGGGCAGGTCGCATTTATCAGCCAAATCCCGCCAAAAACCAAAATCGTGGAGGCGATTCAAAAAGCGATTCACCCATGAGTATCCCCTTGCATCTGGTCACCGGTTTTTTAGGGAGCGGCAAAACCTCTTTTCTAAAGCACTATCTCAATGCCTTTGGCCAGCTTCGCAAGATTGCCATCGTTCAGAATGAGTTCTCGCCAGTCAACATCGACGGGCGGGAACTTTCCACAACCAGTCATTACCGGTTATTAGAAATAAATAACGGATCTGCCTTTTGCGTCTGCCTGCTGGGGTCCTTCATCCAATCGCTGGCGACCTTCATCGAAGAGGTCCAACCCGATGAATTATTGATGGAAGCCTCCGGATTGTCCGATCCCATTGGGGTAGGTCAGATATTTCAATCGCCCCAACTGAAAGGAAAGGTATTCCTCCATCACCTGTGGTGCGTGATCGATGCCCAGAATTTTGACAGACTGGCGGCCCTGCGTTTTCGCATGGAACACCAGCTCCAGATTGCCGACACCATCGTGGTCAACAAAACAGACCTGGCCGGGGAGAAAATCCATGGCGTTGTGGAAACCATCAAAAAACTAAACCCCTTTGCACAGATTCTTTGTGGCAGTTTTGCACAGATTGATTTGAATACTGTAAAAAAAGCCCTTACATTTCTGCCTGCAGGGGATCAATCTTCGGCCGGACGACCCAATCTGGATTCTCTGGTAATTAAAACCACCCGGAAAATAACCCGCGCCGGGTTGGACACATTTATTGCCACCATAAAGGAAAAATGCATCCGCTGTAAAGGCTTTGTGAATCTGCGCGAAGAAAAAACCCTGTTTGTTCAGGGGGTTTTTGATGATTATTCAATCACCGAAGTGGCCCAAACAAACAGGCCCAGTGAATTGATCCTCATCGGGAATTTTAACCCACACATCAATTACCAATCCATTTTTGAAGAATACTGTCAACGATGACCCACACCTTTCAGTTTCGATTCAATGAACTTTCCATATCCCGGGCACAGATCATAACCACTCTGGGCTATCAGGAGGCAGATTTCCCGGAACCCTTCCCTTCTTACCTGGACGAAGTCTATGATTTTGCAGAAACCCTGGACGACATTCGTGCCACCTTTCTATTGGTGGACGAGGTTGAGTTAAGGACAGCCACCGGGGAGCTGATGCTCAACAAGGTAACTTTTAAACCCGGAAAAATACTATTAAAAGAGTTACGCCACAGCACACGGGCAGCGATCTTTATTTGCACGGCAGGGGAGCAGATCAGCAATAAATCGAGAGCCTTAATGATGAGCGAAGACCCCATTCTGGGTTTTGTCTACGACGTGATGGGCACCATTATTGCCGAATCGGCCGGACAACAGTTGCCGGAGATCATGAGGCCTGAACTGGAGGCCCGTGGTGAAAAAATGACCAACCTCTACAGCCCCGGCCATAACGAATGGTCGGTAACTGAACAGCATCAGCTTTTGGATTTCTTCGGGGGGCAAACCTGCGGGGTAAAACTCACCTCTTCGGCGTTAATGAATCCGGTTAAATCCATCAGCGGGGTCATTGGCATTGGCCCGGAGGTGATCTTCCGCAAAAACCGGTGTGCCGTTTGCACCAGCAAAAGCTGTATGTATCGGAATAAAAACAAAAGCAGCCATCTAACATGCAGCCACTAGTTAAAAAGCCCGGATTAAATACCCACAAAACCGAACCAAAGCCCAAAAGGAGATCAATATTCAAGGAATTTGAAGCTTTAACCTCATGGGGCTAAGGCTTTTTCCGTAATTTTGCAGCGTAACACAAAACCCAGGATGAAACACCCTGCCCCCCAAAAACACACGATTACCTTACATCCCCTCGGAAAGAAATTGCTGGTAGACCACGGAACACCCCTGGCCGACATCCTGCCTGACTACGGAATTGAATTCCCCTGTGGGGGCGAAGGGCGCTGTGGAAAATGCAAGGTGAAAGTATTGGAAGGAACCATCCAAACCGACCCGCACCCTCGACATAAGACCGAACAACCGGGCTGGCATCTGGCCTGTCAAAGCCGCTGCACAGGCGACTTAACCATTGATATAGAACAGTTTAAACACATCATACTAGCCGACGAGAGTGTATTTACCTTTACCCCCCTGGAGGGGTACGGGGTCGCCGTAGATGTGGGAACCACTACGCTGGTGGCCCAATTGGTGAACCTGAGAACCGCCCAGGTAATGGCCGTGGAAACCCGACTGAACCCACAGGGAAAATTTGGCGCCGACCTGATTTCGCGGATCCAACATGCACTGGACGGAGATGCCCCGGAGATGACGCGACTCATCCGGCTGGCGATGGGACAAATGATCGATTCGATGCTAAAAAAACATCCGGTTTCCCCCACACGCGTGGTCGTCGTGGGCAACACCACCATGCAACTGTTATTCAGCGGATGTGATCTCACCCCCTTATCGGCCTACCCATTCGAGTCCAACGACCTGGGGCTTAAGTCATTTCTCCCCAAAGAGCTTGGATGGGATTTTGAGGTGACCGACAAGATTCTCTTCTATCCATCCATTGGCAGCTTTGTGGGCTCCGACATCCTGGCCGGCATAGCGGCCACCGGACTGCACAAAAAAGAACGATACACGGCACTCGTCGACCTGGGCACCAACGGTGAGATTGTGATCGGCAACAAGCATCAGATTGTTTGTGCCTCTACCGCCGCCGGACCCGCCTTCGAAGGGGCTAACATATCCATGGGGATGTTGGCTGAAACAGGCGCCATCTCCTCCCTTTCAATGGAGGATGGAAAGATTAATCTGGAAGTCATTGGTCATGTTCCCCCCAAAGGCATTTGTGGCAGTGCCCTGATCGATGCCATCGCCATCTTTAAACAGCAGGAATCAATTGGCATGTTTGGTGAGATTCAATCGGGAGAAGACCATATTGAGATTGGTCAGGGAATCGTTTTAACCCAGCAGGACATTAATGAATTTCTGCTGGCCAAAGCCGCCATTGCTGCCGGACTGGAAATTCTATCCCGTCATCTGGGAATCGAGGTGAAAGATATTCAGGAGATTTTCATTGCAGGTGCCTTCGGCAATTACCTCAACCTCGATCATGTTACCCAAACGGGCATGATCAACGCTTTGCCCCACCAAATGCAAAAAAGAGGCAATACGGCTCTTACCGGGGCCAAAATATTTCTGTTTTCCAACCTGGAGGAGGTCCATACCATCCTTGAAAAAACCACCCGGATAAACCTGGAAAGAGCCACCAACTTTCAGGACATCTATGTAGATAAAATGATGTTGATCTAACACACGCCTATTTGGGGAATCCGAATCAGAATCAAAATTATTTCGTACATTAACCAGGGTCAAAGAAACCCTTAAATTTTCATGCCCTGGTTAAACTCAATGGCCTTCCAAAAGGTTATACTCCAGGAGTAACCCTAAAGAAACCTAATAATTTTGACAAACCGCCGACTCAATATTTTTCGTTTTCAACTGATCCTCATCCTGTTTATTTTTAGAATACCGGGGCAGGCCCAGGAAAACTCGGAAATCAGAAATATCATCTTTAAAGGAAACGAAGCTTTTAAAGATTCCCGACTGCTCGATGTCATCTCCTTTTCCAGATCATCGGGCATCCGCAAGACCCTCTTTGGTGTTCATCCAACGTATTTCAGCCAGGAAGCTTATAAAATGAACCGCGATCAGCTTACCAGCTTCTACCAGTCGGAAGGCTATCTGCACGTATCCATCAATGAGCTTTCCCAGGTAAGGAAGCATCCCCGTAAGCTGAAAGTCGACCTCACCTTTACCATTGTGGAAAACCAACCGGTAACCATCGACACCCTCAGCTTCAGTACCGAAGAGCCTGGCGACTCCCTTCTTTCAACACGAGCCTGGCAAAAGCTTCTGAAGCAACTGGAGAGCCAACCCGCCGGCCGCTTCCGGGACGAGGCTGTCCGAAACGATCAAAACCGCCTAACCACCTGGTTCTCATCCCGGGGTTATGCCTATGCCGCCGCGGTGCCGGAAGTATCCCTCACCCCCGACACCTTGCAGGCCATCATTAACTGGCAGATTCAAAAAGGCCCCTTTTCACAATTTGGCCCCATCACCATCAAGGGAGAAGAACGCACCCCCACCAAGGCCATTCAAAAGCAATTCGATTTTAAAGAGGGCGACACCTACAGTGCCAAAGCCCTTTCCCAAACCCAAAAACAGATTTATGAGCTGGGGCTTTTTCGCATCGCCTCGGTGAGGGCACAACTATCGACAGAAAAAGCCAAAATCATTCCTGTGGAGGTGACCATCCAGGAAGCCCCCCGTATTTCAACCCGATGGGGAGTAGGCTATGGCCGGGAAGACCAGTTTCGGACCTCTTTCGACCTCGATTATCTTAACTTTCCGGGCAAAACACAACGGGCCAAGTTCTACGCCAAACACTCGGGGTTGGAGCCCTACCGCTTCGAAGCCACCGTTACCCAACCGGCGATTTTCTCCCCCCGATCATCACTGGCATTAAGTACGTATCTGAAAAGAAGAAGCGAACCCGGATTTGAGAGCGTGATAGGCGGTGCGGGCCTGAGCATTCTGCAAAACTTCACCGACTTTCTAAGTATGTCGACCACCCTTGATTACGAGCTGGTAGACCTTGATATTACTTCGGAGGCTGATGAAACACTTCAGGAGTATTCCCGTTCAGCTTATTCGAAAAACGGACTATCCATTGGGGGGCTGTTCAACACGGTCACGCCGCGCTTCGACCCTGTAAAAGGATGGTCACTGGCCGTTAACACAAGGATCAACAGCCCCTGGTTCGGCTCGGCTTATCCCTTTGTGAAATATCTGTTTGAGGTAAAACGCTTTCTGCCCGTTGGGGATGGATTCATCCTGGCCTCAAGGATCAAGATGGGCAGCATCCAACCCATCAGTCATTCCAGCGTAAGCCCCTTTGAGGAGCGGTTCTTTGCAGGAGGCAGTCAATCGGTCAGAGGCTGGCCCCGGCAAATGTTAGGTCCCCTCGACGATGAGGGCATCCCCATTGGGGGAAATTCGTTGCTGGAGGGAAGTATTGAACCCCGCGTGAAAATCGTAAGCCCCCTGAGCATGGTGGTGTTTCTTGATTTTGGCAACGTGTGGGAAAGCGCCAACCACTTTCCTCTGGATGAGATACGCCTGGCAGCGGGAACAGGTATCCGCATCTCTACCCCTATAGGGCCGGTAGGAATAGATTTTGCCCGACCTGTATTCGATGCAGACACCAAATGGCAAATCCATTTGAATATTGGTCATGCTTTTTAAATCAATAGATCGTTAGAGTTTAGATGATAGATGTTAGACTTATTTGCAAGATGCTTAATATCAGCGCATTAACAGAAGAGTGTCTATGCGCCTAAAATACTAGGATATAGTTATTTGCAAAAGTTTAACGAACCATTGTTAAATAGAAACAAAAGAGAATGCATAAAACCCTAAAATATCTCCTGGCGATCATTGCTCTTCTCCTGGGGCTGATTCTTCTGGTAGTGGCGGCCACCCAAACGGCGCCATTCAGGAATCTCGTGCGCAAAAAGCTGTTAACCACAATAAACAACCAACTGAATGGGACCCTCGCCCTGGAGCAACTATCCGGAAACTTCTTCTCCACTATAGAGCTACACCGTGCAAGCCTCACCTCATCCGATGGAGATACCGTGGCTCAATTTGACCGGTTGTCGTTAAATTATTCTCTCTTTAGCTTACGAAAGGGCACAGTCCGGATAGACTCCATTGTCCTGCAGTCTCCACGGGTTCATTTAGCCCAGGGAGTCGATTCTATCTGGAATTTCGAAAAGCTGTTTCCGCCCTCGGTCGAAACAGACAACCCGACCTCAAAGCCCTTTGATTTATTCATCGACCTCCGGTCTTTTATCCTCAGAGAGGGACATATTAATATCGGCATGGCCGATACCCTGGTGCCCCATTACCTCTCTCATTTGAATATTGATTTAAAGGGACAATACAGCTCCAATTCTATGCTTGTTGAGCTGGAACACCTTCGATTTCAGACGCCTCCCCACCTCCCGGATCTGAACGACCTGCAGGTCTCCCTTGTCCGAAAAGACAGCTTGTGGACCCTTAATAAGCTTGTTTTAATCACCCCCCGCAACAAAATCTCCTCCCTGGCTGAATACAAAGACGTAAAGGACTTTTCGGCTTCGCTGACCACTCAGGATCTTAACCCCGATGAGTTCTCCTTTTATCTGCCCGAATTAAAGCTTGGGGTAACCCCGGTCATATCCTTCAATATCTCCTCCCGGGATGACAAAATGTCCCCTGAGCTCAACCTCACCTATCGGGACCAGGGGCTCCGATTAAGTGGGGAAGTGACTCGGTTCGCCGATCTTTTAACGGATACGACCCGTCACCTGGCGGACCTGAACCTGCTGTTTAGTTTGAAGAATTTCAGTCCCGAAAAATGGTTTTCCCTCGAAGATATGCCCGCCATCCTAAATGGAAGCCTCTCCATTAGGGGAAACGGCCTGCCCGGCAGTTCAAAACCACTCGAAATAAAGGCCGACCTATCGGACAGTCGGTGGGCTCAGTACCAATTTTCAGAGTTGGTTCTTCACAGCCAATATGCCGCCGGAGAGACCCGGGCACAAGCGAGCATAAACATTGGAAACGGCCAGGTAACGGCCGAAGCATTCACCAACCTCTCCGACTCCCTCTCGCCCTTTGCGGTGACCCTAAAATCCACTCAGTTCCGGGCAGATCCGTTTTTGCCCGAATGGGGCGACAGCACGCGGTTAACCTTTCATCTGAAGGCCAACGGCAAGGGCCTCCTCTCACAATCGCCACAAGGTCGTTTCTCCCTGGCTATGCAACAGTCGGTAGCCGCCCGGGTCCCCATCGACACCCTTTGGCTCACGGGTCACTACCTCGACCATCAACTGGTGTTGGATACAATAAGGCTGCTC
>JBFHFS010000065.1:0-26372 GCA_041583495.1 Marinilabiliaceae bacterium | reverse complement strand
CCGGCGGATAAAGGCGTAAACAATGATGAGGAGTGCCCCGGTAATACTTATCCACCAGAATGTGGCCGGCAAAAGGGATTCCCCTTTTCGTTCAGAATAACCCCATTGATAGACAAAACGAAAAGTAAATACAATCTGCCCAACGGTTCCAAGGGTAAAGACCGAACCGGATATTTGAGGATTATGGATCAGGTCACTGATGTTATAGCCCTGGTTATTAAAGAAAAGAAGCAAAAGGGCCAAACCAGGAGCCACCAGGGTCGAAACCCGAAGCCAGGCGGGAAAGAGGTTCCATGAATTCTTTATTTTCAGGTTGCGGATATAGATAAAGTAGGAGGCCGCCTGCCCGCCAACGATAACCAGATCCTTTCGCATAATCCCGTATACCAGCAATAAGAAAGAGGCAAAGATGCTCAACTGCCAGAAGATATCGGGCGAGACTACTTTTTTGGCTTTCTCCGAGAGCAACCACTGAACCAGAAGACGAGCGGAAAAAAGCCCCTGGGCAACAAAGCCCATGCTGTAGACATAGGAATCGGGGATCATGAGCGGGAACTGGCCTGGCCTATTTCGTAACGGATATTTCTTTTCTGCATCCATCTAAAGGCCAGGGTATCCACGAAAGGTCCAACCAGCCGATTGAAAAGATGATACTTGGCTTCACCCTCCAGGCGCGGAAAATGCCGAACCGGGATCTGCTTCACGGTGCCTCCTTTTAGCTGAATGAGGGCCGGAATAAACCGGTGCATCCCCTTAAAGAAAGGGAGCTCCCTCGCAGCCCGGGTTTCGATGATCTTTAACGGACAACCGGTATCTTCGATCCCATCCTTAATCATCATCCGTCTAAAACCATTAGCAATCTTTGAGGATAGTTTTTTCACGAAAGTGTCGGAGCGTTTTTGACGAATCCCATTAATCATCGTATAGGACTCCATCTCGTCGAAAAAGAGTAAGAAATCGAATGGGGTGGTTTGCAGGTCGGCATCAATGTATCCCAGATAAGGGGTTTGAATATGATCTATTCCGGCTTTGAGGGCAGAACTCAACCCCTGATTGTGCTTTAACGAAAGATAAGCATACCACTCGGGGGCTTCCTCAACGAACCTTTTCATCAGAGCCAGACTCCCATCGGTGGAACCATCGTCTACAAATAGGATGGAGGAAGAAACAGGGCTTTCCTTTAAGAAACGGTCCATTTCAAGCTTCAAACGAAGAATGCTCTCTTCCTCGTTAAAAACAGGAATGATTATGGTTAATTTCCTGGATGTTTTCATAGAATTGAATCTTCGGGGCAAAAGTAAAGAAATTCTATTCCAACCCGGTGATTAAAAACCAAAAAAGGTGAATACAATACTTAAAAACAACCACATGAAAGCGAAATAAGCCCCTGTAAATCAGGACCACAGAAAAGAAATTGACCGATTGGTTCACATCCTAAGGTCCGGGTCTGCCGAAAATCCACCAAAAAAGGGAGGTGCTTCCATCGAAAAACCTCCCCTTTTGTGTCGCCCCTATTGCATTGCATTCATGAAGGCCACGCCAAATATCACGCCCCATAGTATAAGAGCCACTAAACCAATAGCCATCCATATGAGAGTCGCTTTCGCCCAGTTGGCTTTGCTTGGGTTGGCACCCGAGCCAAAGGCCCAAACAAACAACATAACGAAACCAACAATGGGGATTGCGGTTATCAGCAGGGTAAGAAACCATTCACTTGTTTTAACTACCGGATTGGTTGGAAGATTAAGGTCATCCATTCTACATGAATTAATATAAGTCCTACTCGTATGGCTTTTCGGTTACGCCTCGTTTGATGAGTGGTCTCGGAACTCCACGTTAAGGAAACGAAATTTATATAAATTTAATTAAACATTCAAACCATTAGCTTTAAAGGTTGAACTAAGCCAACTCATTTTTGTAGCCCACGCCCTTTTTGCGAAAGTGGAAATTAATACCTTTGCAGGCCATGACAAAGACAAAACAACCCCTGCTTCATCCGGCCACCTGGCCTCTTTTTTACGGTTATGTGGTCGCTTTTATAGGGACCGTAGGCATTTGGGCCAGTGTTCCCGGACAAACCATTGGCGTGTCCACGTTCACCGATCCGGTAAAGGACGCGCTGGGTCTGAGCCGCGATCAGTTCAGTGCCGCTTACATGATCGGCACGCTGGTCAGCTCCTTTTTACTCAGCAGGGCAGGACGTTGGTTCGATCGTTATGGGGCCCGTAAGGTTGGCTTTTGGGCGGCCTTAGGCTTGTCGATCACCCTTTTTCTGAGTTCCTTTTCAAACCTCATCAGCGGCTTCATACAAACCTCCACGGGATTCCATCATTGGGGGATCCCATTTACCGTGATGATGGTGCTTTTTTTTATGCTGCGATTTAGCGGACAAGGAATCCTCACCATGTCGTCGCGCAATATGATTATGAAATGGTTCGATCGTTACCGGGGACGTGTGAACGCCTTCAGCAGCGTGAGTGTATCACTGGGGTTTTCCATCTCACCCCTGCTTTTCGACCTTCTCATCCAAAAATGGGAGTGGGATGGTGCCTGGCGGGTGCTGGCAGTGAGTGTATTGGTAATCGCCGTTTTTATCTATTTGCTTTACCGCGACAACCCCGAAGAGGCGGGCTTGATCCCCGACGGAGAATACGGAAACAGGCAGCGAAATGTGAAGCCACGATTAACCCTGAGACAATTCACCTCTAAGGAAGCCTTTGCCACACGCACCTTTTGGATCTATGCCCTCATCCTCTCTTTCAACGCTTTTTTTATTACAGGGCTGTCGTTTCACGTAGTCGACCTGTTTACTTCCGCAGGCTATGAGCGTGCCGAGGCCATCAGCATTTTTCTTCCGATCTCAGTCATCTCGGTCTCCTTTTCTTTGCTCTTTAATTTTCTAAGCGACTACATTCCACTCAAATATATTTTTTACACCATGGTTACCGGTGCCTTTGTGTGGAGCCTGGGCATAACAGGTCTATCAGGAGGGTGGGGCCCATGGCCGACCATGGGGGGTGCCGGCATAATGGGTGGCCTGTTTGCGGTGCTCAACGCGGTAGCCTGGCCCAAATTATTTGGGCGTGAACACCTGGGGGCCATCTCAGGAAAGGCCATGTCGATGATTGTGTTTGCCAGTGCCCTGGCGCCGGTTTTCTTCAGTCTTTCCAAAACCCTCTTAGGGTCGTATACGGCTATGGGCTGGTTGGGTATTGTTATGGTTTTGTTCCTGACCGTGGCCTCTATAAAAGCTACCGACCCACAAAAATTATAACCACGGGGCATCTCCCACCGGGAAGCATTCTCCCTGTTGGCCACCACCCCCTTTTCTTAAAAATAGCTCATGGCCTTAAGGGTGAGATACCCCCATACCGCATAGCGGATAACTTTCCCCAACAACATGCCGGCCGCCGTGAGCCAAAAGTTGGTCTTCAACAGACCAAGCACCACGGCAATCACATCCCCAATACCGGGCAACCAGCACAAGGTAGCGATCCAGGCCTCTTTGCCTTCAATTTTTTGTTGAATCCGTTCCACCTTAGATGGGGGAATACGGAGTATTTTTTCGATCCACGAGATTTTGCCCAGAAAGCCAATCCCATAGGAGGAAAGTCCCCCCAACCAATTTCCGGCGGTGGCTGCTAAAAGACTCCATCCCGGATCTCCTCCGGCGGCAAGCAAAGCGGTCAAAACCACCTCCGAGCTGAAGGGAATCACCGTCGCTGCCAGAAAACTAGCCAAAAAAAGGCCCCAATATCCCCATTCTATCCACATGCGCCAAAGTTAATCATTCGGGATTCATTAGCACTAACCCTATATTTTGAGGGTAAGAAAAAGTGTCGGTGCTTTTTGAAGAATCCACTGTTCCTTCTTTGATAAAATATAAAAAACCCTTTCCTTTATAAGCCTTCAAATCCTCACAAGAAAGCAAGTATGAATAAACAGGGTGGGCTCACAATTCTTTCTTTTTTATTCTTATCACTTATCTCTTATACGGCCCTAGGGCAATATAATTATGAGTATCAATATAGCTTTCCAAGGTTTGAAAAAGAACGGGCCAACCAACTCCTGTTTGGCTTTAACAGCACCAACTTTCTCAAAAACAACGAATATTCCGGAGAGATAACAGAGGGATATACCCTTATTGGCTACAGTCTGGAGCCCTATTTTAGGTATTATGCCGGCGATCGGTTAAGCTTGCGGGCAGGCATTCACGTACAGAAATACAATGGGCTGGACAGCTTTTCACAGGTTAAGCCCCTGTTGTCGGCACATCTGGCATTAACTCCTTCAACGGGCATTATTATGGGGGCCCTTAAAGGGCACATCCATCATCGACTGCCTGAGCCAATTCTCGAGCCCGAAAGACAGTTTACCAGACCCGTAGAGGCCGGCGTTCAAATATTGATGAATAAAAATCGGTTTTGGCTGGACACCTGGGTTGATTGGGAGAAGTTCGTTCAGGCAGGCGATGCCTTCCCCGAAAGATTCACCTTTGGTATAAGTTCCCGAACCCTCATGAGAGACAGCCTGGCCCAATGGCAGATCACCCTCCCGGTTAGTATTCTGGCCACCCACGTTGGCGGACAGATAAGCAACTATCCCGAGCCGGTGCAAACCATCACGAATGCCAGTGTTGGGATGCATGCGGAAAGGCAATGGTTTCGACACATTAAGAGGGCCGGATTATTTGGCTACCACATGCGTTATGCCAACCTGAGCGACGAAAATCGACTAGGCATTAACCATGGCTATGCATGGTATGTCGGCGCCACTCTGGAGGGTAATAAGGGTACTGCCTTGCTGGGTTATTTCAATGGGACTAACTTCATCGCGCCCCTTGGGAGCCATTTGTTCCAATCCCTATCGACAATGGATGCAACTTTTTTTGAACCCAAGCGGGAACTCATTGTGGGAAAGGTAGATTACCATCGGACTTTTTTAAACCAAATCAAATTTACCTTCCGTACAGAAACCTATTACGACCTCAATCAAAAACGCCTCGACTTTTCCAATACGGTTCAGTTAACCTTCACTCCCCAGTTCTTTATCACTAAAGCCTCCTTTTTTTAAAGGGTATATCGCCAGGGTACCATCGACCACTCGGGCCCTGCATATTCCACCCCTATGCGCGGAGAAACCGAATAAGGGGAAGAGGGAAGAACTCCGTTTTCTAACCACAACCGGTTAGAGGTTATGAGGTCTTCACCGTAAAAGGTTTTATCAAGCTTAAGAGCCCGTCCAATTCTTCCCGGTCCCTGAATCTCCTGACTTCCCCGTATCAATACGGCCTGTGGTTGATCCTGCGGCCCCACAACAACATTAAGGAGCCAATACATCCCGTAAATAAGATAGACATACACCTTTCCACCCCTGTCATACATTACCTCTGTACGTTGGGTTCGCCCCTTACTGGCATGGCAGGCCAGATCTTCTTCTCCCCGATACGCCTCTACCTCACGGATGGTAAGACGCAAGGTTTCCCCCTTTCCAAAGTCACGCACCAAAACCTTCCCCAAAATATCCGGGGCAACCGCCAGGACATCGCGGTCGAAAAAATCCTGGGCCATTCGTTCGTTCAAATCCCTGAATTGTTTAGGTCTCCCAAAAGAGCTTCATTAAAAAGAACCCGGGTCAGGAGCCCGATGGATAACACAACTTTATAAGACCGTTAAAAATAACACAACCAAATAATGAATACAAGCCGAAACCACTCTGAAGACGAACTTTTTAAAAGCCTGTCGCCAATTACCGCTCCCCTCATGAACGAAAATGTGTCTTAACCACAAATCCAGCCGCCAAAAGCCCATGAGGGAAGAATAGATCCCGGTCATTCTCCTTAAATGCGGGAAACAAAATGACACGAATCCTGCTGGACCCTCCGCCTGCTTTCCACATCCCCAATCAGAAAAACCCGTTTTTTTTTACTCAATATCCATAAAGTATTGGCAATTAATAAAAATAGATGTACTTTTGCGATCCGATTATTACCCGTGCTGCCAGCACAATGCATTGTTATTTAATTTGTTTGCTGTTTTTGGTGCTCCATACCCCACAAACAGTGCAAAGAGCGTTGGTGTTGTACACAACCGCTTTGAAGAGTTTTAATGAAGGTCTAATAAAAAAAAAGAAGAGTTGTGGATACTTTAAGTTTAAGAACCAAATCGGCCACACCTGCTACAATCAATAAGGAATGGGTTGTTGTAGACGCCAGTGACATGGTATTAGGTCGTTTGTGTACCGTGGTAGCAAGAATGCTGCGCGGCAAACACAAACCAAACTATACCCCCCACATGGATTGTGGCGACAACGTTATCATATTAAATGCCGAAAAGGTGAAGCTTACCGGCAAAAAATGGAGCGATCGCATATTTTTCTACCACAGTGGTTATCCCGGTGGTCAGCGCGAAGTAACGCCCGCCCAGCTTTTTGCAAAAAGCCCTGCCCGTTTGGTTGAGCGCGCCGTAAAAGGAATGCTCCCCAAAAATCGCCTGGGTGCTCAGTTGTTCCGCAATCTGTATGTTTATGCAGGTGGCGAGCATAAGCATGAAGCCCAAAAGCCAAAGGTAATTGATATAAATACCATAAAATAAGCAGAATGGAAGTAATTAATGCCCTCGGAAGAAGGAAAGAGGCCATTGCCCGAATCTATGTCAGCGAAGGGAAAGGTCAAATAACCATTAATAAAAGAGAGTTGGGCCAATATTTCCCCGCCCCCACACTTCAATATATCGTTAAACAACCGCTCAACCTGTTAAACGTTGCCGGCAACTACGATATTAAAGTAACCCTTACGGGTGGTGGTGTGAACGGACAAGCCGAGGCCCTTCGCCTGGCAATTGCCCGCGCCCTCGTTAAGATTAACGAAGAGGATAAGCCCGCTTTACGTGCAGAAGGGTTCCTGACCCGCGACTCACGTGTGGTTGAACGTAAAAAACCTGGTCAACCAGGAGCACGTAAGAAATTTCAGTTTAGCAAGCGTTAATAATCGTCTGGTACGTTTAGTATCTAAACTATTAAGATTCCGCGTTGAGGACTACTTAATGGTTGCTTTACACAGAATGTAAACGTTTTAAAAAAAAGAAAATGCCCAGAACTAATTTTAAAGATCTGTTGGAGGCCGGTGTGCACTTCGGTCACCTCAAAAGAAAGTGGAACCCCGCCATGGCGCCTTATGTTTTCATGGAGCGTAACGGGATTCACATTATAGACCTTCACAAAACCGTAGTCAAGATCGACGAAGCGGCCGAAGCGATGAAGCAAATCGTTAAATCGGGCCGCAAGGTTCTTTTCGTAGCGACAAAAAAACAGGCAAAAGAGATTATTGCCGATAAAGTAGGTGCAGTAAATATGCCCTACGTCACCGAACGTTGGTCAGGTGGTATGCTCACCAACTTTCCCACCATCCGCAAGGCGGTGAAAAAGATGACTTCCATCGACAAAATGATGACGGAAGAGAGCTGGACCAGACTCTCCAAAAGAGAGAAACTTCAGATTACCCGTCAGCGTGCGAAACTGGAGAAAACTCTCGGTAGTATTGCCGACCTCAACCGTCTTCCTGCTGCCCTTTTTGTAGTGGACATCCTCAAAGAGCAGATCGCCGTTAAAGAGGCTGTCAAACTGAATATTCCCATTTTCGGAATGGTTGACACCAACTCTGATCCTAAAAACATTGACTTTGTAATTCCTGCCAACGACGATGCATCCAAATCCATCGAGCTTATCGTTGAAGTGATGACTCAGTCTATCAAAGAAGGATTAGCCGAGCGCAAAGTGGATAAAGACAACGAACCTGCCAAAGACAAAAAAGGCAGCGGAGAAGGAAAATCCAGAAGCGCCGATGGTCGTCGTACCCGTGCCAGAAAAGAGCAGCCTGCTGCCGAAGCACCCCAAAAAGAGGCTTCAGAGAGCAACGAAGAAAGTACGCCCACGACGGAAGCTGGTGAATAATAATAGGATGGCATCTTAAAAAGACTATCCGATTAAAAATAACCTTATAAAATATATATCATGGCTATTACTGCTGCTGATGTAAGCAAGTTAAGAAAAATGACCGGCGCCGGAATGATGGACTGTAAAAAGGCCCTCACCGAAGCCGATGGCGATTTCGAAAAAGCAATTGAAGTTATCCGTAAAAAGGGACAAGCCGTTGCCAACAAAAGAGCCGACCGCGAAGCCAAAGAAGGTGTTGTTTTGGCCAAGGTTTCTGCCGACGGCAAAAATGGAGGCCTGGTGGTTCTCAATTGTGAAACCGACTTTGTTGCTAAAAACGAGAGTTTTATTGCGTTAACCGAATCCATTCTTGATGTTGCCCTTCAAAATAATGCCTCCTCCCTTTCCGATCTTAATGAGATGGAATTGAACGGCGTGAAAATTAAAGATGTGGTAATCGAACAGGTGGGTGTGATTGGTGAGAAACTTGAATTGAGTTGCTTCGAATGCATTACCGCCGAAAAAACCATCGCTTATATCCATCCCGGAAATAAGTTGGCTACCCTGGTTGGGTTTAACCGTGCCGATATAGACGATCAAATGGGCAAAGACGTAGCCATGCAAGTTGCTGCAATGAATCCCGTTTCCGTTGATAGCGACTCTGTTGATAAAGCAACCATTGAGAAAGAGCTGGAGATTGGTAAAGAGATGGCTCGCAATGAAGGCAAACCCGAAGCAATGCTCGATAAGATCGCCGAAGGTCGTCTCAACAAATTCTTTAAAGAAAGCACCCTGTTGAATCAGGCTTTTGTGAAAGACAACAAATTGTCTATCAAACAATACCTCCAACAGGCTAACAAGGATTTAACCGTAACCGGGTTCAGACGTTTTTCGCTGAATAACTAAATCAGATTCTTGTCTTGAGATATAGAAAGCCCTGCCATCCTTTTTGGCGGGGTTTTTTTGTGCCCATCGGGCAAACACGCTTCTTCATCCGACATCCCGGATTCATCAATTGGCGAAACAATCAGGCAGGCGGTGAAATAGAAAAATAGTTGTATTTTTATGATTGGTATTCGGTTATAACTCAGGAATCCCCTGTAAGATGCATCACCGAACGGTCATATGTGTTTGAAGTATATCCGGGCCAGGAATCCACCTTCATGTAAAAGCGCTAAAAAAATCAGAAAACGAAGCGTTAAAAAGAAAAGCTGTTTGATCCCGATTTTAGTTTTGTAGGTTTTTGGGTTCTACCAAAAACCACAAAAACTCAGCTCGGGAGAGTTCTTTTCTTTTAGCGAAGAGTACTGATTTTTAGCTTTTTCATGTCAGTGGCGGCATTTTAATAAATTGAATTTTGCTACGCTCGGCATTGTTTCAAACAAGTTTGAACGCTGCCTCTCTAAACGCAAAATTTTTGTTTCGTTTTTGCTGCTGTAGGCAAAAATGAAAAGCCCGTCGGCTTGAGACGAAATATAAAAAATCATTCAAAAATGAATTTTTACCGGACAAAAGTGTTTTTTAATCTAATAGACCCTCCCGGAGATTCTTTTGTGGTTTTTAGTGGGGGCCTTGCCGGGGTTTGTTGAAGTCTGGGCTGGAAAACAAAGGGGGCTGACAATGTGTCGCGCTGAAGGGGTATTTGGGTGACAGGGTGACACCCCAAGTCTTTTAAGTATGTCATTTTTACAGGTTTAAGGCTCTGGTATATCCTTTGCTGATTCATGGGTGTAACAATGATATTAAATGTTTAACCTATAATTAATGGAGGATTTAGCTATGACACTTGTAAGACGTTTTAACCCGCAATTGCCTGACCTGGGCAATGTATTTGATGACTTCTTTGGCAGTGATTTTACTGCGCCCACTTTTTCCGGCCGCAGGGCATCGGTTCCGGCTGTGAATGTGAAAGAAAACCAGGATGAATTCCTGATTGAGGTGGCCGCTCCCGGATTGAGCAAAGAAGACTTCAAAATTGAAGTGAACAATAATGTGCTTACCATCTCCGCAGAGGTGAAGAAAGAGGAGAAAACCGAGGATGAGGGATACACACGACGTGAGTTCCAATATTCTTCATTCTGTCGATCCTTTGCCATTCCGAAAAATGAGGTGGATGAAGGTAAGGTAAAGGCCGCTTATAAAGATGGGCTGCTTACCATTACCCTTCAGAAACGCGAAGAGGTAAAACCAAAACCTGCCCGGATGATCGAAATCAAGTAAGGGTAAGAGAATTGTTTAAACAAAAGAGGCTGTCTCAAAAGGGCAGCCTCTTTTTTATTGCTGGGGGCTGCCTTTTCGGGTCGGAAGCCTAAAAAGCCCGGTTCTCTTCGGAGAATCGGGCTTTTGTGCAAAATTTTACGGGTTATTAGCCTTTCAGTCGTGCCGCAACTTCATCCCAGTTTACAACATTCCAAAAGGCCCCAATGTACTCGGGTCGACGGTTTTGGTATTTGAGGTAGTAGGCGTGTTCCCATACATCTAACCCCAGAATAGGTTTTCCCTTTACCTCGGCCAGATCCATGAGTGGATTGTCCTGGTTGGGGGTTGAAGAAATTACCAGTTTGTGATTGTCTTGTAATACCAGCCAGGCCCATCCTGATCCAAACCGGGTAGCTGCAGCATGATTGAATTTTTCCTTGAACTGGTCGAAGGAGCCAAAGTTTTTCTCTATAGCCTGCAGTACTTCTCCCTGTGGGTTGCCTCCTCCTTTGGGGCTCATTACTTTCCAAAAAAGCTGATGATTGAAAAATCCACCACCATTATTACGCACTGCTACGGGCAGTTTGGATATCGTCGATAACAGTTGTTCGATCGATTTTCCCGATAGATCGGTATCTTTTATGGCTGCATTGAGATTGTTGGTATAGCCTGCATGGTGCTTGGTGTGGTGAATCTCCATGGTGCGTGCGTCGATGTGTGGCTCCAGTGCATCGTAGGCGTAATCTAATTTTGGTAGTTCGAATGACATAGTAATTTGATTTTTAAATTAATATTTAGTTGATGCTTTTCAAAAAATCCCGGCTTTTGAAGAGGCGTCATGTTTCTTCGTGCCGCTTTCTAGGGTTTAAACAGATGGAGTGTTCTTTTGTTTGAGGTTATTTGGAATAAATCCAAATAAAAAGTGTTGGTGAATGTTAATGCTCCTCTCTGTGTGGAAGGGTGGTTTCGGCTATATTGTCCCTATCTTTGGCAATTGATAGCTCCTGTGGGATGGTTAACACTTGTGGATCTGCCCGGTAAAATTAACCGGTATTCCGCGAATCATGCAGGGCGTTCCAAAACTCCCGGTTCATGAATAAAGAGATTCTTCGTTTAGCTCTGCCCAATATTCTCACCAACCTCACGGTTCCTCTTTTGGGAATGGTCGATATGTTTTTGATGGGTCATTTAAATGGCTCCCTTTTCATGGGGGCCGTGGCATTGGGTGGGGTCATCTTTAATTTCGTGTACTGGGGCTTTGCCTTTTTAAGGATGAGCCTGAGTGGTTTGGCTGCCCAGTCCTTTGGGAGGGACGATCGTTTTGCGATGGCGAGAGTGTTGCAACAAGGGTTGATGATGGCCCTTGTTGGTTCGCTGATGCTCTTGCTGTTCCAGGGACCCCTGGAACGAATGAGTTTTTGGTTGCTCGAGGGCTCGGTGGAGGTTGAAAGCCTGGCCAGGGACTATTTTTATATCCGAATATGGGCCGCTCCGGCCGCTATTTCCCTAATGGTTTTTTATGGCTGGTTTTTGGGGATGCAAAATGCTTTTTATCCGATGGTTATCGCCGTGACGGTGAACCTGGTGAATGTGGGGGCCAGTTTCCTGTTTGTGCGGGTATTTCATTTGGAGGTATCCGGAGTGGCCCTGGGCTCGGTTGTTGGTCAATATGTGGGGCTGATTCTGGCTTTAATTCTGTTTTTCCGGAAGTACTCCTGGGTGTGGAGCCTGTTTACCGTTAAGTTGGCACTCATTCGAAATGGGTTAAGCCGCTTCTTGAATGTGGGGGCCGATATTTTTGTTCGCACGCTTTGCGTTATCTCGGTGTTTACTTTTTTTACTTCAAGGTCGGCAGGTATGGGGGACGATATCCTGGCAGCAAACAGTGCGTTGCTTCAATTCTTGTTTTTGTTTTCTTACTTTTTGGATGGTTTTGCCTATGCTGCTGAAGCCATGGTGGGTAAATGGTTTGGGTCGAACGATAAACAATCCTTAAACAAGGCAGTGAAAAATCTGTTGGTTTGGGGTGGTTCTTTGGGTTTGTTTTTTTCCCTGGCTTATGGTTTGGCCGGCAGCAGGTTATTGGCCTTTTTTACCGATCAGGCATCGGTGGTGGAGATTGGAGGGGAATATCTGATTTGGATTATTACCATGCCTTTGGTGAGTTTTGGCTCCTATATCTGGGATGGCATTTACATTGGCACCACCGCCTCGAAAGCAATGCGTAATACTATGTTGATAGCTGCCGGTGGCTTTTTTTTCTTGCCTTTCTACCTGCTTTTTCCCTATTTTCAGAATCATGCCCTTTGGATTAGTATGTGGCTGTTCATGCTGAGCCGAAGTGTTCTGCTAAGCTGGCTCTATCCGCGTCTTTAGGATGAGTTAAAGGGGGTTCTCCGGTGAGGAACAGGGCTGTTAGAGTCGGGTTCCTTTCCCTTTGCCAAAAAAATCTTTTAAGGCCTGGTTGTTCGAGGCCAGGGCTTCTTCGAGCGTTCCGGAGAAAGTTATTTCGGAGTCTTTTACGAAGATGATTCTATCGGCAATTCGCATCACACTCGCAACCTCATGCGTTACGATTAAGATGGTCATTCCCAGCTGTTTTTTAAGGTTGAGGATGAGTTGATCCAGGCCAGCCAGCGACACGGGGTCCAGCCCCGATCCGGGCTCATCGCAAAAGAGGAGGGGTGGATCCATGATGATGGCTCTGGCCAGAGCGGCTCTCTTGAGCATTCCCCCGCTCAGCTCAGAGGGGAATAGATCGTAGGCATCTTCGAGGTTTACAAGGCTCAGTTTCATGCGCACCATCTCCTCTATCAGGTTGTCGGGCAGGTCGCTGTGCTGTTCCAGAGCCAACGAAATATTGTCGGCCAGCGGGAGTGAATTAAGGAGTGCGCCGTTTTGATATAAAACCCCCAGCCGCATATAAAACTTTTGCTGTTCGTCGTCGTCCATGGTGGCGATGTCGCGCCCAAAAATCCTTACGATGTCCGGCTCCAGGGGGTATAGGCCCAATAGGTGTTTAAGAATGGTGCTCTTTCCGGAACCGCTTCCCCCCAAAAGGACCGTGATCTCTTCCGGGTAAACGTCGAAGGATATGTCCGAAAGGACGATGCGCTCGTCAAAGGCTTTTGAGAGCCCCCTTACCTGTATGATGGGTTGGTCGCTCATGGTTTAATAAAAAATAAGGCCTAAAATGCTGTCGGCAATGATCACCAGGGTGATGGAGGCAACGACCGATTTTGTGGTTTCATTACCTACTCCTTCAGCGCCCCGTTCGGCCTGAAAGCCGAGGAAACTACCGGTGATAACGATGATTAGGGCGTACACCAGGCTCTTGACGATGCTCGTGAAAATATCCTTTTGATAGAGGACCTGGGGCATTCGGTTTATGAAGATTTCCGGGGTTATGTCCAGATAGGTCAGTGCTACAGTGGCCCCGCCGATGATGCCTGCCACGCTGGCCAGGATGGTGAGGAAGGGAAGCGTTATGAGGCTGCCGTATATCTTGGGGACTACCAAAAATCGCAAGGGGTTAAGACCCATTGTTTTGAGGGCGTCCAGTTCGGAGGTGACCTTCATGGTGGCAATTTCGGCTGCGATGGCTGAGCCGCTTCGGCCGGCAATCAAAATGGCCGTAATCAGAGGGCCCATCTCAGCCATCATGGAAATGACTATTAAATCGACAATGTAAATGTTCGCGCCAAAGGTTTGAAGCTGGGAGGCTGATTGCAGAGCCAAAACCAAACCGATAATAAAAGAGAGGGTCACTACAATGGGGACTGCATTTACGCCAATGGAAATGGCCTGGTTTACAAATTCCCCTTTCCGGCGTTGCCGCGTGCTGAATAGATCCGTGGCCGACCAAAAAAGCACATCTGCCATAAAAAAGGAGAACTTGATGACATACTCATTCACAAACCTGGTGGCTTTGTTCCCGATATTTTCCAGGGGGTGCAGGGCAGGCGCATCAGGTTTTTTGGTGTACGGATTTGGTTTGAAAAGCTCCAGCTTTTCTGCTATGGAAGGGGTGGCTCCTGTTTGTTCCAAAGGGGTGTTGTTTTTTTGGGCTTCTTCCTGCAGATGGTGGAGCGTAATGACCCCTGCACTGTCAATTTTGGTAAGCCCTGAAAGGTCGAGGGTAAGAGTCTGTCCCTCTTCTTGTTGAAGCAGCCACTCAACTGTTTCGAGCAAGGCTGACGAATTGTATATGCTCAGGGAATCGAAGAGAAAAATAGTGCGGTCTTTTACCACAAAATTATTCTGTTTCCGCTGCTGTTTCGTCTTCACTTGATCCGTGGGTTAATTAGACTTTGTGTCTGGAATTGCGGGGGCTGGTTCACCCTTTATTTGTTGGGTGAAGTTCAATAACTCTTCGTAAAACATCTGACTTAACGTGGCGGCCATCTCGTTTAAGTCTTTTTGCTTTAGGGAAGCCTCGCGTTTTATGCGGTGGTCTACAACAATCTGATTGGAACCCGTGGCTCTTAAAATAAATTCTACTTTCAAGTGAACTTTAAAAATGGAGCCCATATTTTCCACTTCCATTGTCAGGATGTTGGTCTCGAGAGTGTAATCGGGCTTGGTTTGCCAGTATCTGGTGGCTACTTGTTTGAAAAGGTGCTGGTGGGAAATGAAATCCAGCACCATCTCAAAAAAGAAATCAGCGGGTTTTACGGCCCATTGATGGGTGTCGAAATATTCTACCCGATGAGAGTGGTCTCTTATGGCAATTCTTCGTTCTGCAAAGGCCGGGTGCACTGCTACCGGGTTGATAAGGCAAAGCGCATCCATTTGAAAAGTGGTGTCGGGTGAGGCTTCCTCTGCTTGTTCGGGCAATTGAAGCAGATAGTATTGGTTCATGGTCTGCTTTGGTGTGCTGCAGCCACCAACGATCAGGAAAAGTGATAAGATGAGAACGGGATGTCGTGCCATATTATTTCTTTTTTAGCTGATGGTCGGGCGATTTTTTGAGGTTCGTACCCCGGAGCAGGACCGATGGGTTTTGATTGATTTTATGAGAAGCCTCGTCCAGATTTCGAAGGATCGATTGGAGCATCTCCTGACTCCGGACAATCCCGCGGCTGCCTTTATTGATGTCGTCATCCAGACTTAAAAGCAATTGCTGTGTTTGTTGGGCGATGCCGGTAAGGCTCTCTACCAGCTCCTTGACGTTGGCTTCATTAAGCTTTTGAGTGAGATCCCGGATATTGGCCAGAATACCCGTGATGGTATCCCCGGTAATATATTGATTTACCTTCTCGACAGTCTGCTCTAACTGGAGGCTGGAGGCAAGAAGGGTGGTGCTGATATCGTGGGCCATCACAACGGTGTTGCGTATGTTCTCCCTGTTTTCGCCCAGAATGGCATCTGTTTTCAGAAGAACAAGATCTGCGTGGTCGGCTACCTGTGCTATTTTGTCCGCTGCCCGGGTGATCTTGTTGAGGTTTTCGGGCCGGGTAAACAGGGTAAGATTGTCGATGAGGCGTTCGGTTTTTATGGCAATCATCTCGGCCATCTCCGTAATGTCTTCCGTCATGGAGCTGCCTGCTTCGATGAAGGATTTGGGATGAAGCAGGGGGGCTTCGTTGCTTCCCCCTCGTATCTCGATCGATTTAAGCCCGGTGATGCCGATGGCGATGATGTCGGCCTTGGCATCGGCTTTAATGGCGGTGTTGTGTTTTAAGGAAAGTTCCACAATTACCCCTGTTATATCCTCGGGATTGATTCGGATGGCGGAGATGGTTCCTACTTTGATACCCAGGTATTTAACCGAACTGCCTACTTCCATCCCGTTTACGGAAACATCGTGGAATTCAGTGTAGTAGATGTCGGTCTTTTCCAGAAGCTCACGGGCAGTAAAATAGACGATGAGAAATACCAGAATTGACGCGCTCATCACTATGAATAATCCCAATCGAATCTTTTGAGTGCGGGTCTTCATTCGGTGATTCTTTGGTTACTACAAGTTGCAAGCATGGGTAAAAAAACATTTTTGAGGCCTGGGGTCTCAGCTCCTAAATATACGCCATTTCGGGGATTTATGCCTGGATTATCACTTTTTTTTTGTGCTCCGGGGCGATAGAACGGGGCTTTGGTCCGTTTTAACGGCGGGGATGAAAAAAGTATGGCGTTTCAGAGGTCCGAAACGCCATAGGTATTAACAATACTATTAAGTACGGGTTATTCTTCTTTGAATACCTTTTCGTAATCGGTCAACAGTTTCTCCTGAATTTCAGGTGGTACTTTGTCGTATTTGCTGAAGCTCATGGTGTAAAAGGCACGGCCTCCGGTGATGGAACTCAGGGACGTAGAGTATTTATTCATCTCCTTGAGCGGCACTTTGGCCTTGATGACTTCAAATCCTTTTTCACTGTTCATTCCTTCGATGAGTGCGCGACGGCCTTGCAGGTCGCTCATGACATCTCCCATGCGGTCGGAGGGTACCCTGACTTCCACATCGTAGATGGGTTCAAGAATCTTGGGTGAGGCCTCCTTAAAGGCTTGTGAGAAAGCATGACGGCCGGCCAGTTTAAAACTGATCTCATTGGAGTCGACCGGGTGCATCTTGCCATCGTAAACACAAACCCGAATATCTCTGGCGTAGGATCCCGTCAGCGGTCCCTCCTCCATTTTTTCCATGAGTCCTTTTAATATGGCGGGCATAAAACGGTTGTCGATCGATCCGCCTACAATACAATTGCAATACACCAGCTTACCACCCCAGGGTAAATCGATTACTTCGGTTCCACGGACGTTTACTTTAAATTCTTGTGCGCCAAACTTATAGGTTGTTGGGGCCGGCATGTCTTCGAAAAAAGGTTCGATAATCAGATGAACCTCCCCAAATTGGCCGGCACCTCCCGACTGTTTCTTGTGGCGGTAGTCGGCACGGGCCTTCTTGGTGATGGTTTCCCGGTAGGGGATGCGTGGCGACATAAATTCAATGGGTACTTTGTCATTGTTTTCTATCCGCCATTTCATGGTGTTGAGGTGAAACTCACCCTGCCCGTGAATGATGACCTGTTTTAATTCCTTGGAATACTCCACGAGAATGGTGGGGTCTTCTTCGTGCATGCGCTGGAGGATCTCTCCGAGTTTTTCATCGTCGCCCTCGTTAATGGGTTTAATGGCCGCACGAAACTTAGGCGCCGGATAGGAAATGGGGTCGAAACTGTAATCGCATCCCTTTGAGTTAAGGGTGTGGTCAGTCTTTGTTTCCTTGAGTTTAACGGTGGCGCCGATGTCGCCGGCTTCTAATTCGGTTACTTTGTGGCGGGTGTTACCGGCCACACAGTAAAGCTGTGAGAGACGCTCTTTTGCCCCCCGGTTCACATTGATCAGGTCCATGCCTTCGGCCACTTTTCCCGACATGACCTTAAAGAAGCTTACTTCGCCCAAATGGGGTTCGATGCTCGTTTTAAAGACAAAGATGGAGGCGGGGCCTTCCGGATCGCAGCTTACCTCTACGCCCTTGCTGGTTTTTTTCGGGGGCATTTGGGATACCAGGGGAACTATATTTCCCAGGAACTCCATGAGGCGTCGTACCCCCATGTCCTTTATTGCCGAGACGCAGAATACGGGAAATAAATCGCGGCTGGTGAGGCCTTTGCGGATGCCTCTTCGCATCTCTTCTTCGTCGAGGGTGCCTTTTTCAAAGAAGAGCTCCATTAGGTTTTCGTCGTTTTCGGCAGCAGACTCCACCAGGGTGTTGTGCAGCTTTTCGGCCTGCTCTTTTTCGCTGTCCGGGATGTCCACGATCTGGGGTTCACCTCCTTCGGGGCCCCATTTGTACATCTTCATCTTTAATACGTCCACCAGTGCATCAAAGCCTGTTCCGGCATTAACCGGATATTGTACCACCACCACTTTTTTCCCAAAGGCTTCACGCATCGAATCAAGGGTGGATTCAAAATTGGCTTTTTCGTGATCCAGTTGATTAACCACGAAAATGACGGGCTTGCCCGATTTGCTGGTATAACGAAAAAGGTTTAACGATCCCACTTCCGCACCCTGGGTGGCGTTGATGACCATCAGAGAGGTGTCGGTAACATTCATGGCATTAATGGCTCCGCTGATGAAATCGTCGGATCCGGGGGCATCAATGAAATTGAGTTTTTTGCCCATCCATTCGGTGAACAGCACCGAAGAAAAAACCGAGTAGCCATATTCATGCTCTACCCGGTGATAATCTGAAATCGTATTTTTGTTCTCAATATTCCCTCTGCGATTGATAACACCACCCTCAAAAAGCATTGCTTCAGCGAGAGTGGTTTTACCCGAGCCGCTGCTACCAAGCAGCGAGATGTTCTTTATCTGATCGGCGTGATATACTTTCATGGTGTAAAGTATTAAAAAGGTTAATAAAAGAGTAAAAAGAATCGATTGCCTTCAAAATTAATAATTCTGTGATAAGAAACAATTTTTGGGGGCTTGTTTTTCGGCTCTGTTACCCATTTTATGAGGATTTTTAAATTCTTTGCCTATTTTTGTCAAAAAAAATGTTGAAGCTCGTTTTTATCCTTGGGTTTGGTGGATTTTTAGGAACCATTGGACGCTATTTTACCGGCCATTGGCTGCAGCAATGGATCAGTTCCTCTCTTCCCATCGGGACCTTTGTGGTCAATATTGTGGGTAGTTTTTTCCTTGGATTCATCTATGCCATTGCCGAAAAAAACCAATGGGCTTCCCCTGAGTTAAGACTCTTTTTTACGGTGGGTTTTTGTGGTGGATTTACCACCTTCTCTACTTTTTCCTTCGATTTGCTTCGTTTGGGCACCGACTACGGGCTCATCTATCCCTTGTGTTATGCGCTGGCCTCTGTTACCTTGGGCTTTTTGGCCGTTTGGGGGGGCACAATGGTTGTAAGGGGCTTGTAATTATCGAAGTAAATCTTTAAATTGAGTAAGATTTACCTCTAAACTTACGTCCGATGAATCTCTCTGGGAAAGTAAAAAAACTTAAAATTATAGTGGGTGAAACCGATCGGGTCTATCAGCGTCCGCTGTTCGAAGCCATCGTTTATGCCGCCAAGAAATATAAGATTGCGGGAGCCACCGTGACGCATGGGATGATGTCATATGGTGCCGAAAGCATGATTCATAGCATTAAAATTTTTTCACTGGCTAACGATTTGCCCATGGTGATCGAAATGGTGGATGTAGAGGAGCGGTTGACCGACTTTTCCCGTATTATCAATCGACTGATTGATAAGTCGGGTGGCGGCGGACTTATGACCATGGAGGACGTAAATGTGCTCCGATATGGAAACCATTATGAAGAGTAGTCTTTGTGTTGACCTTTTTTTTTATATTTTCGTGCCGTCCCGTTTTATTTAATGGGGCGGATTTATTTTGTAATGACTTGACGTTGCCATCGTATGATCACCCTATTTTCGAAATTCACACCTTTCTCTAAGTCTTTTGTTGCTGCTCTTTTAATCTGTACTCTGGGAAGTTCCCTGAGCGCTCAAAAAGTTCATTCTTATCCGCGTCTGGTTGTCTTCGTGATGTTGGATGAGCTGGGAAACGATCAGTTGACCCTTTTACAAAGCCGGTTTTCAAACGAAGGGTTTAACCGGATAAAGCGTTCCGGCTTCGTTTTTCGGCAGGCTACGGGCAATAGTCTTTCGGGTTTTGAAGGGACCCATTTTACCTCTTTATTAACGGGAACCGAACCATCGGTGCATGGGGTGATCGACCAGACCTGGTTAGATCCCGTAACTGGTCAGGTTCGTCAGGCACAGACCCAAACCCCGGGAGCTAATCCCTCTTTTTCGGTTTCGGGTCAGGTGCCGGTTTTGCCCGATTATTTGCGGTTGCTGTGGGGCGGCAAGGTACAGGTGGCCGGCATTTCGGCCAACCTTCCCGAAATGGTTTATACCCTGGGTAAACGCCCCGATTTCTTTCTGCAGTTGGATAAGGCCTCGGGTGATTTTTTCAACCTGATGTCGTCCGGTGGGGATACCCTTAAATGGTTGTCCGAATTTAACCGGACAGGGGTGTCTAAGCTCTTTAGTGAGCGGCAATGGGGGCCTTCGTTTGATATTTCTTCCTATCGGGAATATAATTTACTGAGCAATCCCCAGGAGCGGAAAGCATTTCGCTCTTTCTTATACGATTTGGTCCCTTCAAAAGGGAGCAAAAGTGAGTTCTTTGAGCCACTGAGCGCCTCTCCCTACGGGAATGTGCTGGTGAGGGATATGGCTGCTACCTTTTTGATGAACAGTACATTTGGGGAGGATGATGTTCCTGACTTTTTGATGCTGGGATTTTCCAGTCGTCCCTACTTCAGGCCGGATGGCGGGTTTCTTTCGGTTGAGAAGGAGGATATGCTGATTCGTTTAGACGGGGAGTTGGGTGAGTTGATGAAGTTCCTGGATCAGAAATATGGTCGCAACAACTATCTTATGGTGGTGGCTTCAGGTTCTGCACCTTCATTCCTGGCTGAAAAAACAGGGGGGCAATATCACCATTCCGGTGCCCTGTTTGAACCCAGAAAGGCATCTTCTCTTCTTAACCTCTATTTTATGGCACTCTATGGGCAGGGCAAATGGGTGGAAGGCATGAATGCCGGGAATCTCTATTTGAATCATTCCCTTATAGAGGAGGCGGGGTTGGATTTAGTGGTGTTGCAGCGACAGGCCGCTGACTTTTTGATGCAGGTTTCGGGTGTTGAGCTGGCTGCCACCAGTGTTGAGGTAGCTCGCCTCTCGGGTCCGGGACCATTGCATCGTATCATGTGGGAAAACTATTTCCCGGGTCGTTCGGGGGATGTAATTTTCACCCTTCGGGCCGGTTGGTCCTATCTGAATGTAAATTCCGGTAGCCCCCAGAATGGGGCCATGGGCCGAAGTACGTTGCCCCTTATGCTTTCGGGGTGGAAGGTTAAACCCGGCGAATATGCGCCCAAAACCACTTATGCCGCTTTGGTTCCCTTGTTATTGCATGCCTTTGGCCTCGATGTGCCCCCCTATTCTCAGGGGTTTGACCTGGATTGGGTTGGGGAGTAAGCGGGAGGGTAGCGGCTATTTCTGCCGCCGGATTTCGGCGACGGCATTTTTTGGGGTAGACCCGCATCCCTACGGTTTGATGCTGTGAACCCTTCTCCGTAATTTCTATTTGGTTGTTTCTCTGGCAACCTTCATAAACGATTCAAGAAGTTCAGGTTCTTTTTCCAGTATATTTCCTACAACTGCAATGTCGGCCCCGGCTTCAAAGGCCTCCGCCAGCAGTTCGGGAGAAGTGATGCCTCCCCCCACCATCAGTGGTAGGTCGATGTTTTGGTTGACTTTTTCGATCATGGATCGGTCTATTGGGTGTTTGGCCCCACTGCCTGCATCCATATATATCAGTTTCAACCCCAATAACTGTCCGGCAAGGGCCGTGGCCACTGCAATATCCGTTTTGTCGGCCGGAATTGGCCGGGTTTGACTGATGTATTCCACCGAAGTAGGTGATCCCCCATCGATAAGCATATAACCGGTTGGGATGGTTTCCATTTGGTGGAGTTTGATGGCACAAGCCACCGTTACATGGGCGCCTATCAAAAGTTCGGGGTTTCGGCCCGATATCATGGACAAAAACAAGAGAGCGTCGGCATTAAAGGAAACCTGGACGGGATTGCCCGGATAAAGAACAATGGGTCGGCTGGTATGGGCTTTCAGATAGGTTACGACCTCCTCTACGGGATGGCTGATGTGGCTTCCGCCAACCATGACGATATGAGGTTGATGCTTTTCAATGAGACGGGCCTGTCTCACGAGGGCCTCCCCCTGGCATTTGTCGGGGTCGACCAGCAGTGCAAGTATTTTTTCTCCTTTTTGATGCCATCTTTCGATCTGATTATAAATTTTCACAGCTCCTTTTGTAATGGTTAGTTTTAGATCCCGACCTGCAATCCCGATTAGATAATTGGTTGCACAGGCAAAAATACACGATTATTTTGAGATGGTAAAAAAATGAGTCCCAGGCTTAATGTTGATGGGGATTAAGGCTATAGATGAGATAGTATTGGGGGGTGACAATATATTCCAGGTTTATGATTTGATTGTGGGTGTCCGGTTGAAGGGTGGCCCTGATCGCTCCTTTTTGTTGGGGGATAAAGGGATCAACCACAATATCCTTTTTGAATATTAGGCCGGGTTGCCCGGTCATCTTGTAGATGGCTTCTTTGGCGCACCAGATGAGGGCCAGTTGATCGCTCTGTTTATGAGCACAGGAAAAAGTGCTTTCTGCCGGGTTCATAAATCGATTGGCCACTTTTTCGATGCGGGATGAAGGATATTCAATATCTATCCCCGGCATCTGTGTGGTGGAAAGGGCGATGGCTGCATACCCTCTGGTGTGTGAAATGCTGATTTTAAGCCTGGGGTCATTCAATGTGGGTTGCCCGTTGCTCTTGTAGGTTACAGCGGGATAGAGGCCGCTCAGTTGAGTTATAAGAACTCTGGAGGCCAGCCATTCCAGCCGCCGGGGTTCAAAAGACAGTTTTTGAAGCAATTGTTGTTCAGCTTCCTTTAATGGAGGCAAAAGAGCTCTAAGGGTTTCTTCTGGTTCGGTTATTTCCCAAACGGCAATACTGGTGCCCTCGTCCGGCTGGTGCTTAAAAATGATTGGCATTGCAGTTTATTGGTTTTTCCAGTTGAGGGTTTCCATCAAATGAGTCATGTCTTTTTCTAAAAAGCCGATTACGGGGGCCAACGAATCTTTGTTGGGGATGTTGTTGAAATAGAGGGATCCGCGAAGAAAATGTTTGGTGCTGTCGGTTAGATAGAACTGCAACGGGGAGGCTGCATTGCCTTTTATTTCGAACAAAATACCATGGGTGTGTTTTTGGGGATCGCTGAAGAGTCGTTCGTTTATGGCCTCGGCTTTTATGGTGTGCTTAAAAGCCAGCTTGCGGTTATCCTCCAGGAGTTCGTACAAGTTGTTTTCTAAGGGTCTGTAACTGAGGTATATTGTAGCCTGAAATCGGGGAAACTCTACATTTACATGGGCTAATTCACCGGTTTGGGGGTCTGCATGCCTGATAAAGGCATATTGAGGTAACTCAAAGTTACAGGGCAGAATCGTATCGGTGAGGCGGTATTCCTTCTCCGGCAGTTCGATGCGAAAGTAACCCCTTGGTTTGGGTGGATGACTGGTTTGGCAAGCGACAAAAAGGCCCGTTAAGACCACGGGTATTAGAAGATATTTTCTGAAAATACGCATCATTATGGTTGTGTTTTGGAGAGGTCTCCACCCGTTTATTCCCGGATCCGCTGTTAATCGGTCTTGGGGGGAGTGAATTTGATCTTCTTAATTCGCCTTTTGTCGGCAGAAAGAATGGTGAATTGGTATTTACCAATATCAATGATTTCATGCTTTTCGGGGATTACGCCCCTTAATTCGAGGATGAGTCCGGCCAGCGTCTCAGCCTCGCCTTTTACCTTGTCGAAGGTGGTGTCGTTTATCCCTGTGATTCTGAAAAAATCCTTAAGCTGGGTTTTTCCCTCAAAGGCATAGGAGCCATCTGGCTGTATGGAGAAGTATTGTTCCTCATCGTCCATTTCGTCAACGATTTCACCTACAATCTCTTCGAGGATGTCTTCAAGGGTGACGATTCCGGCGGTTCCCCCATATTCGTCGACCACGATGGCCATATGGGTTTGTTCGGCCTGGAATTCAGCCAACAGCGCGTTAATTCTCTTGTTCCCCGGAACATAATAGACTGGCCGGATAAGGTTTTGCCATTGAAAGTCCTTGTCTTTATTGAGGTGGGGCAATAAGTCTTTGACGTACAGGATGCCTTTTACATTGTCGGGGGTTTGATCGTACACCGGAATGCGGGAGTAACCCGACTCCACAATGACGGCCAATACCTTGTTGTAATTGCTTTTAAGGTCCAGATCGACCACATCTACACGGGCGGTCATAATCTCATTCACCTCAATATTGCCAAAGGTAACGATGCTTTTCAGAATCTCTCGTTCTTCAAATATCTCATCTCCTGTCAGTTCGAGTGCTTCCGAGATGTCATTGAGCGAGAGGCCCTTGGTTTTGTGAGACATCCGGCGATTAACCACATTCGATGATCTTACCAAAAGCATGCTGACGGGCTTGCAAAGCCGAATCACGGTTAACAGGGGATAGGCCATGAGTGAGGAAAATCTCCGCGGAAACTGTCCGGCGTATACTTTTGGCAGGATTTCCCCAAAGAAAAGGATGATCGAAGTGATAAAGATTACTTCGAAAATAAATTTTACCATGGCCCCATGGACGAAGGTTACCAGTTGGGTTGTGATGAACGCCGAGAGCATAACGATGCCCACATTCACAAAGTTGTTAACGATTAAGATGGTGGCCAGAAGTAATTCAGGGGTCTCAAGGTGGCGCAGCGTTAAAGCATGGCTTTTGGTTTCCTGACTCCGCAAGATGTTGATATCCTGAGGTTTTAAGGAGAAGTAAGCCACCTCAGACCCCGAAATAAGGGCCGAGGCTATCAGTAACAGAAGAGTGGCTAAGATAGCTGCAATTACGCCGGGAGTAGGGGCGTTGAGAGTTATGTATTGGGATGCAGCAAACAATTGCAGCAGCAGAAAAGCAGTTTTCAAAGATAATAGTTAAAGTTAGTATTGGTTGATGGCCTTAAAAAGGGAGGTCGTCATCAGGGGCATTGTCTACCTGGTAATTCTCTTTGCCTTGATTGGATGTATCCTGGACCTGATTACTCTGGTTCTTTGCCGGGGCTCCGGAGGGTTTGGCTGCATAAGCGTTGTCCTGGCCTGCAGAAGCTGGATTATCGGCTTTGCGCCCCAGTAGTTGAATGTTGTCGGCAAAAATCTCGGTGGTCCATTTTTTTATGCCATCCTGCTCGTAGGAGCGGGTTCTGAGTTTTCCCTCCACATAAATTTGTGATCCTTTTTTAATATACGATTCAGCAATTTTGGCCAATCCTCTCCAGGCCACAATATTATGCCACTCGGTTCGTTCGGGTACTTCCTGGCCATCCCGGGTCTTAAAGGCGCGTTCGCTGGTTGCCAGTGGGAAATTGGCCACGGCTACGTCATTATCCAGGTATCTTACTTCAGGGTCTTTACCTACATTTCCCAGTAGGATTACTTTATTGATCATATCAAGCTGATTAAACGGTTATAAAGAGCTAAATTACTAAACTTTCACGCTTATCCATTACGGGTGAAGTATTTTTTATTTTTTTTAATTCGTGCGTGATCATAAGGTGCTGTATGTTAGTGTTTAGTGATTTTTAACGAGGGCCCACCGGTGAATTCCCTTAGGGTCTGAATTAGGGGCTGGGGAAAAGGGTAATCATTTATCTTTTCTTTGGAGATGACTTCAAGAGGGATGTCATCGAGCAGATTCGGGAACTTCTGATCCTGGGGCCATCGAAGGTGATAAAACGACAAGTGCAGTTCCTGATGGGTGAGCAGGTGTTTTAAATCTTTGAAAACCTTTACAGATACCTTTTTATTCCACGCCTTTTCTATGAGGCGTTCCATTCCGGCGTTGGTGGCCCGTGTATTTGTTTCTATTAAAGGAAGCTGATAAAGCCCCTTCCAAATATCGCTGTCCGTTCGTTTGTGCACCAAAAGCTGTTGGGTATTGGTTATAAGGAGAAAGTTTAGATATCTTTTTTTTCGAATCAATCGTTTGCTTTTAACGGGGTAATTTTGTTGTTCGTTTTGTCCAAATGCCTTACAAAAAGGGGTTAAGGGGCATTTCGAACATTGGGGTCTGGCGGGACGGCAGATTATGGCCCCCATCTCCATAAGGGCCTGATTGTGCGTTGAGGGGTTGTCCTTGTCGAGCAGCTCATCGGCTAGTTGTTCAAACTGTTTCTTTCCCTGTGGGGTGTCGATGGGGGTGTCGATGGCAAAAAGCCGGGACAAAACACGAAACACGTTTCCGTCGACCACCGCCTGCGGCAGGCCGAAGGCGATGGAGGCAATGGCGGCCGCCGTGTATGGGCCTATGCCTTTGAGTGATAATAATTCCCGGTAAGTTTGGGGGAATTGGCCGTCCCATTTTTCCACCAGGGTTTTAGCCGTATGGTGCATATTGCGGGCTCGGGAATAATAGCCTAAGCCCTGCCACTGTTTCATCACTTCTGTTTCGGGGGCGCTGGCCAGAGTGCCAATATCCGGAAAAGCCTCCAAAAACCGGTGGTAATAGCCCAGTCCCTGGGCAACCTGTGTTTGTTGTAGAATTATCTCGGAAACCCAGATTTTGTAAGGGTCTCTGGAT
>JBFHFS010000064.1:0-28073 GCA_041583495.1 Marinilabiliaceae bacterium | reverse complement strand
TTCCTTGTTGAAAAAAGAGGAGAAGAAAATCGGTGCAGGTCAATATGAGGTGAGTTCACCACACATGCAAAACTTCATTGATGCGGTGCGTTCGCGTAAAAACCCTATTGCTCCGGTTGAAGTAGGTTGCAGCACCAATACCTTATGTTGTCTGGCCAATATTGCCACCGAATTGCAACGTCCGGTTAAATGGGATCCGGCTACTTTGAGTTTTGGAAACGATACCGAAGCCGCCAACCACAGATTGTATAATTATGAGTACCGAAAGCCTTATTCATTGTAAAACACCCGATTAAACTAAGAATTATGAAACAAATTAATAATAGAGTCTCTTTTGTAAAGAAGTTGACCATTTTGTTTTTTGCGGTTTTCAGCATTTATTCGTTCACCGCAGAGGGCAAAAAGCCTGACTCCAAATTTGGTGGTGTTCAGATTGGAACCATCACCTATAGCTTTCGTAGCATGCCCGACCAATCCTTACCGGCAGTTCTTAACTATGCGGTTCAGGCAGGATTAAGTTCGGTAGAATTGATGGGCTCACCAGTTGAACAGTATGCGGGTATTCCTCAGAGTAAAGATTCCGAGGTCATAAAAAAGTGGCGCGCTTCCGTGTCTATGGATGTATTTAAGCAGGTGCGGAAGATGTTTGAAAAGCAAGGGGTGAAAATTCATATCTTAAAGTTGGGATCCCCAGGTTGGTCGGATGAGGAAATCGATTATGCCTTCAATGTGTGTAAAACCCTTGGCGCGAAAGGTATCACTATGGAGATTTCGGAAGAAGCCGCTAAACGCATGGAGCCATTCGCCGAGAAGCATAAGTTATACGTTATCTTCCACAATCATGGACAACCTGGGAACCCGGATTTTAGTTTCGATAAGGTTCTGGCCTACGGTCCGATGCTGAGATTGAACCTGGATGCCGGGCATTACTTTGGCGCTACAGGTTTAAATCCCTGTGATATTATTGAACGGCTCCACGATCGCATTGTCAGCATACATATCAAAGACAAAACCGGTCCGAAAACCAATCCGGCTAATACCAATCAATCGTTTGGAGAGGGTGAAACCCCGGTAGGAGAAATCTTAAACCTGGTGAAGAAAAACAAATGGCCGATCCATTGCGACATAGAGTTGGAATATGTTATTCCTGAGGGGTCTGATGCCGTGAAAGAGGTCTCAAAATGTGTGGAGTATTGCCGGAAAGCGCTTTAACCAACGACATAGAATTTTTTCGAAAGCGGTCTGTTGTGTAAGTTTAGTGTGAGGCTTCAATTATTTTGTATCCTGTGTTTTTTAGCCCCGGAATAGATATTTCTATGTCTCTTTAGGAAGGAGGGAGTATGATAACAAACCAACCACTCAATCTAAACCAATGAAAAATAGTAGTGCTGTTGAACCTATGATGGAAGTTCTGAATGCAGTTCATAATTGGATTATGACTGTTCACAGAAAAATTTCATTTCTTTTCAAATTGAATCGGGAAGAAAACAGATTCAAAGTAAGAAGGTGGGTTAGGTCTGGTGGGATATTGAAAATGTTATTTCTGTTTTTTTTGATGGCAAGTTTGTCCTGTGTAAGAAAGGGAACAAATGATGGGTTGACTCTTCACGTATCGCCGAAAGGGAATGATTCCTGGAGTGGCCTTTTGGCTGAGCCAAATGACGGGAAAACCGACGGACCACTTGCCACATTGGGTGGCGCACGGGATGCTTTGCGCCGACTGCGATACAGCAAACGATTGCCAGAAGGGAAGATTACTGTACAATTTGAAGAGGGGCGGTACGAACAGTTGCAACCATGTGTTTTCGAAGCTGAGGATTCAGGTACCCCTGCAATGCCAGTGGTTTATTGTGCAGCTTCCGGGGCAGAAGTTCGAATGACCGGTGGAGTGAGACTTCAAAAGTTTGACACATTAAAGGATACAAGTATTTTAGAACGATTGCCCCAAAAAGCCAGGGGCCATGTGGTGGTGGCTGATCTGGCTCAGCAAGGCCTCTTCGATTATGGTATTGAGCCTACAGGGTCGGGAACCTCAGCGATTTCAGGTCTTCATCTTACTTATGGAGATGAGGCCATGACCTTGGCCCGCTGGCCCAATAAAGGTTTTCTTCCCGTGGCAGGCCCGCCCAAAAGCCAGGTGTTAACCTATTCCAAAGATTACGAGGGCCATATCTTACGTTGGAGGAATGAACAAGATCCGCGTGGGATGGGCTACTGGGCTTTCGATTGGGCTTCCAGTGCAATTGCGTTTAGTAAAATTGATTCTGCCACCAGACAAATAACGCCGGAAATGCCGGGCAGCCATTATGGGTTTAGAAGTGGAGAGAGCTCGTGGTATAGTGGTGGCCGTTGGTTCGGATATAACCTTTTGTGCGAGCTGGATTCGGCGGGTGAATTTTATGTGGATCCTCTTCGTGGTCGGCTCTACTTCTGGCCACCTGCAAAAAAAAACAGTGAGGCTGCGGAAGTGACAGTTGGCATTAATCTTCTGAATCTGAATAATGTGTCCCATGTGTTGTTTCAGGGGATAACTTTTGAGAACTGTCGGGGATGCTCCATGCAGATCAATGGAGGAGAAAACGTTACGGTGGCAGGCTGCACTATGAGGAACATCGGGGGTATTGCTCTGGCTATTCACAATGGATTGGATCATCGAATTGCAGGTTGTGAGATGACTCATCTGGGGAATGGTGGCGTGTCTGTGTCTGCTGGCGATCTGATGACTTTAACCCATAGCGGGCACGAGATCGATAATAATCACATCCACGATTATGCTCAGTTCCGTCTAACCTATGGCGCTGCCATCCACATTGAGGGGTGTGGCAATAGTGTATCACATAATCTGATTCACAATGGACCTCATGTGGCGGTTCTGTTTTATGGGAGGGAGAACCTTTTCGAATACAATGAGATTCATAGTGTATGCCTTATATCAGGAGAGATGGGAGCGTTTTATAGTGGGCGCAACTGGACGGAAGTAGGTAATATTATCAATTGCAATTACGTTCATGACATATATAATCCTTGTCCACAACGCAATCGTGCAGTAATGCTGGATGATGGTGCCGGAGGAATCCAGGTGACAAACAATCTGTTTGTACGAGTGGCAGAAGGGGTTTCTCTTTCTGCAGTTAATAATGTGGTGGAAAACAATATTTTCGTTGATTGTTACCCCGCCGTGGCGGCATGGCAAACGTGGGATAAGCCGGCTGATTTCGAATTGACCAAATGGCATAATCAGCGGATGATTCAGATGTTGGCAGATATACCTGTAAATGACTCAATCTGGAAGGTTCGCTATCCCGAATTAGCCATGCTCCAGAATTCAATTGCCAACAAAACCCCTCGGCCCATTGAAACGAGAACACGCATTGACCGGAATGTTGTTTGGGGTGGGCCCGGGGAATGGCTGGTTTTCCATTATCCGAGAGGAGATAATGCCTGGGTGATTGGGGAAAATCTCACGGGTACCAATCCTCTTTTCATTGCACCGGAAAAAGACGACTATCAACTTCGCAAAGATTCCCCTGCTTTTGCAATGGGATTCAAAACACTGCCGATCGATAAGGTTGGGCTGTATGACAGCCACGAGCGTGCTGTTTGGCCAATCCAACATGAAGTTAACATAGCCTGCCAAAACCTCACTTACAAAAAGCCGTGAACTTGAGGTTAACAATTTCTATATCAGTGATCTCTCGTGCAGGGGCAGATAATTGTTGTCCTTCCCGGGATATGGGGTTTTGAGTTTCGACGAAAAAGCCAACTGGGTTGAAAATACAAATAAATGTGGTGTGTCCTCTTAAATATAAAACAGAATGTATGTGTAATAGAACCCTCGGGGCAGTTGTCCTCGTTTTAATGCTTTTCCTTTTTGGATGCTCGAATACCAAAATTACAGATGGTTCCTATACTGAATTCGTTAACCCGATGATTGGCACCAGAGGTGGAGGACAGATAACCCCTGTAGTTTCGGTGCCATTTGGAATGATTCAGATGGGTGCCGACACCCGAATGAGCGGATCTGGATACAATTATGAGGATACTGAAATTATTGGGTTTAGCCATGTTCATAAGAGCGGCGGTGGTTGTGGCGATTTTCTTGATTTGCGTTTCATGCCCCTTGATGAACAAAGAATTCCTCGTGAAGCCTTTCAATACCCTTCACAATTAATTACTTCTAAGTTTAGTCATGATCAGGAAGAAGCCCATCCCGGATATTACAAAGTTAAACTAGAGGATTTCGAAATTGATGTGGAGCTGACGGCCACCTCCAGGTGTGGCATTCAAAAATATATTTTCCCGGAGGGGCAGGGGCAAAGTGTACTTATTGACCTGAAATATGGAAGTACCGGGGCCTGTACCATTGTGTCGGAGGATAATTATGACACGGTAAAGGTGGCATGTTTCGAATTGGTTGATGATTATACGGTAAGAGGGTGCCGGGTTACTAATGGATGGGCACCTGAGCAGCATGTGTATTTCTACACGCAGTTCTCAAAACCGGTTTCTCATCTGGATTTGTATAGTGATGATATGTTGCTGATTAGCGGAACAAAAGCTAAGGGAACTGATTTAAAAGCTGTATTATATTTTGATGAAGAAAGGCAGCAGGAACTGATGGTAAAAACAGGTATTTCAGCTGTTGACCTCCATGGTGCCCAAAAAAATCTGGAAGCAGAGATGCCTGCATGGAATTTTGATGAGATCAGGACCGCTTGCAGAGATGAATGGGATCGAGAATTATCGAAGATTAAGATTAAAACGGAAGATAAGGCCAAGAAGGAGATTTTTTATACTTCCATTTACAACACCCTGAAATACCCG
The DNA here is from genome assembly GCA_041583495.1 of Marinilabiliaceae bacterium. Lineage (GTDB taxonomy): Bacteria > Bacteroidota > Bacteroidia > Bacteroidales > Marinilabiliaceae > JBFHFS01. The sequence goes on along the minus strand of JBFHFS010000064.1, from coordinate 23,249 downwards.
ATGCTTTATTCGGACGTGGATGGTCGTTTCAGGGGGCCTGACTTCAACGTACACACGTGCGATTTTCCCTATTATGGACAAGTGGTGGGCTTATGGGATACCTTTAGGGCGGCCTGTCCATTGCTCACAATACTTGCCCCCGAGGTGATGAATGATTATGTCAGAACGTTGCTCGAACACTACAAAATTGCCGGGCAATTGCCTGTTTGGGTGTTGGCTGGAGGTGAGACTTACCAAATGCTGGGCCTACATAGTTTGCCGGTAATTGCCGATTGCTATTACAAAGGCATTCGAAATTACGATGCCGATGAAGCATTTGAAGCCATGAAAACAAGCGCCATGCAAGATACTACCGGATTTTCGATGCGCTACTTTGTTGGGTTGAAAAATTACAAGAATTATGGCTATGTGCCTGCTGATTTGGAAATGGAATCGGTGGCCCGGACACTTGAATATGCCTATAACGACTGGAATGTCGCGCAGATGGCCAAAATGTTGGACAAGGCCGGGGACTATGATTATTTCCTGAAAAGATCGGCTTCCTACAAAAATGTATATGATGAGCAGACAAAGCTAATGCGGGGGCGATTGTCAGATGGTAGCTGGCGAATCCCATTCGATCCACTAGCATCCAATCATCGCAGAGACGATTACTGTGAAGGAAATGCCTGGCAGTGGACCTTTTTTGTCCCGCATGATGTTCAAGGTTTGGCCGACTTAATGGGGGGCGATGATTTTCTCATTGCCAGACTGGATTCCCTGTTTTCGCTTTCTTCAATAATTACAGGCGAAAATACTTCAGGGGACATCTCCGGTTTGATTGGTCAATATGCACACGGAAATGAACCAAGTCATCACACCGCCTATATGTACGGTTATCTTAAGCAACCCTGGAAAACCCAGGAGTATGTCCACCAAATTCTTACAACCTTGTACGATACAACCCCGGATGGAATTTGTGGAAATGATGATACCGGGCAAATGTCGGCCTGGTATGTATTAAGTTCTATGGGTTTCTACCCTGTACGTCATGGCGATGGAACGTATGTGATGGGCAGCCCCTTATTTGATGAAGTAAGCCTGGATTTACCCAATGGGGAAGAGTTGACTTTAAGAGCCGATAACCTTTCAGATACAAATATTTTTATTCAATCTGTTTCGATCAATGGGACCATTCATGACAAGCCATTCTTTAAGCATGAAGATTTGATGAAGGGTGGAGAGATTCTTTTCGAAATGGGTGGGTCACCCAATCGGGATTGGGGAATAGATTAGATGCATTGGTAATTGTTTTGGTAAATACTAAAAATAGATTGTTATATGAAGAGACAAATTCTAGTGGGTGCACTTCTGTATTTATTTGTGTCGGTTCAATTAAATGGCCAACCCATTTCTATTCATCCTGAAAACCCTCATTATTTTGATTATCGGGGTACCCCGACCATACTCATTACTTCGGCGGCACATTATGGGCCAGTGATAAACGGGGCTTTCGATTACGACCAATATCTAAAAACCCTTCATGAAGATGGGATGAATTATACCCGCATCTTTGCAGGCTCGTATATTGAAGCTATTGGAGCTTTTGGAATAGAACATAATATTCTGGCCCCTCAGGCAGAGGACGTAATTCTGCCCTGGAAACAAGTTGAGGAAATGGGAGCCTATCCAAACGATAAAAAATTTGATTTGAACCAATGGAATCCGGCTTATTTTAACAGGCTTAAAAACTTTATGCACGAAGCCGACAAGGTGGATATTATTGTAGAAGTAACCTTTTTTAGTTCTATTTATTCGGATAAAAACTGGTCGAGGAATCCTTTTAATAGAGCCAATAGTGTTAATGATCTTCCTGCTATTGATAGAACCGAGGTGCATACCCTTAATAACGGAAAGATTCTTTACCATCAAAAAGAGTTTGTAAAAAAGATTGTTGCCGAACTCAATGGATTTGATAATGTAATATATGAAATTCAAAATGAACCGTGGTCAGATCAAACCAGGGAGGGAATGTTGTTTCATAAAACAATTGTTCCGGGAGGAAACAAGGGTGACCGGATGTCAGAACTGGCCTCAACGGCCTCATATAATTGGCAAATCGAAATGGTCAACCACATTGTTCAATCAGAAAAAAGCTTACCAAAAAAACACCTGATAGCCCAAAATTATTGTAACCAATACCATCCTTTGAAGGAGGTTAATCCCGCTGTTGCCATCCTCAATTTTCATTATGCCTGGGCTGAGGCCTCTTATCTTAACTATGGCTGGGAGAAACCCATCAGTTTTGATGAGTCCGGTTTTTCTGAAAATTCCGGAATGGGGGATACAACCTATCTGAGGCAAGCCTGGGAATTTATTCTTGCAGGGGGAGCCGTGTTTAACAATCTGGATTACTCTTTTTATTGTGGCTCCGAAAATGGCACAAAAAAAAATAAGGCTCCCGGTGGTGGAAGTAAGGAACTGAGAACCCAGTTGTGTTTCCTTCAGGAATTTATGAAATCCCTTAATTTTTTGAAAATGAAGCTCGATTTTGATGTGGTATATCATGCTCCGGGGATGCGGGCCCAGTCTCTTTCTGAAAAAGGGAACCAATATGCCATTGTGTTTACTGAAATGACAAATGATTGGGTAAAACTGAATTTACCTAAAGCAAACTATCACTATACATTCTATTCTCCGTTTACGGGCGCTGAGCTAGCGAGTGGAAATTTCAAAAGTGAAGGTAAAATTGAACGATGGAAGATCCCGGAAGATGGAGGGCACATGGTATCTCTAAAGATAATTAAGCGATAGGAAGAGTGGGCTGGCGCATAATGGCTTACCTGTTAAGGGACTAAATAAAAATAATAAAAATGAAAAAATTGATTACTACCCTTTTATCTAGCGTGCTATTGCTTTCAATGTTAAGCGGACAATCAAAGCATAAAAGCATTACGTGGGAAAAATTCAAGGCATCGGGCCCTGAATTAACTCAGATTGGCTGGATGGAGACCAAACATTCGAAGGAAATCGAATCTTCCCCCTGGTCGGTTGGCTGTGAAACCCTGGATCGGGACTATGGCGATTTCAGCAAGTATAAAAATTACGTAGGAGAACTAGGCATTAAACATGCACGTTTACAAAGTGGTTGGGCGAAGTGTGAAAAGGAAAAAGGAAAATATGATTTTGCCTGGTTGGATAGTTGTGTTTATGGACTTATTGATCAGGGTGTTGAGCCATGGATAAGTTTGAGCTACGGCAATCCAATCTATAATAGTGAGATGAGCCTTGGAGGAGGCATTTTTGTTGATGAAAGAACGATGACAGCCTGGTGTAAATACGTTGAGGCTACGGTAAAAAGATATAAAGATGTGGTTCAGGAATGGGAAATATGGAATGAGCCCAGGCATTCAGAGGACCCGGTAGCCTATGCCAATTTATTGGTCAATACCTCCGATGCCATAAAAAAGGTCTATCCTGATGCAACCATTATGGGCTTTACGGTACATGGTTTTTCACCAAATGAAGTATTGAAATTTCCCAGGGCCGTTGTCGAAATCCTAAAAAAGAGGAAAAGATTGGATATTATAGATTATGTGACTTATCATCCCTATACCCCCAATCCCGATGACTGTTATTCGATGGTTGAAGAGCTTCAAAAGATATTCCATTCGTACAATCCGCAGGTGAAGTTATATATGGGAGAGAGTGGTTGTCCCTCTATTTTGGAGTGGGGTCATGCCATGTTTAATTATCCGTGGACCGAATACAGCAAGGCCAAATGGGATTTACGGCGTATGGCAGGGGATCGTGCCAGGGGGATACGTACCTCTATGTTTACAATCGTTGATTTGAGGTATACAAGTATGCTACAGTCATTTGGTCTGTTACGGGCAAATTTATTGCACGATATAATTTACAAAAGGCCTTCTTATTATGGGGTCCAGCATATGGCCAGCTTTTTTGATTACAGTGTAGAACCCAAGGGCATGATTGATTATTACTCAAACACATCACGCAGTTTAACAGTCGCCGGTTTCGAGAAAGATAAGAGCCCGGTTGTTCTTTTGTGGTACGATGACCAAATACCGACTGATGATCTGAAATGGGACAACCTTTCTCTTACAATGAAGAACATTAATTTTAAGGACCCGGTTTATGTAGAGATGATAACAGGTAAGGTTTTCGATCTGCCTAAACAATCATGGAGCAACGAAGGAGAGAATGTAAGGTTCGAACGATTATTTGTTTGGGATAGCCCTATGATGTTGGTTGAACGGGAGCAGGTTATGATGGTCCCGGAGGGTGAGAAATAAGATAGAGGAAAATAAATAATCTGAGGAGAAAAAATCAACAGAATGAAAAAATTAATATTGATAATTGGGGTGTTGTTTATTGGGTTGGCATGTGGAAATAGATCGGGGAAAAATAAAATTTCGGGAAAAGTGAAAGTGAAGGTTGTCCAATGCTGGGATGATAGCCCGACCACCGACATTCCTCTAATTGCTCTATTGAAGAAATATGATGCCAAAGCTACTTTCAATATTATTCCAATGAAAACCAGAAGAGAATCTGTGGTTAAGAAAAAGAAATCAGGTGAACATGTTCTTTTTTCATTCCTTTCGAAAGAGGATTCCCGGGAAGGTGGCTTTCGTTATGAACATCTTGCGAGCAGCGAAATGCCTGAGATTTACAAAGGATTTAAAGTTGCTGCCCATTGCGGTATTCCCTTGGGAGATACTCCGGAAGATTCGGCGAAACGAATGGAAATATTACAAGAGACCAAAGCTATGATCCGGGATGAATTTATGCAGGAAAAATGCGGGTTTGTTTATCCAGGAGGGAACTATAATGAAGCAGCTAAAGAAGCCGTTGAAAAAGCCGGGTATATGTATGCACGGTCATCAAAAAGCAAACAGCCAATAGTTAATCTGGGTGAACCTTTTGAACTTCGACCCAGTTGTCATTGGGCTTCTCCTGATTTTTGGGAAAAATATGAGGAAGCAAAAATTAAAGGTGGAATTTTTTATTTCTGGGGACATTCCGTGGAGTTAGGGGATGACCCGCAGCTCTGGGAATGGCTCGGATCAATCTATAAAAGGATATCCGAAGATCCTGATGCCGAATGGGTGGATGTTGTTGATCTGTTTTAAAAAGGTGAAGTTTTGTGGGAAATCTAATTTATAATCGTGTTATGAATATTAAGTACTTCCTCGCTATATCAGTTGTTTTTTATTGTTTTATTACTGGCAATGCGCAGAAAATTGAGATTTCAGTTCCCGGCTTAAAACAGGTTGGGATAATTAAAACTAAAACCTCTAATGAAATAAAGTCATCCCCCTGGTCGGTAGGTTGCGAAACCCTGGACCGGGATTATGCCACCTTCAGCAATTATAAAACCTATGTTGGGGAGCTGGGGGTAAAGCACGCCCGCTTACAAAGTGGGTGGGCAAAATGTGAAAAACAAAAAGGCATTTACAATTTTCAGTGGTTGGACAGTTGTGTGTATGGGTTGGTTGATGAGGGGGTGGCCCCCTGGATTAGCCTGAGTTATGGAAACCCAATTTATAAAAGTGAAATAAATTTGGGTGCAGGTATTTTTACAGATGAAGAAACCCTGACAGCCTGGTGTAGATATGTGGAAACCATCGTAGCCCGATACAAAGATGTTGTTAATGAGTGGGAGATCTGGAACGAGCCCAGGCATTCTGAGTCACCTGAGGCTTATGCCAACCTTATGATCAGGACCTCGGAGTCTATAAAAAAAGTACAGCCCGATGCTACAATTATGGGGTTTACAGTACATGGTTTTACCCCAGGGTTCGTGCTTAAATTTCCCCGTGCAGTTTTTGAGATACTGAAAGCCAGGAACAAGCTGGACATTGTCGATTATGTAACCTACCATCCCTATACTTACAACCCCGATGAATGCTATTCCATGGTTGACGAATTGAAAGAACTGGTTCATTCATACAATCCGAGGCTCAAACTTTATCAGGGTGAAAGTGGCGCTCCATCGGAATATCGTGAAACCATGGCGTTAAGTAAATATGAATGGACTGAACTGAGTCAGGCCAAATGGGTGTTGAGAAGAATGGTTGGTGATTACACCCGTGACATTCGTTCCTCAGTATTTACAATAATTGATTTGAAATATCCCCATGAGATCAACCGGAAAGGCATCATTCATGTGAATGAAGATAAGACGGTTGACCATCCCAAACTCGCCTACCATGGTGTAAAGCACGTTGCGGGGTATTTGGATGATGGGTTTAATTCGTTAGGTAGATTAGAGTACAAATCTGCTCCAGAAAAAGGGTTGACCATTGCCGGGGTAAGGAAGAAAAAGAAATCAGGTTTTCTGGTATGGTTTGATGACCAAATACCGGATAACAATCTTGAGTGGGATGAGATATCGCTAACCATTGAAGGGGTTAATTTTAAACATCCCGTCTATGTTGAGATGATTTCCGGGAAAGTATATGAGATGGAAGGGCAAAGTTGGTATAACAGGGGAAGAGATGTGGAATATAAAAAACTACCTGTCTGGGACAGTCCGGTGATGATTGTTGAGCGGTCGTTGGTCCGGTTTTTTTAGATTGTAGTGTCCTTCAAAAACTAAACGGAGACATGACGTTTTAACCCTATTTTTTGTTTGAAGGAAGAACAGTTAAAATTGAAATTATCAAAATCAAAAATATGGAAAAATTTGTTTTTAATTTTAGAGATTTGAACAAGGTTCTGTCAGTAATAACCATTGCAGTTATGGTTTCCTGTACCCCAAAAGACCAGGTTCTGCCTACCCAGGCCCAACAAAAATGGGCCGATGCAGAGATAGGAGCCATGTTCCACCTGGATGTACAGGTGTTTGAGCCGGAATACAAATGGCGTGAAACCAGGGACTATCAACCCGATGCTTCCGTTTTTAATCCTAAAGAACTGGATACCGACCAATGGATTGAAGCGGCCAAATCGGCCGGGGCCAAATACGCTGTGCTGGTAGCCAAGCATTGCAGTGGATTCAGCCTTTGGCCAACAAAGGCCCACGAGTACAGTGTGAAAAATTCACCCTGGAAGAATGGGCAGGGTGATATTGTAAAAGATTTTATTGCTTCATGTAAAAAGTATGGCGTAAAACCAGGGTTGTATGCAAGCGCTTCTGCCAATGCTTATTGCCATGTAGACAATCCAGGGTTGGTTTTATCCGGAAATCCTGAAGAGCAGGAAAAATATAATCAAATCGTAAGAACACAACTTACCGAATTGTGGACACAATACGGCGATTTATTTGAAATATGGTTTGATGGTGGTGTGTTACCACCCGAAAAGGGAGGAATTGAGATGCTATCGTTGGTTGAGAAGTACCAGCCCAATGCAATCGCCTTCCAGGGCCCTTACGGTTATGCCAATAACATCCGTTGGGTAGGAAATGAGAATGGTGTTGCGCCTTATCCATGTTGGGCAAGGGCCGATTCAACCACCACAGCAACCGGAATGATTCAGATCAAAGGGTTAAACGGGAATCCTGATGGGGCTTTTTGGTGTCCGGGGGAGGCTGATTTTCCACTGCGGGAGCACGCTTTTCAAGGGGGATGGTTTTGGCACGAGGGTGAAGAACAGACCATTCGTAGTGTCGATGATTTAATGGATCGGTATATTCAATCCGTGGGGCGAAATACCAACATGCTTCTTGGGATAGTTGTGGACGACCGTGGCCTGGTCCCGGAAGCAGATGTAGAGCGGCTTGCCGAATTTGGAGATGAAATAGAGCATCACTTTTCAACAGTTTTGGGCTCTACCAAAGGAAAGGGTAATGAGTTCATCCTTGATTTTGAATCACCCCGGCAGGTCAATTATGTGGTTCTCGAGGAAGATATTTCCAAAGGTGAACGAATTCTGGAATACAACCTTTTTGGTAAGGAAAATGGCCAATGGAAAATGGTAAGCCAGGGTAGTTGTATTGGGCATAAACGGATTGAGAAGCTCAATGGCGAAAGGATTACCGGAATAAAACTAGAGGTAGTGAAAGCCCAGGGTAAACCTTATTTAAAGGAAGTTGCGTGTTTTTAAAAAATGGCTACTCCTGTTTTAGCGGAACGGAAAAGATTATTTCTGGCGATTTCCTTCCAGTCGTGTTCGGTGGACATTAATAAAACAAATTTAGACACCTGAAACGACCATGAGAAATTTAATTATTCAATTTTTCACAGTACCTGTCCCGTCATAGCGGGAGGGAAATAGTCTGTCCCGAACTGGATTCGGGGATTAAATTTTCTTGAGAGTTCTCCCGCAAGTTTGCGGGACAGGTAATGACAAATGAAAGTAAATTATAAGCAGATGGAAAACTTTAAAAAGACGAGTTCTATTCTCATGTTGTTTTCATTCTTCTTAGCAGGTTGTTCCTATAATCAGGAACAGAAAGAAGCGGAAAATCTTGTTGAAATCTCCGATCAGGACACACCTGAACAGATTATAAAAAAAGCGGCCCATGTGGTTCCCTCAACCAGACAACTCGAATGGCAAAAACTGGAATACACCGCCTTTGTTCATTTTGGTTTATATACCTTTAACGCAAACGAAGGACATGATTCCGGGCATAAGGAAGTTTTGCTAACCCCGGATGCCTTTAATCCGGTTGAGCTGGATTGTCGTCAATGGGCTAAGGCTTTCAAGGAAGCAGGGATGAAAGGCGTGATATTGACGGCGAAACATCATGAAGGGTTTTGTTTATGGCCAACACGGTATTCTGATTATTCGGTGAAAAACTCTAAATGGAGAAATGGAAAGGGTGATGTTGTCAAAGAACTTTCGGAAGCATGCAAGGAATATGGATTGAAACTTGGCATTTATCTTTCTCCATGGGACAAGCACAACCCTGATTATGGGACACCTCTGTATGATGCGTATTTTAAGAATCAGCTTACCGAATTACTTTCCAACTATGGAGAAATTTTCGAAGTCTGGTTTGATGGATTCTATGGTGGATTAAAAGAGGAAAAACAGCCATACGATTGGAAGGGGTACGTGGATTTGGTTAGAGAACTACAACCCAATGCAACCATTGCCATTATGGGGCCTGATATTCGTTGGGTAGGAACCGAGAGTGGTTATGGCCGGGATACAGAATGGAGTGTCATTCCTGCAACAGATAAGGACCTGGTTAAGGTTCCATCCGGTTTTCCCAAAGAAAAAACATTAGAGCAGGCATTTATCCCCTCCCGGGATATGGTTGGGAAAGATCTGGGGAGTCGTGAAAAGTTATTGAAAGCAAAAGCCCTGGCCTGGTATCCTGCAGAAGTAGATGTGTCTATCCGTCCTTCATGGGGATATCGTTCTGAAGAGGATGAGTTGGTTAAAACACCTGAAAAGCTTATGGATATTTATTACAACTCTGTTGGGATGAACGCCTTGCTATTGTTAAATGTGGCCCCCAACCCAAAGGGGTTGATACATGAGAATGATATTAAGGCTTTGATGGCTTTTAAGAAATTGAGGGATGAAACATTTAAAACAAATCTACTCGATGGTTCAGTGATAATAAAGGCTATGGATAGCCGGAAGGACCTTAATCCCTTAAATATGCTTGTAGGAGATAAATACTGGAGCACAAAGGAAGGGATCACTACGGCGGTTGTTGAATTTGATATGAAAATGGATAAAACCTTTGACCAGTTTCTGATTCAGGAGAATATTCAAAACGGTCAGAGAATTGAAGCTTTTTCAATCGAAGCCTGGAGAGATGGGAACTGGGAAGAAATAAGTAGCGGCACGACCATTGGTTATAAAAGAATCCTACGTTTTCCTGAGATCACCTCATCAAAGGTTCGTCTGAAGATCAGGGGTTCGAGAGATTGTCCGGAAATAAAATATGTGGGACTATTTAATTCGCCAACCGGGGAACATTCAATAATGGAATAAAGGTTCGCCTCATCAATTTGAGAGGTTATTAAATCACCTAGCATCTTTTTAAAATGAAACAATCCAATCGAATGATGTCGTTAAGATCGAATTTCACCAAGGTTTATCTCGTATTCATACTGCTGTTTATTACCGTGAATGGTTATTCACAGCAGAAGATCCCAAGAGCCTGCGTAGGCAAAAGTATCACCTATGGGGCAACCATTGAAAACAGGGAAGCGAACAGCTACCCTGCGCAACTGGCCTCTATGTTGGGCGAAGGCTATCAGGTGGAAAATATTGGCAAAAATGGGGCCACCTTATTGCGGAAAGGAGATAATCCTTATTGGGAAACGGGGCAATACCAAGAGGCCTTGTTATTTAATCCAATTTGTTTAGCTGGAAAGATCGCCGATGCAGGCTTTTCGGTACTCCATGAGGTTGGTGATGCCGATGATGTGGTCCCTGTGTCAGATAACACAGCAGTTTATGAAAAGAGTGTCATCGATGCAGGAGGGGCAATAGGAGTCATCCACAAGCCAGGGATCGGGCATCATCCTCACAGCCTTTCCAATCCTCAGCCTATTGTTGATTTCGTGCTTCAATCGCAGAATAGGCAAGGTCAAAAATACAGACCTAAACCAAACAAAGGGTTGATTACCAAAATTAAAAAAACAAATGGATTCGTTGCCTTGTGGGCGTTTCAAGAACCACCGGGGAAATCAAGAAAGGCCATCGGAAAAGGAACATTTCCACTACAGGAAAATAATGGGGAAATAGAACGAATAAATGAAGGGCCCGTTTCCGGTTATTCGATAAGGTTGGATGGGACAAAATATCTGAACCTGCCTAATCCCAAAACCAAAGCGTTAAATATTTTTGGAGAGAACCGGGAAGTGACCGTGATGGCCTGGGTTAAATGGAGCGGAGAACAAATCGGTTTTGTTGGAGGTATGTGGAATGAATACCAGGAGGGGGGTAAGCGTCAGTATGGTTTATTTGTGTCCCTTCCTTATTACAATGGAGCCAACCAGGTTTGTGGGCATATTTCCAGGATGGGAGGTCCCACTGAACCGTTCCCATTTTCAATAGACTATTCCGCAAGTAAACAGATCGTTCCTAAAAACCAATGGTGTTGCATTGCTTTTACTTACAACGGAAAATATATCAAATCGTATTTAAATGGCGAGTTTGAAGCACGTGATCCTGAATTGATTAAAAACACAGCCGGGTTTCCGGGATATCCTGAGGGTTTAATCCAATCGAAAAACCCCTATTATTTTCCCTATGGGATGGGAAATAATGGCTCCGATTTTACAATTGGTGCCGTTCAGTTAAAAAAAGGGATGGGAAATTTATTTAAAGGCCTGATTGGCGGAGTGGTTGTTTTTGACCGGGCTCTGACAGATGAAGAGATACACACGATTAATGAACTAACAGAAAAATAGCCGATTACGATTTATCCTCAAATGGATAACCTCCTTTGTAATGGCTCTTCCTCTTTGGGTTCCGCCTCTGGTATTATGAATAGGTTTGGGGAAACCTTAAAAATAAGCAAAAGGGGCAGTGGGAAAAATTTCTATGTTTTAATAAAAATTCAGCATTCATCTTGACAAAACTAAATGAAATAGAATTATTGCAAAATATGGCCAATGGCGACTCGTTGGCCTTTAGTCATGTGGTCGGGGTTTATTACGAGCGGTTGCTGAATTTTTCTATGCATTATCTTAACAACCGGGAAACCGCCAGAGATGTAGTACAGGATGTTTTCTCAATTGTATGGGAAAACCACCAGAAATTTTCAAGAGTGAAAAATCTTTCCTCCTGGATGTTTTCAGTCACAAAAAACCAATGTCTTAAAAAAATTGAGTATCTCAAAGTGAGGCAAAATCACGCCAATTCCATGATGCATCGTCAATTGAATCTGGCTCTTTCTTCTTTGAACCAGTTGGATACATCCCCTCTTATTTTCGATGAAATTAACACCGTTATCGAACAAACCCTGGCGAAACTCTCTCCCAAGTCGCGGAAAATTTTCATTATGAGCCGTTTCGAAAGTAAGAAACATGGCCAAATTGCCGAAGAACTCCAGATTTCCATAAAAACGGTAGAAGCCAATATCACAAAATCCCTCAAACTTCTCCGGCCTGCACTAAGAGAATTTTTGCCAAACGATTTCTTCTAAAACCGATTTGTTAATCATGTGGAGATAAATCCAAAAGGGGTTTTCCACTCAAAGATGAAATGATATGAACGAGCAAAGTTGAATAGGTAATCTTAGCCCATTTATTTTTTAGAGGTTGCACTGAAAATATAGCAGACCCATAATTTCCGGATTTCATTGGCTTTTCTTTTTACTTATTTAGAATAGATCTTAAACAATTAAATGCTTAATCAAGGTGTTTTTTTGATAAAAAATGTAAATTTGGTTTTTACCCTTAATTATGTTGATACCGGAGAAATTTGATCTGAATAGAATAGTAAGTGAATTGTCAAAAGATAACGATTCTTCGCTTGAGGAGTTGTTTAATTACTATTATATCAGGTTATTTAATTTTTCCAAGTCCTTTTTAAAAATGGAGGATGGTATTGATGATATTTTGCAGGAGGTTTTTGTGAAGATATGGCAGAACAGGAAAAGGATAAAAGATTCTGACACATTTAATTCCTATGTTTTTACCATAACACGAAACCTTTTATTAAACGAGCTGAGAAGTCGTATAAATAACCGAAAGCTTAAAGAGGAAGTTCGTAGACTTTCAATAGCATCAGAATACTCATACTTTGAGCAGATTACGTATCATGAATTGAAGGAAAAGGTCGACAATATCGTTAATGAACTTCCCGAACGGCAGAAAGAAATTTTTGTTTTGAGTCGAACCAAAGGTTTATCGCATAAAGAAATTGCCAAAAAACTTCAGATTTCAACAAAAACGGTCGAGTACCATATAGCTCTGTCAGTAAGGCTTTTAAAAGATAGATTAAAAGCTGTGGGACTGGTTTCTTTGTTTTATTTTTATCTTTTCTTCTAATTATTTAACTTTCTCACTAGGGATAATCCTTTTTGCTGTGTATTAAATGTAGAAAAGGACAGCATGAAGAATTTATTCAGAAAATATTATCACTCGGTTTTGAATCCCGATGAGTTTTCCCGGGTCATTGATTATTTGGGCAATAAAAATAATGAGTCAACCATTTTTTGCCTGATGAAACCCCTTTGGGACAAAGAATTAAAAGAGACAGATATACCCTCTAAAACAAATCCGGCTCTCTATAAACGAATAAAAGAGTCCGTTTTGATGGATAAACAACAAACAGCTCAGCGCAAAATAGTTGTTTTCACGTGGGCATTGCGAGTTGCAGCGGTTTTAGTCGTTGCATTGCTGGTAAGTAATATCCTCTTTTTTCAGAGATCGGTCAATAATCAAATTGACCAAACTCTACAAACCATTAGCGCTCCTTATGGGGCAAAGACAAACTTCACCTTGCCCGATGGTTCGTTGGTTTGGTTGAATTCCGGATCAACACTCTCCTATCCTTCAAGATTTAGCAATAACAGAATGGTGAAATTGTTGGGCGAGGCCTTTTTTGAGGTAGAAAAGAACAATATGCCTTTCATTGTTTCTACAGATTATGGCGATGTGAAAGTCAAGGGTACTTCATTTAATGTTAAAGCCTTTGTCGATGACCACGTTTTCGAAACCACACTGGAAGAGGGTGTTGTTACATTCAAAAGTAAAAATGCCCCGAATGAGGTAACCCTGAAGCCTGGTGAACAGGTTGCAAAAACAGAAACAGGTTTTTTAATACAAACGGTGGAAACCAAATATTTTACCTCCTGGAAAGAGGGCAAACTACTATTTAACAAAGAGCCTTTTCCAGGTTTTATTAAAAAGCTGGAACGCTGGTATAACGTAAAAATCGAATACCATGATCCAAAACTGGATGAGTTGTGGTACACAGGTACCATTGAAATGGAGAGTATCAGTGAAGTTATGGAACTGATCCGTGAAGCCGCCCCTGTTTCTTACAGTTTCAATAATAAAACCAGGGTATTTACAATAAAACCAGATACAAGATGAAGACCCATGGTCTAACAGGGTTTGGGAAGCAGGTTACAGATTTTGGCCTGTACAACAAGAGGGGGCAAGGGGTTGACGGAGAGCTCTATAATATTTGATCAAGCATAAATATGCGCATAACAGATAATTCGGTGGTAGGTGAAATCACAATTTCAGGTACTCTGAAAGGGTTCAATTATTACAAAAGAAAATAAACTAATTACAAAAGAAAACAGCTATGAGGTAAATTTTAAAAGACTCCTGTTTAGCTACCAGGAGAAATATAAGGGGCAGAAACTTGCACTTTCTGCCCCTTAAAAAAGTAGTTAATAAATAATAGAATTACTTATTAATCAAATCTTTTCAAAATTATGGAAAAAAAACGAAGTATCCATGGGGAAAGTCCATGTAGCTTGAAATTGTTAAAAATTATGAAGCTAACAGTTCTTTTGATGTTGATATCGTTGGAGGGTGTTTTTGCATCCCAGACCTACTCGCAAAGCACTAAGCTATCTTTAAAGGTTGAAAAAGTAAGTTTGGAAGAATTCCTTATCCAAATAGAGGATCTGAGTGAATTTCACTTTTTTTACACCGGTACCATTGATGTGGAAAAACAAGTTTCTGGTGAATTTAAAAATAAAAGAATCACCGAGATTTTAGACCACATCAAAAACGAAGCCGGCATTCAATACCAGGTGATGGGGCGACAAATTGTGCTTTCTCCACTAAATTCTCCAGATGCGATAAAAAGTCTTCAACAGGATAAAATCATTTCGGGCCGGGTTACCGACGTTTCGGGGGAACCTTTACCCGGGGTAACCGTGGTTATTAAAGGAACCACCCAGGGCACTATTACCGATATGGACGGAAACTATTCAATAACAGTGCCGGACAATGCGACCATAACCTTCTCTTTTGTGGGGATGAAAACACAAGAGATGATGGTTTTGGGAAAAACAATAATAAATGTGGTTATGGAGGAAGAATCTATTGGCCTCGAAGAAGTAGTCGCGATTGGATATGGTACAGTTAAGAAAAGTGATCTAACTGGTGCTGTTGGATCAATTAATGGGGATCTAGTTTCAACCAGGCAAACGACTAAGATTTCACAAGCGTTACAAGGTGCCATGCCCGGAGTAATGGTTACCAGGACTAATAATGCACCCGGATCTAATGCAACCATTCGGATTCGCGGAATAACAACTATAGGCAATAGTGAGGCACTTGTAATTATTGATGGAGTGCCAGGCAGTATTGATGATGTAAACCCGAATGATGTCGAAAATGTTTCTGTTTTAAAAGATGCGGCTTCAGCAGCTATTTATGGATCTCGTGCTGCTGCTGGCGTAATTCTTATTACAACTAAAAGGGCAAAAACAGGTCAATTAAGCATTGATTATAATATGGAATACGGTTTTGAGAAACCTACGGTAAAGCCCAAATTTGTTGATGTGATTCGTTACATGGAAATAACTAACGAATTACGTTGGAACGACAATGGGAATAATAGCGATGAATATCCTATAAATTCAAAAGATTTAATAGATAATTATTATTCATTAAATGTTGAAAATCCTAATTTATATCCGAATACAGATTGGGATAATCTGATTTTAAAAAACCTGTCACCGCGTCAAAGCCACGTGTTTAGTTTTACTGCTGGTTCTAAGGTGATAAAAACTAAAGCATCTATTGCATATGATAAAACAGATGGACTTATTGAAGATCTTACATTTGAGCGCTTAACGGCTCGTTTAAATAATAATGTCAAGGTGAATAAGTTTTTATCTGCAACTTTAGATTTTCATGTTCAACGCGCTATTAATAAATCCTTGCATGGGTCACCCATATCAAATGTTTGGATTATGCCTCCTATTTATGCTGCTACTTGGACAGACGGACGAATTGCTGAAGGTAAAATAGGTGTAAATCCCTATGCAAGTTATAAATATGGAGGTTTTAATAACACTTGGTCAAATCAAATGGGGGGTAAGATTTCTATAGATATTACACCCCTCGAAGGGCTCAAAATTTCTGCTATAGCCTCTCCAAATTATAATTTTTATAAGAATAAAAATTTCTCAAAAAAGCTTCCATACTATGATTGGGAGGACCCTACACTCTTGAAAGGTTTTATTGAAGGATTGACAAGCACAAAACTTAATGAGAGCAGAACAGATTCTTATGATGTAACCTATCAGTTAATAGCTAATTATATCAAATCTTTTGGAACGCATAACTTCAATGCGATGATGGGGTATGAAAATTATTATTTTTTCAATGAATATTTGGGAGCTTCCAGCGACCAGCTAGCACTGTCATCTTATCCCTATCTTGATCTTGGCAACGCTAATTACTTAAGTAGTGGAGGGAATGCTTATGAAACAGCTTATCGTTCATTTTTTGGAAGGATAATGTATAATTTTAGTAATAAATATTTTTTCCAGGGAAATATTCGGTATGATGGTTCGTCTCGTTTTCATCAAGATATTAGGTGGGGGGTTTTTCCTTCTTTTTCAGGAGGTTGGGTGGTTTCTGAGGAAAATTTTATGCAAAATATTCCAAATGTTTCATTTCTTAAGCTAAGAGCATCTTGGGGAACTTTGGGCAATGAGCGGATTGGAAATTATCCTTATCAATCCAGCATCGAATTTGGAAGTGCACTAAGTTATCAAGGGAATAATATTGCTTCAGTTCAAACTTCAGCACAAACAGCGTATGCTATGAAAAATATTTCGTGGGAGACTACTGAATCATTTGATATCGGGTTTGATTTAGGTTTTCTTAAAAATAGCTTGCGCTTTTCTGGTGATTTTTATAAAAAAGTTACGCAAGATATGTTATTAGAGCTTGAGATTCCGGATTATATAGGATTTGACAATCCGGAACAGAACACAGGAAGAATGAATACCAAGGGTTGGGAATTTGAATTGGGGTGGAATGACCAATTTGGAGAGTTTGGTTATTCTATATCTGCAAACCTTTTTGATTTTAAATCAATAATGGAGGATTTGGGTGGAATAGAGTTTCTTGGGGATCAGGTGAAATTTGATGGGAGTGAATTTAACGAGTGGTACGGATATAAATCGGATGGGATATTTCAAACGCAACAAGAAGTAGATAATTCTGCTACCATAAATTCAAATAGTAAGCCTGGGGATATTAAATATACGGATATCAGTGGCCCTGACGGTATCCCTGATGGCAAAATTTCATCGGAGTATGATCGTATTTTGCTCGGAGGATCGTTACCTCGATATATGTATGGTGGAACTTTTCAGTTGAATTACAGGAATTGGGATTTCTCCATGGTTGTTCAGGGTGTTGGAAAACAGAAAAATAGATTAACGGAAAGGATGGTCGCTCCTTTATTTGGAAGTTTTGGGAACGTTCCTGTTTTCTTGGATGGAAATTCATGGAGTATGTATAACACAGAAGAGCAAAATTTAAATGCCAAATATCCTAGGTTTTCTGATACTAACAAAGGAAGCAATTATGTTATGTCTGATTATTGGTTAATAAGCGGAGCTTATTTTAGAGTCAAGAATATGACAATTGGATACAATATTCCAAAGGCTTTAACGGAGAAATTATATATGAAGAGTGTAAAGCTATATGGTAGTGTGTCTGATTTCTTGACAATCGATAATTACTTAAAGGGTTGGGATCCGGAAGTCTCGCAAACTGGTTACCCTATCACTGCTTCTTTTCTTTTTGGATTATCTGTTAAATTCTAAAATTAAACATCATGAAAATCAAGATATTATTTTTTTTAACAGTTTTGCTTGTTTTTGTAGCCTGTACCGATCTAAATTTGAATCCGTTGTCTGAAGGGTCCAGTGAAAACTGGTATTCTAATGAAAATGAACTGGAAATGTGCATTAATGATTTATTTTCTATTAAATTTTGGGATAAGGATGCTGATTTCTGGACAGATGATTTAATGACCCGTACATCTACTAATGAAATTACTGGTGGAACGATTAATGGGGAGTTTAATACTGGCAAGACTTGGTGGAGTAATTCTTACACTTGTATCTCCCGTGCAAATACAATAATCGAAAGCCTAGCCAACGTTGTGGATAATTTGCCTCAAACTACAATTGGTATATTTGAGGGTAATGCTCGTTTTGTAAGGGCAACTAAATATTCATTGTTGATTTCTCATTGGGGGGATGTTGTTTTTTTTACCAATACTTTAGGCATTGATGAATCATTCACCTTGCCTAGGACAGATAAGAATACAATTCTTCAGACGATTTATGAAGATTATGATATGGCTGCCGCAAATCTACCAATTAGTTATGAAAATTCTGAAAATAAATGGGCTACGAAAGGTGCAGCTCTGGGAATGAAAGCACGTATCGCTTTATATATGGGTGATTATGAAACAGCAAGAGATGCGGCCAAAGCATGCATCGATCTTGGTGAATATAGCCTTTATCCCGATTTTAGACAATTATTTCTATCATCAATCAAAAATACTGAGGAATCAATTTTTGCCTTACCCAGGTCAGTTGAACTAGGTGAATATATTGGTGAATGGGGTGCTACAACTGCAAGTGCGGAAAAATTGGGTGCGAAATTTTACATTACAAGGAATGCTGGGGGATCCACTTCAATAAATCCAACATGGGATTTGTTTTGTTCATTTCTGTGTAGCGACGGATTGCCAATTGATGAGTCTCCTCTTTACAATCCCCGAAAGCCATTTGAAAACAGAGACCCTCGTTGCACAGAAACCATTGTTGAATTTCAAACAAATTTTTTAGGAGTCATGTTTCAGCCTCATCCTGATTCGATTACATGTTATAGTTTCAAAACTGGAAATTATATTACAAATAACGATACCAGAAGTGTTGCCCAATATACTTCTTATAATGGGATGGTTTGGAAGAAAGGGATTGATGAGGATTGGTCAGATGATTATAAAACAGATCCTGATTTATTAATGCTTCGATATGCAGATGTTTTATTGATGTATGCCGAAGCTAAGATTGAATTAAATGAAATTGATGCAAGTGTATTAAACGCCATTAATCAGGTTCGGGCCAGAGCATACAAAGTTAGCGTTGGGGAAACTTCGTTATATCCTTCAGTTACAACCACAGATCAATCGGAATTGCGGAAAATACTTCGTGTCGAACGACGTATGGAATTGGCTTTCGAGGGGCTTCGTTATATGGATATTATTCGGTGGAAATTGGCAGAAAAGGTATTAAATATCCCGAATTATGGTATGTTGGATGTAGTAGAATTGAAGAATAAGGTCGTTGATCAAGGGTTATGGTTTTTCCCAGACACACCAGACATTGATGAAGATGGCTTAGCTGATTTTACTTCCATGCACGATGCGGGTTTAATCCGATTATTAAATTTAAAGACTTTTGATAAAAGCAGACAATATTTATGGCCTATCCCGTCTAAAGAGATCTTGATTAATAGTCATTTAGAACAAAACCCAGGCTACTAATTTACACTTTAATATTTGATTTGGATAACCAAGTTACCAATAGGGAGAAGAGTGGTAACTTGGTTTTATGGAAAAAATCCTCTGAATTCTATTGGAATAATTGGCTTTATGTTTTCTCATGGAATTTTTTGGAGTTCAAAAATTGCCGAAAAAATAATGAAACTTTTTTCAATAAAACTAAAATATTTTTAATGCTATAAAAGCATTAGTTTAAGCATGATGCGAAACAGGGTTGTTGTTTATTTTTTTGTAAATATCGTTCAGACTACGAAAATAGAAAGTAGTGCCGAATTCGAATCGCTATGTGTCAATGGTGAGGGACTTTTTGTTATCAGTTACGGGGAGTATATAATGAAAATTCGAAAATAAAATTCAAGTAAACAAAAGAATATATTATGGATAATAATACTAATATACGCGCAATTCTTTTAAGGAGACCGTTGTTTTTTCTGTTTTCCTTGAGTGCATTGATCACCATTATTTCTTCATGCCAAAACCAATCTAAGACAGTAATAGTTGAGGCCGAAAATTTTGACAATCCCGGAGGTTGGGTTGTTGATCAACAAAGTATAGACCATATTGGGTCCTCTTATTTACTTGCTCATGGATTAGGGACTCCATGTGAGGATGCAGTTACAAAAATTAATTTTAAAAGGCAGGGGAAATATTATGTATGGGTGCGTACCCGTAATTGGGCTCCTGCGCCTATAAAGGCTCAAAGTGCAGGACGATTTATTGTCAAAGTAAATAATCAATCTCTTGATACCATCTTCGGGCAGGATCAAACGAAATGGAATTGGCATTATGGAGGGGAAGTCGATATTCCGGATAAAGTGGCAGAAATCCGTTTGCATGATTTAACCGGATTTGAAGGGCGTTGTGATGCTCTTATTTTTTCCAGGGAAAAGGACTTAATTCCCCATCAATCGGAAGATGCATTAATTGAATTGAGAAAAAGAGCACAAAAGTTCCCCAAAAATCCAACCAGTCAGGGGAATTTTGATTTGGTGGTTGTTGGTGGTGGTGTGGCAGGAATTACGACCTCAGTAACTGCTTCAAGGCTTGGTCTTAAGGTGGCTCTTATCCATAATCGGCCCGTATTGGGAGGCAATAACAGTTCTGAAATTGGCATTGTAATGGTAAGCGACCTCAATATGGCGCCATTCCCTAATATAGGGAATTTGACAAAGCAAATTGGCGAAACAAATACAGACAAGGGAATGTTTGGGCAGTTTGACGATCAGCCTACCATGGATCTTGTTGCCAAAGAACCTAATATAACTCTGTTTTTAAATATGCACGTAACCAAAGCAAACTTAAAAAACAGTGAGATTGCTTCGGTGGTAGCACAACATATTAAAACAAATAGAGAGATTTTAGTATCAGGTAGACTTTTTGCCGACTGTACAGGCGATGGGAATCTAGGCTTTGCGGCAGGAGCTGATTTTCGTTATGGGAGGGAGTCAAAAAGCGAAACCGATGAACCATTAGCCCCGGAAGAAGCCGATTCTTTGGTGTTGGGAGCGTCAATAGGTTGGCACTCAATTGATCGAAATAAGGAGATATTATTTCCGGAATGCCCATGGGCTATGGCATTCAGTGATGAAAGTTGCCAGGATGCCTTTAAAGGTATCTGGAATTGGGAAACAGGATTTCAATACGATATGGTTAATCAAACAGAGTTTATCCGGGACAACATGTTTCGTGCGATCTATGGTAACTGGAGCTTTCAAAAGAATCATTGTCCATTTAGTGAAAAATATAAAGAGTATTCACTCGACAGGGTTGGATATATTTTAGGGAAACGAGAATCGAGAAGACTCATGGGGGAGATAATATATAGCCAAAACGATATTATTGACAGTATTCCATATCCTGATGCTTGTGTTACAACTAAGTGGGGCATCGACATTCATTATCCAGATCCTGAAAATTCAAAATTTTTCCCGGGTATTGAATTTCGATCTTCCTCATTTCATCTATTAAGCCGAATTCACCCGGCTCGAAGTTTGCCATACCGGTGCTTTTATTCCCGCAATATATCCAATTTATTTATGGCTGGCCGATGCGTTAGTATGACTCACATTGCGCATGGAATGTTTCGTTGTCAAAATACGACGGGTATGATGGGTGAAGTGGTCGGAATGGCAGCCTCTATTTGTATGAAAAATGATGTACTGCCGGGAGATATATATCCGGGCTTTTGGTCAGAAATGGAGGAATTATTAAAAAAAGGGATTTAAAAAATTGTGTTTACTTGGGTCATTTACAACCCCGGGATCCAAAAGATAAGGACTTTTGTTTTTATTCGTGTAATGTGTAGTTTCTACTAATTACAAAAGGTTTGAAAATAATATTGGACTTAGACTTGAGGTATATATAAATCCAGAAAACCTTGAGAGATTTGAAATCCTTAATGGAAATCATAGCCAAGACAGAAATTAATTGCTTTACTTTTTCTGAATAATCTTAAGTTGAACTTTACTTTTGAAAAATGAATTTAATCTTTCATCTCAAGAAAATAGGCGTGCTATTTGTGATGTTGTTTTCTCAATTCATTTTCAGTCAGGAATTTGTTGACTATAAGGTTGATGAAATCCAGGCACAGGAAGCTCATCAATTATTTTTCTCCCCAAAGCCTGAAAGTATTTCTTTCCCTTCCAATGCCGAGGGGGCACAATGGTTTTCCGAAGCCAGTTTTGGGCTGTTTATGCATTGGGGAATCCATAGTGTCAATGCGCTCGACCCTTCGTGGACAATGGTGAAAAATTGTCCATGGCATCAGGAAGGTCAATATGACTTTTATCAGGATGAAGGGAGGGTTCATTATTATGATCTGGATAAAAAGTTCAACCCTCAATATTATGATCCTGACAAATGGCTGGCTGCTGCTAAAGCTGCTGGTTTTACTTATGCGGTTCTCACAACCAAACACCATGATGGCTATGCCCTTTGGCCTACAAAAATCTGGGAACATGAATACCAGGATATATATGGGCGGACGGGACCTGATCAAAAATTATGTTGATGCCTGCCGTAAAAATGGGTTAAAAGTTGGTTTTTATTTTTCTCCCTGCGACTGGCACTATCCCGGATATCCAGCAGGGTACGTTGATTTGGACCACGATATGTGAAGAGAAAAGCCGGGAACCGATAAGCCAGCAAGAAATTGGAAGATTTTTGAGAATTTTTACGCATATAACATTGGACAGCTTCGTGAAATATTAACCCGGTATGGGAAAATCGATTTACTTTGGTTCGACGGCATTAGTTGGCTAGGAGTGGAAGACCTGCGTGCAGAACAAACCATTGCCTGGATTAGAGAGTTGCAACCCGGAATAGTGATTAACCCCCGTTGGTCGGGCATTGGCGACTTTAAAACCACCGAGTGTAAGCCAGGTGTTTTGCCCGAAGACTATCATCATGGGCTTTGGTGGGAGGTTTGTAACATTTGGTCTGCAGGCTCGTGGGGGTATTTAAAAAGTGAAAAATTCATGCCACTTACTGGGTTTTTGAAAACCTGGTTCATGAAAGGCAATATGGCGGTAACTTGATAAAGGATATGTTGACTATTCGCAATATGAGGCGTTTACTCTAAAGTCAATTTGGTATGTTACCAGATTAAAAGACAATGCGCTTTACAAAGCCGGAAAGGAGTTTGATATTTCGTATGATGCAGATTCCTGGGTTCTGAAGGTCGAAGAGGTTGTACTATTATATGGCCCAAATAAATCTGAAAAAACACAATGCCAGACGAATAGCCAACTGGGCCAGCGAAAATGAACGTTTGTTTGAGTTTGTAACCAATAACATGGAATTAGTGGCAGAGAAAATTGCGG
>JBFHFS010000063.1:0-28108 GCA_041583495.1 Marinilabiliaceae bacterium | reverse complement strand
CCCCGACCCCCTTAAGGGGGAGGTCAGCGCACAGCATTTTTTTTACTCTTCACTTTTTTTCCTTTTCCCTTTAACTCCCGCATAACGCTCATAGCAAAGCCCGAACCTGGCTTTCCATTCGTGTAACGCTTGCGCCATAGCCTTCTCCGGCGGCCGAAGCCTCATGCTTACGCCGTAGCTTTCTCCGGCGGCCGAAGCCTCATGCTTACGCCGTAGCTTCAGCGTAGGAGCCTGGCGAAGGACTCAGCGTAGGAGCCTGGCGAAGGACGCAGGGTCGGAGCAGAGCTTTAGCCTTCTTTCTACCCATTTTTCGCCCCTAACTGCGCTATTTCTCAACCCGTAACCCTTTTTCCTTTTATCTCTATTTATTTCTCTTTATCTCTCTTTCTTTTTCCCTCTTCACTATTCTCGACTCTTCACTCTTCACTCTTCCCTTTTACCTTTACCCTTGATTTCACTTTAACCTTTAACCTTTAACCTTTAACGACTCTTCCACTTTCTTCCCCCTTTACCCCCCGACCCCCTTAAGGGGGAGGTCAGCGCACAGCATTTTTTACACTCTTCACTTTTTTTCCTTTTCCCTTTAACTCCCGCATAACGCTCATAGCAAAGCCCGAAACCTGGCTTTCCATTCGTGTAACGCTTGCGCCATAGCTTTCTCCGGCGGCCGAAGCCTCATGCTTACGCCGTAGCTTTCTCCGGCGGCCGAAGCCTCATGCTTACGCCGTAGCTTTCTCCGGCGGCCGAAGCCTCTGGCGAAGGACTCAGCGTAGGAGCCTGGCGAAGGACTCAGCGGAGGAGCCTGGCGAAGGATGCAGGGTCGGTGCAGAGCTTTAGCCTTCTTTCTACCCATTTTTCGCCCCTAACGGGGCTATTTCTCAACCTGTAACCCTTTTTCCTTTTATCTCTATTTATTTCTCTTTATCTCTCTTTCTTTTTCCCTCTTCACTATTCTCTATCCTCTACACTCTTCCCTCTTCCCTCTTCCCTCTTCCCTTTACCCTTTAACCTTTTCCACTTTTTACTTTCTATTTTGAAGATAGAACCGGATAGGGTCGGTTATAGCCCTTCATGGCATGCCAGATTATCCGGTTGAAGGTATCCTCGTCAATTCGGTCATAGTCGTCCAGATCCTGTTCCAGGGACTTTTCGGCCCAGTAGCGGCGCTTACCCACAAGGGTTTCCAGTTGGGGATTTATTTCATCGAGTGGAACACGGTTTGGGACGGCTGTGTAAGGCGTGAAATCAGGGGATTCGGTGAAACACTCAAACATGGCTTCTGCGGCCATATCCAACTGATTCATAGGTGGAATGCCCAGGATATTCTCGATGGTTCTCACCATATTTATTTGTGAATAGTAGACCGAGACGACCTCTCCTCGCCTGGTATAGGGACTAATCACCATCCCCACCGTGCGGTGGCCATCTACATGGTCGAGCCCGGCCTGGGGATCATCTTCAGTAACAAAAATGCAGCTCTCTTTCCAGAATTTACTCTTCGAGATGGCCTCCACAATCTGCCCCAGAGCCAGGTCATTGTCGGCCACCGCAGCCCGGGGTGTGGGTAATCCGGGGCGGGTACCCGAGGTGTGGTCGTTGGGGAGCTCCATGATAATGAAGTTGGGTAGATTGTCATTTTTTTCAAATTCTTTCAACTCCTTTATGAACTCAGCCGCACGGTATACGTCAGGCACTTTATTGGGGAAGCCGATGTAGCTGGGACACAGGTAGGGGGTAAGTTGTTCAAGTTTTGCTTTGGCCTGAATGGTAATGTTATGGGTTCCATTTTGAAAATCTGTGTAGATTTCCATGAAGGTAGCGTCTTTAGGTGTTATCACTGCCTCCACAAATTCACCATAGTTTCGGAATGTGAGCCCGTTTCTTAACACGTTATCCCAAATAAATCCGGAGCTTGCATAGGCCAGGGCATCCCCACCATCGTAGGGGTAACTGCGGGAAAACCCGCCAAATGATTTTTCCAGGTAATCGGTCACAAAAGCCTCATCTGTCCATTGATGTCCGTCTGCACTTAGCACCCCGCTGCAATAGTAATTGTCCATCAACACAAAGGTCTCGACGAGCTTATGATGGTTGGGGGTGATTTCCCGTCCAAAATGAACCAGGCTGGTATCTCCGTTCCCCTGGGGTAAATCCCCAAACACCTGATCGTAGGTGCGATTTTCCTTAATGATATAGATGACATGTTTGATAGGGGAGACCTGGTGGGGTAACTGAGGAACAGGCACCTTTATTTTGTGTTCCTCTTCTCCTGTCTGATGTTTAAGAATCGTGGACCATGAATTGTTCCTTTTCACCAAATCGGTCATCCCGGCCAACCCTTTTGGGGTGGGAACAGGAATGATGGAGATGCTCCCCTGATGATCGTGTGAATTGAACCCCCCTCGATTGGTTTTTTGGTTCCTGGAGCCTGTGCCTTTTACATTGGCCACATACAGAAAGGTCCCGTCACCGTTGGTCTCTACCGCCCCAGGGTACCAGCCGGTAGGAATATGACCGATGATCCGGTACGGTTTAACTGTCTCAATCACCGCAATGGCATTTTCAGTTCCATTGGCCACATACAGCTTTTGGCCATCCGGCGAGATGGATAGGGCATTGGGGGAGCTTCCAAAAGGCAGATCAGCATTCATCCTTACCGAAATCTCATCCATCACCTCGTCGGTGGCCGTGTTGATCACCGAGATGACATCACTATTGGCACAGGCCACAAACAGAAGGGTTTTATCGCGGTTAAAAACCATCCCTGAAGGAAGCAAGCCAACCTCTATTATTTTCTCTTGAACGGACCGATTCAGATCAATAACCGAAACGGTACCACTATTGGCAATGCCCGTTACGGGATCAACAAGAACCTGACTCCCGGATGAATTATAGGAGGATTCCCCTGCTTCGGGTTTTCGTCCGCCCCAATTGGTGACATAGGCTTTTGACTCCGAATGCAGCAGGATGTCATAGGGGGCGATGCCGGTCTCTATTTCGGATACGGAGTGGTCGGCCAGATGGATTACTGCCACCGTGTTGCTGCGGCTGAGGGTGACAAAGATCTTGTCTTCGGTGTCGTTTAAAACCAATCCTACCGGAACCGGGTGGCCACCAATAATGGGCTTAGGTAGGGTAATCGGATTCTTCCACCTCAGGGTTCTGTCATCCTCCAGACAGGCCATCAATAGGCGGTTTCCGGCATCAGAGACATAAATACACTGGTGTTTTTTTGAATAACAGATCCCGGTAAAGGAGGAGCCCCCGCCAGGAAACTGAAGAGACTGGAGAATGGTTCGGTCTGATAACCTGATCAGCTCCAATGCGTTTTTGTTCTTAACGACCAGCAGTTTCTCATCCTCCAACAATACCAGGTCAACGGGCCTCCCGGGCATCTGCACCTGAAAACCTGCCGGCTTCAAGAATTGATTGGTTGGCACCAGGATGCTTCCATCGGCTTGTGGACCCACACGGCTATAGTTGAGGTTGTTTTGTGAGGCGGCATCACTGAGTGAGGCAAAGATAGAGAGGATTAAAAAAAACGCTCCCGCAAATATTGTCTTCCAATGTATCATGGATTTTAATTTAAGAATAACCTACTGAGTTGAGTCCGGCCTGGCCGGTTGCACGAAAAGCATCCAAAAGTTAATGATAACTCATTTTAAAACCTAATTGTGAGAAGGTTAAATGCTTCAATTTAGGCCTGAATCCCCCATTTTTCTGTGAGCGAAGGGCTGATTGATTTAGTCGCAATGAATAAAACAAATTGGTATCCGGCAGTGAATTAGGGTGGATTATCTTTGAAAAGAATTAGATATTAATAATTTTGTTCGTTGAAACGAACCAGATAATTAAGCCCTCTAAATAAACGGGCTTTCAATTTTTGCCGGATGAAAAAAATACCTCCATATTTTACTCTGATTGTTTTGTTATTCTTATCCACGTTTGAGGGCAAAATAAATGCTCAAGCCAGGGAGACCCATCCCGGGTTGGATTCGATAGGGTCACAAATATTGCCTCAGGTGGTGGTCACAGCCAACCGGTATGGATCGTTTCAGATAAAAACACCCGAAGCCATCGGTTTACTCGATCACCAAACCATTGAGAAGGCTCAGCTTCGTTCTTCTCCTGAGGCGTTAATGCTCACCCCTGGTGTATTTGTTCAGAAGACCAACCATGGAGGCGGTTCACCCTTTCTGCGCGGATTAACCGGTAATCAAACCCTGCTTCTGATTGATGGTATCCGGCTCAGTAATGCGGTCATGCGCTATGGGCCAAATCAGTATTTCAATAC
Source organism: Marinilabiliaceae bacterium (assembly GCA_041583495.1). GTDB lineage: Bacteria > Bacteroidota > Bacteroidia > Bacteroidales > Marinilabiliaceae > JBFHFS01. Next base: position 23,814 of record JBFHFS010000063.1, on the reverse strand, counting down.
CATCGATGTCTTTAGCGTTGAAAAGATGGAAGTGCTGCGGGGAGGTGGGTCGGTACAGTATGGTTCCGATGCCATTGGCGGAACCCTGCAGGCTTTCAGTCCTTCGCTGAAATACAGCGGTGAACCCACCTGGCGAAGCAGGATGCTTACCCGGGTGGCGACCCATGGCATGGAGAAGAGTATGAATGGGGTTGTTAATTACAGCCATAAGAAAGTGGCCTTTCGTGCCGGAATCACCTGGCGGAACTTTGGCGATCTGGTGGGTGGCGACACTACCGGCAGGCAATCTCCAACCGGTTACCGGGAACTTGACTTCGATTTGAAAGGAAAAATAGCTGTCTCGACAAGTGCCGATATAACGATGGCCTACCAGCGTGTATATCAGAGCGATGTGCCTGTCTTTCATAAGGTGGTGCTTGAAGACTATGCGGTAAATAAAATGGATCCCCAGAAACGGGAGCTGGCCTATATAAGATTGAATAAAAGACTTAAGACGGGCCCCTGGGAGTCTGCTGTCTTCACCGCCTCGATGCAGAACAACGAAGAGGGTAGAGAACTGCGTAAAAACGGTTCGTCCACGCTTCGCACCGAGCATGATAAAGTGCGTTCATTGGGCTTCTCGGCCGAAACGGTCGCTGATAACGGCAAGGGATGGTCGGCGAACACGGGACTGGATATCTACCACGATTTGGTTAACAGCAGTCGTTCCTCACACGATTTGTTAACCAACGGGAACATTATCTCACGTGGGTTGTATCCTGATGGGGCCACCATGACCAGTATCGGTGTTTTTAGTATGCATACCTTTGATTGGCAAAAATGGAATGTCTCAGCCGGTGCACGGTTTAGCACCTTTATCAATAAGGTTAACGATGAGGTGTTGGGGACGACCAAATTAACCCCTTCTGCGCTGGTGGGAAATCTGGGCATACTCAGGAAACTGACTCAAACATCCAATCTGTTTGTTTCCATGAATACCGGTTTCAGGGCCCCAAATATTGATGACCTTGGCACCCTGGGGATCGTTGATTTCCGTTACGAAACGCCCAATTTTGATCTTAAACCCGAGCACTCCTTCCAGGCTCAGGTGGGTTATAAGTTTCAGAACCATAAGCTAAGAGGTGAGATATACTTATACCGCAATGAGTTATACAACTTAATTGTGCGCAACAAAATAGAGGGGGACAGTATTGAAGGTTACCCCCTTTACCAGAAAGAAAATGTGGAACGTGCTTATATTCAGGGGGCAGAAACTGCCTGGGATTTAAAGCTAAACAAGGCCTGGATGGTTCGCGGTAGCCTGACGTATACTTATGGTCAGAATATAACCCGAAACGAGCCGGCCCGCCGAATTCCGCCACTCTTTGGTGGTCTGGCCCTGGCCTATGAGGGCAAAAACTGGTGGGTAAACCTGGAGTGGCAAACGGCCGGTAAACAAGATCGTCTTTCCGGGGGAGATATCGACGATAACCGGATTCCGGATGGGGGGACCCCGGGATGGAACGTCATTAATGTGAATAGCCGGTATGGATTTCGCTTTTTTAAAGTGGATCTGAGCCTGTGCAACCTCTTCAATCAGGATTACCGGTATCACGGCTCAGGAGTGAACGCAATAGGCCGCTCGGCATTTCTGTCGGTAATGGTTGATATTTAGTGGATGTTTTTTGCTGCTTTTGAGGGCTTAGCAGGTCGTCGCCTTAAAATAGGAGGATTTAAATGGTGGATGGGGCAGGCAGATCAGTCGATGGATTTTGATCGCGGGTGTTGCCGGTTCGGGGACTTTTATGAGAACTTATTATTTTGTTTTATTCATTTTTTATCTAATCTTTAGCCCAAATTCCCCCAACATGGAGAGATTAGTAATTGGGAGTACCGTTCCCCTGTTTGAGTTAAAAGACCAGTATGGCGAATTGTTTTCCATTGATTCGGTATTGGGGCTGAAGAATCTTGTGATCTATTTTTATCCTAAGGACGACAGTCCCGGCTGTACGCGTGAAGCCTGTTCGTTTCGTGACCACTTTGAAGGGTTTGCAGATACCGATGCACTGATTATCGGCATTAGTGCCCAGTCGGTTGAGAGTCATTTAGCGTTTGCCAAAAAACACCGGTTGAACTACACCCTGTTAAGTGATAAAGGCAATAAGGTGCGTAAACTGTTTGGCGTCCCGGGCAGTTTGTTCGGATTAATCCCGGGTAGAGTCACCTACGTGATCAACCAGGAGGGAGAGGTGGTGTATATTTTTAATTCACAAATTCAGGTCGAGAAACATGTTGAAGAGGCTTTAGCCATTCTACAAAATCTGAAATAACAATTACCTTAATAGCAGGTATTCGGCCCACTCTTTTATAACCGTCAGGATGGTTCCTTCCATGGGATGGGCAATGGCCTGGTGTAATTCCTGCCTTCCCAAAGAAAGTCCTGGCTATTTCCATCTCAGAAATAACCCTATGGCTCTAAATTAGTTGGCGTTTATTTGACGCAAGATCACTGGTGATCAGATCTTTTAATAACCAGGAAGTTTATTGAGGCGGGTTGGAGGTTTATTTTCAACCCATTTTTCACGCTAATTGTTTGGTCTGTTTTCGATTCAGTCACAAAATTTTTCTCTAAAGTATTTACTACCTCAAGCGAAGGCGCGGTATAAGTCACCTGGCTGGTCAATTCCAGTTGCCCTCCAATTGGAAGATTACTAAAATTAATTCTGGCTTGCAAAGATTCCTTTTCAGACAGGTTTATAATTGAAACAACTATTTTATGATTGTCATCAGAAATGCTGGCCGCAGCATCAATTAAATCCAGCTGATTTTCCAATTCAGGCGAATTAAGTGAAATGGGTAAATTATTTGGTTGGGAATACAACCTGTAGGCTAGAAGGGGGGTATAAACCGTTTGACAATAAGACCCATTTTCGGTGGTCATGATGGGGGCTAAAACATTAACGGTTTGAGCCCAGGTGGCCAGGCCAACAATATCAGCATTTCGCTGGAACAGATTCAGAAATTTTCCCACAGCCAGTGCATGTGCCCAGTTGTAGGGGTATTCCAAATTATAGGGGCCTGTACCCTTTTGAGAGTTAATATCCCAGATTCCCCATTCATCGATGGCAATTTTCAGTGGGCCTTGTCGGGGTGGAAAGCGGTACCAGGACTGGAAGTTCTCCACTTTAGAGGGAACCGTGTTAATGATTGCCCTAATAGAATCGAGTCTTTCGCCAAATTGATCCACGCTTTTTAGCAGGGTGAAATAGGTTTGGTCGGCGGGTATGGAATAGAAATGAAGGGATAGGAAATCACATACTTCATGCATATTGGCAACCACTTTACGACTCCATTCCAAGTCTTCAGGATTTCCCACAAGTGTTATCCTGAGGGATGGATCCTGAAGTTTCATCAGCTTCAAAAACTGCCAGCTATCTTCGATATATTTATCAACATTCTGGTGTTTCCCGGCATCCGGTTCTGCATATTCTTCGTTTCCAATTCCCCAATACTTAACATTAAAGGGGGCTTCAAATCCATGCGATCGCCGCAGATTGGCCCAGTAAGTATCCCCCGTTCCATTACAATACTCTACCCAGTCGGAGGCATCATTGGGGGTATCGGTCGACATATTGACCACTAAAAAGGGTTCAGCCCCTATCGCCCGGCAGTATTGCACAAACTCGGCTGTCCCAAAATGGTTGTCCATTGTTCCCCCCCAAATTAGGTTTTTCCGTCTCGGACGGCTGCTTTTTTCTCCAATACCATCTTTCCAATGGTATATTTTAATTACCGTTCCTCCCGGAAACCTGAGAAGTGGGGGTTTTAATTCCTGGACACGTTTAAGAACATCTTTTCTAAAGCCTTGTTCATTGGATAAAGGGGACTTTTCATCATAAAGTCCCCCGTCGATGCATCGTCCGAGGAACTCAATGAATTGACCGTAGACTAAAGGCGAAATCATTTCCTTTTCCTGCTTAAGGTTAATAGAAATGTTTGCCTCCCGAATACCCTGAGAAAAGATATTGAGCACAAGCAGTTGAATGCACAAAAGCAAAAGATATTTCTTCATCGTAATAGGAATGGGTTAATGGTCTTCAAGGATTTTAGTCTTCAGCCTGAGTGGCCTTATTCCATTGGTCTGTTCTAAAGGAGGAGGCTGGTAAAAGGTTGGTGTCGAAAAGGGTCCCCACCACCCAGTTGCGCCAGGCATATCTAACGGCAACAGGTTTTGTAACGGCTTTACTTGTTACCAATACGGAGGTCCGATTCTTGATAACCGCTTGGGCCGGATAAAACACCTTATCCTCTCCTGCAATCTCAAATCCTTCCAGTTTGTTGAAGGTATAGAGGCCGTTCTCAGCATTTTTAAAATGAAGAATCAGTCCATCATCGCTTACCTCCTGAGAATCAAAAACCGGCGAGGCGCAATCAACTGCCTCGAAACCATAGGTTTGGTTGAGTGCATAAAAGAATAACCGGTCGGCCACCTGTTTTTTTCTGGGCGGATGAATACAAAATTCGTCCCCAATATCCATCGTTACGGCCATTCCTGAGTTGGGGATGGAGTCTAAACATTGTAATTGAGCCTCACGGATAAATGCGGAATTCTTTACACTTTCGAAAGCTGCATTGTTATTATCATAGGTGAAAGGGGCAATTTGTGCGTAGAAGAAGGGGAAATCGCCAATGCCCCAGCGGGTTCTCCAATCCTTTACCATGGCCGGAAACAGATTTTTGTAGTTTTCGGGTTCATCACGATTCGATTCTCCCTGATACCATAAAGCCCCTTTAATGGTGTAGGGAATTAATGGATAAATCATTGAGTTAAAAAGAGCCGTGGGTGTTTGATTGGGCCTTTTGGTTATATCCAGGGTTAGGGGATCAACCGTTTGGAATTTATTAATCGCCTCCTGGCTGATCCAGGCCTGCACCGAACTTCCTCCCCAGGAGGTATGTATCATCCCGACAGGAACATCCAGCGTCTCCTGAAGCTGTTGCCCAAACCAATAGGCTATGGCACTAAAACCAGATACACTCTGCGGGGAGGCCGACTGCCATGGAAAATACTTCTCAACATCTTTTAAGGGGGTTTTTGAAGCAATGTTTGCCACCATGAAGAGTCTTAAATTAGGGTTGTTGGATTTGGCTATTGCCATGGGGCCGCCGAATATTGGTTGTCCGGTATAACCTTTCATCGGCTGAAACATATTCGATTGTCCGGAGCACAGCCAGACCTCTCCAAATAAGATATTCTCCAGAGTAATATCAGAGGATTTACTTTTTAGGCTAATGGTTTGGGGGGCTTTGCTGTTGGTGGTTTTTACCTGGATGCGCCAGTTGCCCTCATCGTTGGCTTCCAAATGTATGGGCTCGCCCAGCCAGGAGGTATTCAATGTTATCTTTTCCCCTGCGTTGGCCCAGCCCCAGAGCACTACGGTAGTGTTGCGTTGCAAAACCATGTTGGAGGAGACAATGGCCGGGAGTTTAATCTCTGCTTTCAATTCTGTAAGAAAAAGCAGGCTTAAAAGGCCCAGCACAGCAATAAGCGTAATTCTTTTCATTTTTTTGTCAGTTTTGTCAGGGTTGATTTTATACGAAAAACTCAGGTTCCTTTCTTTCCGAACAGTTGGCAAACAGCCGTTTCTGTATGGCATCAATAGTCGGGTTATTAAACATCCGGGCGCCGTGAGGGCAATATTTTACACAGGCACAACACCAGGTGCATAATGCTTTGTCGGTTATGGGCTTGTTTTTTAGTGAGATGGCCCGGGTAGGGCAAACATCAGCGCAAATGCCGCACATATCGCATAGGTCCATATTGGTTTCGGGGGACAGAAGCAAGGGTGGTTTCGATGGGGCTTTATATGGAAAATGGCCAGGTACAGGCAAGGGTGAGAGTTCCTCCATTTTATTAATGGCGGTAATCCTGGCCGCTATTTTTTGCGAGAATTCGTGACATCTGTTAATATCTGACGCATCGGGTCGTCCCTGCGCAACGGGTTTTTCCGGGGTTGAATAAGAATGCTCTCCCACAAAGACGGCGGCAGCAATAACGGTGAAACCAATATTTTCAACCAGATCTTTGAGTTCCAGAAGGGCGTCATCAAAATCCCTGTTTCCATAAACCACCACGATGACCACCGGGGCATGGTTTACCTTTAGTTTTTGCATGCTCTTAACCGCATTGGCGGGCAGGCGGCCCGAATAGGTGGGTAACCCGATAATGGTTAAACCATCTCCGTCAAAGGAGGGGGGGGCGGTCGTTAGGTTATACTCCTTGATCTGATGGATGTTAAGCCCCTTACCGATCTCTTTTACAATTTTTTTTGTGGTTCCGGTGGGTGAGTAATAGATTAATCTTAAGGTCTCTTCTTTTTCCATTACATTCGATGACATATATTCCAATAATTCACGGATAAAACACAAAACCAGGGTTTCTTTTTGCCTGACAGAGGCTTTGAATCCGTTTACCAGTACCAAAGTACTGTTTTCTGCTGAAAAACCGGTTCTAAATGGTGGTAATATTTGAGAGCTAACCGACACATACTCCCCGGCAGCCATGGATAATGCCCCGGCCACGAGTCCGGCCAATGGGGCCAATACCACAATTTCCCTGCTATTGCCGGCTGCTGCAATGCCTATGACAAGGCTGGCAGTGGATAGAATGCCAGCGTGGCCCAGGGAACCCCCGCTCTCAGCCAAATGCTTCTATTGATGTAATGGTTGTCTTAATAGCGGTCTATCGGCCGGGTGCTCGCGTTCATCTTTTTGGATATGATAAATTAAGACTATTACCCAGACAATCAGACGGGTGTGTGTTATAGGGTTCTGCCGTTCCCCAATAGTTAAAGCTGGCAGGTTTCCACCCAAAGGCATACATGGTTTCCAGTTGAGTTACCTTAAAACCGTTGTTTTCGATGAACTGTGGAATATCCCTATTTAAATTACACCCCCCTGCAATGCGTTTCCAAAAGGGATTTATCATATTTTGAACTCTTTGGATGCCTCTGTCGGGAGCTTTGCCATGTTCACAAAAAATCAGTTTCCCATTTGGTTTTAAAACTCTTCGCATTTCCTGAAGAGCCTTCTTTGCATCGATAATGGTGCACAGGGTGTAAGTAATGACTACAGTGTCGATGCTGCGGTCATCCAGTGGAATGGCTTCGGCACATGCTTCAATAAACTCAACCCCAAAGGGCAATTCCAGGGTATTCACTGCACGCTGGTTCCACATCTCTCTGGAGGGGTCGATGGCGGTCAGCTGCGTTACATTTTCGCGATGATAAAAGGGCAGATTTAATCCTGAGCCAATCCCAATCTCCAAAACGTGGCCAGTGGCCAGAGGGATTATCTTCTCTCTTTGGCGCATGTGGGGCTTTATCCGGCAAGCCCAGTCCACTGCATTGGGTAGAATGTATTTGTTATAAAGACCCATTGTATGGTTGGTTCATGAAAGTCAATACCCGAGTTGTAATTTCAAGGTCAGTTGATTGATGATCATTTTTGACCTCAATTTATAAATTCATCTTATCAATAAATTCTTTCACTCCCGGGGAGGGATACGGGTAGCTCACAATTTTAACCTCCAGTGGCGTATTTCTAAATTTTTTCACCGATTTTCCGATGGCTTCAAAAATCCATTCCGGGTCATTTCCAAAGGCACCTCCGCCCACTAATGTTAAATAGAGCTTTCTGTTGCCTGTTTTCTCATAATTCTTTAGCGCGGCAAAAAAGGTTGCTTCATAAGTTCCATCCAGGATGAGCTGGGCAAAAGGCCTCCAGTAAGGCTTGGTAATTGTGGAGTAGGCAATTGGAAGGGCCGAACAAAAGGCCTGGGAAACCAGTGGTCTGTTTTCTGAAATGGTCACTTCCGTATCCCATTGGATGCCAATTTTCAGCTTTTCTTTCAGCTCCTGGAATTCATCCCGATTCAAATTAATCAGGTGTTCATTTATGTTCTCAAGGCCTTCCCCGGTTGTACAAAGATAACCATTTTGCATCTGCCATAAATGGTGATCTTCATTCTTCAAGGCTCTGCCAACTTGGTCTAAACAGTCTATTTGAAGCCGGCTTGTTTGGCCCGTTTGGTTTCCTGTTTTCACGAAGTAGTTTCTGTAAATGGTTCCTGCACCACAGGCGATGGCGCAGGCGGGTCCCTGGGTTTTATCCCTTTCATAGATCCCTACTCCCTGCTCGGGAATCCTCCCGGGATGAATCATTTCAAGCAGGTTAAACTGAGAGGCTACCTGAAAAACAGCGCCCTGGTTTTCCTTTGCTTTCAGAAAAGCCTCTACTTTTCCAACAACTTCGGCGAGGGCGATTTTATCCTGATAAATCTCTAATGGAAGGGTTGATTTTTTTAACTCTTTGAGGGTTGGTATTTCCAGGTTTCCGTATTGAAAGCTTTTCCCGTTAACAGTAGAAATCAGATGCTTGTTTTCAAGGATCAAATTACCTCTAACCTGTTCAGGGCTTTCCTCTTTAAAACCAACTAAATCTTCGAACCACATAGTTTTTATTGCTTTATCATCGGTGGCAGGTATTTCATGAAAAGGGACTCATTAAGGATGCCTCTTTTTTTCCCCGGCCTGATTGCGAATGTAACAATATTCCTTTGTTTTTTTCCCGGAGGGGCTTAGTACTTATTGTCTTTTCTTTGTTTTTTGAAATGCTTGATTATTTTGCCAAGGTCCTTGTCCTTCCTCTTCCTCTCCAGGGCATCAGATTCAAAGTGCATTCTCTCTTTTTCCAGCTTCAGGAAATTAAGATACGAATCTTTGTCAAGCTCTCCGGTTTCGACTGCTTCGAGGATGGCACAGCCCGGCTCATCTATGTGTTTACAATCCTTATATTTGCAATGTCCGGCATATTCAAGTATGGTTTCGAAGGTGATTTCCAACCCACTGGCGCTCTCTCCAATTCCAACTTCACGCATGCCCGGATTGTCGATTAATATCCCCCCATTTTTCAAAACGATTAATTCCCTATGGCTGGTGACATGCTTTCCCCTGTCGATTCCCTGACTGATTGCGGCGGTTTTCATGAGTTCCTGACCCGTAAGCTGATTTAACAGGGTGGATTTTCCAACCCCGGAAGATCCAAGCAAACAATAGGTCTTGCCTTTTTCTATCAGAGCCGATAAGGCATCCAGTCCAATATGGGTTTGATTGCTGATGGCTATGACGGGTAAATTTTTGATCCGCTCTTTTATTTTCCGGAGCAGTGCTTCTAACTCCTGGTCATCAATTAAATCAATTTTGCTGAGTACTATAACAGGCTCTATTTTAGAGGTATTACAAATGGTTAAATACCTTTCCAGACGGTTTACGTTAAAGTCCCGGTTAACCGATTGAACGATTAATCCAAAATCGATATTGGTGGCAATGAGCTGTGATTGTGTTGACCTGCCCGCAGCCTTTCTTTCAAGGATTGAGTGGCGGGGATAGATGGCATGAATAAGGGCCTTGTCTTCATCATACCGTGAAAAAGCCACCCAATCGCCCACAGCGGGGAAATCATATCTGCTTTCGGCGGTAAACCTTAAATTACCAATCAGTTCCGCTTCCAGCTCACTTGTGGCGGTCTTCACCATATACCTCTCCTTATGTTCGGCCGATACCCGGCCTACCTCAAAGGCATCCAGTTTTTGATCTTTACGGTGTTGTTCCAGGCTTGAGTTAAAGCCCAGAATTTCAAGGCTAATATCCATCATTTGTCCATCATTTTGAAAGAAATTTCATCCTAAATCATTTTACTTCAGGCTTCCAGCTTCCAGCTTCTAAACGGAAAATAGTATTTACATACAATGGCGGCAATTAACCAGGTTGTTATAAACTACAGCCACTGGACTTTTCAGTGGTCTGATAATCTGTTTGATGTAATTGAATATCCTGTTTGCCATAAAGGAAATCAGACCACCGGTTTGGTCTCGGATTTTAAATGAATATTTCCGGAATGGTTTGCTTCACCTGCTACCGTAACCTAAAAAACCGAAGGGGGGCATTTAAATATTTACAGGAATAGGTATAGAAAGAGTTTGGCCTCCATGGCACCTTTAACGCCCTTTCGTAAATAAACCAATGCCTTGGTAATATTGTCTTCCACGGTTTTTTCGGCGATGTTCAGGCGAGCGCTAATCTCTTTGTTGGAGAGTCCGCTGTGTCTGCTGAGCGTGTATATCGCCCGACGTTGAGCAGGTAGCTGGGCTATTAGGCTTTCGACCTTTTCGTTGAGCAAATCGTAATCAACCATCTTCTCGGTAGTCGAATCATCGGTTGATTGTGAACCCAGGTAGGAGAGGTACTTCTGCCTGGAGGTGTTCTTCCGAAAGATGGAAAGGACCGTGTTGCGGGTGATGGTGAAAATAAGGGGCTCAATTTTGCTTTCTGCACTTAAATTAGGTCGGTTTTCCCAAAACTTTAAAAATACATCGTGAACCACATCCATAGCATCCTCCTCCCTCTTTAAATAGCTGAATGCAAAGGCGAAGATACGCTTATGATAGCCATAATAGACCAGATCCAAAGCGGTTTTGTTGCCCTCTTTTATATTCCTGACAAGTTCCTCTTCGTTTTTTAGTGGCATAGACTTGCTATATTTTCCGGGGTCGAAAGTAATAGTATAATGTAAAAAAACGGCATTTGGCTGGCGATATTTTATTTTCCGATTGCATTTCTTCAACCACCGTGCCGGACCCATTTATAAAATGAATGCTCTATAGATTAAAAATACAAAAAATTTTCGAGAGAATAACCTCCTCTTCAGTAATAAACAAAGTATGTAAACCTGGAATAGTAGAATTAATACATTATCGGGCTTTTTTAGTAACGTAAATATTTGATACAAAGCCTGGTATCATTGGTGGTGAACGAAATTGGTTCAAGGTGAGTATTAACACTTTTCAATTATTAACCTTAACAAGATGTTAAGGAACTGTTTGATTTCTGGTAATAAGCTGTCATTGCGTTGGTTATATGGTCGAACAATAACAAAATCATCTGTCATTGCATCCAACTTAATGAAATACATCAAGAAAAAATGGATTTGAAAAAAGAAGTGATTTCAAAAAAAACATTTGTACTTCCCGGGTTAAATGGCAGGGATATTTCAGTGGGCAGAAGTTTTTATTCAGTAATTAAAACATTTATATTCAGGAGGGTAGATGTGGTATTTGGTTTTCCTAAAGAACCTGGTTGTATCGCAACTTTATGTGGAATCAAGGGTCAAATTCAGGAGGGTAATTAGGGCACATGTGGTAGGTTCTTTATTGTCAGATAAATACAAAAAAAATAAAAAAAGTTTAAAAAATGCTCGGGGTTTTGTCAGGGTTGTGCGTTATTCTTAAAAGGGCTTATCATACGTTAACAGTTTTAATTGTAATGAACGAACTATTTCAAAAATATATTTCAGGGAACTGCACTTCCGAGGAGGAAAAGGCCGTTGTTGATGAATTAAGGTCAAATGCCCCCTCCAGTGAACTCTGGCAGTTTTTAAAGCAGCACTGGCGGCAGCTCGAAAACCCGGAGGTGGATAATCCTGTGGCATTTGAACATCTTTTGAATAAAATACATCACTCCATAAATGTCCTTGAAGCGCGGGTTCAAAAGGAGAAACACTCTTTATCAAATCGTTTTTTCCTTTTTGCCAAAATGGCCGCCGCAGTCTTCATTATTTTGTTGGCATCGGCGGGTGTTTGGTATTCGGGTTACAAAGGACTGTTTCAAAAAGAGGCCTTTTATACCGTAACTTCTGTCCGGGGACAATCTTCGTGTGTGATACTGGCCGATGGGTCACGCCTGTGGCTCAATGGGGAGAGTTCTATTGTTTATTCCTCGCGGTATGGTCTGGACAACAGAACCCTTAAATTGGAGGGTGAAGGTTTTTTTGAAGTGGCAAAAAATAAAGCGTTGCCCTTTGTGGTGGAAACAGGTGGGGTGGAAGTGACCGCCTTAGGTACCTGTTTTAATGTGGATGCCTATAACCGGGATGGATCCGTTTTGGTTACGCTGGAAGAAGGCAAAGTGAAGATCAGCGAAGGAGGCAAGACGGTGGCTCTTAATATGGGAAGCCAGGCCCTGGTGAAGGATGGAACAATCAGGGTTAAGGATGTGGATACCGAACTCTACACCTCATGGCGAAATGGTAAGATCGTGTTTAAAAATGAAATGCTTACCACGATCACCAGCCAGCTGGAAAAGATGTATGAGGTTCAATTTGTTTATAAGACAGACACCTTGCGTAATTTCAGATACCGGGGAACCATTAGTCTCGATAATTCAATCTTTAAAGCGTTAGAGATGTTACGCGTTTCAACAGGCATTGGGTATGAGGTGAAAGATAACAAGGTGGTGTTAACAAGTTACTAAAAAGAAACAGAAACCGGTGGGGGCCGGCTTCTGCCTTTGTTTAATAAACTCCTCTGTAATTATGTTCAGAGGCAATTTACTAACTTTCAAAACTGCACGAATTTATGAAAAAAAATGAACAATCGGCCATAGATAACTCTATCTATTGGCAGGAAAAAATCCTGTTGGCTATGAAATTTACCTGTTTATTTCTCTTTCTGGGGATATTTGCAGCGACTGCAACCAACTCCTTTTCCCAAGTCGGGAGAGTGACCCTAAATATTGAACAAGGCACCCTGTCGCAAGTCTTTGATGAGATTGAGGCGCAAACCAGCTATGCTCTTTTTTATAAGAAAGATGTGCTGGACGATCAGCGTCTGGTATCCATCACGGTGGTAAAAGAGGAGGTCGCCAATGTACTGAAGACCTTATTGAAAAATGATAAGGTCTCCTATAAAGTGGTAGACAACAGCATCGTTATCGTACCCGATTATTTGGACCCCAGCTCCGGTTTAGCGCAACAAGGCAAAACGGTAACCGGAAAAGTGGTTGACCAAAGTGGAGTCCCTATTCCGGGCGCTTCCATCAGCATTAAGGGGACTATCCTGGGTACCCTTAGTGACAGTGAGGGTATTTTTACTCTCACTCAGGTGCCTGAAGAGGCGGTGTTGTCCATCTCTTTTTTGGGGATGTCCACCCTCGAAGTTAGTGTGGCAGGCAAAAGCCAGCTGACCATTGTGCTGCAGGAAGAAACCTTTGGCCTGAGTGAAGTGGTGGTGACTGCCTTAGGCATTAAAAGGGAGCAAAAGTCTCTTGGATATGCCGTGCAGGAAATCTCCGGTGAGTCCTTGCAGAAAGTCTCCGGGGTGGATGTGGGAACCTCGCTTACAGGTAAGGTGGCAGGCCTCCTGGTCCAAAACTCCTCCGATTTTAATGTTGAACCTACCATTTATATCCGAGGAGAGGAGCCCCTTTTGGTAATCGACGGTATTGCCTATGCCAATAAAACACTTAGTGATATTGCTTCGGAAGACATTGAATCAATGAGTGTGCTGAAGGGTGCAACCGCTTCAGCTCTTTACGGATTCCGTGGTGCCAGTGGTGCTATTATTGTTACAACCAAAAACGGAAGCAGTAGTCAATTCGGAACCACCATCGATGTTACTTCGAATACAATGTATTCTGCTGGTTTTCTTGCAATTCCCGAAAAACAAGGCCTGTATGGCAGGGGAAGTAATAATACTTACGATAAAAATTCCACCTCCTCATGGGGAACCGTTATGGATGGAACCATTCGCGAACAATGGGATCCTTATTTGATGGAGTATGCTAATTATGAGTATCTGCCAATCGGGAAAAATAACTTCAAGAATTTTCTTGAGCAGGGATACATTACCAACAACAATGTTAATGTTGCATTTAAGGGGGATCAAATAGCCCTTAGAAGTTCATTGAACTGGACTCAAAATAAAGGACAATATCCTAATTCGATGTTAAACAAATACACCTACACAATGGGGGGTGACATAAATTTGGACAAGTTCCAGTTAACATCGAATGTATCGTACACCAAAAGAGAAACGCCAAACATGGGATCAAATGGCTATACTTCATACGATCCTATGTATTCATTGCTGATTTGGTCTGCTGCCGACTTTAATATTTTAGATTACAAAGACAATTATTGGTTGAAAAGGGATGAGCAGCAAAACTATACCTATCAGTCAAGTGTGAATAACCCTTATTTCGATCGTTACGAAAAAACCAATGAAGTGTCGCGCGATATATTTAATGCGAATCTTTCGATGAGTTATGATGTAACGGAATGGTTAAAATTAACCGCTCGTTCAGGTCTTGATTTTTATCTCGATCGTGGCGAGATAAAAGTCTCTAAGGGATCTTATGTTTCTACCGGGAACACCTCGGTTCCTGGAAACCTGTATCCCTGGAATGGCACCAAAACAGGGGCTTACATTACCGGTAGAACCCAGGGGATTAGTATAAACAGTGACTTGTTATTAACAGGAAGTAAAAAAATTATTGACAAACTCAATGTTGATTACCTTGTTGGGGGCACCATTTTCTTCCAGAGAGATGATAACATTAATGCACAAACAGTAGGCGGCATCTCCGTTCCCGGATATTTTTCTCTCAAAGCCTCTGTAAATTCAGCATCCGTGTCGGAAAGCACCAGTGCCCGGCAGGTCAACTCAGGTTTTGGCCGCCTGTCCCTTTCATGGGATGAGCTGCTTTATTTGGAAGCAACCGGACGTAACGACTGGAGTTCCACCCTGGCCGGCGAAGGTATTTCAAAAGCAGATATGTCTTATTTTTATCCATCCTTTGCAGCAAGTTTTGTTGTTTCTGAGCTCTTGCCTGAATCTACCAAGAGCTGGCTGGATATGATGAAAATCAGAAATTCCTGGACGCAATCAAAAACACCTGCCGGAATTTATGATATCAATAGCGTTTTTACAGTTTCCACCAATACCTGGAACGAATTAAGCGGCGCCAGCGCTCCAAGCAGTTTATACTCTTTGGACAATATTCGTCCCGAAAGTGCCAATACTTATGAAATAGGACTTCAGGGTATCATGTTTAAAAGGCGTTTAACGGTCGATGTTTCTTACTACGATAAGCTCATGTACGACTTTCTGGAATATGCATCTATTTCGTCAGCATCAGGAAGATCCAGTATTTATGTAAATACCGATGAGGAGATTTCACGAAAAGGCTGGGAAATAGCCCTTGGAGCAACGCCAGTTAAAACGCACGATTTACAGTGGGATTTGGCATTAAACTGGTCGACCTATAAACGAGTATATACAAAACTCGATGAGAGCTATACCGATAATGATCCATGGATAAAAGAAGGTAATCGTGTGGATGCTTTTACACTGAAAGACTACCTGTATGTTCCTGATGGAGAAAATGCCGGACAGGTTATTTACAGCAATGGAAGAATTCAAAAAAGTTCCTATTATTCCGTATACGGATACAGCGATCCGGATTGGCTTTGGGGTATGAACTCTACTTTAAGATATAAGGATTTCAGTTTGTTTGTATCGATGGACGGTGTGGTTGGCGGTATGATGAGTACCCGAACTGAAAGTTACATGTGGCAGTCTGGTGGTCATCCGGAATCGTTAACGGAAGAAAGGGCTTTGGATGTCGCCAATCCAGGTACTCAAAATTATCTTGGGGATGGCGTAAAGGTAATCTCCGGTGCGGTAACATACGATACTTTTGGTAACATCACCAGCGACACCAGGCAATATGGCACAAACGATGTTTATACGACCTATAAGCAGGCGGCAACCGACATGCACAACACAAGCGCATGGGGTGGAACAGCAAACCCGAATGACGTTTATGCCAAGACATTCCTTAAATTACGCGAAGTGTCTTTAACCTATACAGTGCCTCGCAGAATTTTAGAAAACTGGGGCGGATTCGTAAAAAATGCATCTGCCAGTTTTATTGGGCAAAATGTATTCCTGTGGTCAAAAGACTTTAAATATTCTGACCCGGATGGTGGTAAGGAAGATTTTGCAGATCCATCGGTTCGATATCTTGGTGCTAATATTAAACTATCATTTTAATAGAATTAAATCATGAAAAATCTAAGATATATAATTATCCTTTTTTCACTGTTGCTCACCGTCTCGTGTGACAACTTTGTGGAAATGAATACCGACCCGGATTCAACCACCGAGGTTACACCCAGTATGCTGGCAACCCAGATTCTGAAAGATGAGTTTAGGTTTTGGAATCCCAATGCTTCGGATTTTACTTCAGGGAATTTGTTTAATAAGCATATTGCCATCCTTGAAACCAATCCTAATCCCTATCAATATTATTATTCTTACTGGCCCTACGGCAGTTTCGGCGATTATACCAACTTAACCGACCTTAATTTCATGGTACAGTTTGCAGAAGGCACTCAGTACGAGTCATCCTATAAAGGTCTGCAGTTATTTTTGAAAGCCTGGTATGGATTTCACATGACAACAGATATGGGAGATGTTCCTTATTCAGAGGCTGGACTGGCCGATGAAGGAATCACCAAACCTGCCTACGATAAGCAGGAAGAGGTATTTGTCCAAATTCTGGCCGACTTGCAGCAGGCTGAAGCCTATTTTGCCGGAGGTGTTGATTTTGATGGTGATATTATGTTTGACGGAGATGTTTCAAAATGGCAAAAATTATGTAATGTGCTTCAGCTAAAAGTTATCCAAACCATAAGCAAGAAAGCTACAAGCGCTCAAAAAACCCGTTTTGCCGCCATTGTAAATGCAGGTAATTTAATGGAAAGCAATGATGACAATTTTGAACTGGTCTATACCACCTATGCAAACGCCACGCATCCAATGTACAATGGAGAAGCCCGAAGGATATATACCGCTATTTCCAAATTGGCGGTGGATGCATTGAAAAATTTTAACGACCGCAGACTATTCTATTTTGCAGATCCTGCCCAGGCACTCATCAACGACGGAATGTCGGAATCTAACTATGATGCCTATGTAGGTGCCCCTACTTCCATGTCGGCCGAAACGTTGGCTCTTAATGGTCTGGCTGGTCAATATTCTTTGGTTAATGAACGCTATGTTTTGTTTATGGATGGCGACCCTATGCTATACATGACCTATTCGGAGCAGTGTTTTATCCTTGCAGAGGCAGTTGAGGAAGGCTGGATTTCGGGCAATGCCCAGACCTATTACGAAAATGGGGTGAAGGCTATATTGGCCTATTATATGAATCTCTCCAACACAAGCGCTTATGTTCATGGCATGGCTATCAACCAATCCTATATCGATAACTATTTTACCGGTGATGCAGCTTATGCAACCGGCGGAAGCAAAGCAGATCGTTTACAGCAGATCTGGATGCAGAGATGGTTATTGGATTTTTTCCAGGGTAATGGCGGTAACTATCCTCAATTCTTACGTACAGGATACCCCGTATATCCGCTGGATTCTTCAACAAGTTTGAACCCGGATGACAAAACCGTCTATCCCAAAAGATGGATGTATCCCACTTCTGAACTGGATAACAATACGGAAAATTATCAAAATGCCATTGACGAGCAATACGGCGGATACGATGGCATTAATAAGACTCCCTGGTATTTACAATAAAGGATTAAACCCTTACAGATTCAGAAGGGATCTTCAACTTTGAATAGCTAAACCAAAATGGAGGAGTAGTCGTAAGGCCTCCTCCATTTTTTTCCTTTGCCGGGATTGAACAGGACGATTTATAGAATTTAATAAATAAAAAACCAATGCAATGAAACGAACGGTTGTTTTATCCAGTACCATACTCCTTATTTTTGTTTTGCAGGGCTGTATCCCAAAGGCCGCCAAACAGAAGGAGGCAAAAGCAGAGGCTCCAACATGGAGCCTGGTCTGGGGTGATGAGTTTGATTACAATGGACTGCCCGACAGCAGTAAATGGAATTATGATGTGGGCGGCCATGGCTGGGGGAATAATGAAAAACAGTTTTATCTCGAGAATTCTCTTGAGAATGGTTACGTAAATGACGGCTTGCTTCATATTGCAGCCCTAAAAAAGGATTTCGAAAAATCCGCTTTTACTTCCGCCAGGCTGACTACCTACCAGCGGTTTTCGTTCCAATATGGCAAAGTTGAAGTCATGGCCAAACTGCCCAAAGGTAAAGGGACCTGGCCTGCCATATGGATGCTTCCCACCAGCATTAAGGAGGGCACTGAACCCTGGCCGTTATGTGGAGAGATAGACATCATGGAACATGTGGGGAAGGACCCTAATGTGGTTCACACCTCCCTCCATTCGGAGTTGTACAACCACATCAAAGGCACTCAGATAACCCATTTTGAGAAGTTCGATGATGTGTTTGATACCTTTCATAAATATGCCATCGAATGGACCACCGAATCCATTAAGTTTTTTGTGGACGATAACTTGTTTTTTGAATCTTACAAAGGGCAGGATGGACGCATTGCAACCAATGAAGGTTGGCCTTTTGATAAGCCCTATTACCTTATTCTGAATCTTGCCATTGGCGGCAACTGGGGAGGAGAGATCGATGAGACCATTTTCCCGGTCGAAATGCAGATCGATTATGTGAGAGTGTATCAGAATACTGAATCAACCGAATTAAAATGAGCGCAAAAGGGGTCTTCTTTTTCTGGCTTTTGATGTTTTTTCCTACCGCCGTTTTTGGTCAGTCGTTAAAATTAATGACCTACAATATTCGGTTGGATGTGGCGGTGGATGGCCCGAACAACTGGACACACCGAAAGGACTTCCTAACCAGCCAAATACGGTTTTACGAACCCGACGTATTGGGCGTGCAGGAAGCTCTTCCCAATCAGGTGGTGGATATGACCAGGGCTCTTTTAGCCTACAACCATGTTGGAATCGGCAGAGAGGGCGAGGGAAAGGGAGAAGCCTCTTCAATTTTTTATAAAAAGGATCGGCTTGACCTGATAGAAACCAACACCTTTTGGTTATCCCAAACACCCGGGGAAATTTCAAAAGGCTGGGATGCCGCCTATAACCGGGTGTGCACCTATGCCCTGTTTGAGGACAAACAATCCGGACACAAATTTTGGGTGTTTAACACCCATTTAGATCATGTGGGGGAAGTGGCAAGGACCAATGGAATTCAATTGATTCTTTCGGAAATGGAGGCCATGAATACAAAGGGCTATCCTGTTTTTTTTATGGGTGACTTTAATTCCGAACCCAATGCTGACCGGATATTGGCCTTGAAGAAAAGAATGGATGATTGTAGAGAGGTATCCAAAGAAAAACCTTTCGGCCCCTCCGGGACGTTTAATAATTTTAAGCATAATGAACCGGTAACCCGATTGATAGACTACATATTTATGTCGAAGCAAACTTCCTGCATCGTTTTAAAATATGGGGTGCTAAGCGATTCCGATAATTTAATGTATCCCTCCGACCATTTGCCGGTTTTGGTGGAGGTTAAAATGCCTTAAGAGGCATAGGGTTTTTCACCTTGCGGTTAAGGGTTCGGTGCGGTATCGCCCAGAAACAATCGAAGGCCTTTGGAACAACCTTTTTTTTTGAGGAGATTAATTAGCCCAAATTGGTTTTAAAAACAATTTGGGCTAATTAATCTTTTTTCTACACCGCCAATGATCCCGATTAATGACTCAGTTTTCCGACCCTTCTTTGGCGCGATGGTTAACCACCGAATAGAGGTCGGTTCTTCTATCCTTTAGGTTTCTGACACTTCCAAACTGATTCAACTCTCTGATCATGTCGATATCCACATCTGCGATCAGAATCATTTCCGTATTCGGGGTGGCTTCTGCCTTCACCCCGTTTGTTGGGAATGAAAAGTCGCAGGGCGTAAACACCATCGATTGAGCATATTGGATGTCCATGTTGTGGACTTTAGGAAGATTACCGACACTTCCGGCAATGGCCACATAGCATTCGTTTTCGATGGCCCTTGCCTGGGCACAATTCTTAACTCTGGAGAAGCCGTTTTGGGTGTCGGTTAGGAAGGGAACAAAAAGAATATTCATGCCATCGTCTGCTAACAGTCTGCTTAATTCAGGAAACTCAATATCATAGCATATCAATACGCCAATTTTTCCGCAGTCGGTATCAAAAGTCTTAATCTGATCGCCCCCCTGCAAACCCCAAATCTTAGCTTCATCGGGCTTTACATGCAGTTTTTCGAACCGCTCGACCCCTCCATCACGCTTACATATGTAACCTACACTGAAGAGCCGGTTATCGACGACCTCGGGCATACTCCCGGTGATGATATTAATGTTATGTGTAATGGCCAGCTCTGAAAAACGAACCACAATTTCTTCGGTATACTCAGCTAACTTACGGATGGCTTTCGGCTCTGAAAGGTCGTTGAATTTGGCCATCAGGGGCGCATTAAAGAACTCGGGGAATAGGGCAAAGTCCGAACGGTAAGCCGAGACGGCATCCACAAAATATTCCACTTGTTGCATCAGTTCATCCAGATTTTTATAGGGGCGCATTTGCCATTGCACCAGGCCCAGTCTTACCAGGGTCTTATCCTTAACCGCCTTGTTTGAGCTTTTTTCGTAGTATACATTGTCCCATTCCAGCAGAACGGCAAACTCTTTGGATTCTTTATCCCCTTCGAGATACCCCTGTAGGATTTTGGCGGGATGAAAATCGTTGGACATTTGAAAATTCAATACCGGATCATGAATCTCTTTGTTTCTTACTTTATCGATATATTGCTTTGGGGAGATCTTATCCGAATATTTGTGGTAGTTCGGGATTCGCCCGCCAAAAACAATGCCTTTAAGGTTTTTGCGTTCACACAACTCTTTCCGGTAGTCGTATAACCGGCGTCCCAGCCTCAATCCACGAAACTTTGGTCTGATAAAAACATCAATGCCATATAGCACATCGCCTTTATCGGTATGGGTGTTGAAGGTGTAGTTGCCGGTTATCTCCTTATAGGTGTGTTTGTGGTCAAACTGACTGTAATCCACAATGATGGATAAGGCACAACCGGCCAATTCATTGTCCACCTTTATGGCCACTTGTCCTTCCGGGAAGTTGTGAATCAGGGCTTTTATCTGGTCCTCTTTCCAATAGGAATTTGCCATGTTTGGATAAGCCTCAATCATGGCGCTTTTTATCTCTGAATAGTCATCATTTTTTAGAAATAATAACTCGATATTATCAATCCCGTGTTTGTCTTTATTCGTTTCCATTTTAATGGTTGTAATTGGTCAATGTTAGTCTGAATGTTATTTTTTTTTCATGCATGTCAAAGGCCTGCAGTAAAAATTATGTGTTTTGAGGTTGACGGTTTCCTGCGCAAAGGAAACAAATTTGGCCGCCACAATCGGATGCAAATAAACGAGTTTTATTGGTTTATGTTTCGGGTGGCTGCCCAATTTTTTGCTGGTCGATTCAATAAAAATTCAACCCTTATACTTGAGGACAATTACAATAGTTACGCGTATGTTGGCACCCAGATCACTATTACTCGGTCGGCTTTTATCCGTGCTTGTTTTTGGTGGGTTTGGTTTTTTGTGATGCGGTTGTTTAGAGTTGTTTAACTTCGGTTATTGCAGGTGTTTTTTTCCTATGATATCACGGGGGTATGATTATTTTTAAGGGGCTGGGGGATGGTGGCGGACCCAGCAGTAGGGAAGGGTTTTTTTTTATCACCCCGTATTCAGTCTCCCTTTGGGAAGTGACCTGTTTTTCAAAGGTCTATCGTTTTTTTTGTCTTTGAACTTTTAATGGCTGCATCCAATATCTCCATGACCACCATATTGTTTTCAAGTGAAGAGGGGTCAAAGGGCTGGAGGGTGATCTTTTTTTTCACAACGGCAGCCCATAAGGCAAATGGGTCGTCGTAAGGTGCTTTTCGGTCTTCCAATTCATAGGCCGTTTCTTCATAGCCATCATATCCTTTGGCAATGCGCATACGAAGGTTGCTTCGGTTATCGGCATATACCACCCCGTTAAGGCCATATATCTCCATGTCTTTTCGCCCTATGGGCCAGTTCCAGGAGGCTTGTATGATGGCATTGATTCCCTGGTAGGTTAAGATGATGGTCGCATCATCATCCACTTTGGGGTTATTCCCGGGTTGCTGTTGTTGGGTCACCGCGGTAACGCTAATGGGCGGTTGCCCCTCCATTAACCAGGTTACCAGATTTAACCCGTAACAGCCAAAGTCAGTGATGGCCCCACCTCCGTTTAGGACCGGATCGGTGAGCCAACTTAAAAACTCGGGGTTAACCCCAATTTTTTTGGGGCCTTTATGTCCATCTCGGACAATGATTTTTCTAATATCCCCAATGGAGTCGTTTTTCACCAACTCATAAGCCTTATGGTTAGATGGATACCAGGTGGTTTCGTAGTTGGTGAGCAGGTGGATTTTGTGTTTTAAAGCAAGGGCTTCCATCTTTTGGGCATGATCCAGACTAACGGCCAAAGGTTTTTCAACCATCACGTGAATGCCTTTGGGCGCGCAGGTTTCAACCACCTGGAGGTGTTCATATATCGAGCCAAAAGCCGAGACGGCTTCCGGGTGGGTGGCCTCAAGCATCTCTTCGAGAGAGGTGAAAACCTTACTCATCGGAAAATTATACTGTGTGGCTAACCGTTTTGCCAAATCCAGGTTGGCTTCCGCAATGCCAACAATCTTAATGTCTCCCCGGCTTTCACTATTGAAGATCCAGTGTACATGCCCATGAGAAAGTCCGGCCACACCCACTTTTAGGGGTTGGTTTTGCGCTAAAACAGGGGGAGCGAAAAGTGAAATCAACCCTGCTAAAATGGCGAGTTTCTGGAATAGTTTCATTGTTTTTTAGGGTTTAAAGATACATTACTGTTCACCTGTCCACCGCCGGGATCTGTCGCGTGATTTTTGCCTGGTTATCGAAACGTCATCCTCATATTATTCGGTTACGACTTCCAAATATACGGCATTTTTAGAGGGAGGGAAGCCTTAATTGGCAGTGAATGCCGGCCCGGGTTCAATTATTCTTGCCCGGGCTTACTATTTTTTGCTTTCTGAATGCGTTGAACCTCTTGTAGCAACAAGGGAAAGGCCGGTCCGGTCATGCCATGTCCATAACCATCCAGTTCATAGAGTCTGGTGTCTTTATGGCCCACCACTTTCATCATGCGCATGAGATAGGCATTTTCCTCGTATCGCCCCAGCATTTCCATCTCCCTGTCGCCTGTAATGAGCAGTAGGGGCGGAGCATCGGGTCGTACATGATATAAGGGGGCCAGGCTGTCGATGATTGGCCGGGTTCCGGGAATGCCTCTCTCTTTACGAACGGTAAAATGGGTAATGGTGTGGCCACTAAAAGGAATGAGGCCCGCGATTCTGTTGGCATCTATCTGATACTTGTTGAGCCAGGATTTATCCAATCCAACCATGCTGGTCAGATAGCCGCCGGCTGAGTGTCCCGAAATAAAGATTAACGATGAGTCACCCCCAAAACCGGTAATGTTGTTGAAGACCCAGCTAACGGCAGCAGCGGCATCTTCAATATGTTTGGGTGCCTTTACTTTGGGATACAAACGGTAATTGACCCCCACGATGGCAACGCCCCTATTCTTAAGTGCTTCCGGGATTTCCTTGTTGCCACCGGTTAAGCCCCCTCCATGAAACCACACAATAGTTGGATACCCTTTGGAGTTTTTAGGGAAGTAGAGGTCCAAAACACAGCGCTCATTAATGTAATCGTCAGAAAGGTTAACAGAATCGTTGTAATAATGGAGGTTCTGTTTGGTTTCGTATGGAGTGTCCTGGGCAAATGCAGTAAGTCCCAATGCTAAAACCAGCATGGACAATAATAATTTTCTCATCTTTTATGGGTTTTGGGCTAAGTACATGACAAAAATTCATAGACATTTATATTGAATTGATTTCCAGGGTTTGACAAAATGTTAGCAATCGTAGAAAGTCCATATTTAAATATACTTTTTGCTTTACGTCCGT
>JBFHFS010000062.1:0-28798 GCA_041583495.1 Marinilabiliaceae bacterium | reverse complement strand
TTCAATTTGGGACGCTTACAATACAAATTAAGGGGAAAGGCTAAAGGTTAAAGGAAAAAAGCCCCGGCAGGGGCGAAATATGGGTAGAAATCACGGCCATTCACCATCGGCAGAAGCCCCGTCAGGGGCGAGATAGAAGAAGATTATAAAGGCGGAAAAGGGAAAGATAAAAGGAACTGATAGCAATTGAAAAGGGTGCATCCGGTGTCCCTGAAGGGGACCAATATGAATAGCCCCCGGCGCGAAGTGCTTAGCACGAAAGCAGCCGGGGGTACTAAAGGCCTGTTTTCCGGGTCCCTGACGGGGACCAATATGGAAAAGAGAAAGGGAAATGTGAAGGGAGAAAAAAAGGAGCTGCCGCTTTTGAACAGATTGCCCATTGAGGGCCAAAGCAATAACAAATTGCGACGGCTGCTGCGCTGCAAGGACAAGGACAAGGCTAAATCAATTGGCAACATGCGATTGGCAATGGGCAATTTGGTATTTAAAACCCTCTACAAGTAAAGAGAAGTAGAAAGCTTTCTCGTTACAAACGAGAGTCTGGCACTCCCCTCGTTACAAACGAAGGGGAGAGAAAATTTTAATTTGGCGGGAACTTTTTTACCCTTTCCACCCTTTCCACTTTTTTTACTTTTTCACTTTTTCACCCTTTTCACCTTTCCTTCCATTATCCTTCCACCTTCCCGCACCCCCCGGGCCCTCCCGCTAAGGCGGGACAGGCTCTTTAGGGGGAGATCAGCCCACGGTTCTTTTCACTTTCACCTCTTTCACCCTTTTCACTTCCCGTTTAACCCCCATGAACCGGGGCAGGCTAAGTCTAGAAAAGCTGGTGGCCCACCTTTTCATTCCCGCAACGCTTACGCCATAGCTTTCATTGTTGGCCGTAGCCCCTGGCGAAGGACTTCTCCGGCGGCCGAAGCCTTACGCTTACGCCGTAGCTTTCTCCGGCGGCCGAAGCCTCTGGCGAAGGACTCAGCGTAGGAGCATGGCGAAGGACGCAGCGTCGGCGGAGCACGGGACCAGCGGAGCTGGTTTTCACTTTCTCCACCTTCCCACTTTTTTTACTTTTTCACTTTTTCACTTTTTCACCCTTTTCACCTTTCCACCCTTTTCACTTTTTCACCCTTTTCACTATCCTCTCTTTCCAGCTAAGTTTTTCGTAGCCTTCATCGTAGTAGCCGTTGCCGTAGCCATAGCCCCCATAACCACCGTAGCCGTAGCGGCCATAGCGGCCGTAGGAGGTTCCATAGCCCTGGTAGACCGTGTCGTTGAGCACGAGGCCGATCTGCTTCAGCGACTCTTTCTCCGACATCTGATTGATGAACTTGACCTGACCTTTATGACTGTACCCCTGACGAAGCACAAACAGGTTGACATCGGCATAACGGCCCACCAGCAAGCCATCGGTCACCAGGGTGACGGGGGCGTTGTCGAGCACGATATAGTCGAACTGCCCGCGGGCCTCAGCCATGAATTTGTGAAACTCCCCATTGCCAATCAGCTCGGAGGGGTTGGGCGGGATGGGGCCCGAACCCACATAGCTCAGGTTAGCCAGTCCGGTTGGGCGCACGATATCGCTAAAAGTATCGTTTCCAATAAGATAGGAGGACAAACCCTGATGATTGTCCCGCTCGAAGATATGATGCAGACGGGGCTTGCGCAGGTCACACCCCACCAGCAGCACCTTCTTGTTATCCAGGGCGATGATGGCCGCCAGGTTAAGGGAGTTGAAGGTCTTGCCCTCCCCCGGTATCATGGAGTGAATGGCCACCACCTTAGCGCCATCGCCTTTGTAGAGATAGCCCAGGTTAACCCGCAGGCCCCGGAAGGTCTCGGCAATGCCCGAGCGGGCGTGGTCCATGACGGGGATCTCCTTCTTGTAGTTGTTATGGGCAATCTGCCCCACGATGGGTACCTTAGCCTCCTTCTCCAGCTCATCCTTCGACTGGATGGTGTCGTTGAAATAATCGCCCACCACAATCACCAGGAAGGGCAGTGCCAGACCCAGGATCAATCCTATCAGCAGGTTGAGTCCGGTGCGGGGCCCCACCTTGACGGCGGTCTCCACGCGGGCGGGGTCGAGCACCTGAGCATCCGACACATTGGAGGCAGTGGTGATGGCCGCTTCGGCCCGCTTTTGCAGCAGGAAGGTGTAGAGCTCGTTGTTGAGGTCGAACCTTCGCTTGATGTTGATGAGCTCCTGCTCGGTCTTGGGCAGACCCGCCAGCTCCAGGTTGATGCCCGACATGCGGCTGTTGAGGCTGTTGAGCTCCACGGTGGCATGACTCAGCAGATTCTTTAGGTTCTCGTCGAGCGACCGCAGGGTGTTGCCTATCTCCTGCTCCACCAGCTGCATCCCCGGGTTATTCTCTTTGGCCACAAACGAGAGGGTCGACTTCTTGCTGTAGAGCTCGCCCAGCTTAATCACCTGTGCATTCAGGGCGGGATCGACGATGCCCATTACGGAGGGGGCCACCATGAGCTTCATCTGCTCGGCATTGCCCATATAGGTCTGCAGGTTACGGTAGTACTCCACCTTGCGCTCGGCCAGGGCCCGCTCGTTCTCCAGGTTCTCCAGCTTTTGCACCACCAGGCCGGCTTCCTGACTCAGGTCAACGATCCCCTTGCGCGAGCGGAACTCGGTGAAGCTCTCCCCGGCCGACTTGAGCGAGTCGACCAGCTGGGCCAGCTGGGCATCGATGAAGTGAACGGTATTCTCCGAGGTGCGGTTCTTCTGGCTGAGGCCGAAATCCATATAGACGCGTATCAGCTCATTCATGTAATCGACCTGCTGACGGGGATCCACCCCCTTGAGGATCAGGCTGATGCCATCGGCCTTCTTGGTGGACTGGCTCACCTCGAGCCGACCCTGGAAGTCGAGCGTTAACCGGTTGATGTCGTTCACACGGAAATAAAAGCGGTCGCCCACCTCCAGCGGGTAAGCCACGCTCTTATCGAGGGTGAAGGAGAAATAGTCGTTCCTGAAGGGTTGCCCAAAGCGGCCGGTGGCCTCAAAATTAACCTGCACCGGGGCGCCCTCCTGCATGATCTGGTCATCGACCGAGAGGCTGTATTGCCCGCCCTCCAGCACCTCGAGGTGCACCGGCAGCCCCGTCACCTGACGGAAGGCCGTATCGCGCGTCATCACAAAGGGCAGGTTGCCGTAGAGGAGCTCATCCTTAAAGAAACCCTCTCTGTAGCAGGAGACCTCCCACTGAAGGTTCTCCAGCGCCTGCCGGTTAAGGGTGTACGACTGTAACATCAGGATGTGGTTCTCGATGTTGGCCTTGGCGCCCATATCGAAGCCCTCGAACAGGGCCCCCATATCCATGCCCTTGCTCTCGCTGTTCACCAGCACCGTGCCGGTGATCTGATAGGTGGGCGGCGTGGATTTGCTGATGAAATAACCGGCCACCAGGCCCATCAGGCCCAGTAACACAAACCATGGCCATTTGGACAATAACCGGAACAGAAATTCCTTGATATTGACGCTCTCTTCTTCCTGAAAGTACTCGGCTAACTCGTTGATGTCTTGCATGGGGGGAAAAGTGAAAAGGTGAAAAGGTAAAAAGGTGAAAAGGTGAAAAGGTGAAAAGGTGAAAAGGAAAAAAGCCAGCTCCGCTGGGCCCGCTCTGCGCCGGCGCTGTAGCTATGGCGTAAGCGTTACGGGAATGCAAAGGTGGGCAGCAGCTTTGCTATGAGCGTTTTGCGGGAGTGAAAAGGTGGAAAGGTGGAAAGAAGAGAACTGGGATTTAACCTCTTACTCTTCTACTTTTTTACTTTTAAACTCTTCCACTTTTATACTCTTTCACTTTTTCACTCTTCTACTTTTTCACTCTTCTACTTTTTTCACTTTTTCATTTTCTACTCTTTTAATGACTTCTTCATATTTACTATACTACCGGCCAAAAGCTTACAATCTTCACGTAACTTTTCAGCTTTACTTTTTTCAAGGTAGGCAAAGTCCTCCGCCAAATAGAGCATTCCACGGACCTCACCACACGACCCTTTGGAAATATCCAGGAAACGCTTAAATTCTTTATTCGAATTTCGTTCAAACCCCTCACTAATATTGTTCATCGTGGAAACGGCAGCCCTCTGAATTTGATCCTTGAATCCGTAATCTTTATTTTCTCGCATTATTTGATATATCTCATAGGCAAGAGCGCGAGCCAATTGCCAAATCTTCAAATCTTCAAAATAATTTACCAAACTCATTTCTTATATAATTTTAAAGGTCTATATTAAAAGGTGAAAAAGTTAAAGGGGTAAAAAGGTGAAAGAGGTTATTTTCTTTGCACTTTTTTCTGCTTTTCTACCGATTACTTTTCTCTCTTTGTTTACTCTTTCCATTTCTTCTACTTCCCGCTGAGCCCCGATTAAAAGGCGGGGCAGGCAGTGACCAGCAGCGCTGGTTTTCTCCCTTTTCTACTTTTTTCACTTTTTCACTTTTTCACTTTTTCCACCCTTTTCACTTTTTCACTTTTTCACTTTTTCACCATTCTATCACATTCAACACCAGTATCAACGTCGATACGGTTGAAAGAAACAAACTATACATCGGGGCATTGATCTTAACGGTTTTATTCTTGTCGGGTTCTACGTAGACCACGTCGTTGGGCTGTAGGTAGAAGGCCGGCGAGGCCAGGAAGCTCTTGTTGGTCAGGTCGAGGCGGAAGCTCTGGCTGCCCTCCTGTGTGGGGCGGAGCACCAGCACCTTTTTGATGGAGCTGTAGTCGGTCTCCCCGTTGGCCAGGCTGATGCCCTCCAGGATGGTGAGCTTATCGCTGTAGTTGTAATAGACGCCGGGGCTCTTCACCTCCCCCATCACGGTGACCTTAAAGCTCAGGAGCCGCACCCGCACGGTGGCATCCTTCAGGTATTTGTCGGCGGCCTGTTGCACGGCGCTCTGCACCTGCGGCAGACTCAGCCCCCGGACGGCCACCTTGCCGATGACGGGCAGCTGCACGTTACCGTCGAGGTCCACCAGAAAGCCGTTGAGGTACTGACTCGACTCCTGCCCGAAATTCTGCTGGGTGCCGCCAGTGGTGCCCATTCCCTTGGTGGGGTTAAATAAGACGTTGATCTCCGGGTCGGTGGTCTGGATGTCGACGTAGAGGTTATCGCTGGCCTTCACGGTGTAGACCGGTGCCGCGCCCGGAAGCCCTGCCTGCTCCTCCTGGTCGGAGACATTGCTCAGATAGATCAGATCTTTGTTGGGCTTGCAGCTTGTGAGTAAACCCACCGACAGAGAGAACAATAAAAACAGTAATTGTTTGTGCATAGTTTTCATATATTTTAAGAGGAGCCCGGGGCTCTTCCAGTCTTGGCTAAACACCTAATAACGAACACATCCGCTAAAAAGGAGAAATAGACGATATAAAGTTCGAAGATAGATAAAAGAAAAAAGTTTTAAAAGAGCCCTCGCCCGAAAGGACCAACCGGCAGAATGTTTTTTTACCGATGCAAGGCTATTAGGGATGAATGAGGGTGAAAAGGTAAAAAAGTGAAAAAGTGAAAAGGTGAAAAAGTGAAAACCAGCTCCGCTGGTCCCGTGTTACGGGAATGGAAAGGTGGGCACCAACTTTTCTAGACCCGTTAAACGGGAGGGTGAAAACCCGCTCTGCGGGAAGTAAAAAACAGCTTGTCTGGTCCGAGCCTGCCCCTAGCTAAACCACACGAAAGGATTCGTGCGGTAGCGGGGGTAAAATAGAGGGGCTGGATACCCTAGGTAAGGCTTGATCCCACACAAGGGTACTTGTGGGGTATCAGCGCTTGAGGGACCACCCCAGAAACTGGATATTGAACCCTGCCTGCCGGGTTCTTTAGACCCCCTGGGTCTTACCCCGCATTGCATACGGGGCTATTCATGTTTATCCGGCGTTGCAAACGAGGAGAAGGAAAAATTTATCAGGTCCCTGACAAGGGGCCAATGTGAATAACCCCGGGCACGGGATGCGCAGCATCAGAGCTGCCCGGGGTGAAAAACTGAAGTTAAACCAGGTCCCTGAAAGGGGCCAACTCTTTGTTTAATCTATTAAGAAATACCCTTCCTCTATTTTTATTCCACTTTCGGTCAATAGTCTTCGATACTCTTCCTTAAAAGTCTCCTTATTATGGTGTACTTGCTGATTTTTGATGTAATTTATAATAGTATTCTTGTCTTTATTTGCATAAGTAAGGGCACAATAACCAGTACTCCATCCTCTGAAATGTGGAAAAATATGGTTTTCCTTAATCCAAAGGGATGAAGCAGTTTTAATATCCCGGATATAGTCAGACAGAGAAATGGAAGGATGCAAATCAGAGAAAATATGAAGGTGTTCTTCCATGCCATTGATGCGATACAAATGGCAATTTTTTTCTTTTATGATGCCCCCTATATATTGATATAAATCAGGCCTGTTATCTACTGTAAAGACCCTCTCACTGTTTTTGCTTCTAAAAACAAGATGATAGTATATTTGACGATAATTTGACATATACAAAAAGGTACAAGGTTCTTTTATAAATTGCAACTCACATTTCGCTGGTTGGGTTAAATAACATCTATCTTGGCCCCTTTCAGGGACCCGGCGTGGTTGACCTTATGCACCCCCGGCACACCATACGCTGCGCTTGGGTGGCCGAGGGTTATTCAAATTGGCCCCTTTCAGGGACCCCCTCCCGTTTAACCCCCATGAACCGGGGCAGGCTAAGTCTAGAAAAGCTGGTGGCCCACCTTTTCATTCCCGTAGCACGGGACCAGCGGAGCTGGTTTTCACCTTTCCACTCCCGCAAAACGCTCATAGCAGAGCTGCTGCCCACCTTTGCATTCCCGTAGAGCGGGACCAGCGGAGCTGGTTTTCCACTTTTCCACCTTTTCACTTTTTCACCTTTCCACTTTTTCACCCTCCATCTCTCCCTTCCCGCACCCCCCGGCCCCCCTTTAGGGGGAGATCAACCCACGGTCCTTTTTTCTTTTACCCTTTTTCACTTTTTTCACTTTTTCACTTTTCCACCCTTTTCACCTTCCTCACTGCCCCTCCCCTCTCACCATCACCTTCACGGTTTTGAGGATGAGGATCAGGTCGTGTTTGAGCGACCAGGTGTCGATGTACTGGAGGTCCATCTTCATCCACTGGTCGAAGGGGATGTTGTTGCGGCCGGAGACCTGCCAGATGCAGGTGAGGCCGGGCTTCATGCTCAGGCGGCGACGCTGCCACCGCTCGTACTCCTTCACCTCGTCGGGGACGGGTGGCCGGGGCCCCACGATGGACATCTCACCCCGCAGCACGTTGAAGAACTGAGGCAGCTCATCCAGCGAGGTCTTGCGCAAAAAAGCACCGATGCGCGTCACCCGGGGATCGTGGCGCATCTTAAAGACGGGTCCCTCCTGCTCGTTCTGACTCATCAGGTCGTCCTTCAGGGCTTCGGCATCCACCACCATGGTGCGGAACTTAAGGCAATAGAAGCGCCGTCCGTTCAGGCCCACCCGTTTCTGGCGGAAGAATACCGGTCCCCCATCCCCCAGCTTAATGGCCAGGGCGATGCCCAGCATCAGCGGCGAGATGGCTGTCAGCAAGAGGACCGACAACACATAGTCGAACAGCGCCTTGACCTTCAACGCCAGATAGTTAGCGGGGGTATTCATATAGGTAAGAAAGGGCACCTGACTTATGTAATGCAGTTTGGAGGGAGCATTCAGCAGGCCCAGGAATTCGGAGTGCACGCGGAAGACCACCCCCACCTCGGCACAGGCATAGATCAGGTTACGGATCTCCTTCTGGTCGAGCCGCCCCTTGCAATACATCACCTCATCGATGCGCTTGCCATCGAGCAGCTGAGCCACCTCCTCAATCTGGGGCAGCACTACAAAGCGATCGCCATAGCGGGCTTTGATCCGGAGACTGTCGGACATGATGGCCCACAACGAATAGCCCCAGTCGCGGATCTCCAGCAGCCGGTCGATGAAAAATTCCGAGTCCTCATCGGCCAGAATCAGCAACGAGCGCGTGTTGTAGCCCTTGCCCCGGAAAAACTTCATGGTCCGGAACACCGTGTACTTATACCCCAACAGCACCACGAAGTTAATGCCGGCAAACAGCATCAGCACCCACCGCGAGAGGGTATGGAAATCGAGTATCACGATGGCGGCCATCAAAAGAGCCATGCCCAGCAACACCACCGAGAGGTACTCGATCAGCAACACCGAATACATCTTGACCCTTAACATCCTGCCCAGATCGAACCAGCTGAGCAGGCCATACCAGATGGGCAGGATCAGCAGCGCTATGACCTTGTATTCCTTAACATTCTCGGTGAGCGGACTCACCCAATGATGACTCAGCCACCAGGCCACCAGAAAACAGCCCATCGTCATCAGTGACTGAGCCAGAATGCTGGACTTCTCTAAGGCAAATTCGCGTTGTTTGAGCATGGAGGGAAGGTGAAAAGGTGAAAAAAGTGAAAATGTGAAAAGGTGAAAAAGGTAAAAAAGTGAAAAGGTAAAAAAGTGAAAAAGTGAAAAGGTGAAAAGGTGAAAAAGGTGAAAAAAGTGAAAAGGTGAAAAAGGTAAAGCCAGCTTTTCTAGACTTAGCCTGCCCCGGTTTTCATCGGGGAGCGCTGGGGATTATGCGGGAGTGAAAAAAATGAATAGAGAAATAAATAGAGATAAAATTGCTGAAAGCATCAAAACCTGCTTGTCTGGGTACGGTTTGCGGGAAACGGATAGCTGAAAGACTGGCAATAAACCTTCTGGTTGTGGGGCAATTGTTATTGAAGTGTCAGTCCGAGTTTTAGTCCCAAACCTTCTTCAAATATTTTGAACAATGTAGATATCTGAATGTCAATCTTACCGTTTTCCAGGCGGGATATATAACTCTTCTTTGTCCCTGTTTTAGCGGCCAATGCTTCTTGAGTCATATGTGCCTTTTTTCTGGCTTCCTTAATAATTTCACCTATAACAAAGGATTTTGCTTTTACTTCAAAATCATCTCTTTTTTCTGTTCCCAATTTTCCATATTTGATGTCTAAAAGCTCATCAAAATTCTTTGCATCTCTTACCGTCTTCATGATTTATCTCCTCCGTGTTTGTCAAAAAAGTCTTGCTTAATTTTCAACGCTTTTTTAATTTCCTTTTTAGGAGTCTTTTGACTTTTCTTTTGAAACCCATTGAAAAGAACAACTATACGTCCCGAGTCAAAACAGCAGAAGATTCTAAATATGTCACGTCCAACTTTAACCCTTATTTCATAAAGACCGTCTGTTCCTTCAATATGCTTCAAAAACTTTTGCGGAATTCTGTCCACCGTACGGATTACTTTAAAAACGTATTCTATCTTTTCCTGAACTGTCAAGTCAAGTGAAACATAAAACTCAATAAAATAATCCTCAAAAAACTTTATTTCTCTTGTCACGGAGCAAAGTTAACAAGTATGTTAACAAAATCAAAGTATATCCTATAATTTAGTTTGGCACTTTAGGCGCTTTGGGCTTTGGCATTTATTTGTCATTGCGAGGGAGTCTATACCGCCTCCGCAAAATGCTAATTTACGTTGGAGATCATTAGATCATTTACAACATCCTGGAATTGAGATTGGAATCTTTTTTTAGAAAAACGATTAGCTCTTTCTTTGAGGCCAACAGGATCAAACTGATTAACATTTTTCTCGTACTTCTCAATAGCTTCATTTAAAGAATCCTGGGTCTGAGAATTATATAAGATTCCATCGCGATCATTCATAACAATTTCAGGAACAGCCCCTCCATTAAAAGCAATAACAGGGATTCCTGATGCTAATGCTTCTACGTAAACAATTCCAAAATCCTCAACTCCGGCATAAACAAAGGCTTTTGCTTTTGTAAGCAAATTTTTGATCTCCTTTTTATCTTGAAAGCCTAGAAAGGAAATATTTTCATGAGCCTTCAATTTTAATTTATCCAATTGACCTCCTGAACCAATTACTAGTAATTTCTTCTTATTTCGATTGAATGCATCTATGATAATATCAAACCTTTTATAAGGTTCTAATCTTCCAATAGTAATATAATAATCTTCCTTCTCTTCACTAATAAAAAAATCTTCTACTTCCACGGGTGGATATATTACAATACTTTCCCGGTCATAATGTCTTTTAGACCAGTCCTGTACAAACTTTGAATTTGAGATTAAAACATCCGGATTTTGGGCTGATTTTATATCAAATTTTCGAAAATAATACTTTGTAAATGCAAACAGTCTAAAAATACCTGTATAATATAAATCTGCTTCGTCCCAAACGTATTTAAAATTCCGGGCTTGTAAATAACATATATGCTTTGTTCCATTAATTTTGAACCCCTTTGACAATGCCCAAGAAGAACTGATAATTAAATCAAATGTACATTTTCTTGATTTATAATTCAGATTTCTGACAATAAACGGAAAAAAAGGGGAAAGTATTCTGAACTTCTTTCCAAAAGGTTTAAGAATCTTACTTTCGTTGATCAAAATGTTGCTTCCAAAGACCTTTCCCTTCACAGAAGGAGGCATTAAATCGATGTAAGCATAATATTGATCGAATTTGTATATTTCACAAATAGCCTGAACTACTTTTTCCGCCCCTCCAAATTTCTCAAGCCAATCGGAGATTAATACTTTTTTCATGTAGGGAATTTTTAAGGGAGATGAATTTTATTGTTTCTGATTATTTTTGTTTTTATAGACTAACTTGATGATTTTTTTCATGTTTTGATAAACACCCAGTTTATAGCTTACCAAACGAGCCAATCGTTCTCCTCGTGCACGGACGTTATTTGGAAAATATTTACTAAACAAAACTTCTGGTTTCATTTCATTAAGGTCTTCAAAAAACTGTTTCCTTCTTGCGTTAACAGGAACAGATTCAACCATTTCCCGAACTCCTCTTACTGCATCTTCTACATCAATTTCTTTTATCAATACTTTTTCGGATATGTTTGCCAGTATGGCATTTGCCTTTTCTGTATGAGTAAGAATCCTTGTTGTTCCTTTGTCATCATCCATTTTTTTGTCAAATACATCAACAGCAAAACAATCCCATAAGGTTAAATCTGAATTGCGGTATCTCTTTTTAAAACTACAATCATAACAAGAAGGACGATCACATATATTTGAAAAAAAACTTCGTAAATAAGGATCTGTTTCTACTCCCCTGTGATATGACACATTATTGTTTTTTGTATAAATAGACAAGTTTGAATATTTATAACCATAATATTTGTCACGAAATGCAACATTTGTAAACTCTACATTAAGAGTTCTTTTTTGCATTTTCAAATATTTCTCCAACAACAACGGAGAAGGTACGGCACGACATACAAAATCTATAGTGATTAAGTTATCAAAATCTTTTCTAAGGTAATTTTTTAACCCTTCGATTTGACAAGGTGTTCCGCTAAAGCAGACTAATCTATCCTGTATTAAAAATTCTTTTGCTTGCTTAAATGTATTGCCTATTTCGGATTGAACATATTTACTGTTTCTAAATAAACGTAAGTCATCTACACTCTCAACATATTTATGAATAACCTTAAAGGTATTATCATAAGCAACTCCAAAAACAACGCCTCCATTATTAAGCACATATTCAGCAATTGCAGTAAATGCCCCACCAGATGTGCTTTCTTTTCTTATTTGTTCATTTTTGTGCTGGACCAAAAATGCTATTTGTTTACTTACTTTTTCTTCAACTGGATTGAGTTCCGGACAAACTTTTTCGCATAAACCACAATCAATACAAAGTGCTTCATCAACTGATGGATAAAGAAATCCTTCCTCGTCACTAGTCATGGTAATGCAGCACTTGGGACATATATTACTACATGCAGCACATCCACAACAATCAACTTTTTCTAATATTTTGATCATAACTTAAACCCGGATTAAATTAGCGCATTTTTTAAGAATTTCTTAGAAAGTGTTCGAAATTCATCCAACTGGCAAAAAACAGATTCATAATTTATCTTTCTATTTAAACAGTTAGCAATATCTTCATTTCCAGTAAGAAAACGATCATTGAGTTTTAGTAACGATAACAGGGAATAAAGCCTGGAATTTGTAGAAACTGAACTGTCCTTGCGATATCTCTTAAATGAAAAGAATCGCTTTTTATGTAATATTGAAAATACGCTACCATGAAACGAATCAGTACAAACAAATTCAGCATCTCTTATTAGACTTACATATTCTGCCGGACCAATATCGTATGGTGCATAATCAGCAAAGGACTCATCAGTTTTTATAAATTCATCCATATGCCGAAGCTGCACTATTTTTAAACCTGTAAACTTTTTTAGCCTATTTGCAAATTCACGTTGTATTGGATTATTCCCCAAAAAATAACAGAAGATATATTTTTCATTAATCACTCTCTCCTCTTTTTGAATAGTCATCCACTCTTCAGCTGAAAAAAGTAGGGTCGGATCACACACCAGGGGGACATCTTTATTCGTTAAAGTCTTAATAATTTCTTGACCTGATTTTTCTCGGACGGAAAGAAATTCTATCCTATTCAGGAATGCAGTAGCCTTTCCTTTTTGTCTTTGGGGCATATTTGCAATACCAAAACTTGTTGCATATGCTATTTTAGGTATAGCCGTTGGCACAAAATTTAATGTGTAATAATTTGCTTCTATATTTGATGGTAACCATAATTGATCGCTACCAACAATTACGGCTGAATATTGATTGCACTGGTCAGTCAATTCTGCTTTAGAATTATATCTTGGCGACAAATTAAACATCTCTGTAGCAAAAATCTTAAATTTCTCATTCCTTACCGCAACATTGTTTCCGAAAGACTTATTTAAATGAAGCCGAAAAGCATGCTTTATACTACCCCATTTACCTTTTACTGTAGCAGTATCGAGGATCATACGCAAAAAATATTTGTATTTCGCATAATTAATTTCTTTTTTCAAACCATCAATACAAATCGTTTCATTTTCTACACCCCAATCATCTAATATTTTTTGCGTGGCATATGCCTGTAACTGACTTCCATAATTATATTGGAAGTAACAGGACGCTATAGCTACTTTCTTCATATTGAGGTATTAGATTTTAGGACTGTATTATATAACTCTATATATTGTTGATATTGTTTGTGTTTTTCATACAAATTGTTGGCCTTTTTTGTGCAATATTCCGAATAAGAATTCTTTCCTTTTATTTTTATCGTTCTTACTGCCTTTAACAACCCATTTATATCCCCTTTTCGAACAACTATACCTGTATTACTATCCACCGATTCGGGACTACCACCAGTATTAAATGTTATTACAGGAGTACCACAAGCTAATGATTCAATATTTGTTGTGGGGAAATTGTCTTCTAAGGTTGGATTTACAAACATATCGGCTGCAGAGTATATTTCAGCTAATTTAATTATGTCACTGGTTCTACAAATTCCTATGCATTTTTCTTTTGGCAACTTATTCTTTTCATTTTCATCCATACCAACCAACACCAAACATTCATCCTCTTTTAATAATTTGGGGATTTGCATAAGGTATTCTATTCCTTTAAGTTTTCTAAAATGCATTGCCATAGCCAGTATCATTGTTTTACCTTCAATATCATGCACCTTTTTAAAATTGCTTTTGCGTGGTTTAAACACCGTAGTATCAATGCCATTATTAATAACTTTAAGAGGGTAACCACATAAAAAGGATTGTTTTACCAAATCAGCTAACCATTGGGATGGTGTAACCAACATAAGGTTATCTACTCCATTAAATACCGTTTTTTTTGCCGCATAATTCTCTTCGCTTCTATCAAAAAACCAGGTATAGGGATACTCTTTTAGTGAAGGACAAGTATGGCACCCTGATTTCCATTTATTACATCCAACATAATCAAAATGAACGCACCAGCCTGTAAAAGACCAACAGTCATGTAAGGTCCAAATAACCGGGATATTGTTTTCTTTTATATAATTAAATAACAATTCAACATTCAAATAATGATTATGCAAATTATGCAGATGGATAATATCGGGTTTAATTGAATCTATCCACTTAATTAGTTTTTTGGTAACCGATTTATTATAAAACCCATGTCTCCCGAATACCCTGGTTTTTAAAATACTCCATTTTAAGTAAGGAATACTCTCAATTTTATATATGTTAGGAGCACAATAGTTTTCTTTGTACTCAAAACCATAGGCAATAGTTGGCTCAATGTTATTTTCCTTCATTGTTTCCGAAAGATCGTGCACGATTCTTCCGATGCTACCACCACCATTACCATAGGTTGTATTGATTTGCAGTACTTTCATCTCTAAAATTTACTTTTTATTTCCTTTTTATTTCCTTTTTGTATTGCAATAAAAATTTAAAATCTGGACTTAATAAATCCATAAATATTTTCATTGTATATTTAAACCTAAAATAAAACACATAAATAAAAGCTTGAAAAAGAGACCCTCCATTTTCTAATATTAATCTCTTCCTTTCGTTAGATTTTAATTTTTCCGAACACGAGGATGTTCCACCTACACGAAAGGTAAATATTGTTTTATTAATAGCTTTGAATTTAGCTTTACCATAATAAAGTCTAACAAATAAGTCTAAGTCCATCATATATTTAAAATCCACCTTATATGCCCCAAATTTTTCATACGCATCTTTTGTAATAAAAGAAGCACCATGGCAAATCTTGGCAAAGAAAGGTGGCAGTTTAAATCTCATGTTTGGTTTTAAAACAAATTTACTTCCTGTTTTTTCATCTAGATATAAAAGGTTGCCTCTGTAAACATCAATTCCCTCTTCATAAGCTTGGGCAACATTCGTTAGAGCATCTTCCATCATAAAATCGTCAGAATTTAATATTCCGATTAAATCACCTGTACATTTTTTAATTCCTTTGTTAAAAGCATCGCTAATACCTTTATCTTTCTCTGAAATAAAAAATGCAATTCTCGACCTGTATTTTTCAATAATTTCTTGGGTACCATCTGTAGACCCTCCATCGATTATCAAATATTCAAGATTACCATACGATTGTGATATCACACTCAGAATCGCTTGTTCTATATTTGCTATGCTATTGTAGCATACCGTTATGATAGATATTTTTGGTCTATCATTTTTTTCAAATATCATATAATTTCGAATTGAATAAAACCTTGAACTACTGATTACAAATTATCTAGTTCGAACCACATTGCACTATCATTTTCCCAATAAAAGAAGTAAGGGTAACAAAGCCTTTCAGGTCTCATAACTAAATATCCAATACTATAAATACAAACAAGGCAAATACCAACAATACAGACATACCTAATTACTTTTGGTTGAATGGAAGTCATAAAATTGGATACGAAAAGAGCTAAAAAGAAATTAAAATAATAAGTCAATCTAAAAATAGCAGGATTTGTACTAGCCATGGGCCATAAAACAACTGTTATAATCATTAGATATACATATATTTTATTTGCCTCCAGCACAGAAATTGCATACTTCCGATAAAAAAAGGAAAAACAAACAAGGGCCAAAAAAAATAAATACATATTAGTCCCTCCAGCTTCCAATGAACTATATTCTTGACGGGAATAACTATTAAGGAATGAAAACAATACACTTTTGAAGACAACGCCAAGAACAATTAACCCAATAGAAATACCAACAACCCAAGTAGAAAAGTTAAATTTTCGAATCCAATAAACCGGTAGAAAAATGACGGCCGACATGTGGAAACAAAAAGCAGCTGCCACAAATAGTAAGTAATACTTCAGATTTTCCTTTTGACTAAAATGAAAAGCAAACATTAACATTCCAAAAGCAATTCCTTGTCTTAATGCAGAAAATCCTAAAGTTGTATATACAGGGAAAGAAAGAAACACCACAAAACTTAACCAAGGCAGTTTAGAATACCTGTATATTACATATCCTGCTGGAGCAACTGTCAAAAAAGAACAAACCATCAAAAAGACCTGGTAACCCACTCCAAACCTGGACACAACATATTCCAATAATACATATCCTACTTCCTCATTTGCATTCTTAAGTACCTCAACTATATTGTATGAGTTCTTAACTGAATTATAAAGTAACATGTATTGATCCGTATCTCTCCCAACTGTCAAACCTCTTAAGCCGGCTAAAAGGATTAATATAACACTAACAATTAAACAATAAAGACCTTTCCCTCTTGTAAAATTAATACCTACTCCGTGGAATTTTGAGAAATAAAATTTACTTGAACAACAAACGGGGTATAATACAATTAAGAAAAAAACTAAAACATAATAAAACATAAAGAAAAATAGAATTACCGTTAATACAACTTAGTAACTTTAATCAAATGAACATCTGAGTTATTGCTGCTTACTTTTTTGTTCGGGTACACCCCCAATAGTTATATTTGGCTCCTTAAAGCTTTTGGTAGCAACGGCATTAGCTCCAATAACAATACAAGTTGCAACAGTAA
The DNA here is from genome assembly GCA_041583495.1 of Marinilabiliaceae bacterium. Lineage (GTDB taxonomy): Bacteria > Bacteroidota > Bacteroidia > Bacteroidales > Marinilabiliaceae > JBFHFS01. The sequence continues at coordinate 12,366 of JBFHFS010000062.1, read as the reverse complement.
TGTCTCCTATGATTTTAGCCCCTGTTGCAATATAAACATTGTCTCCAATCTGAGGAGCTTTTTTAGAAAATAATCCATTAGCTCCAATTGTAGTACCTTCATGAATTCTACAATTGGCTCCTATTTTGGCAGCTCCATTTACAACGATAGGCCCATAATGTTCAATACACAAACCCGGTCCAAAAGCATTATACGAGATTGAAAATCCTAAAAATTGCCCAAATAAAGTAAATTTGAATTTTGAAAATGATAATATTAATCAAACCTTTTTTGCAGTTTTGATAATAGGCGCACTTTCTCATTAATATTTGATAAATCCATATATTGTCGTGTAAAAATCTTGGTTTATTATATTTACGATGTAAAGCAATAGCATCGCAGGCTAAATAATATTCTAAACCTTTTTTGCTCTGTATCATATAATAAAAGGATATCTAATTTTTCTAAGTACATGACAAAAATTCATAGACATTTATATTGTAGATTACCAGGATTCGACAAAATGTTCGCAATCGTAGAAAGACCATATTTAAAGATGCTTTTTGCTTTACGTCCGTGCTTTTTGACCGGAATTTTCTTCACGTTTTCGTGGAAATAAATTCCAGTTTTGTAGCACCATATAAAGGCAATCATAATCAACATCAAAAGTTTCTCTATTCTCTTAAGTTCCCTTAGGTGAGTTTTCTCCATATCAAATCCACTGGATTTCATTGCTCTAAAGCACGTTTCTATTTGCCAACGTTGTTTATAATTAATCTGTGCTTGATCTGGCTTATTGAAAGAGACAATTATTAAAAACTCAGGTTTTCCGTTTTTGCTTTTTACTCGACTCCCAGAAATATAACAAAGTTGTGTCCCGATACGCACTATCTTGTGATAATGAATGAACTGGTTAATTTTAAGATGATTAAACAACCAAAATGCTTTAACCTCTTTGTTTTTATGAGGCTGGAAAACCTTAAAATTGTTCCGGATCCTGATGTAATATCGAATTTGATTATCATTAAGAAAATGAAACCAATCATCACCAACAAATTCCCGATCAGCCAATATACAGTCGATACATTCTTTGCCAAACAGCTTTATGAAACGGTTTACCAGATCAATTCGTTCTTGACAATTGGAGTTCCCTCTTTTATCTAACATAGTAAACATCAACGGAAAGCCTACTCCTTTATATGTAACCCCAAGCATTAAAATATTATATCTGTTTGCCCAAATTTCCAGTTAGTGCGATCAATAGAAAGCCTAAGATGCTCTTTATCTGGCAATAAGCCAAATATCATTTTAGCTATTAAATCAGAACAGAGTGGAAAACTGGCGATAAAACGTTGTATACGCCTTAAGCTTGAGGCTGCTTGTGAATGGCTATTAAAAACATTTGCCAATTTCTCAAAACCTACAGTTTGGACTTTGCATAATGAGCTAACAAACATTGCAATTAATTTTACACCTGCCAGATTCAATTTTCCTTGAAACTGAATGTTGAGAATTGCTATTAATTCAGTATTTTGGCTTCGGACGTTGATTTTCATCATTAGAAAAATGAGTGGAGTTATTCTTCTAACATACTAATAATCACCGTCTTATCCTAATTTTTTGTCACTTATTAGGCTGGATTTCAACAGATTATATTTTTTGTCATGTACTTAACTAATTTTTATAAAATATTATTGATCAAATATTTTATAAAGTAGTCCTTTTAGATTCCTTACAATTTTTCTATACATTAGATCGAAAGGACGATTTCGACCTAACATTTTATCTATATAATATTTATATCTTATATTCTCAATACAATATGATGGATGATTGAGTGGCCCCTTTATTTCATTATTTTTCAATAAATATACCTTTTTATCTCTTTTAGATAAAGCCTTAAAAGATCCCTTAAAATGGGTTGAATCTGAAATAGAACCTATATTTACAATCATATTTTTTGAGGGAACTATGGAAAGGCAAGAATTAAGTATGTGATATGCAATATGAATCGTTTCGAAGTATTCAACACTTGAGTTACTATGCCATTTAAACATTGGATAAAACGTTTTTCTAAAATTACGTTCTTTTATATAATCTCTCATTAGGCCCATATGGTATTCGTCTTTCATAAAGGCATAATCTGATTCTTGTTGTTCAAAAACCCGCTTCCATGTGGCCCATCCCCATATAGCGACATCTGAAGTAAAAAAATAGTCATAAGGGCATGCTGTTTCTCCTTCATAATTAATGCCGGTAATCATGCTAATTCGATTATCGTTTTTATACTTTTCTAATAGTTCACAACAAAAAGTAAAAAATGAGATAGATGGGACACAATCATCTTCAAGAATAACGCATCTATCAACTATTGAGAATGCCCATGCTCTAGAGCGATATCCAGAAGGATCACAACCCTGATTTTCCTTTAAATAACATTTATAAACATCACATTTCCAGTCTATTCCTACATCTATAATTTCACGACATTTCATAATGCCCTCAAGATCGTTTTCATCTCTAGGACCATCTTGATATAATAAAACAACACTTGGCCTTGCTTTGATTACTTGATCAAAAACCTGCTTAAATAATTCCTTCCTATTAAAGAATAATAAAAGCACAGGAACATCAACCAATGAATTTTTCATGTTTCCACCGTTTTATTTTTGTATCAATCTTTTTATTGGGTAAGTGACCGATAATTAGTTGTTTGGAATCTTATCCTTAATCCTTATTCGATTATGTGACAACAAATACTTACATAACATATATACAAGGCGCTTATTAGCATATTTACATGTTAAGTAAAACACAAAAGGTCTACTTTTCCAAGGCTTATGTTGTTAGTAATTATCCTATGAATGAAGAATGTAAAAATTCAATAGCTTCTTTACGTTTTTGATTTAAAATTTCATTTACACGTTTCCAATTAATTGGAGCTATTATTTGTTGGTCTGAAATATTAGTCCCAAAGAGTATTAAACGTTCTTCTAGTCCAAAGAGTTTTAATAAGGATTCAAAGCGAGTTAAACCACCACTAATATTTCCAACTGCAACAAATGGTTTATTAAAAATAATTGAGAAGACACATCCGTGAAAGGAATCTGTTACAACGTACTCAGCATCTATAAAGCTTTGAATCCAAGCTGCAATAGATGGATTTATTTGTTGTTGCTGAGTTTTATTGAAATTTATATAGAATGGATTAAAGTTTTTATTTAGACTTAATACCTTATTAACTAATTGCTCGCGAAATGCTCCATTGCCCAGCATGTAAACAAATAAATTGCTTTTGTTTTTAGAATTATTCATAGAATGACAAAGATTCTTATAGTCTACAGTTGAAAGCAACATTGTTGGATCTACAACCCATTTTGCTTTTATACCTAAATATTTATCACAAAGATATACGGCTGATTCCTCACGTACCGAAATGGCATTAAACTTAGCTGCTAATTCAGCCAATTCTTCAGTTAGTTTTTGATTATACCCCCATTTATCTAATCCAAAGGATGCTGCGTAAGCAATTCTCTTAACAGGGAGGTTTATTGTAAAATCTAGAAAAAAATTTTTTTTCCAATTACGATAATATTCTTCTCTCCAGATTTGATCACTACCAACAATAAATGCATCAAATTCTTTTGCAATATTTCTCATCATCTTCTCACTATTTAAAGGGAGAGTAATGGGTGAAATGTGCTTGTTAATAAAATCATAATGTTGTGAGAAAACAGAATCCTTTTGTACTAAAAAACTAAATTTTACTGCCTTTTTAAACGAACTCCATAAACTTTTATTTTCTTGCCGTTTAATCAACCATGCCTCATGTCCCATCTTTTTTAATACAGATTGCAAAGCATAAGCTTGTAATATTCCACCATAATTTGAATGTAGAGGTAATGTTAGTATTCCTATCTTCATTTGTATAATCTCGGTTTTAGATTCTGTATGTCTTTTTTTTAAAGTATTTAAGCAAAAAAATGTAAAATTTATTCATTGTCTTTTTTCCTCATATTACACTAATTTAATCAATTAGAGTTTTCCACAATTTCTCAAAATATTAGAAACAAAACCTTTAATTTTTTTTAAAATTGAGAGTTTTGTTAAAGACACTATTAATTTTGTAAAAGATAATTTAGTGAAATTCTCAAAAAACAATTTCCTTTTTGGTGGTATTGCTACTGATTTTTCGATACTTGGATTATATTTCAAAGCATCTTCGTAGCTTGTTTCTCTTGATACTGTAGAAACAGTACTACAGTACTTCTTTCCTTTAAAAGTATTAACCATTACCAGACTCACTCCTTTATCGTCATCTAAATCGGGCAATACATCTTGTATCCCCCAATAATCGCCAATAGTAATATCACTTCCGCTTTTAAAACTCTTTGCAGGACAAGCATGACACGAAGGTCGTAAATATAAATCATTAAGAAATCCTTTCATGTACAAATTAACATCAACGGTTTCGGACAACAAAATCGTATTTTCATCCGCCTTAAAGGCGGATTGATTGACAACAAAACCATATTTTTTCCAGCCTTTTTGTTTGTCTCTAAAAGAGATACCCGTAATAACGGGCACTTTATTTAGAGAAGACAAAACCGATTTTTTTTTAATATTATCTTTGCAAGAAATAATGCTCTCCAAATATATTTGCCACACTTTAGGCGAAGGCACTCCATGACAAACAAAATCTACGGTAAGCAGATTATCATACTCTGTTCCAAGAAAAAGTTTCAGCCCTGCAATTTGGCAAGGGGTACCTGTAAAAAGCACTATTCTTTCACTGTTTAAAAAACATTTAGCTTCTTTATAAGCATTTCCAATACGACTTTGGACATATTTAGAACCTCTAAAATCAGCTAAACCTCCAATTGTCTCAGTGTATGAATGTATAACCTCCCAATTCTTATTGAATTTTGCTCCAAAAACAACGCCTCCTTCTTTAATGATTTTCTCAGCGAGTAATGAAAAAATTCCACCAGAAGAACTTTTTAAACGAATTTCTTCATCTTCATTTTTAGCAGCATAAACGTGAAGGGGTTTCCTTTCTTTGTTTTGATTAATTACCGGACAAACTTTTTCGCAAAGACCACAATCAATGCAGATACTCTCATCAACAATCGGATAAAGAAAGCCTTCTGCATCTTCCTTCATTTCTATGCATTGTTTGAGACAAACAGACAAACAAGCGTTACAACCACAACAATCTATTTTATTTTGAATACTAATCATTGAAAAAAAGGTTATCGCTTGAAAAGATATTCATTTATTTTATTCTTCATAAATTGTTGTTCTTCATTATTTAATCCAATAAAATAAATTGAAAAGATAACTGACAACACAGATACAAAACTCACAACAAAAAGATTGATTATTCCGGGAGTTATTAAACTCCTTATTATTAATGGAAAGATTAGAGCGACCGGCACAACCATAATTATTGGTAATAAAACTTGTTTAGCAAATTTTGAAATTGACAAATTGACTAAAGGTCTTATAATCCAAAGTCTTGAAAACAAGGCGATAATTGAAATTAAAATACTTACATACAGGGTAACCTGGGGTAGATAACCCAATTTTAAAAAAAGATATGAAATTGGCAAAATTAATATTAATAACCCACCTACTACCGATTGATACAGTTTAATTTTGCCAGAAGCCTGAGCACCTGTCATCAATGGCCCCGAGATACAATCAATCAACACATTAACTATAACTAACTTGGTAAATATTACCGTATATTCTGGAACAATTTTTAACCATAATTTAAGGACTATCTCTGTCTCCAAAAGAATAGGCAAGGATATAATAAACAATAGGAAAAATGAATATTTAGCACCTTGAAAAATTAATTGATGCATGTACTTATTGTTCCCATTTGCAAAAGATTTTATGATCTGTGGATTCATTGCCATTTGAAAATTACTAACAAACCCACTAACAGCACTTCGAACTTGAAATGCAATACCTCTTGCTGCATTAACGATTGGTCCGAAAAAAATATTGAGAAGTATATTTATTCCTTGTCCAAAAATTACAGAAGCAATATTTCCCCATAAATTCCAACCTGCATAATTCATTAATTTTGAATACAACGATTTATCCCAGAAAAGATGATATTTACTTTCTTTGAAATTTATGTTGCAATAAAAACCATAGACCAACCTAATTATTAATGAGACAGAAAAAATCAATACTGCATACAATTTCAATTTATCGAAACCAAACCATTGAAGCATGAATACGATTAATAGTTTCAATCCGACTTCAGCTATGCTAACATAAGCATAGACATTCATACGTTCGTGAGCTATTATAATAGCATTGTATGGAACACTTAGGACTGTTACAACAAAAGATAAAATTGAGAACTGATAAACCCAATTTGCAGCCACCATTCTATTCTCTGGAATATTCAACTTTGAATTTAAAAACCATAGACCAAGGGTTTCAGCCAGAATTAAAATTACAAAAGCAATAATTGCATGAATATTAACACTCATGCTAAAAACTTTTTTTAGTTGATCATAATTATTTTTTCCTATCTCAAAAGACAAAAAGCGTTGAGTCGCAGAAGCCATTGCAGAATTTAAAAATGAAAACATCGTTACCACCCCACCCACAACATTATAAATTCCAAAATCTTCAACACCTAAAGTATTTAATACAATACGTGAAGTATAAAGTGATACCCCCATGGTCAGAAACATCCTGAAGTAGAGCATCAGGGTATTCTTAGCTATGCGTTTGTTATTTTGAGACGATGGATTTTCAGCTTTAAGGGTTGGGTGCATGAAAGAAGGGGAAAAAGTAAAAAGGTGAAAGAGTGAAAAGGGTTAAAAACTCAAGCCAGCTTGTCTGGTCCCGCACCTGCGGGGGTAAAAGTATAAAGGTTAAAGGAAAAAGTGAAAAACGAAGAGTGAAAAATTTGTGAAGAACGAAAAGTGAAAACCAGCTTTACTGGTCCCGCTCTGCGCCGACGCTGTTGCTATGGCGTAAGCGTTACGGAAATAGGAAGGTTGGTTACCAGCTTCCTTATGACCGTTTTGCGGGAGTGAAAAGTAGTTTTACAACGCCCCTTAGTTCTTAACTTATCCCTTATTTAATTTTTAGGCAATTTTCTTAAATAAGTAGTCTTGCTATTTAAAAATCAAGTCTAATTCTTTAATTAATTGTATTTCATTCTCGCAACCAATTAAATGCCTTTCAAGTACGGGCTTACCTGATTGATTCATAGATCGATAGATATAGTACACTTTGTGTATGGTACAACTTTTGTCTTGTCAGTTTGTCTGGTCCCTGTCTGCGCCGGTTACCCTGTCATTGCGAGCGCAGTGTGGCAATCTGTTCAAAGGACGCAGCCCCTCTTTTTGGGGGTATGTTTGGATCACAGGTAGATTGCCGCAGTCGTTGCTCTCCCTCGCAATGACAAATAGTGGGAAGATTGCCTTTAAGGCGCCAAAGCAATGATCCGTTTCGTCGGCCGCCGCGGTCACTTTCAGCCGCCGTAGCCTCCGGCGAAGGCAGTCTTAACTGCCAAAGCAAATTGCGCAGGCGGTATGTGCTCCTACCAATGCCAAATGAACCCTGTCATTGCGAGCGAAGCGTGGCAATCTGTTCAAATTTGGTAGCGCCTCTTTTTTGGGGTCTTATGAATCACAGGTAGATTGCCGCGGTCGTTGCTCTCCCTCGCAATGACAGATAGTGGGAAGATTGCCTTTAAGGCGCCAAAGCAATGATCCATTGCGTCGGCCGCTGCGGTCACTTTCAGCCGCCGTAGCCTCTGGCGAAGGCAGTCTTAACTGCCATAGCAAATTGCGCAGGCGATATGTGCTCCCTGGCAATGCCAAATGAACGCTGTCATTGCGAGCGAAGCGTGGCAATCTGTTCACGGTTTGCAGCGGACTCTATTTTTTGAGTTTTATGGATCACGGGGAGATTGCCGCGGTCTCTTCGTTCCCTCGCAATGACAAATGAGATTACTTCCCTATCCCCTTCAAAATAAACCCCATCCCTTCCAGCTTTTCGGCTTCCAGTACATTTCGTCCGTCAAAGATGAAGGCGGGTGCTCCCGCCGAAATCATTTCCCAATCCCCTTAAACTTAAATCCCATTCTTTCTAATTTATCCTGCTCTAATATGTTACGGCCGTCGAATACAAACGCAGGTTTGAGCATATTGTCATACACTTTTTGCCAGTCGTAGGTTTTAAATTCGTCCCATTCGGTGAGGACGGCGATGGCGTGGGCCTGTTGGGTGGCGGCATAGGGCTCGGGGTGGATGGTTACCAGGTTGCGGATCATGGCCGGGGTTAGGGTCTCAGCCTGTAGAGATGAGATAGATTGTGGAGACGCCGTATACTGTGGAGACGCCGTATACGGCGTCTTTACCACCCTATGCGATTGCAGGTATTCCAGGTCGGCATAGATGCGTTCGGCGGGCACTTTGGGGTCGTAGATGTGGATCTCGGCGCGGTCCTGGAGGAGCTCATCGGCCACATAGATGGCGGGTGATTCGCGGGTGTCGTTGGTATCTTTCTTGAAGGCCCAGCCCAGGAAGGCGATCTTCTTGCCCGAGACGCTGTTGAAGAGCGAGTCGATGATGTTCTTGGCGAAGCGGTGTTTCTGGTAGTCGTTCATGCGGATGACCTGTTCCCAGTAGTCGCCCACCTCGGGCAGGTTAAAGTGCCGGCAGAGGTAGACGAGGTTAAGGATGTCCTTCTGGAAGCAGGAGCCGCCAAAGCCCACAGAGGCTTTGAGGAATTTGGGGCCTATGCGGCTGTCGGTGCCGATGGCGTGGGCCACCTCTTCCACGTCGGCGCCGGTCTGCTCGCAGAGTGCCGAGATGGCGTTGATGGAGGAGACGCGCTGAGCCAGGAAGGCGTTGGCGGTGAGCTTGGAGAGCTCGGACGACCAAAGGCGGGTGGTGAGGATGCGCTCGCGAGGCACCCAGTGGCTGTAAATGTCCACCAGCGATTGGATGGCGGCCTGCCCGGCAGCGTCCTGTCCCCCACCGATGAGCACCCTGTCGGGCGCGTGAAGGTCTCTGATGGCGGTGCCTTCGGCCAAAAACTCGGGGTTGGAGAGAATCTGGAACTTTGCCCCATTGCCGGTTGAGTCGAGGATGGTCTTGATGGCCTGGGCGGTGCGCACGGGCAGGGTCGATTTCTCCACCACTATCTTATCGTCTTTGGATACACGGGCAATCTGGCGGGCACACAGCTCCACATATTTGAGGTCGGCAGCCATGCCCTTGCCCACGCCATAGGTCTTGGTGGGGGTGTTTACGGAGATGAAGATCATCTGAGCCTCATCGATGCCTTTCTCCACGTCGGTGGAGAAGAAGAGGTTACGGCCCCGTGCTTCGGCCACCACCTCTTTGAGGCCCGGCTCATAGATGGGCAGCTTATCCAGGTCGGGATCGTTCCAGGCGGCGATGCGCTCCGGGTTGATATCTACGATGGTAACCCGTATGTGCGGGCATTTCTGAGCAATCACAGCCATGGTGGGGCCACCTACGTAGCCTGCGCCGATGCAGGTGATTTTTGAAATATGTTGCATAGTTAAAAACTAAAAGTTAGCTAATAATTAAGAAAAATATTAGTACAAAACGAAGAGTGAGGAATAAGTGAAAAACGAAGAATAAGTGAAAAACGAAGAGTGAAGAGTAAAAAATGAGTAATAAGTGAAAAACTAAAAGGGAGAACCAGTAGGCGGTTTTGTTAGATTCTTTTAGAGCAATACTTAGTTTAGAAATAAAGTCGGGTTTTGATTGTGCAAATTCCGCCTCCCGTATTAAAGCGCCTACAGCAGTTCCTGCCTTCAACAACTGTTTACTCAAGACATATTCTTTATGCTCACCAATCACCTTTTTGTATACCGTTATCACTTTAAGAGCGAAGGAATAACTCTTTTTCACCAATATACTTTCATCCATTTATCTTTTAACTTACTCTTAAAAATCTCTCCTTATCTTTGCTCTTTTCTATTCGTTTCGCCCTAACCGGGGCTTCTGTTTATGATGATGGAACGTGAATTCCACCGATATTTCACCCCTAAAGGAGCTTCCTTCCCGTTTAACTTTTTTCTCTTAACTCTTAACTTTTGGGCGCACAATTGCGCCGTCGCTAAGGCTTTGGCGTCACAATTGCGCCGTCGCTAAGGCTATGGCGCACAATTACGCCGCCGCCAAGGCTTTGGCGCACGAGTTAAAACATAAAGCACAACCCCAGGGCGGCACTACGGGTGCTGAGCTCGGAGTAGAGGAGCCAGTTGTAGCCCACCTTATAGCGGAGGCCTGCATGCACGGAAACATAGGCACCTACATCGTGTGCCTCATCATCGCCTTTACCCAGGTCGGCCCCCAGTCCCAGACCGGCATACAAGTCGAGCGGGTCGCTGTCGATGTGGCCACGCTCCAGGAAGTGGTAGCTGCCCCGCACACCCAGTGAGGGGGTCCGGTTTCCCTTAAATTCAGAGTTACCCATGTAGAGGTTACCTTGCACGCCGGCCGAGAATTCATCATCAATCTGGTAGTCGAAGGTACCCTGGATGCCCATGAAGCTGCCATAGCCCACCCCTGAGGTGAGGGCGCCGGAGAAGAAATGGGTCCCGAAGAAGTTCATATTCAGAAACGGGTAATCGGTGATGCTGCGCTTCTTAGGGGCAGAGGAGGTGCTGCTCTCGCCGGACCGGGTTATGGGCTCGGCAGCCGAGGCCACCGACAAGCAGAGCAACATAAATAATGCGCTCAGAATAAGGGGGTTGGGTTTCAGATTTTTCATAATTACGGGTACTAAAAAGGGATTTCTAATCGTATACTGTACACCAGGGCGGACAACAAGCAAGATTCGCCCGTCACCACAACCATTGAACCGGTCTTAGGGTTAAAATTAAGGATTTTTTATTTAAATGCGAATGTTTACTGTTACTTATCACACTAAGGGACAGCCGTTGTACTGGCAACAGGCGTTTTTAGATTTTCCTCAACACCAGAATGGAGCCGTACAGCAATCACTCCCTTTAATGCTTTCCCCTCCTTGGACTGTTTTCACTCCTTCACCTTTTTCACCCCTTTCACCCTTTTTCACCTTTTTCACTCTTTCACCCCTTTCACCTTCCCGATGAAAATGCGGGACCAGACAAGCTGGCTTTCACCCCTTTCACCTCTTTCACCCCTTTCACTTTTTCACTCTTTCACTTTTTCACTCTTTCCCTTTCCTTTCCTCCACGGCTTCGCCCTCTCAGTCACATTTTAAGATGTCACTTCTCCTCCAAAATCAAGGATCAAAGATAAAAAATTCAGCACAAAAAATTTTTGTTAAATGGTTCTTTTCCGCGGTTCCATTCCTTCATCAAACAATCCTCAAAACGCTGTTCCCCTAGGCCCGTGGGCCAACCTCACCTTTAGGCCCCTTGATCAGGTCACCCCATTTTTTGATGAAGTGCCCCCTAACAATGACCAGCAGGGGTCTTTGTATTTTTAGAGCACCCGGCTTTGAGACTATTGTATTTTCCCCTACGCAGATTTGTCCAAAGGGTTGCCTTTTTTATCAGAAGAGAAAAATGAACAGAGATAAATGGAAATAAGAAATTAGAGGTTAGAATTAGAGGTTAGAGAAATAAATAGAAATATATAGAGATAAGAGAGATAGGTGGAGTGAAGAATGAAAAAGGGTGAAAAAGGTAAAAGCAAACCGGTAGTTCGGATGAATAAAAACGTAGAGGCGCACAATTTGTGCGTCTGTATTCCCGAAAAGAAGTGAAAGAAGTGAAAAGGGTGCATCCGGTGTCCCTGAAGGGGACCAAGGTGAATAGCCCCCGGCGCGAAGTGCGCAGCACGAAAGCAGCCGGGGGATATTAAAGCCCCCCACTCCGGTGTCCCTGAAGGGGACCAATATTGAAAAGGGTGGAAAAGGTGAAAACCAGCGCTACTGAACCCTACGAGATCAAACAAGAAGAAAAAAATGAACCACGAATTTCACGAATTAAACGAATTTTTTTTGAGCCCCGACAGGGCCCTAAACAATTGGCAACGTGAGATTTGCAATTTGCAATTTGCGATTTTAAACCCTCTACAAGCAAAGGGAAGTAGAAAGCTCTCTCGTTACAAACGAAGGGGAGAGAAAAAAACATAAAATAATAAAGGATATTGGTGTTTTCCCCAGGCTGAAGGCCCAGCTTATTTCAGCCCGACGGCAACGCCTCGGGTAAAATGAATGCATTGAACCCGCGCCCTGTAGGGGCAGGTTAAAAAGGGATTTGCAATGTTAGATTTGCAATGGGCAATTTGCGATTTTGAGAATTCTCTTTTCTTTGTGCTCGAGCCGCACGGGCTTATACTTTCTACCTCCAGCCGTAGAAAGTATACAAAGAAGGCC
>JBFHFS010000061.1:0-29078 GCA_041583495.1 Marinilabiliaceae bacterium | reverse complement strand
TGCAGGAACACAATCATCCACAGGAGGCAGGTAAGTTTACCGCAAAATATCTTCCCTGGAAAGTTGCTGCATCTTTCCCTGTTTCTGATACTCGCGGGGAAGCCATGATAGTTGAGAGGTTCATTAAAAAGCAGAAATCCAAAAGGTATATCGAAAAGATTATTTCCAATCAGAACAATAAAGCGTTCATCCATAACATAATCATAAATGCACTTGGGATATAAATCTGTTGGTTAGAGCGGTCCCGAGAAGTTCCCGAGAATTCGGGATAGGTCGTTCCCGAAGAAGTCGGGACAAGTCCTACCTGAGGAGCTCAAAAGGGTAGAGCGGTCCCGAGAAGTCGGGATTAATCCGTAGGTCAATAATGACCAAGTCCTTCCCGAGAAGCCAAAAGGCTGTCCAAAACATTGGATAGCCTTTTTTTATTTGATGACCTTTTACCTCTACATATTATACTCCCCCGGCAGTGATAAATATTACATTGGTCACACGCCCAACGTCGAAAAGAGGCTGCATGAACACAATCATCCACAGGAACACATCACACATACGGCCAAACCTATTTCCCGGGAGGTGGTGGCTTCCTTTCCAGTGCCAAACAATCATAAGAGTAGTGAGATTCATTCAAATTTAGAATATTTTTTTTACTTTGTAAGGATTAAAAAAAACCGATTTTAATCGATTCATCCGACCTTTCATTTCAGGAAATAATCTAACTATGAAAAAATCACGTCTGCTCTTCTGGGCATTAACCTCTGCCCTTGCGGGTTTTCTTTTCGGGTTCGACACCGTTGTTATTTCAGGGGCTGAAAAACAGATACAAGACCTGTGGTCGTTAAGCGGCACCATGCACGGGTGGGCCATGAGTGCAGCCCTCTGGGGAACAGTTATCGGCGCCTTGTTTGGAGGATTTCCGACAACTAAATTCGGGCGCAAGAAGACCTTAGTCAGCATCGGATTATTGTATCTGTTTTCGGCCATCGGGTCGGCACTGGCAAACGACGTTTACACTTTCATGATGGCCCGATTGATTGGCGGACTTGGAGTGGGCATTTCAACCATTGCGGCACCCCTGTTTATTTCGGAGATTGCCCCCCCAAAAGACCGGGGTAAATTGGCCGGAATGTTCCAGTTCAACATCGTCTTTGGTATTCTGGTAGCCTTCTTCTCGAATTATCTGATCGGCTCACTAATTGCCGATTCCACGGCCTGGCGTTGGATGCTGGGTGTCGAGGCCTTTCCGGCGCTTATTTATGCCGTCATGACTTTTTCGCTTCCCGAAAGTCCACGTTGGTTAATCACCCATGCCAACAAACGGGCAGAAGGCGCAGATATCTTTCGCAAAATTAACCCTGAAATGACCCCAGGTGAGATTGAATCTCTTGTTGGGGAAGTGGAAAACTCGATGGGGTCCACGGTGACCAAATCACTTTTCTGGTCAAAAAGATTATCCAGGCCCATTAAGCTGGCTTTTTTGATCGCCTTTTTCAATCAGCTTTCGGGGATCAATGTCATCCTCTATTTTGCGCCCCGCCTACTCGACCTGGGTGGCATCTCCGACACCCTGGCCGCGTCGATCAGCCTTGGGATAACCAACCTGATATTCACCTTTGTAGGCCTTTGGATCATCGACAAACTGGGCCGTAGAATGTTGCTTTATATTGGTTCCTTTGGCTACATCGTTTCCCTAGGCATCTGTGCCATCGCCTTTTTAAGCATCACCGAGTTTAAGGTGGTTTCAACCGCCATCGATTTGGAAAGCAGTTCGACCCAACTGATGCAGGTTGAAAACAAAGTGGGCTACCGAACCCCACGGGATGAACAACGAATTTTTAATGATTTTGAAAGAGGGAAAAAAGCCCTGATCAGGGCCTCTGAACTAAAAAGTTACAGGGGAGAAACAATTGTTATCCCGGAGGGGTCTTCCACTCAATTGGTACAACATATCGCCCAAAAGGCAAAAGCGGATTCGTCGGTTTTACTCGGCGCCAAAAGCTGGATCGTATTAATATGTATCATTGCTTTTATTGCGGCTCACGCCGTGGGCCAGGGTGCGGTTATCTGGGTTTTTATTTCGGAAATTTTTCCCAACGACCACCGGGCAGCCGGACAATCACTCGGAAGCTTTACCCACTGGATTTTTGCGGCGCTTTTAACCTTTCTATTTCCAATGGCAATAAAGAATTTCGACGCCGGCTACATCTTTGCCTTTTTCTGCTTTATGATGATCCTGCAGCTTGTTTGGGTAAGATTTATGGTGCCTGAAACCAAAGGCAAGTCACTGGAAGAAATTGAAAAAATATGGGATTAGCTTAAAAGACAATTCTATCAAAAAACAAAAAACCATAGAACGATGAACAGCAAAATAGCGTTAAAGTCCATTTTAGTGGTTGCGATTTTTTTTTCAGCTGCCAATCTGTTGGCACAGGAGGAAATAACAAATGTGCAGAACCCGGAAATGCAAACATTCGACTCGTACCCTGAAGTGGGATACGACCAGATATTACGACCCCAATTTCATTTTTCATCGTTAAAGGGCTGGCTCAACGACCCCAATGGATTGGTTTGGTACGATGGTGAGTATCACCTTTTCTTTCAGCATAATCCAAAAGGAACCCAATGGGGCAACATGACCTGGGGCCATGCCGTGAGTACAGATATGGTTCATTGGAGACAACTGCCCCATGCCATTTTACCTTACGGTGGCGGCACCATCTTTTCGGGGACCGCTGTGGTGGACCACAACAACAGCCTGGGAAAACAAAAAGGAGATGTAAAAACCCTCGTGGCCTTCTTTACCTTTGCCAAACAACCGTTTTACCAGGCGGCAGCCTACAGTACCGATAAAGGGCGCACGTTTAATCTGGTAAAAAATGGAGCCCCGATGGTTCCCAACCAAGGATTTGATTTGGGTGAACGCGACCCAAAAGTGTTCTGGCACCAGGAAAGCCAAAAGTGGGTCATGGTGCTTTGGATTAAAAAAGGCACCCCCTCAGGCACCCCTCAGGAGAAACTCGGCAAGGTCCGGTTCTTTTCCTCCGATAACCTGGCAGACTGGACCGTGGAAAGCGACATCGACAGGGAGTGGGTTTACGAATGCATGGATTTCGTTGAACTACCGGTTGATGGGGACCTAAATCACAAAAAATGGCTCCTTTACGATGCCAGTTTCGACTACGAAATTGGGACCTTCGATGGACACTCCTTCACCTCCCACAACGAGGTTTTTAAGGGTGATTTCGGAAACAATTTCTATGCCGCCCAATCTTTCAACAACAGCCCGGATGACAGAACCGTTATGATGGGCTGGATGAGTCAGGGAGGTGATAACAGCATTTTCCTGAAGGCAAAGATGCCTTTTAACCAGTGCATGTCGTTCCCCACCACCATGGAACTGCGAACCACGGCCGATGGTATTCGACTCCATCGATGGCCCATCGAAGAAATTGAGAACCTCTATGTTAAATCGCATAAATTCAAAAACCTAACGGCAACCAAAGCCACCCAAAAGCTGGCTGAGGTTAAAGGCGAATTAATTGATCTCTCCATTGAATTTGAATCCACAAAACCCATGAAACTCACCCTTCGCGGGCTGGAGATAACTTATGACCAGGAAAATGAGATGTTTGTGTTTGAGAACAATAAACTCCCGGCACCGGCCATCAATGGGAAGGTAACCCTGCGGGTCTTGCTCGACCGGGCGACCCTCGAACTTTTTGCCAACCAGGGGGCCGCGGTCTCCACGAATTACGTAATCCCCGTGGATAACAACCCTCGTATCACTCTCTCGGCCGACGATGATCTAAGAATCAAATCACTGGTGGTGAACGAATTAAAATCCTCGTGGTAACACAAGCAAGATTTCGGACTACACTACATCAAAACACAATAACCAGTTTTCGATTCAGAAAATACATACTCTAAAATTATACAACTTATGAAAACAGCTATAGTTACCGGTGCTTCGAGAGGGATTGGCAAGGCCATTGCCCTAAAGCTTGCGTCACTAAACTATGCTATGGTGGTTATAGGTCGCAGCAAAAATGATCTCGCTGCATTGAAATTAACGATCGAAGAAATGGGCTCCCCCTGTTTGACACTGGCAGTTGATTTGTGCCAGGAAGAAACCCCTGAAATGATAGTAAGGGAAACCATGACCCGTTTTGGACGAATGGACGTATTGGTCAACAATGCAGGGCTGGCACATTCGGCACAAATTTCCGAAACCGATATAGAAACCTGGGATAATATTTTTAAGGTAAATGCCAGGGCCCCCTTCTTTCTATGCAAGGCTTGCATCCCCTTTTTGAAAAAAAGCAACCATCCCATGATCATCAACATCAGTTCGGTGGTTGGCTTTAAAGGTTATTTAGGACAGGCCGCCTATTCCTCATCCAAACATGCTCTTACCGGATTTACAAAGGTGTTGGCTAAGGAAGTACAGGGAGATGGAATAAAAGTACACCTGATCTCTCCGGGAGGAGTGAATACAGAGATGGTACGTGAGATGCGCCCGGATATTGATACGGAACAATTAATCGATCCTGAAGAAATTGCCGAACTGGTGCAGTTCCTTGTCACCAGAAAAGGGAGGGGGATTATCGATCAATTTTACATCCGCAGGCAAAGTGGATTGCCTTTTGACTAGAGTAATGTTTGCTTTGGTGTATGAATGCTGACTCTGATGGTTTTGCTACCCCACTCTATAACCAAAGGGAGTTAGAGCCAATGTGGCCAGCTTAAAGTGCTGCCGGGCAAAGGGAATGCCAATGATGGTGATGGCCAGCAACAGCCCAAAAATCAGATGAGTGGCCGCAATCCAGATGCCCCCGATCAGGATCCAGAAAATATTCATAAAAGTATTTAAACAACCTCCGGCCGACCGGGTGGGCACCACCTTTGTGCCAAAGGGCCACAGAGCCAACACCCCCAGCTTGAGGGTTTGAATGCCAAAGGGAATGCCGATGATGGTAACTATCAGCAGGAGACTCGCGATGAGATACTCCACCGCTACGATGAGACCGCCAAAAAGCAGCCAGATGATGTTGCCTATAAATGACATGAGGTTCGTTTTTTTGGGTTCACTGCCGGAGTGCTTCAAAACGGGAAGCTCTGCCAATTAAGCCTTCCGCAAATACATACTCATGCAAATCAGCACTAAAGATAACACTTTGAATGGATAATATCCATTCCCCGAAAGGGGCCTCCCTGGAAAAAGAGATTGGTTTAACCCCACCGAACCCTTGAATTGAGGAATTCTTTGATCCACGGGCAGAAAAGCCTGAAGCTATTCATTACCTTTGTGGCCAAAAGACCAAATGGCCCCATCCTGCCGTGGAAACATACTGCGCTTATACATCATAAAGGTGGCCAAATGGTTTATGCTCACCATGCCCATCATCATGTTGTTTTACAACGACATGGGACTGAGCAACGAACAAGCCTTCCGGCTGAAAGCGATCTACAGCATCAGCATCGTCATTTTCGAGGTCCCATCGGGCTATCTGGCCGACCTCCTGGGCCGAAAGGTCACGCTTATCCTGGGGGCGATATTGGGAACAGCAGGTTTTCTTTTTTACTCTTTGGGCGGGGGCTTCTGGATGTTTGTGATGGCAGAGATGACCCTGGGCATCGGTCAGAGCTTTGTGTCGGGGGCCGACTCAGCCCTGCTCTTCGACTCGCTGAAGGCTGACGGCCGTGAACACCAGTATCTAAAATACGAGGGCATTAACTTTTCCATTGGCAACTTTTCGGAGGCCTTTGCAGGTCTGGCAGGAGGTGCACTGGCCGAGATAAGCCTGCACCTGCCCTTCTATTTTCAAACCGGCATCGCCTTTATGGCTATCCCGGCGGCCCTTACCCTGATAGAGCCCCCAACACATGGTGAAAGACGACGGGCAGGATTCCGCGACATTCTGAAGGTGGTTCACTATGCCATGGTAAAAAATATCCGGCTACGATGGAACCTCATCTACTCCTCCATTCTGGGGGCCTGTACCCTAACCATGGCCTGGGTTTATCAACTCCGGTTGCACGAATTCGGCTTTACCGAGGTATGGATTGGGGGAACCGCCACAGCCCTCAACCTTCTGGTTGGCATGATAACCCTTTCATCGGCCAGGCTGGAGCAGAAAATGGGAAAGAAACTAACGGTAATGGCCACCAGCATCCTCATAACCGCCGGGTTTGTGGCAGGCGGACTGGCCACGGGCGCCACGCTTTTCTTTGTGGTTCTGGGCATCTTCTACATAGCCAGAGGAATAGCCACCCCTGTGTTAAAGGATTACATTAACCAAATCACCCCCTCGGAAATCCGGGCCACCGTGCTGTCGGTACGAAGCCTGCTGATCAGGGCCGTTTTTGCCATTGTTGCCCCTCTCTTTGGATGGCTAAGCGACACCCTCTCCCTGCAACAGGCCCTTTTAATCGTTGGCCTGGTCTTCATGACCCTATCCATCTCCACAGTATCTCTCTTCTTAAGCACCTTAAAGAAAAGCATTAACCAATAGACATAACAGAGTTACAACCTTCAACTTAAATATTACCTCCAGCCCCTCATTTGCGATCCATCCGCCTTTTACGAAGGCAATAAAGGGAATGGCTGATTCGCTTCCCATATTTTGGTTTTCCGGGAACCTGCCAAAACCACTCCTTCATGAGCGGTTCTTCCCGGACCTAATACAGGCGAAAAAATTCCGCCGGCGAAAGTCAACCTGCAAGGCTTAACCCTTTTACCCCAACAAAAACAAATACAAAACATCTCAATACCGCGGAATATAATTACATTTATAAAAAAAATATGGTCAGTATAAATGCGATGCCTGAAGTTATTCAATAAGCCTTCATGCCGGGTGAAACGATGGTGCAATAACAAACATTAAAAGAATAGACCTAATTTATGCTCTTTAACTCTATTGACTTTGCAATATTTTTACCTGTAGTATTTGTCCTTTATTGGTTTCTTACAAACAATAATCTCAAACTTCAAAATTTACTATTAGTTGTTGCCAGCTATTTGTTTTATGGATGGTGGGATTGGCGATTTTTATCACTGATTTTATTCAGTACCCTTGTTGACTATTTTGTGGGTCTCAAACTTTTTAAACAAGCGAACCAGACAAAAAGGAAAATTCTTCTATACACAAGCATAATCGTAAACCTTGGATTTCTTGGTTTCTTCAAATACTTCAATTTTTTCCTGGACAGCTTTATCTCGGCTTTTTCATTCTTTGGAACTGAAATTCAAGCCAATTCACTCAACATTATTTTACCGGTAGGCATAAGCTTTTATACCTTCCAAACATTAAGTTATTCTATTGATGTTTTTAAACGAAAACTTGAACCGACTAAAGACTTTATTGCTTTTTCGGCATTTGTGAGTTTCTTCCCTCAATTAGTTGCAGGACCCATAGAGAGAGCCACCAATCTATTACCCCAGCTTTTCCGGAAACGGCATTTTGAGTATAACAACGCGCTTCAAGGGATATCACAAATAGTGTGGGGATTGTTTAAGAAAATTGTGATAGCCGATAATTGTGCTCTGATAATAAACGAGATATTTGATGATTATTCGAATTATTCGGGCAGCACCCTATTGCTGGGAGCAGTTTTATTCGCATTTCAAATCTATGGCGACTTTTCCGGATACTCGGATATTGCCATCGGAACCGCACGATTATTTGGCTTCAGGCTAAAACAAAACTTTGCTTATCCTTATTTCTCAAGAGATTTTGGAGAATTCTGGAGAAGGTGGCATATTTCATTAAACACCTGGTTCAGAGATTATCTGTATATCCCACTTGGAGGAAGCAGAGGTCACACCCGGATGACCATCAGAAATATCTTTATTGTTTTCATGGTAAGTGGTTTTTGGCATGGTGCAAAGTGGAATTTCCTAATCTGGGGCTTTATAAATGCCTGTTTTTTTCTTCCTTTAATGCTTGCCAAAAAGAATCGCAGATATTTAGAGCCCGTAAAAGAAGGGAAAGGGTTCCCGTCAATTAAAGAACTGCTCCAAATGGGAATAACTTTTGGGCTGGCCGTTTTTGCCTGGATATTTTTTCGGGCAGATGATTTACCAATAGCGTTTGCTTACATTTCTAATATATTCTCTTATTCATTATTCACAATGCCTTATGTTTTTGGGGTTGGTATAGAAAAAGCATTTATTACCCTACTTCTCATTTTTGTAATGGTTGTAATCGAATGGATTGGAAGAACAAAAGAAGTCCCCATCTATTTGAGTGGCAGTAAAAATTTCACACAATGGGCGATGTGCTTTTTAGTGATTCTAATGGTGTTTTTATTTGGGGCAAAGCAGCAGGAATTTATATATTTTCAATTCTGACATGAAGAAATTTATTCTACATATAATACTCTTTTCCTCTGCCGTTCTAGGAATTATGTTTTACATATTATCCTTAGCGGATGGATATTCAGATTCCTACTATCTTAAACTGGCTACTCCAGAAAAGACAAATTTAATAATTGGCACATCCAAAGCTGCTCAGGGAATACAGCCACACATACTTAAAGAAAGCCTCCATAAGGAGTTTTATAATTATGCTTTTGCCATCTATGCAAGCCCCTACGGAGAGGTATATTTGAATAGTATAAAAGCAAAATTAGACAAAAGGGTGAAAGACAACCTATTTATTGTAACAATTGATGCCTGGAGCATTTGCTCAAACAATGAGGACCCGGATAATTTATTAAAATTCAGAGAAAACAAATTCTTCCTGCATGACATTACCAATGTTTGTCAAAACCCAAACTTAAAATATCTTATTAAATACTTTGAAGGACAATACTATACAATACTATTCAAAAAATCATCCGCCTTTTTGCACGATAATGGTTGGTTAGAGGTTTCGTTAGATGAGAATGGGGTGAAAAGAAGAACCGAGTTTACCATGAAAGATTATCAGGACAAGATTAACTACTATCACTTTTCAAACACGCGCTTTTTATATTTATTGAAAACCATTGACTTTTTGAACCAATATGGGAAGGTATATCTTGTTCGGTTGCCAGTCCACCCTGACTTAAAGGAGATAGAGGATACGCTTATGCCAAAATTTGACCAAACTATTCAGCCGGCAAAGGATAAGGCAACCGGATATCTGGATCTGACCATATTGAAGAAAGATTTAAAATATACGGATGGTGTTCATTTAAATAAAAGCAGTGGGGAACAGGTTTCCGGCATAATAGCAAAATGGATTAAAGATTTGTAAAAAGCATCAAGGCACAGGTCGTTGGAAGCATACTAGTTTGGAAGCCTTAAGCGTTCCATTGTTCTTAGCTTGTAACCTGACAAGTGAGAGCTGTGCCATCGCCCAAAAACCCGAACCGTTGCAACACCACGTCGCAATACCGAATTGTTTTTCTGGCGGTTACGGCAGACTAACAAAGCCTCCTGATTTTGGCGCTCTGTGGTTGGTTGCTTCCCGACCAATGTTCCATATGCACCCCAAATAGCGCTTGTGATTCAAAACAATAAAAGATTAAATTTATCGTTAAATCCCAAATCCCCAATATGGTATTTCATAGAACCCAAAAATGAATGATTAAACTATAGCCATATTTTTGTCCTAAACACATCTAAAAAAGGAGGCATGAAAAAAACAATACTGTTTTTAATAATAGGCTTTTTTGCCGTTTTAGTTAGAGGGCAGGAACTCCCCGTGTTGAAAATATCGGATAATCAGAAGTTTATCGTCACCCAGGATAACGAACCCTTTTTCTGGTTGGGAGGAACTGCATGGGAGCTCATTCATCGATTAACCGAAGAAGAGATTAACTTGTACCTAACGAATAGGGCCAAGAAAGGATTTACTGTCATTCAAACAGTTATCCTAGCCGAACTAGATGGTTTAAATACCCCAAATGCCTATGGATATCAGCCATTAATTAACAATGACCCGACCAAAATAAACGAGAAATATTTTAAGCTGGTCGACTATGTAATTGATAAAGCAGGTGGACTCGGTATGTATATTGGTTTACTGCCCACCTGGGGCGATAAATACCATAAAGCCGATGGCGTAGGGCCGGAAATATTCACCCCTGAAAATGCAACGCTGTTTGGTGAACTATTGGCCAAAAGATATGCAAGTAAAACCAATATTATATGGATCCTTGGTGGCGACCGCTGGCCCGAAAACGATGAGGATAGGGCCATCATTAACAATATGGCTCAGGGAATACGCAATTATGATAATCTGCACCTGATAACCTTACACCCATCAGCACCCAACCTGGCCAGTAATTTTTTTAACGAGGAGTGGCTCGACATTGATCTGTTCCAAACAGGTCACGATCGCACCCAATTTGATTTTGAGAATGTTTGGAAAGGGGCGAATGTCGTTCCGCTTCGTCCGGTAGTCAATGGAGAGCCACGGTATGAAGACATTCCCGACCGTTTTAACCCCAGACTTTATGGATGGATGGACGACACGGACGTGCGGAGTGCGGCTTACTGGACCATGCTTGCCGGCGGCGCCGGTTATACCTATGGTTGCCATGACATCTGGCAAATGTTTAGCCCCGGAAAGGAGCCTAATAACGGACCCAGGAGATATTGGAAAGAAGCGCTCAACCTGCCCGGATCAGGTCAACTCATTTTCCTGAAGAGTCTGCTGCAATCATTTTCGTGGCAAAAAATGGTAAATGACCAAACTCTTATCCTGAATGAAAACAAAAAAGATTCAGCGTTTATCGTTGCAGCCAGAAGTATCCGGAACGACTGTTTGCTAATATACACCCCTATGGGAAAGCCCATTACGCCTGATTTGTCAAAAACTGATGCTAAAAAGGTTGTAGCCTGCTGGTTTAACCCGCGGGATGGCCGGTCAAAAAAAATAGGCACCTTTAATGTTTCAGACCAACGAGAATTTAAACCAGGGTCGGTTGGCAGAGGACGCGATTTTGTGTTAATAATAATGGATAAGAAAGCACGCTATAAAATACCCGGGCTTAAAAATTAATGTCGGGTTACAGATCTTACTTTGGCCGGGCTGCCCTGGAAACAGGCAGCCCGACCCAAACATTTATGGGCATGGCAACACACCCCGTAATCTGGGATAGAATTTTGTTTTTTATGCTATCGCCGGTTTTGAATTTGTGCCTTTTGAATAATGTGGAATAAAACAACTCATTAAAGGCATTCAATGCATCCAGCACTGTGGCCCGGGTTTTCAGAAAAATGAGCCCCGCCATCACGGCCGCTTGAGCACATAAAAAATAATACTATTTTTAACCGGAAAATAGTGATGATGATAACAACGCCACCTAAGGGACAAAACCTTACCGTTCAGCATCGAATTTTTAATGCCACTTTTCTGGCCGGCATAAGCTTGACAGCCTTTACAGGCTTATCAAATTATTTCACAGGCTTAAATTCCTTTACCTATATATTTCCTTTTGCAAGTTTCGCGGTTTTTATTGCCTTGCTGGCACTTTCCTACCGAAATAAGAATTTTCATTTAGTATCCCGATTAAGCCTATCCTACCTCCTCTTCATATTCTTTCCTATCAGTTGGTTTATTAATGCGGGATCGCAGGGCGGATTTCAGTACTTTTCGATGTTTTTTCTAATCGTGCTGCTAACAACCATGCCCGGAAAAAAAAACACTTTTATACTCCTCTATTTCTTAACGATAGTAGCCGTTCTCTCTGTTGAATATTTTTTCCCCGAATTGGTATATGGCTATTCCTCCAATACCGAAAGATATATTGACATCATCGTGTCGCATTGCATTTTATTCGCAGGCACACTGGTGGTCATAAAAATATTCATGGGCATATATGAAAAGGCAAATATTACCCTCTCGAAACACACACAGGAACTTCAGACAGCCGAGAAGAACCTGAAAATAGCGAATGCAGAACTTGAAGAAATAAACAAAACAAAAGATAAATTCTTTTCGATTATCGCACACGATTTAATCAACCCTTTTAATTCAATGCTTGGGTTTTCAGAGCTATTGAGTAGAGATTACGACATTTTGGATGATGTAGAGAAAAAAGAATACCTGAAAATTATTTATTCCAGCATTGAAAACACACACAAACTGCTTGACAACCTGCTCATTTGGTCTCGAACACAAAAAGGAACTATTGATTTTAAACCGGAGTACAAAAATTTATATTTATTAGCCACACAAACAGTTGATTTACTGCACCTATCCGCCCTAAATAAGGCCATAACCATAACCACTGAAATCCCTAAAGAAATTTCCATTTATACCGACGAATATATGTTTTCGACTATTTTGAGGAATTTGTTAAGTAACGCTATAAAATTCACTGAAAATAAGGGTGTAATCAAAATAGAAGCACATGCAGAGAACAGTCGGTTTATCCAAATTAGTGTTGAAGATAACGGAGTCGGGATTTCAAAAGAGAAGCAATCTCATTTGTTCGATTTGAACAAAAGCATATCAACAGAAGGAACCGAGAAGGAGGCGGGTACGGGCTTAGGACTGTTTATTTGCAAGGAGTTTATTGAAAAACATGGCGGAGAAATATGGGTTGAAAGTCAACCCGACATAGGAAGTAAGTTTGTGTTCACAATCCCCGCAAATAAAGACAGATAGTGAAAGGATTTTCCGGACCTGACCATTTGTGAATGATTAATTTACTGCCTATTTTCAGGTACCGTTAATCTTAAACAAACCGGAAGAACCCAAAAAATAGATTTTGAAATAAATCGACCTGAAGAAAAAATAGAGGGACCTTCGATAACGAACTGTCCGATATATTCTTCTAAAAGCCCTATCTCTTTAGGGGAAAGAGAGATGGTCAAATTATTCTTCCACCAAATTGGTTTAGAAAGGGCTGGCCACCCCTTGAATATCTCTTTTGGCCTTTTAGTGTGGTGGAATGAATCCCATTTACCATGAGCAGACCTTGACCGAAAGCCTCTTTGTGACCAATAAGAGGCAAAAATAACACCCCCTCGATTGCAACGAGAGGGTGTGGAAGGGTAGAAAATCGCAAACCACCCCACCATTCGGGTTTATCGTAGGCATGGAACTCAAATCCATGCGAGGTTCAAGTCCATTAATTTTTCGAGCGTAGAATCTTTACTTTGTTATATCTGATACAAATATGCAAGCATTCGCACCTCATTCAAAACCTAATCGATGTAGTGCCCTTTTTTGTCCATGATCTTACGCATTTTCCCCACAATCAAAATCTCCAGCGCAGTTCATCGGAAAGGTGACACTGCCCTCATATCCAGCTTTTAAGAGGAGGTCTTGAAATAAATTTTTTAGGATTGGAATGCAAAGGGCTGGCACCCCCCGGCATAAGAGTCTTATTGACCCGACAAAGCAACTCCAAAGCGGTTTCCCCAACAACAGATTCCCCTTGTGAAATGCAAAAGAAGCTCCAAAAATCCCCCATCTCCCCTGCGGAGGTTGATCAAAAAGGTCGAATTATTTATTCCAATCCTGCTTGTTCCTGTTTTCCGGGTTATTCAGCTGAAGAATTGCATGGATTTAAAAAAGCCTGAAACGGTTGGTTTGGAAACCGGGTGCAACGACTACATCTCCAAACCTGCGAACCCGTTTAAATTAATAAATCTCATTAATAAACATATTGAGGTTTAGGCGACCTTCATGGAGATTTTGTCCCTGTACCCAAACCGTTGCGCCAACGTTTAAAACCCCAGAAAACACCAACAACCACAGCACATTCCGTCAGGCGTGGGACAAATCACCCTGGCAAATTGATCCCAACCCAATAATTTTATAGCTTTACAAAGTACTTTTATTTGTTCCTTGCTCAAATCTTAATTCGGATAATCTTTTTTTATACTTCATATTCAACGAATAACTACACTCTTTTCATGAAATACTTTTATTTTTTCTTTTGCTTTTTAATCGGTTTGCCCCTTGTGGCTCAGGTAGAAAACGCGAATTTTAAACCCTATCTGTTTATGGGATTTTCTAAAGATATTCCAGAAACACACATATATGGTGGGTTCCACTACACCAACATTCACAATACGGTACCGGATGATTGGGTGGGTAGCTTTTATCAAAGCGGGATGATGCATACCTGGTATCAGCCGACAGAGATTTATGATCTCCCTGATTACAACCGTGACACCTATGGTTACCACACCATGGAGGGTGGAGCAGGCTATAAGCCGGCCAACAGCTTTCACAACTACAAAACGCCACAAAAATTCACAATGGGCGGTGTTGCCGGGGGATTTGGATCTTTCAGTAATGGCCCGGGCCAGGGATCACCTGGTTTCAAGAATTCAAGAAATTCATCTACGCTTCGGTGGGAGGAAAATATAGGACGTTATGGAGCGGCTGTGCTGAGTAATTGCCTGCTTTTTCCCTTAGATGGAATAGGCTTTGAGGGTCGTGCAAACAATAAGATGTTCGGCTACGGGTATTATGCGCTTCCTTTAACAGAGCCGAAAAGTACCACGGCAGGAGAAGACAAACCCACGGGAAATCGTTGTTGGACGCTGTTCTTTAACACCGAAAACTTCAGTGGTCCTGTGGCCTTTCATACACCCTATCACTGGTCAAAGCGTGCTTTGACTCAGGAGAGTACCGTAGGTAAAAATTTTGACAATAGCCTGTTGAAACTATCCCCTGTTTTCCAAAGGGAAACAAATACTCTACCGGCAAAAAAATGGGTGGATTCCAATGGAGATGTTTATTATAAACTTTCCCCTGTATTTATGCCCATAGATGAAGATGGCATTGGGCGGATAGGAACCATGCCAATGAATATGGATGGCTCCATGTGGGATGCGGTAAGCACCTGGTTTAAAGGAGGGCCTGTTGCTTCAACC
Organism: Marinilabiliaceae bacterium; assembly: GCA_041583495.1. Classification (GTDB taxonomy): domain Bacteria; phylum Bacteroidota; class Bacteroidia; order Bacteroidales; family Marinilabiliaceae; genus JBFHFS01. The sequence goes on along the minus strand of JBFHFS010000061.1, from coordinate 14,254 downwards.
GACTTCACTGCGCAAGAAGGGGCCGTGCATATTCGAACCAACACAAGCATATCCACATCCTACAAATTGGACAAAACCATAAAAGTCTCTACATCCAACTTTGTAACAAGAATTAGTGATCCTGGTGACCCTTATGCAGCGGCATTTAAGTGGAAAGGCGATCTGATTGAAAAAGCAGATGGACTTGATTTGGTCAGACTGCCTGAGTATTATCTCTTAAGAAATGGGGATGCCTCTGCCACAGCGATCCCTGAAACGGAGGTGCCCGATGAAAGTGGCTTAAAGGAGATAGATTCCCGTGAAGATTATGAGGACGATTGGGAATTTGACGGGTTTAACCAAGACCCCATTTATACACCCATGCATCCTGATTTTTCCTACAGTGATGAGATAGTAGATGTGTGGAAAAACCCGGGGCCTACCGCAGGGCCCTATTATGCAATACTTGATGATGGTAGCACAGCCGTCTATTACTGGTATAAATTTAATGAACAACCCTCCATATTGAACTCTGATATGGATGAGGCCGAGAGGGAACTTATCCAAAAGAGAGTTGAGCTCATTCATAAAAACTGGAATAAGAATGACCATTACTTCCCCGAACCCAAAAAGGAAAAAGTCTCTCTGGATGATGGCTTAATAGTGACGCCTCCCGAAGGATTAGAGGTGGGATACGTGCCAATTTGTGTGCATCAGCAGCTTTCTTCAGAGGAATTGCCCGATTTTCCGGAGATCAGTTTTTCTGCAAATGAGATAGAGGGAAATGATCCATCAAAGGATTCCCTAGCAAAGGTGTATCCCAACCCGGTGACAAAAGAACTTCAGATACAGAACCAGCATGACGCCAAATTAAAGCTGTTTAATATAAATGGTTATTTGGAACTCGAAGAAGAAATATCCAGTGACAATTATGAAGTCAACATCGAGGGATTAAACTCTGGCATATATTTTCTCAAAATTATTAAGGAGGGTCAAATAGAGGTAGAAAAAATAGTAAAACTTTAAAGATCTGTATTTTGCCGGTCACCACGGCCCGAGTCATCAACAAGTTCAACGAGATTACCTAATAACTGAAGATGAAAAAAATTATCATTCTTTTTTTACTTAGCGGTTTTGCATCGAGTGGGTTTTCTTCAGAGAAACGTGACATTCTGCAAAAGGAGGCGAATGAAATAGAGTTGGAAAATGCCTTGATCAAAGACTTTTCAGAAATAGGGTTGCCAACCTACAGGGATCGTGATTTTTGGGACAAAATACCTGCAACCCTCACGATGCAATACATCGGGGAAGCTGAGAAAAAACTCGATTACGATTGGCCGGTAGTCAAAGCCACCGATTACCTTGAGGTCATTCGCTCTGGCGATCGAAGACAAGGGGTGTATGCCGCGCCACGATCTGCGCTGATGGCCCTGGTAATGGGCGAATTGGCGGAAGGCAAGGGAAGGTTTATTGATCAGATTATCAATGGCGTCTGGTACTACAGCGAACAAACCTGGTGGGGTTGGTCAGCTCACTTGCCGGCACCTGTTGGTCTTCCCGACAACGACAATCCTTCTATTGATCTGGGAGTTGGAGAAATGGCTAATATTCTTTCATGGACCTGGCATCTTTTTCATGATAAATTCGATGAAATTCATCCATTAATCTCAAAAAGGCTGAAAGACGAGATTATGAAAAAAGCCATCATCCCTTACTATGAGCGTGATGACTTTTGGTGGATGGGCCTGGATGGCAGTGGAACTGTCAACAACTGGAATCCATGGACCAACCACAATATGCTCACGGCTATTTTACTTCTGGAAGATGATCAAGAGAAAAAAATTGAGGGCGTTAAAAAAGTAATACGCTCGTTGGATGTTTTCCTCAATCAATATCCTGCAGATGGCGGTTGCGACGAAGGACCATCGTATTGGGGAAGGGCTGGTGCTTCCTTGTTCCAAAACCTCGACTTACTGAAACTGGCAACGAAGGGACAATTCAATGTTTTTGACAACCAGCTCATTATAAACATGGGCACCTATATCTATAAGGCTTACATCAGTTATCCATATTTCATCAATTTTGCGGATGCAGACGCTAAAACCGGTAGCAGACCGCAGATTATTTACAGTTATGGAAAAGAGATTCAGGATAGGACCATGCAACAATTTGGGGCCTACCTGGCCAAAAAGCAAGGTTGGGGAACTCAGGCTCCCGAAGGAAAAATAGATGAACAACTCATGCAACTTTTGTTACTCGATGAAATAGAAAAGGCGCCTGCTGCCAATGCACTTATCCGTGATTTCTGGTTGCCAGATACTGAAGTCGCCGGAGCAAGGGATAAGGCGGGTTCTACAGAAGGATTCTTTTTTGCAGCCAAGGGAGGCCATAACGCTGAGAGTCATAATCACAATGATTTGGGCTCCTGTCTTTTGTATTTCGATGGGAAACCCTGTTTAATAGATTTAGGACGCGAAAACTATGTAGCCAAAACCTTCAGCAGCCGAAGATATGAAATCTGGACGATGCAATCCCAGTACCATAATCTTCCAAAAATAAACGGTGTTGACCAGATGCAGGGGCGGCAATATGTGGCAAAAAACACTTCGTTTAGTGCCGATCCTAAAAAGGCTCTTTTTTCAACAGATATTTCAGAGGCCTATATTGAAGAAGCGGGCGTTAAAAAGTGGGTGAGATGCTATCGTCTTGACAGAGGAAAAAAATTCACCATCTCAGATCATTATGAATTAAGTGAAGTGGGAAATGCTCCAACCACATTAAATTTTGTAACCTCTTGCAAAGTAACAGAAAAAGCTCCGGGAGTTTTAAGCCTGGAAGGCGACAGCTTTAGCCTGGAAATGAAATACAATTCCAAAAGTGTTTCACCTGTCATTGAATTAAATGAAGTGACAGACCAACAGCTTAAAAAATACTGGCCGGATGGGATAACCCGGATTGTATTTACCGTTAAAGATCCTGGTGTCAAGGGGGAAAACAAAATAGAAATTTCAGAGTCTGAATAAATCTAAACCGGAAAAGAAACTTCTTTGGGCTCCTGGAAGAATCCTTATTTTTAAGATATCCCCTTAAAAGCCGGCGCAGGGTGTGCTTACTGTTGAACTTAAGCCCAATTTTCAGGACACGCCATCGAGGGGGACGCAAATAACCCACAAACAGCCAGGCTTAAACTCATTACGAAACAAAAAGGAGGCACCCTCCATCCCTCTCCGGCAAAATAAAATGTAAATACGCATTATGGTTATAAAACCCTTTTCCGGGATAGATCTGCATGAGTAAAAATGGTTATCCATTTGATTTTCGGACAGAAAACCAAATTACCCGGAGATAAGCTTGAAATATAATAACGGATAAGATGAACGAAAACCATTGAATCGAAAACCATTGAATCCCTACTCCTGCAACACTAACCTTTTGATAAATCCCAAATATAAAAGAGGTCCTTTGCGACATCAACTCCAATAAAATGTTTATTTTTATTCCTAATTCTTTGATTATCAAAGAACGAATCATCGGTAAACCAGCATCCTAAAAACAGGCTTCGAGTGCAGAGGAACTGAGTGATGCCAATATTTAAACTAATGAAAAACTCCATTCTCAAATTCAGCGCTCTGATGATGTTGGGTATATTTTTGGGCTGTTCAGCAGGTGATCGATCCCCTCAACAGATGGAGAATCCGGCCAAAAGTGATTATTATGTGGCAGCATACGTCTGGCCGTCGTGTCACAACGATTCATTGGCCTTGAAGAAGCTGTGGTCGGAAGGGACCGGCGAATGGGAAGTAATAAAAAAGGGAGATCCCCGTTTCGACGGGCATTATCAGCCCCGTCAGCCGCTTTGGGGTTACGAACTGGACAATGATCCCGGGGTGGTGGAAAAATGGATCGACGTAGCCACCGACCATGGGGTAAATGTATTCGTTTACGACTGGTACTGGTACGAAAATGGCCCCTTCCTGGAGAGCGCCCTTAACGATGGTTTCCTGAAAGCCAAAAACAACCATAAAATGCATTTCTACATCATGTGGGCCAACCACGATGTAAGGCACAATTACTGGAACGTTCACCGCTATAAAGACAACACCGAAATTCTTTGGAACGCCAGGGTGGACTGGAAAAACTTCCAGATCATGGTAGACAGGATCATCAACCAGTATTTCAAACAACCCAACTATTTAAAATTCAATGGCCAACCCGTATTTTCGATCTTCAGCGTGGACAAACTGATGGAAAGCTTTGGCGGGGTGGAAGGAGCCCGTGAAGCACTGGATTATTTCCGCGATGAAGTGAAAAAAGCCGGTTTCTCCGGCCTGCATATCCAGTGGAATCAGGGCGGGGGCTCTATTATGACGGAAGCGGCAGCCGGGCAGTTTGCCAACCGGGTGAAAGCGATGGGTTTTAACAGTGTGGCCATGTACAATATGGGCGGAATGGCTGAGGATTATGTGGCTTATGGCACCAATTCCATCAAAATACGGGAACAAATGGACGCTGTACTGGATGTACCGCTCTTTCCGTGCGTCTCGATCGGATGGGACGATACGCCACGTTTTCCCGCAAAAGGCATTCACGATGTGGTGCATTATCACAACACACCCCAAAGCTTTGCCACCCTGCTTTCCAAAGCGAAAAAATATGCCGACAGCCACCCGGAGCAGCCCAGACTGATCACCATCAACGCCTGGAACGAATGGGTGGAGGGCAGTTACCTGTTGCCCGACATGCTCAACGGATTTGGCTATCTGGAAGCCGTGAAAGAGGTGATCATTGACGGAAAATATGATCGATATTAAACCCATAAAAACAGGAACGGGCCCTTAACACCGATCCTTTAGGTATGGAATTGAATTAAACAGCCAGGTCATCCATTCTGAGCTCAGACTTTGTTTGAAATGGAAGCCCAATTGCCTGGTCCGGAAAAGGTTTTGAATTAAAGCTATTGATTGTTTGATGAGCTATCGAAAAATAAAAACAAAGACTATGATTTACAGATTCCTACTTTTCCTGGCCCTCAATTTCGGGGCATTGGCCATCGGTGGAAGCTTCACCCGAAAAGGGGTTCCCTCCGACTGGTATACGAGCCTTGTCAAAGCCCCCTGGACGCCTCCCGGCTGGACCTTTGGAGCCGCCTGGACCCTCATCATGATCTGCTTTGCCTTGTATATGGCCTATCTATGGCCCATGGCAAAAAACAAGAATCTGTTGATCGCCTTATTTACCCTTCAATGGATCTTAAACGTAGCCTGGAACCCAACGTTCTTCTACTTTCACCATGTTCTGGCCGGCCTTCTTATAATATGCGGGCTTACCGTGCTGGTTGGATTCTTCCTGTTCTACTACTGGCCCGAATTAAAACTCAAATCGGCCTTAATTGCCCCCTATCTTATCTGGTTATTAATTGCCACCTCACTCAACGGCTACATCTTTCTCAAAAACTAACCTGCCTTTTTACACACCCCGGCAAGAGGAGCGGTGAAGCGGCAGAGCCACGGAAACATCCACCTAATGCCATGAATAGGAACACAAAATAACTGAGGGGCAGGTGAATAATTCACCCAAAAGTTGAAATATTAAAATAAAAAAGGCATATTTATATTATTGTTTATATCCTATTTCGTTTTAACCAAGATGTTCATGAAAACACCCGAACCCCACAATTACGACCAACTTTTAAAGAAGTATAAAAAGCTCAAAAACACCAACATCGTTCTACTTATTTATGTGGTTTTGAGCTTAATCATCATGCTTTACAACAACTTCTTTTCCTGATTGCTTTTTTACAAACAAGACCCAAAAAGCCATGGAAAAACCTTCCGTGTAGGAGAAATAACAACCGGGGGTAATCCATCGCCCTATGTCTGTAAATTTATGAGAAATAAAGTCTGTCGGGTAGAATCAGACCAATAATCCAACCCATAGGGCCCCTATAAACAGAAAACCAGCACAGCAATGACTACACACAAATTAGCGCTTCTATTTTTACTTCTCTCCTCTTCTTTGATTGCATTCGGCCAGGACAGTGATTTTGATAAATTAGTAAACGAAGGGATTGCATTCCATGACAAAGGAGAATATGAGAATGCCATAAATTCTTATCAGAAAGCCTTAAGTATTGATCCCAATTCATCACTCGCAAATTATGAGATTTCTTTCTCATACATTTCGGCAAAGGATTATAAAAACGCCGAAAAATACAGTAAAAAGGTGATTAAACTTAAAGGAGACAATATTGCAAATGCTGTAATCACTTATGGGAATGCACTTGACCTACAAGGCAAAACCAAGCAGGCCATAAAAGTATATGAGAAAGCCTTTGACGATTTTGATTACTACCTTCTATATTACAATCATGCCATAGCTTGCTTTAATTCAGGCAACCTCGACAAGGCTTATCACTCGGCCATTAAAGCCATAACGAACAATTCGTCACATGCCAGCAGTCACCTGATTCTTAGTAAGATAATGGAGAAACAAGGCGACAGAATTAAAGCGATGCTTCCATTGTATTTCTTCCTTTTAATTGAACCCAATTCTTCAAGATCTGCGGTTGAATATCCAAAGCTCAGAAACTATATTGATTATGGCGTCAATAAAAAAGCGAACAACGACATTAACGTGTCAGTTCCAACTAACGATGACCCGAACTTTGGTGCCGCCGAGATGATGTTAAGTTTATCAAAAGCATCCAATAGCCTGGAGGAAAATAAAGGCAAAAATGAGTTAACATTATTCGCTGAAAATAGCAATGGCCTCTTTTCCATTTTGGGTGAATTAAAAAAAGAAAATTCAGGATTCTGGTGGGACTTCTACGTTCCCTTCTACTATGACCTGGCTAATGAGAATTTAACAGAAGCGTTTTCCTACTATATCTCTCTTTCACAAGGTAACGAGGTAAATAAATGGTTTGATGAAAACGATGAAGAATTTCAAAGATTTAAGGAATGGATGAACAAATAAAATTCGTGCCTTAACACTAATATTGATCTTCTTTTCAAAAAAGCATAAAAGGATATTGGAGGGAATTAAGCATGTATACAGTACTCATGTTTTTGTTTAAATAGACTGAGCCAACAATCTTAAAGAAAGCACTTTTGGCAAAAAAAATTATTACTCGTGAAAAAGTATTGGGATAGAATTAGAAAAATTGGCAAACCAAAATTCATCGTTCTTTATGCCTTAATATTTGGCATTTTATTGGCCCTATTCAGTTCATTGATAGCTATGCTGGCTAATAACAATTTTAATATTAGCCGATTGTATTCAGCTGATGCTTTTGGAATGCTGGCAGGCGGCTTTTTAGGGGGATTAATCTCTGGCACAGCCCATTGGTATAATCTGGAAAATAAAACCCGGACGCCTCACAACCCCCATCCACCTATTTAAGGCTTAACAATGCTTTCCTTCCTCAAGGGGATATTCTGAACCGGCATTAATATTCTTATTAGAGTCCCCTTGTTAAAACCATAGATCGTTAGATTCTTCACGTCCTGCGATAAAACAACCACGCAGGGGCACACTAAAAAACGCATCGGTTAACGCCATTACCTCCTCAACAAATTATATATTTAGGCGACTAAAAGAAAATGGGTCTCATGAACAACCTCTTTACCAAAACCTATACCGTTCAAAAACACGACATTGATGAACTTAACCACGTCAGCAACATAAAATATGTTGAGTGGATACAGGAGATCAGAAAGAAACCCATCCCACCAAAACATAAAAAGACCTTATCCTGAAACAAACCCTATCAGAAAATTTATAAATATACAAGGCCACATTGGTTGATGGTGGGATAACAGGCAGAATAAAGGTCACCCGCCCCAACGCCACCAGAAAAAAAATGACAGACAAATACAAAAACAAATACCGCATACCTTCCACCCGATTACAAAATTGGGATTATGGCAGCAATGGGGCCTATTTTGTAACCGTCTGCACCCAACACCGTGAACATTATTTTGGTGACATTGCACAGGGGGTGATGAAATTATCGGAAATAGGAAAAATCGTTTCAAAACATCATGAATTATATTAAGACCAATCCGAATAATTGGTCGGATGATAGATTCAATACCCATACAACAAAATGGATTATCCTGCCTTGAAAATGGTCTGGATTTTTTTGTTCTGCGCACTTATCAGATATGCAAAATTTTAAAATCTTGCATAAAAAGGGAAAAAACAGGAACTTTCACTGCACTATATACATGGTTCTTACTGCACCTTTACCAAAAATATAAAGAACCAATTGTTTAAAAACAGTTATAGGTCAACAAAAATACTAATATGAAAAACCTTCTTCTCCTCGTTGCTATTCTGGGCCTGATAATGAGCTCCTGTTCAAACCCCGATAAATCGGCTATTGATTTAAAAACAGATCATTTCACGATTGGCTTAAGCGATAAAGGCACCGTGGTTGGTTTAACGGACCTTAAAACGGGGAAAAACCATCTCTCGAACGATACCCTCAGCGCCATTATGGCCATCCGGATGGATGGAACTATCCTGACGCCCCGGGAAGCCAAATATGAAAATGACACACTAACTCTGGGCTTCATAAATAACATTACCGCCAACATCAAGGTAGAAGAAAAAAGCACCCATATCACCTTTGAGTTGCTGCAAATCAGCCAGAAAGACTCCATCGATCTGATTCTGTGGGGTCCCTGGTACACAACGATAGACAGCATTATTGGCGAAACCGTTGGGGTTGTCAGGGGGCATGAGTTTGCCCTCGGCATTCAATCGTTAAACATCAAGACAATGGGCGGCTACCCATGGAACGAAAGTGACCGGATGCCTGCCTTCGACTTCATTGCAAGTGAGGATGTAAACAACATGCACCCCAAAACCGATGGTAGTGTTTTGTACCGGGTAGAAGCCGCCAGGCCCACCCAATGGGGAAGCAGCCTGCAGGCCTATTGCCGGAACAGAATGAAGGACCGTATAGTTCAGGATTTTGACCATGAAAAGATCGTTGCCCCGGCCTATGACGATGGGGGTATCATTGGCTCCAAAATCGCCCTTTTCGGATGTCCTGTGGAAAAGGCACTGCAGACCGTTGGAGAGATTGAGGTGGCAGAAGGGTTGCCCCATCCGATGATTGATGGCCAATGGGGAAAGATGGCCCCGGGTGCCGCTGCCGCTTATCTCATCACCAATTTCACCGAAGACAATGTCGACCGGGCCATTGAGCTGACCAAAAAAGCAGGCCTAAAATATCTTTATCACTATGGTAAGACCTTCGAAAACTGGGGCCATTTTGAGTTATACAAAGGAGAATTCCCCCAGGGCATACAAGGCTTGAAAAAATGTGTCGAAAAGGCCGAAGCGCAAGGGGTAAAACTGGGCACCCACCTGCTCTCCAACTTCATCACCACCAATGACCCCTATGTTACGCCGGTGCCGGACAAACGCCTTGCCGCCGTCGGCAGCTCCGTGATCACCAGTGATCTCTCGTCCAGGGAAACGGAGATCCCCATTCAGGCGCCCGACTTCTTCAATCAGATGAAAAACAACAACCTTAAAACGGTGAGGATAGACGATGAGCTGATAAGGTATGGCAAGGTCTCCGATGAGCGTCCGTGGAAACTACTGGATTGTCAGAGAGGGGCTTTTAATACGGTTCCCGCCAGCCACCCCTCGGGCCAGTCAATTGTTAAGTTATTGGATCATGGTTATAAGGTCTTTTTAACCAATGCAGACCTGACCATCGAGATGTCGGAAACCATCGCCGATCTGTATAACCAAACCGGAATGAGACAGATTTCGTTCGACGGATTGGAAGGCAACCGCTCTACCGGGTTGGGCACCTATGGCGAGTCACTGATGCCCTACGTATGGTATAATGCATTATCCGACCGGTTAAAAGATCATCTGATAATTGATGCCAGCCGAACCACCCACTTTTTCTGGCACATCTATACCCGTATGAACTGGGGAGAACCCTGGTATGGCGGGTTTAGAGAGAGTCAAACCGAGTACCGGTTCAAAAACCAGGCCTACTTCAAACGAAATTTTATGCCCGGCATGCTGGGCTGGTTTAAGATGACCCCTGAAACGAGCCTCGAAGATATTGAATGGTTGCTGGCCAAATCGGCCGGTTATGATGCAGGGTATGCCTTTGTTGCAGGAGATGAGGCCATAGATAAAAATGGAAATTCTGAACAAATCTTAGCAAAAATAGGCGATTGGGAAAAGTTAAGGCTTTCCAACTCATTTTCAGAGACGCAGAAAGAACGCATGCGGGAAACGAACAAGGAATTTTCACTTCTCAAAACCGTTGAAAACGAGTGGGAACTAGTTCAGATAAACGCTCAAACCTTAAAACACGAATACAAGGTAAAACAACCAGGTGAACCGCTCTATTCCACCTTTGAGGTTAACAACACCGGCGAAAAACAACCCTTGTGCTTCCTGTTAACCGCCCAGGACTGTGATGCCAGCGACATCGTTCTCGAAGTAGATAATTACAAGGAGATTAAACTTCCTGTCACTTTAAAAAAGGGACAAATACTCAGGTACACCGGAGGTGATAAGGGGGTGGTATACGATGCCCTCTGGCAAAAAGTGAGTGAGTTTAAAGCCGATGCTTCCGATCCTGTTCTCGACAACAATACCCATACCCTCTCGCTGGACTGCCGTTTTAAAAAGCAAGGAGAAGCTCCTCATCTTAAAATAGAGGTCCGAACCGTTGTGAAAAAAGAAACAGTTAAGATGAAATAGCCTAATACGCATGCAAACAGATAGTTAAAAACCCTGCCACTCGTTTGTGACGAGCGGTTACAGCCAATCCTTTGCAACAATACAACGATACCCACTCTTCAGGAAACCAGAAAGGAAATATTTATTACTCCTGTTGGTTCAGCTTTAACAGACCTTCAATGTAATCACGGTTATTGGCCAGGCGGGGCACCTTATTCTGTCCCCCCAGCTTATTGCGCGACTTCATCCAGTCGTAGAAGAGGCCGGAGCGCGCCACCACCAATTTAGGCACGTCAAGGGTCACGTTACGGTGGCGTTTGGCTTCGTAGTCGCTGTTCACCTCCTGGAGGGTGGCATCCAGCACCTCCATGAAGCGAGAGACATCGGCAGGTCTTTGTTCAAATTCGATAAGCCATTGGTGGGCCCCTTTACTCTCCTTACTCATATAAAGCGGTGCTGCGGTATACTCTCTGATGACCGCACCGGTGGCTTTACAGGCCTGTTCCAGAGCCCTTTCGGCATTGTTGATGATTACCTCTTCGCCAAAGGCATTAATAAAATGGCGGGTACGGCCCGAGATGATAAATTTAAAGGGATAACGCGAAGTAAACCGGATGGTATCTCCTATAAGATAACGCCAAAGGCCGGCATTGGTCGAGATAACCAGGGCATAATCCTTATTCAGCTCCACCTCATCGAGCAAGAGGGCATGTGGATGTTCCTTCCCCAGCTCGGCCAGGGGAACAAACTCATAAAACACGCCATAGTCGAGCATCAAAAGCATAGAGGGGGAGGCCGGGTCGTCCTGAACCCCGAAGAAACCCTCCGAGGCGTTGTAGGTCTCCATGTAATGCATCTGATCAGAGGGAACCAGATCGCGGTATTGCTGCCGGTAAGGTCCAAAATTGATTCCTCCATGGATGAACAACTCCAGGTTGGGCCAGATCTCCAGCAGGTTCGATTTACCCGTCTCCTTCAGGATATGCCTGAGCAACACCAAAAACCAGGAGGGAACGCCTGCCAGGGAGATCACATTTTCCTTTACAGTGGCCTTTGTCATCTTTTCCAGCTTCTCTTCCCACTCCTCCAGGAGGGCAATTTCAGGACCAGGGGTCTTTAAAAACTGGGTCCAGAAAGGCAGGTTTTCGATCAAAATGGCCGACAGATCGCCATAATAGGAGTCGCTGCTGAAGTTATTGATCTGATGGCTCCCCCCCAGGGTCAGGGTTTTGCCTGTAAACACCTGGTTGTCGGGATAGTTGTCGTTGTAGATGGCCAGGACATCTTTCCCTCCTCTGAAATGACAATCTTCGAGGGAATCTTTGGTGACAGGGATAAACTTACTTTTCGACGAGGTGGTGCCCGATGATTTGGCAAACCATTTTACCTCACCCGGCCAGAGCAGATTTTTCTCCCCATGGCGCAAACGCACCATATAGGGTTGAAAAGCATCATACTCCTGCACGGGAACCCGTGCCTGAAATTCATGAATGCTTCGGATAGTGGCAAAATCGTGCTGTCTACCCCACTCTGTATCCCGCGCCTGCTCCAGAAGTGAAAAAAATTCAGACTCCTGCACTTCCATGGGTGCCTTACGAAACAGGTCGATTTGGGCTAGCCGACGGGCGTTGAATAAACCAATAATACTCGTAAGAATGGGCATAAATTATCCCTTTTGTTGTTTCAGGGCCTAAATATAAATAAATTTGCCCCAACACTGGCTGAGTTTTCCACCAACAGCGCACAAAAAAAGATGCAATGAACTATTTTGATATCGTAGCCGGCATTCTGTTATTATTGGCCGCCATCAAGGGCTTTAAGGATGGGTTCATCATAGAGCTGGCTTCCTTAGCAGCCCTGGTATTAGGCATTATCGCAGCCATCCGGTTTTCGGAGCTTACCGCCGAATTCCTTTCCGGCTACATCCATAGCCAATACCTGGGAATCATCGCCTTTTGCGTCACCTTTGTGGGTGTCGTAATCGTGGTCCATCTCATTGCCAAACTGGTGGATAAACTGGTAAAAGCGGTCGCTCTGGGTTGGATTAACCGGGTAATGGGCATGGCCTTTGGCGTACTGAAAGCAGGCCTTATTCTGAGTGTGCTGTTATTGGCCCTCAACATCTTTGGATTGGAACAAATGGTGGCCCCTCCCGAGATTCAGGAAAAATCGTTTCTTTACCCTTCCGTTAAAGAAGCCGCCCCACGCCTGTTAGACCTTTTTAGGACGGATCTGGATGACATCCTGTACCCCAACAAAAGGCCTCAAAGCCCGGTGACCATATAGAAAAATCAAACAAAATTAAATACAACGCACGATAATCTGACTTATGAATTTTGTAGAAGAACTAAGATGGCGTGGCATGATCCACGACATAATGCCCGGCGCCGAAGCACAACTGGAAAAAGAGCTGACCACCGCCTATGTGGGGATTGACCCCACCGCCGACTCATTGCATATTGGTCACCTGGTGGGCGTGATGATGTTACGCCACCTGCAAAATGCCGGTCATCAGCCCATTGTTCTGCTGGGCGGCGCTACCGGCATGATTGGCGATCCCTCCATGAAGTCGCAGGAGCGCAACCTGCTCGACGAAGCCACCCTTCGCCACAACGAGCATGCCATCAAAAAGCAGCTGGCCCTGTTCCTCGATTTTGAGACACAGGAAAAGAACAGCGCCCTGTTGGTCAACAACTACGACTGGATGAAGAACATCTCCTTTCTGGACTTCATTCGCGACATTGGTAAACACATTACCGTTAACTACATGATGTCGAAGGACTCGGTAAAAAAACGCCTGGGCTCCGATTCACGCGAAGGCTTATCCTTTACCGAATTTACCTACCAGCTGGTGCAGGGATTTGACTTTCTTCATCTCTACCAGACGCACAACTGCAAACTTCAGATGGGTGGCTCCGACCAGTGGGGCAACATCACCACCGGAACGGAGCTGATTCGCCGCAAGACCGGTGGAGAAGCCTTTGCACTCACCTGCCCGCTCATCACCAAGGCCGACGGGGGCAAGTTTGGCAAAACCGAGTCGGGCAATGTATGGCTCGATGCCGCCCGCACCAGTCCTTATGCCTTTTACCAGTTTTGGTTGAACACCCCGGACGAAGAAGCCGAGAAATACATCAAGATATTTACGCTCATCCCCTGCGCAGAGATTCAGGCACTGATCGATGAACACGCACAGGCGCCTCACCTGCGTCTTTTGCAGAAACGCCTGGCCAACGAAGTGACCGCCCTGGTGCATGGACAGGAAGCCCTGGATACCGCCATTGAAGCCTCCCAGATTCTCTTTGGGAAAGAGGTTACCGGTATTCTACGCAAGCTGGATGAACAAACCCTTCTTTCGGTTTTCGAGGGCGTTCCCACCTTTCAGTTTTCGCGTCAGGAGCTCAACAACGGAATCAACATCATGGATCTGCTCACCGAAAAAACTGCCGTGCTCCCCTCCAAAGGAGAAGCCCGACGCACCATTCAGGGTGGCGGACTGGGGTTGAACAAGGAGAAGGTTACCTCCATCGACCTGGTGGTAGAAGCCAAC
>JBFHFS010000060.1:0-30267 GCA_041583495.1 Marinilabiliaceae bacterium | reverse complement strand
TTGTTGTGCCGCAGCTCTAACCATCTTACCAATCTCCCTGTTTCTGCTACCAACCTGTCACCGCTGCCGCGGTTTTTTTGTTTTCACCTCTTCCACCTTTTTCACTTTTTCACCTTTTCACCTTTTCACCTTGTTGTGCCGCAGCTCTAACCATCTTACCAATCTCCCTGTTTCTGCTACCAACCTGTCACCGCTGCCGCGGTTTTTTTGTTTTCACCTCTTCCACTTTTTTCACTTTTTTACCTTTTCCACCTTTTCACCTTTCCCCCTTTTCCCCTTTTTCTTGCTTCCAGCTTCTTTAATCTCTAATCCCTTCTCATCTCTAATCTCTACCTTCTATCCTCTATCCTCTATTATAAAACTTTTGTGGTTTTTACTGGTTTATTGATAGGATTAAGGTTCTTAAAATTCTATAAGTGGGGGGGTATGATAAGAAAGTTGTTTTTTATACTGGCTTTGGGGTGGTGGTCTTGTTCAGGCGTTTTAGGTCAGGCGGCGGTACCCGTGTCAAAGGGTGAAGTGCGGGGCCGGGTGGTGGATGCTTCATTGGATACGCCGCTTGAGTTCGCCACCGTCTCAGTGTATTCAGAGGATTCCGTTTTGGTGACCGGTGGGATAACAGACCAGGATGGGGCTTTTGGGTTTGTTCTGGAGCCCGGGGGATATTATCTGGAGGTGCAGTTTATCGCCTATCATCGCCAGATTATCCCGGAGGTGAATGTGCCCGATCGAAAAAGGGTAGTCGATGTGGGGACCATTCGGTTGGAGCCGTCTGTCAAAAACCTTTCTGAGGTAACTGTTCAGGCCCAAAAGAGCGAGATGGTGATTGGCGTGGATCGCAAAATCTTCAATGTGGGTAAAGACCTGGGTAATACCGGTAATTCGGCGGCCGAAATTCTCGACAATATTCCTACCGTTGCCGTAGATGCCGAGGGCAATGTAACCCTTAGGGGAAGCGGTGGCGTTCGTATTCTGATAGATGGGAAACCCTCGGGGTTGGTGAACTCAGGGAATACCGATGCCCTGCGTGCTTTACAGGGAAATATGATCGAACGGGTGGAGGTGATAACCAATCCCAGTGCGCGCTACGAGGCCGAAGGCATGACCGGCATTATCAATATTGTTCTCAAAAAAGATCAGCGCAAAGGGGTTCATGGTTCTTTTGAAGGCTCTTTAGGGCAGCCGGCCGACTATTCGGTGGGGGCCAATGTTAATTTCCGGCGCGATAAAATTAACTACTTCTTCAATTATGGCATCGATTACAGCAAACGGAATGGTGACGGAAAATCAGATCAGCTGTTTCCTCAGGCCGATCCTCCCTTCAGAACCACCGTTAGTCGCGACCGTTTACGTAGTGGATGGTCCCAAAACTTTAGAGGCGGTGCGGATCTTTTTATCGATTCTAAAACTACGCTTACCGCTGCCGCTCTCATGAGTTTCGACGATGAAGACAATACCTCTGACATTCTTTATCGGGATTATTGGTCAGGAGAGAGTACCCCCTATAAAGAGTCCCGGCGTTATGATCACGAAATAGAGACCGAAAAGAATCTGGAATTCTCTCTGAATCTGGAAAAGCAATTCGAAAATGAAGAGCATAAACTAAATGCCTTTGTTCAATACCTTGAGGATTCTGAAACCGAAGATTCCGAGGTGGACGAAGTGGTTTTGGGCCTGGAACCCGGAGAAGATCCTTTGTTTCAGCAGGTGTTGAACCAGGAGAGTGAAAAAAACTGGTTGATGCAGGCCGATTACATCTACCCTTTTGGCAACGAAGGCCGGTTCGAAGCAGGCTTGCGTGGAGAATTCCGCAAAATTACCAATCCCTACAAGGTCGAAGAGAAACAGGACGGGAGCTGGGTGACTCTTCCGGAATTCACTAATGATTTCGATTACGACGAAAATGTGTTTGCCCTCTATCTGCAGGGTGCCCATAAATTTGGGCCCATTGGCATTCAGATGGGGTTGCGGGGCGAAAATTCCGACATTGAGACCTATCTCGGG
Source organism: Marinilabiliaceae bacterium (assembly GCA_041583495.1). GTDB lineage: Bacteria > Bacteroidota > Bacteroidia > Bacteroidales > Marinilabiliaceae > JBFHFS01. The sequence goes on along the minus strand of JBFHFS010000060.1, from coordinate 28,263 downwards.
CAAAACGATGTTCGAAATGCCCGCAGTTATTTCGACTTTTTCCCCACGGCACACGTCACCTATAATTTCAACACCTATAATGCCTGGCAGCTGAGTTACAGTCGGCGTATTCAGCGCCCTCAATTCAGGTTGTTAAATCCCTTTTATGGTTTTAGTGATGCGCGAAATATTCGAACCGGGAATCCCGACCTGAAACCCGAATACACCAATGCCTACGAGAGCGGATATGTTTATACCCCCGGTGTCACCTCCTTTTATTTGGGGGTCTATTATCGTCATACCACCGGCGTGATTGAACGAATTAGTTATGTGGATGATAAGGGAATCACCTTTTATGTTCCCCGAAATCTGTCGGTAAGGCATGCATATGGGGCCGAGACCAACCTCTCCATTGATCCGTTTAAGTGGTGGAGTTTGTCGGGAAATGTTAATTTTTACCGAATGCAGACGGAGGGGATTTTTGAATACCATAATGAGGTTAAGGAACTCAGTAGTGATACCTGGTCGTGGGATACCCGAGTTAACTCACGAATGAACTGGGATAACGATCTTAGTTTTCAGGCCACTTTTTTCTATCGGGGTCAACAAAAAACCACCCAGGGCTTGCTTAAGCCTTTTTACATGCTCAATACAACCCTGAGCAAGGATGTTCTGGAGGGGAATGGAACTCTGTCCCTGAGTGTTCGGGATCTCTTTAATAGCCGGAAATTTCGGTATCAGATAGACCAGTCCGACTTAATTTCGGATAATACCTTTCGATGGAGTTCGAGACAAATCCGCTTGTCATTTATTTGCCGGCTCAATCAGCTTAAACGTCCACCTAAAGGTGGGGGGGAGAACGATGGAGGTGTAGATATGGGGTTTTGATTCCCTAACGGTTAAGCCAGGCTAATACCCGTAAGGCTCTCAGTGTGTTCCATCGGCTGGGTTTTCCTGCCTTCTCCATCTCGAAATGGACTTGCCCCGGATGGTGCGCGTTTAAATTCCAGGTTAAGTTCTTATTTCTCTTTTTCAGCAAAACTTCTATGGCCGGATCCATTCGGGGATCCCATTTGGTTTTGGAATATTGAAAATAATCCAATGCTCTGAGGATGTCGTAGCGCCATCTGCAAGGGAAGGAGAGTTTAAGAAAGTTTTTGTGGATGATTTTTCCTGTTTTATCGGAGAGGAAAAGTTGGTGCATGAGCATAAATTCTATCGATCGCTGTTGCACGCTTTTTAATTCGTCTAAACGGTATTGATAGCCATTTTTGTCATATTCGGTTATGCCCTCCAACACCGATAGAGTGGAGTGCAGAGAGCTGTGTTTGGCTCCCGAACGGTTCGACATACAGTTAAAGCCACCATCCTCCATCTTTTGAGACAGGATAAAATCCACAATGGATTTAAGTTTTTCTTCATCGGTTTTGAAATAAGATGCATAGTTCAGAAACATGCCATTGATGCACACGTCGCTAACCGCCAGGGATCCAATGGGACGAATCCCCCCATCTTTTCCCTTTTCTCTTGCGATGATTGAATCAATAGTTTGATGAATGGGTGGGCTGTCGGGATTCAAACAGAGGTTTCTTAGGTCGAGGAGGGTGTAGTGAGTAGAGGTCCATTTGGGTTGATAGAATTTTAAACCCCAATGTCCATCCGGGAACCGTCTTGCCATAAATTCGGTACCCCATCCCTCGGATGTAATACGGTTTTGCAGATCCTGCCGATGGGTAGATAACAGGTCCCGGTAAACCTGGTACTGAATAGATACATCCCCGCTAAGCAGCCAGTTAATAATTTCCTGATCCGTCATATCTTATTGGTTTAGAGACTTCTGGATTATGAGGAGAAGGTATTGCCACACCCCTTCCGGCATCCACCTGGAGACCAGGAAAGGGGTGTGGTAATCAGTTTTTTGCAGTCGGCTGTTTACCCTTTTAAGGTTATTTTTCTTTTTCGAAAGGCCAGGCCATGAGTCCTCCTTCCAACACTTTTACATTGGTATACCCATGGGCTTTTAGCAATACCGCTGCTTCATAGCCTCTAAGGGAGATCTTACACAAGGTGATAATCTCTTTGTTTTTGTCCTGAGGAAGCTCATTTAGTCGTTTTCGCAGCATCCCGATGGGAATGAGTGTTTCGCCAATGCCCAGCCGGGATTGTTCGTACTCATCGGCCCCACGGGCATCCAGAATGAACAGGTCTTCTCCCTTATCCAGCTTTTCTTTCAGCTCAAGGGAGGAGATTCCGTTGAACAGACCCTTCATTTTGTTTTGCAGAATGTGGGCGGTGGCAATACTGTGGTCAATGGCCAGTGAAAATGGGGGGGCGTAGGGAAGGTCTGCATTCACCATATCCTCAACCGTCAGCCTTCCTTTGATGGCGGTAGCCCAGATAGCCAGCTGCTTGCTGACATCGCCGGGACCCAGGCATTGTGCCCCCAAAAGGCGACCATTATTTTTGTCGGCCAGAAGTTTGGTGATGAGAAGCCTGCCTTTCATAAACCCGGGTTTGTCGGGGCTGGCATTGACCACTTTTACATACTCCAGTCCTGCCTCAATGGCTTTGGCTTCCGACAGACCGGTGATTCCTACGCCAAAATCAAATAATTTGCAGACGCCGGTTTGGATGGTGCCCGGAAAGGTCGCCGAATTAGGCGAAAAGGTGTTCTCGCCTACAACGCGTCCCTGCAGATTGGCCAGGTCGCCATAGGGGGCCAGTACATTTTTACCGGTAATGAGGTTCTTTATTTCACAACAATCACCTGCGGCGTATATGTCGGGATCACTGGTTTGCATGTACTTATTTACGGTGATGCCGCCCAGTTTTCCAATCTGGAGGCCTGCCTCGCGTGCCAGCTTAACATTTGGTTTAACGCCGATGGCCACAACCGCCAGCTCGCAGGGTATTTGAGTCCCATTTTGCAGTTTAACCCCACAAATCTCGCCATCGTGTCCTAAGAACTCGGCCACTCCGTTTTTGGTGATTACATTGGCTTTGGTTTTCAGATAGTTTTCGACCAATTTGGCCATCTTCCAATCCAGGAAGGTGAGCAGCTGAGGGAGTAATTCAATCAATGTGAGTTCAATCCCTGCCAGGTTAAGGGCTTCGAGTGTTTCAATGCCTATGAGGCCACCCCCGATTACCACTGCTTTTTTTATCTTTCCTTCATCGCGGATCTTTCGAAGATAGTCGGCATCCTGCATCGATTGCAAAGTAGTGATGCCTTTTAAATCAACCCCGGGGATGGGGGGCATGTTTGGCGTGGCACCGGTGGCTATTACCAATTGATCGTAGGCTTGTTCTCCCTTTTCGCCCGATTGTAAATTGACGAACTCAACACGTTTATTAGGCCGGTCTATTTTGGTGATCTCGGTATTTACCCGTGCATCGATGCCTTTGGCATTCCAGTAAAATTTTGGGTCCCGCACGGCTCCCGTGGGGGTGCATAGCAACATGTTGCGGTCATCGAAGAAGCCTCCTATATAGTAGGGGTATCCGCAGGAAGCCATTGACAGGTCCGGAGCTTTCTGGAACATGATGATTTCGGCAAATTCATCCATTCGCCGGGCTTTGGCCGCGGCTTTGGGGCCGGCTGCTGAGCCCCCAATAATCACAATTTTTTTAGTTGACATAACTCGTGGATTAGGAAGGTTGTTGATTCTTTATCGTTATGAGCCTTAAGTTAATAAACTATTTTCTGAAATACTGATGGTTTCCCAAATGGTTTTTATCTTTTTGGATATTTCACCCTCCGGATCAAATTCTACAATGGTTTTTTGGTCAATCATGGCCGATACCATTTTGGGCTCGAAGGGTATTTGTGCAAGCAGCGGGATGGCTTGTTCTTCCAGGTAACTTTTAATAAGCAGGGTGATTTCTTCGTTGAGGTCGTGCTTATTGATGATCGCAAAAATTGGAATTTTAAAAGATTGAATTAACTCGATGAGTCTTTTTGCATCGTGAAGTCCCGAAAGAGAGGGCTCAAGAATCACCAGGGTGGCATGTGCTCCGGTAATGGAGGCAATGGTGGCACACCCTATGCCCGGGGGGCCGTCGTTGATCACAAAATCGGCGTGGGTCTCTGTGGCAATTTCCCTTGCTTTTTTTCTGATTTGTGTCACCAGTTTTCCCGAATTTTCTTCTCCGGGCCCCATGTGTGCATGAACCAGGGAGCCAAAGCGACTGTTAGACACATACCATTGGTTGTTGGTGCTCCTCTGGGAGGTGATCGCACCGGCCGGACACAGGCGTTCGCAAAGTCGGCACCCTTCGCACTGGTATTTATTGATCTCAAGTCCCCCTTCCTCCTTATAGTGAATAGCATCAAACCGGCAAAGGTCCTTGCAAAGGCCGCATCGGGTGCAGTTGGATTCGTTGATGGTGGGCACCCACGCTCCGGGGTAGGTGTGCGTTTGCAGAATTTTAGGATCGAAAAGCAGGTGCAGGTCTGCAGCATCCACATCGTTGTCGCAAAACACTGAATTGTGAGCAACCGCGGCAATGGCCGCTGTGATGCTCGTTTTTCCCGTACCTCCCTTACCACTTAATATGGTTATGTCTTTCATAGGTTTGATGGTGTTTATCCAGTTTTTTGATGAGGTTGAGGTACTTCAGCTCTGTTTGCGGATCGATGTGGGTTAATAGGTCACCTGTGGCATATTTACGTGCATAATCTTTATTAAATGGCAGATCCTCAAGTAGTTCGATGTTCTGCTCCTTCAGGTATTGGTAAACGGCCTGGTTGCCTAGTCCCGCCTTGTTAACCACCACCCCAAACGGTTTGGCCATCTCTTGCAAAAGGGTTACGGTGAGTTTGAGGTCGTGCAGACCAAAGGGCGTGGGTTCGGTAACCAGAATTACGTAGTCCACATCGGCCACGGTTTCAACCAATGGGCAACTGGTCCCGGGTGGGGCATCCAGCAGGACGATATCATTGTCGGGAGGAATGCTTTTTTTAACCTCCTTGATCATGAGCGTTTGCATGGCGGAGCCTATTTTAAGTCTTCCTTCCAGTAAACCGCATCCAATCTCGGATTGAAGCCGGCGAATGGACCCAATGGGATGGGGCTTCTCTTCCAGGGCCTGCGCGGGGCAGGCGGCCAGACAGGCCCCGCACGAGTGACACAGACTCGAATTGACCTCCGCAAAGGAAACCGGAGGAATCACCACGATGGCGTTGAATTCGCAAAAGGTCACACATTTACGGCAAAAAGTGCAGACCTCGGTGTTGATGACCGGTACCATTTGATTTACTTCCTTCTGATACTCAAGAGTAAGATCCGGGCAAAAAAGATGGTCGTTAGGTTCCTCAACATCGCAGTCTACCAGCAAAACCTTGCGGGGCCGGTATTTATTCAGGAAATATTGCAGATTTACCGCCACTGTTGTTTTGCCTGTCCCTCCCTTTCCGCTGGCAATGGCTATTTTGATAGACATGTAGTTCAGTATTGGTTAGTTGCTCTTCAAACGGCGCCCTTTGCCTTTCCCACCTCCGCTTTTACGTTTCAGCCCCTGACCTTTACCTAATTGTTCGTTTTGCTCTTGGGAATCCGTTTTTTTGCATCGGCCTAATTGACGACCCGTTTTGGGACCTTTTCCCTCTGGGCCTGAGTGATCGAGTTGTGGCATTTTATTGTCGTTTTAAACGGTTAATAAGATCTTCAACGGTTGGGTTATCGTCATTGATAATCACCATTTGGATGTTGAACTTTTGTAGCAGATCTTTGGCTTTGGGACCAAAATCACCAGAGATAACTTTTTTGGCGTCCAGCTCTACGATTTTTTCTGCCGCCTTGACACCCGCTCCGCCACTTGCGCCGGCGAATTCATTTTCATAAAAAGCAGTGCTTCCTGTGGTTTCGTCGAAAAGACAAAACCATGCGGCCCGGCCAAAGCGTTTGTCGAAGGGTGCTTTGATTTGGTCACCCGTTGCTGTGATAATTGTTTTCATGTGTCTAAATTTGTTTTTTATTGCCACCCCGAACTCGATTCGGGGGAACTCGCCACTTTAGTCATTCCCTTCCCGCCTAAACGGGACAAGTAGTGCAAAAATGGTTTTCTCTTAGCCTGCCTGTTTTTTTACGGGGGCTTTTTTCATGGTTTGTGAATGACTTTTTTTGCCAGTTGGTTATTAATTCCTGTCCTGGTTGTCTTTGTCAAAGGTGCGGTTCCCCGTTCTGTGCTGGAGATTATTTTAGTTCAGTTAATGAATTCTCTTTTTATCAGATCTTTTTTCCCTGCTTTCCTGGTTTTCTGCATTAATGGGTTCCGTATTATTCGATTTGCAAAGGGGACAGCCTTTGTTATAAAGGTTTCCCGGCATCGTGAAGCGGGCGTGGCAATTGTTGCAGACAAACCAACTTTTGTCGAGACGCGCATGTCCATAAACAGCTTTTATCTCTTTTACCTCGACCAGGGCCTGAGCGATCTTTCTTCTGGCCTCCTCGTATATGCGGGCAAAGGTAGGCCTGGAAATCCCCATCAGTCTGGAAGCCTCCAGATGATTCATCTTATCGAAGTCGGCCAGTTTTATGGCTTCGTATTCTTCGTATAGCAACTCTATGACTTCCTGCTTTTTTGTTCGGGCTCCATAGGGCCTGAATCCCTGGAAACCAGGAGGAGCCACTATCTTTCGTAAGGTTTTGTGTCGGGCCATAATACATTTTGAGTATACAAATATAATGAGAATATTCTCATAAAAAAGAATTCTGGAATTTTTTGGCAGCCTTTTTTCTGGTTTTAGGTTCTCTTTTTTAAGGTAAAGAATTAATAAAAATTTAAACAGGACAAAAAGGTCCTAAAAGCAAAACTTTGTATATTTGCCCCTCCTGGACCTGATGGTCTGGTTCTGATTCATGGAGACTCCTGTTAATAAGGGATTCTTGAGTTGGAGTAATTTGTTTGGAGAAAGTTAAACAAAATTCAAATTGTTTAACTTTTGGCTGTAATTTAGACACAGTGCAGTAATGATTCATTAAAATGCTGAAGATGTGAGGAAAGCAGATTTTGTTATTTAGACTGAGTTCAAAGAAGGATAAATAATTATAATTTTACTATTGCCATGCGTTTATTCTTTCATTATATTTGTTAGACAAAAAAGTAAAACCATTCGACCATGACTACAATACAATTTAACGACAGATTGCTAAGCTTACAAGACAAGCTTTTGTATTTCGCTCTAAGTTTAACTGCTAATGATGAGGATGCGCGCGACCTCCTTCAGGAGACTACCTTGAAAGCGCTTACCTACAGAAATCAATTCGTGGCAAATACCAATTTTAAAGCCTGGGTGTTTACCATTATGAAAAATACTTTTATCAACAATTATCGTCGTAATCAGAAAACCAGGAACACATTTGATGGGAGCGACAACGGTTTTCGAAATGCCTATCGGAAGAATTATGCCTCCGAAACCCCTGAGATGGTGCATTCCGTCACGGAGATGAACGGGTATATCGAACAGTTGAACGATGATTTCAGAATACCATTCAGAATGCATACCAATGGATATAAATATAAAGAGATTGCTGAGCAATTGGAACTTCCCATTGGAACGGTGAAAAGTCGTATCTTCTTCACCCGTAAAAAGTTGCAGGATATGCTAAAGGATAGCGAAGGTAGTTATGCTACCTAAGTCCTAAACAATATTTAGGGTTGGAATATTAATGGAGAAACAACCGGTTGACTGTTCTTATGGCAGAAACCGGTTGTTTTTTGTTTAATACATAGCGAAGCATCCATTTTTGTTTTGGGGTATCGTCTATTGACCATGCCGGGACAAAAAGCCTGGATGGTTTAGGCCGGCTCGCCTGATATGGGTTTAGGCTCATCCTGGAGGATAATATTTTCGCGAGGGGGATGATTTATTTTTGCGTTTTTTTCCTTCTTTTTATACCTTAAAGAAAGGTCGATAATTCTATTTTCCTGAATTTCGGTTACATTTGAAGGGTAGTTTTCGAATTAATAACACATTTCTGCGAAAAGCAGGTCTCTTTTCTTTTTTTTATATGAGCGATAAATCAAAAAATGCCAGGTACGAGCGCATTTATAATCAGTTGGAAAAATTGGTTGTAGCCACCAATAGCCCCTGGTCCAGAATGAGTACGATGGCGGCGTTGCTGCATCATAAGATGCCCGGATTTTTTTGGACAGGATTTTATTTCCTTGATGATGGGAGTCTTGTGGTGGGCCCTTATCAGGGACCCCTGGCCTGTTTAAAGTTGAAAAAGGATACTGGGGTGTGTTGGGCAGGTATCAATAGTGGTCAAAGCGTTGTTGTTCCGGATGTAGAGCAGTTTCCAGGCCATATTGGTTGTTCTGCCTTATCCCAGTCGGAAATAGTGGTTCCGGTGCGCAAAAAAGATGGGTCTGTGGTGGCCGTCCTGGACGTGGATAGTCGTGACCTGAATGCCTTTGATGAAATTGATCGTTTGAATCTCGAAAAAATGGTAACCTTGATATATCCTTGAATATGAGTCCTGTAGTGCTTGTTACCGGAGCAGCTAAAAGAGTTGGGGCCGCCATATCACGCCATCTGGCTCATGAGGGTTGGGGGGTGGTCTTGCACTATCATCATAGTCAGGAGGAGGTTCTTGAGTTGGCGTCTCAGCTTGGAAGCGAGTTTCCCCACCAGAATTTCTGGACCCTTCAGTGCGATCTTTCCAATATGGAAAAGGTGACGACTCTTTTTGACCACTCTTCTATTCAGGGAGTTGAGTTGACCGCCCTGGTTAATAATGCCAGTGTCTTTACCCCCGGGTGTCTTGAGGATATATCGCCCGACTTCCTGAAAAAACAGATGGACGTGAATTTTTCTGCCCCTTTGTTTTTGATGCAGGCCTTTAAACAACGTTTTCCGTTGGGTAGTGTGGTTAACCTTTTGGATACCAATGTGGTTAACCATATCGATACCCATGCTGCGTATTTGTTGGCAAAAAAAGCACTGGAGTCCTTAACCAAGATGGCTGCTTTAGCCTGGGCTCCTGCATTCAGAGTCAATGGGGTAGCCCCCGGGCCGGTTTTGCCGCCTCCGGGGAAAGGGGTAGAACACCTGGATCAGGTGATCGCCAAAACCCCTCTTAAACGACAAGTGGGCACCCTGGATATTGCTCAATCCGTTAGTTTTTTGTTGAATAATCCCTCCATCACAGGTCAGGTGATCTTTTGTGATAGTGGGGCTCATCTTATTTAGCTATGGCTGTTATTCAAATAAAAGATTTGCTTTTGCGCACTCAGGTGGGTTTTAACCTGCATGAGTTGGGGAAAAAGCAGGATTTGCTGCTCAATGTGCAAATTTTTTATGCCACTCAGGGTGAGGAGGAAAGTGACGATCCCGCTGATGCCATGGATTATCGTGGAATCTGCAAAAAAATCATTCAGTTGGTGGAGGGGGGAAAGTTCAACCTTCTTGAAAAACTGGCCAATGATGTTGTCAATATGTTATTGGCGATGGATCGTGTGGAGAAGGTCTCTTTGGAGGTGGATAAGCCTCATGCCCTCCGGTTTGCCCGAAGCGTCTCCTTTTCCATGTCGAAATCCAAGCCTGGAGGGGAGATATATGAATAGTGCAGTGATTGGTTTGGGTTCAAATATTAACGCACCACAAAATATGGCGCGTGCTGTTGAGCTCTTGCGGGAACTGTTCGAGGTGGAAAAGATATCCCCCTGGCGGCGCACGTCTCCCATTGGCATTCATCAGCAGCCCGATTTCCTGAATGGAGCTCTGCGGTTGCAGACCTCCATGGATCTTCAATTGCTTAGGGTCACCCTAAAGCAATTGGAAGATCAAATGGGGCGCGACAGGTCACGTCCCAAATATGGCCCCCGGGAGATAGATCTGGATGTTTTGCTTTGGAATAAAGAGGTGGTTGATGAGGACTATTATGAGCGTCGCTTTTTGCAGGAGCTTGTATCCCAGGTTATTTAGTTGTCAGGAGATTTGGTCCAATAAATTCTCTTCGCTGGTCATCTCCCCACTCGAAAGCAACATGGCTGTATCGATAAGGGCCAGATGGGAGTAGGCTTGTGGAAAGTTGCCCAACAGTCGTTTGGTGTCGAAGTCAAGATCCTCACTGAAAAGGCCTAAATGATTCGAATACTGTAATAATTCGTCGAACTTTCTTTTGGCTTCCTCTTTTTCTCCTATCATGTATAGGCTTCTGATTAACCAGAATGAGCAGATGGTAAAGGCGGAGGTTGGTTCCCCAAAGTCATCTTTGTTTTTATAACGGAACATCAAGCCGTTGTGCTCCAATTCCTTCTGGGTGGCCTTAACGGTGCTTTTGAACCGGGGGTCTGCTCCGTCGATGAAACCATACCACTCCATAAGCAGAGTCGAAGCATCGAGGTCTTCGTAGCCATATGCCTGGGTGAAGGACTGTTTGGTTTCAGACCAGGCGTGGGTCATAATATCCTTTTTTATGCTTTCCCGCAATTGTTCCCAGGGTTCAAGGTATTCGGTTTGTTGCAATATTTGGGCAATTCTCACGCCCCTGTCGGCAGCCACCCAGCATAGGAGCTTGCTGAAGGTGAAATGTTTGCGGGTTTGGCGCATCTCCCAAATGCCTTTGTCGGGGCTTTTCCAGTTTTTTCCCACCATTTTTATGATGTCACGGGTAATGGTCCATAACTCCTCGCTGTGACTCAGCGAGGTGGTGTAAAGTTGAAATTGCTGATAAATCACTTCTACCAGGATTCCATAAATGTCATTTTGTTTTTGTTTGTAGGCTGCATTCCCAATTCTGACAGGTCGACTGTTTTCGTATCCCGACAGATGATTAAGTTCCTGTTCGGTCAGTTTTTTCTCTCCATTGATTCCATACATTATCTGGATTTTTTCCCCTTTGTCGGGCAAAAGATCCATGATGAAGTCAAGATAACGGTGGGCCACGTTGAAATGGGTTAACTGGGTCATGATTTTAATAACCATGGAAGCATCCCGGATCCAGCAAAAGCGGTAGTCCCAGTTGCGCACTTCTCCGATGGATTCGGGGAGTGAGGTGGTAAGAGCCGCCAATACAGCCCCGGTCTTTTGAAAGCTCAGCAGCTTAAGAACCAGTGCGCTGCGGGTGATTTCCTGGTTGTAAGATTTGAATTTGGTGGTTCGTTCCGACCAGTTGAGCCAATAAACCCGGGTGCGTTGAAGTTTCAGGTAGGATCTCTGTGTGCTTTGATCCAATAGTTTTTGGTGGTAACTGAGAAGAAAAAATTCATTTTTTTCTATCGTAATGGGGAGTTGTCCAACCACCTCCACTTTATCCAGACTGGTATATAAATAAAGGGAATCGTATTGCCCATTGGAGGTAAAGGCTTTTACATAGCCTGGCTGAATCGAAATGTGCGTGTCATTTCGGGCGTATTCCAGTTTGGGGACAAATTCCACCCTGATTTTGGGTTTTCCCTCAATCCATTTTATGTACCTTACCAAATCGGGCGGCGCATAGTAACCTCCATTGTCGAGTTTGTAACGGGGCATAAAATCCTGCAGTTCAAAAATCCCATCTGCACATTCAAATCGGGTCTCCAGAATGTTGGTGTCCAGCTTGTATTTTTGAGTAATAATGGCCCCCTCGTCCATTGGTAAAATAGAAAAATGGCCCCCTCGGTCCTTGTCCAGAAGTTTTGCAAAAACAGAGGGCGAGTCAAACTTTGGCAGACAGAACCAATCCACTGATCCTTTTCGGGAGATAAGAGCTGCGCTGTTACAATTCCCTACAATACCGTAATCGAGGTTATTCATAAATTTTTCCTTTGTAAAGTCACTAAATAACAGATTTTCCCATGGGAAAGTTGTAAAATAAGGAAAAAAAAAGTATTATCTTTCAGAAATTTAGAGTATTTAAGTTATGAAAAAGTTACATATTGTGGCCAACCGGCTGCCTTTCAGTATCGAAGAAGAAGATCAGGAATTAAAATTAAAACCCAGTGTGGGGGGCTTAGCCACAGGGATGAAGTCGGTTTACCAAGACTTCGATGGTAAATGGATTGGCTGGCCCGGCGAAGCAATTGATGATTATACCCCCAGGGAGGTTGCCCAAATAGAAGGGCTCCTAAAACAGAAGGGATGTGAATCGGTTTGGATGAATAGCGAGGAGGTGACCAGCTTCTATGAAGGTTTTTGCAACCGAACCATTTGGCCGCTCTTTCATTATTTTAATCAGTTTGTGGATTATACTCAGGCCTTTTGGGACTCTTATGTGGCCATGAATCGTCGTTTTGCAGACAAAACGCTGGAAGTGGTGGAGGATGGGGACTATGTTTGGGTGCACGATTACCAGTTGATGCTGGTTCCACGCATGCTAAAGGAGGCACGGCCCAATATCACCATCGGGTTTTTCCTCCATATTCCCTTTCCCTCTTACGAGGTGTTTCGCATGCTCCCCTGGAGAAATGAACTGTTACAAGGCCTTTTGGGGGCTGACCTGGTGGGCTTTCATACCTACGATTACGAGCGCCACTTTTTAAGTAGTGTGCGACGGTTGTTTGGGTACGATATGACCTTCAATCGAATACATGTTGGTGAGCGCATCGTGTTGGCCGACGCTTTCCCGATGGGCATTGATTATGCTAAGTTTCATGATTCGTCACTGGAAATTATTTCCAAGCCCTTACAGGAAAAGTCGGATGTTCATCGCGAGTTGGAGAAGTATTTTCTGATGACTCCTGCCGGGAAGCTTTTACTCTCCATCGACCGGCTCGACTATTCTAAAGGCATTCCCCACCGGCTAAGAGCCTTTGAGCGCTTTCTGGAGAAATACCCTCAATATCAAAATAGGGTGACCCTGGTGATGCTGGCGGTTCCTTCCCGTAATTCAGTGCCTCAATATCAGCAGCTCAAAAGCGAGGTGGATGAATTGGTGGGGCGTATCAACGGGCTTTACGGTACAGTTAATAATACGCCGGTGTGGTACTTCTATCGTTCGATGCCCTTCGAAAATCTGGTGGACCTGTACAGTATGTGTGATGTGGCCCTGCTTACCCCGGTAAGAGATGGAATGAATTTGGTGGCCAAAGAGTATGTCGCCTGCCGAACCAACCAAACCGGGGTAATGATTTTGAGTGAAATGGCGGGTGCTGTTAAAGAGATGGGTGAATCGTTGGTGATAAACCCCAATAACGAAAATGAAGTCGCTGAGGCTATTTTTCAGGCTCTTGAGATGCCGGTTGATGAGCAAAAGGCCCGAATGGCAGCCATGCAGGAACGGTTGAAGCGTTTTGATGTTTTTAAGTGGGCGGAGTTGTTTGTGGCCTCTTTATCGCGCGTGGAACGATTGCAGAGAGATTTCCTGGCGACCAAAGTGACCACGAAAGTGAGAGAAAAGTTGATGGCGGATTTTGCCGGGAGCAAACGCCGGGCTCTCTTTCTCGACTACGACGGAACCCTCACCCAGTATAAGAAAAACTCCAGGGAAGCTGCCCCTGATAAGTCCCTGGTCAAAATCCTTAAGGCCCTTACGGCCGATGTTCATAATGAGGTAACCCTGGTTAGTGGATGGGACAAAACGACTTTGAGTGAGTGGTTCGATGGATATGATGTCAATTTAATTGGTGAACATGGGGTTTGGATGCGTCGTAAGGGGGCTGAATGGAAAATGCTTTCCAATGCCACCAACTCGTGGATGCCCATCGTCAGGCCTATCCTGGACGGTTATGTGACCCGTACTCCGGGGACCTTTATCGAAGAGAAGAACTATTCTTTGGTGTGGCACTACCAAAATGCCGAAGCCGAACTGGGAGAGCTGCGTTCTAATGAGCTAAAGGATGAGCTTACCAATATCGTGGCCAACCATAACCTCGAAATTATGGAGGGTAAAAAGTTGGTGGAGGTTAAGACCGGCGGCATTAATAAGGGGGTGGCAGCCAATCGTTTTCTGCTGAACCAGAACTTCGATTTTATTCTGGCCATGGGCGACGACTGGACCGATGAGTATCTCTTTAGAGAACTTCCCGAGGGTGCCATCACCATACGGGTGGGGATTAAACCAACCATCGCGGCTTATAAACTCGAGACAGTTGATGACGTACGGCACTTTTTGGACGCCATGGTGAACCTCAATGGAAAAGCAGATCAATAGCCTTCCAGGGTATCAGGGCCCCATGGGGGGCCTTGAACCAATGGTTGGAACAAATGGCGGCTTTTTAGGTTTTGGGATGAGGCAACCACAATAATCGGAATGGTTTAAAACAATATTTATTTTGTTTTGCGTGGTGCCTAAAAAAAAGAAACACAAAAAGTTGTCCTAACCCCAATAGTAATACTAATTTTACCTTTTTATACTTATCTAATTGTCAAAACAATATTTTATGAGCAATTATCAATACCAGGGTTCCGAGATCCCCCCTTTGATGCAAAAAGTCTTGAAAAATCTAAAAAGTATTATTGCCGGATTTGTGGTATTAATTCTTTTGTGGAGCGGCTTTTTTCAGGTGGGTCCTGAGGAAGCAGGGGTTATTACCCGTTTTGGACGATACTCTAAAACAGTGATGCCCGGATTGAACTTTAAGATTCCATTTCTCGAGAGTGTTTATAAGGTGCCCGTTGAGCGGCAGCAAAAACTTGAGTTTGGATTTCGTACCACCAGCATTAATGTGCGCTCGGAATATACCAAGAGCGGTACCGAAGATGAATCCCTTATGTTGACCGGTGATTTGAACCTGGCCGACGTGGAATGGGTCGTTCAATACCGCATTAACGACCCTTATAAATATCTGTTTAAAGTAAGGCACGCCGAATCTACCTTACGGGATATTTCTGAGGGTGCTGTTCGGCAAATTGTAGGCGACCGCACCGTGAACGAAGTACTAACCGTGGGGCGTACCGAGATCGCTAACAGCGTGGAAGACCTGATCCAAAAGTTGTGCAACGATTATATGCTGGGGCTGAAGGTCGACCAGGTGGTTTTGCAGGACGTTAACCCACCCGCCCCTGTTAAGGCGGCTTTTAATGCGGTAAATGAGGCTCAGCAGGAGAAAGAGACCCTTATTAATCAGGCAAAATCTGAATACAATAAGGTGATTCCTAAAGCTAAAGGGCAAGCCGAAGAGACCATTCAGAAAGCCGAAGGGTATGCCACCGAACGGGTGAATAATGCCATGGGAGAGGTGGCCCGGTTTAATGAGCTCTATCGGGAGTATGTAAAGGCCCCCGAGGTGACCAAACGCCGTATTTACCTGGAAACCTTGCAGCAGGTGCTTCCCAATGTGGGCAATAAAATTATCACCGACCAAAAAGGGAACAGCGTGCTTCCCCTTTTGCAAATGCAGCTGGATAAAGCCAAAAAGCCTGAACAGGCAGGTAATTAAACGCCTTGTGGATGGGCTTACATGCCCATATCTCTTCGAAAATAAATGTTTAAGATGCTGCTCTTTGCAGATAAAGAATTTTAAGATATGAATCCAAAGAAAACAATATTGTTCGTCTCGGTTGCCTTCCTGGTGTTTATTGCACTCATGGGCAGCGCTTTTATTGTAGATGAAACCCAGCAAGTGGTCATTACCCAGTTTGGAAAACCAGTGGGTCAAGCCATCGTAAAACCCGGACTCCAGTTTAAGGTGCCTTTTATTCAGACGGCCAACTTTTTTGAGAAGCGTTTCCTGGAGTGGGATGGCGACCCTAATCAAATCCCAACCAAGGATAAGAAGTTTATTTTTGTGGATACCTATGCCAGATGGCAGATATCCGATCCGTTGCAATTTTTTAAGCGACTCACCAACGAAAGAGGTGCTCAGTCACGGTTGAGCGATATTCTGGATGGTGAAACCCGCGACTTTATTGCCAACCACGATTTGGAAGAGGCGGTGCGAACCAGCAATCGAACCCCGATTTCATCAGGTGTGATAGGCGAACTCATTGGCGATACCCTGCTTAGCATCTCTGTGGGGCGGGAGAAAATTCAGGCTATGATTCTTCAGTCCGCCAACGAGCAAACGGCAGACCTGGGAATTAAAATCCTCGATTTCAGGTTTAAGCGGATCAATTACGTGGAAGAGGTTCGTACTCAGGTGTATGAGCGAATGAAAAGTGAGCGCTACCGAATTGCCGATAAGTTCCGTTCCGAGGGCCAGGGGGAAGCCTCACGCATAAATGGAGAAAAAGAGCGGGAGCTTAAGGTGGTGCAATCACAGGCTTTCAGAGAAGCCGAGGAAATTATGGGTCGTGCCGATGCCAAGGCTGCTGCCATCTATTCAAGTGCTTACGACCAATCCACCAGTTCCAGAAAATTATATGCTTTTCTGAAATCAATGGAGACTTTTGAAAAGACTTTGGATACCAGTACTTCACTGATCCTGTCCACCGACAATGAGCTGTTCAAATATATTAAGGATATGGAATAAGCTTTTTCGTTCTGTCCTAATTTCGTCTATATTTGTGCCATATTGAAACAAAAACTGTCGGGATGATGTTAATTTTTTAATTTTGTCCCCTGCAGGGAGAGTTGTGTGTCGAAATGGCGGTCAACTTTTACGGGTCCTAAATGTTATATTGGTAAAATAGGTTTTTAATAATGTATAAATCATGCAAATAGAAGGAGTTTCCAAAGTATTTTTAAGGAAAGAGGCACGTGAGTATATTAATCTGTATGCGTCTTTGGGTGAACGGGCCGAGGTGTTTTTGCCTGGTTATGTTTTTGACAACCTGAAAGCATTTGTTCGCCTTTGTTATGAGGAGCCCGTAGATCCCGCCCGACAGCAGGCCGAAATTCAAAAATTTCTGCTGAAGTTTAGGGAGGAGATTCCTGCTTACACGGATGTCTCTTTAATGCTTTATCCACATGAGGACTCCAAGGCCTTTATATACAGCTCTCTGAAGAAAAAGTTTAACCGTCGGTTGAGCTACTTTGCCGATTACGATCTGGTGGGTAACCCTCAAAAGAGCTGGATTAAAAATATCTGTAATGCGCATGATTTTTCGGTGGGGACCCCTCCCGTTACCGAACAAACCATCGACTTCCTGGCACAGGTCATCATCGGGGATGCCCCCCTGGAGTTGCGCCGGTTCAGGGATGTGATTGGCGTGATAGGCGACATTGATGAAGCCCACTGGAACTACCTGATGGATACTCTGGAGCAAATGATTAACCAGAGTACCCATTATACCACACTGGCCGAGAAAAACAACTTCCTCCACCGCACCGAATGGGCGGTAAACTTTAAGGGTTTAAATGGTCTGATACGAAGCGTGGTTTCAGGAAACAGCGATATGGCCGTTGAACTCCTCAAGGGTGAAGTCTTTGGTCGTGATTGCGTGAAGGTGGTCGAGAATATTAAAGGCGAAGAGTTGTATCAGAAAATGCTGGAAGACTCTTCTTCTGTTTTTGTGGTGAAGGTGAAACATATGCGAAAGAATATGTTTGCCGGATCCAAATGGTTTCCGCTCATTGCCCGCATCGTGGTGGTGGACGATTCTCCCGAGTCGCAAGCCTCTAATACCTGTCTGGTCTTTAGCTTTCACAATGGGATCATCAACACCCTTAACAAGGTTCATACCAAGAAACTGGGGGCACCGGCCAATACTCAACTCAATCTGAGGCTGATTCTTGAAAATGTAAACTCGAAAAATCTTGAAGAGTTTAAGACACTGCTTGACAAGAAAATAGCTGATTACAATCAGGAGCTTGACGAACTTAAGAAGGAGCAGCTTGGACAGACTGGTGATATCCTCAAGAATACCACTCTTTTTAAGTTTGATGCCTTTACGCGTCAGATATTAAAAGACCGGTACTCACTGGCCCGTTTTCGTGATTTTATCCAGTTTATTCAAAACTGTGCTTCCCCCGAAAAACGCAAAAAGCAGAACGAGGGGCTTATCAAAATATTTGAATCGCGCATCCGGAAATATTTTTATTCTGATACCCCATCGGTTCAAATTACCACTATTCTCGAAGGTGGGGGGCGCAATCAAATCAGAACCTATGGGGAGTACCTGCTTCAACGGCCAATAAAACCCATCGATGACAAGATCATTAATCATTGCCGAACCATTATCAATTTCATTCCCGATAGTTACAAACGGACCCTTCATAACCACTTCCATAAAAACTTTGGGGTGAATCTGTTTCTTGAGAAATATCAGAAATACATTGCCAAGGTTGACAATGAGTCGGATAATAAAGGCCGATTCCGGAATATCCTGATCGATTTGGGTGTCTACAAAGATTTTGAAAAGTTAAACACCGAGGAGCAAAAAATCATAAAAGGATTTATAAGTGATTTGGGGAATCTCGAAAAAACCTCCATTGGTGATGATGTGCAGATGATTGTCCGCGATTTGCTCTATTATCGCGACCGGGCGCCCCGACCTTATATCATCTACAATAAGGTGCTGGCTTGGGAGTATACCGATCTCTTCTCGGATGATAAGTTTTACATCAATCCTTTCGATATAGAGATTGAGAATCTCGAAAATCAGCGCATCGACTACGATCGCATTTTGGCTAAGTTGTCGCGCATAAAAAATACGCTTCAGCTTTTTGATGCGTCGGGTAACCTATGGGATCGTTTTTGCGAAAATGTCACCATAATCATCAACGATCCATCCAATCCAACGGGTTATAGCGACTTTAACAGTGAGAGCCTGATCGGTTTCCTTAAGTTTATTAATAACAGCAAGATAACTCTGTTGCTCGATGAAGCCTACACCGACAGTGTGAAGGTGGAAGACCAGATGTTGCCTAAATGGCGGTCTATCTCACGTTATGTTTTTAACAACGAGAACGTCTTTTCTAAGATTCGAGTGGTTTCATCCCTCTCCACCACCAAAAACCTGGCTGGTTCGGGCGACCGACTGGGGGCGCTGGTGGCTACTCTTGCCATGAAGGAGGTGATCGATTATGGTCGGGCCCGCAATACCGCTGCCAGAGGAAACAGCAGCTCACTCTATTTCCTTAACAGTGTGTTGGAGGTAGGATTGATGGCCAGGATGCTGAAAAATCAGATGGAGGCCGAGCTGCCCAAGAATGCCTCACGTAGTAAAGTGCGCGAGATGATGGAACGATTTGTGGTGACGGCTACCGAAAAAGACGGATCGGCTAAAACCCCTACCGGCGATCCCATCGTTTCCGGGTTTGAGGGCAGTCCGCTTCATATGTACTTGCTCGATGAACTGGTGGCTCTTTCCAAACTGGACATCCTGGGTCTGCCCGATGATTTTAAATACAAAGAGGTCCCCTTTTACCTGTATTATTCAAATGAACTGGTCAAGGGTCTTAATCGTTTCCGGGTTAATAAGAATTTCAGAGAAGAGGCCAATCGTCGACTCAAAATGGCGACTACTATCGCCGGCGAAGTGATTGAATCTCTCGGTCTGAAAGGGGTTTCAGTCCTTAAATCGGATGGCTCCTATTTGTTTAACCTGCAGTTCGACAACTTTGGGACCTTTAACGATTTAGAGAATTTCACCCAACGAGTAGCCGAGGAGCGGGGGGTATCCGCTCTGCCTTACCGAACAGGGGTGGTACGTTTCGCCCTGGGGGGCATAATAGAAGGAACACCGCAGAGCTACGAAATTTTCAAGAAAGAGCTGCGAGCCTCCTTAACCCTCTTTCTGGGGTATTGGAAAGCCCTGACGGTAGCTCGCGAAGCGGCTCCCGGAGAGGAAGTGAGTGTTCTTCTGGATAGATTGCTGAAAGTCTCCGGGGATAAAGGGTTTATGGAGACTGTCTTTGCTGATTACGAGCAGATCCGTGATCTTAAAAAGAAGGTGAATCAGTCCCTGAGAATTAATGATAATCGGTCGCTTTACCATGCCTCTCCTCAGGTGAGTGGCGTTTCTATTACCTCCATAGGTGATTCTAACAATTCGGTGATTGAGTTCCAGGGCGATGTGGGCGATTGCCGCGATGTGGAGGCTTTTATACGAAGCAGAGCCTTTACAAAGATCTATGAAAATCTCTTGCCTCAGATTTATAAATCTATTCCGCAATTGCGTAACCTTAACTTCAATATAGTGGCTTCCAGGTTTAGTAAAGCCACCATCCTGAAGTATATCAACAATAAAAAGACCTTCCATCCCAACCATTTTGTCCTCGACGATCCACAGGAAAAGAACATTATGCGTGAGATCCTCATTGAGATGGAACGGTTGCTGTTCTCAGACGCCAAAATGAAAATACTGAGCCTTCAGGCCAGTGGCGACTTTTATATGGATGTGGCTCGTTTGGAAGGGGTGAATGCCGTGTTGAAAAAGCATATTCAGGAGATCCTGCTGCACTTCAACCTTCCCTTTGAACAACCGGGAACCGAACCAAGCCGTCGGGAGATCATTGCCAAAGCCTGTGAATTTTTTGAGGAGATCACCGGGCTGCAATTAGCGGATCTGGATCTTGACAGTTATCTGAATAAATTCATGGAGACCTTGCGAAGTGATGAAGTCTTCTCGAAGATCCGTATTTCATCGCGTAGCCTGGGGTATATCGCCAACGTGGTTAAGAAAAGAGTCTTTGGCACGGGTCTGTCGGTTAGTGATCAGATTCTCTATCTCTTCCTTCTCCGAAACGACAGCAGCTTTTATCATCAGGTTACCGATAAGATCAGGTATCTCCAGCAACGCATCGATGCCACCGAGGATGCCGATTTAAAGATCTTTACCGAAGATTTGCTCACCGAAATTCTTCCACAGGAAGTGGAGGATATCATGAAATACATCCTCCGCAAAAAGGATATTAAGGTTAATCAGGAACAGTTGGGTGAGGTAACACAAAAGGTGACCGGATTTTTGGTTCTGTTGCAAAACATCACCCGTGGAACCGATTATTACCACAAATACAATCATACCCTGATTAAGGTTGTTGAGACTTATTTCCGCAGACAAAACTCAGATGTGAATGAGATGATTCAACATGGGGTGACTCTGTTTCGTAACTTTACCATTAAGGATCAGTCGTTTAAAGAGTTTAACGGAGGTTCACTTACCTGGATTAACGAGGTGATGACCAAATGCGGGGTCATCTCGGTGGAGCAGTCTGTGCAGCGGCACACGCGCATCGCCACCGATGCCAAGAAAAGGGAATATCCTTTTCATAAGATCGATCGGTCCGACGATGAACCGCTTTACCTGCTGGATATGAACCGGGGTAAGTCGATGAACGACTATATAAAAGCACTCTCGACCAAGCCCGACTCCAGGTTTTTTGAGCGAAGGGTGGCACGTTTCGTAGCCAATATGGATCCCGATGATTACCGGTGTAAGATTTTGCGAAGTGGAGTGGTGAACCAATTGATCATTTTCCAGAAAGGATATATTAAATACCTGACCGATTTATTCCGTCTGGTGCAATACAAGGATATCTCCCTTCAGGAGGCCGAGACTTTTGTTCCCGACGTGATATTGTTGCTGGGAGCCCCCGAAAAGGTGATTTCGTTCCCACAGGTGGGTTATTTCGATATTAAAGGCCCCCGTGGGAATATTAAAACACTGGTGACCCCCTTGCGTAAGGAAGCCGACTATTTTGGAGATGTGAAAAAACCTTGGCTTACCATGATGAATGAGAAGGTGAAGGAAATGGGCGGTATACCCAAGCATGGTTCCCTTTTTGCCATCGAACTGGAAGACGGTTCCATCTTTGTGGTAGAGGTGGATGGTGACAGCGGCGTGGGTAAATCGGAGATGATTGCTGCCCTCATCCTTAAGTGGTTACAGCATAACCTGCAGGGCGTGCGTTCGGTGAAGCTAATTGCCGGTGACATGTTCCATGTGTTCCGCGATAAGGAAGGTAATCTCTATGGCTTTGGATCGGAGGTGGGGGACTTCTCCCGTGTGACCGATTTCGATCCCGACTTTATTAAGTACTATAAATACTTGTTCGAAAGCAGTGCCGACAGCAATGTGGAGGATTTGAATTCACGGAGTACCATCAGTGGATTGTGCGAGATTCAAATGCCTTACAAGATCGATATCATCTTAACAGCGCACAACTACTCACGCGAAGAGGCCGGCATTACCCGTGTGAATAACCCCGAGAATTTCCTGCTTTACATCGATTCGCATGGCGAACGCAAAGAGAAAGCCACCAGCCAGGATGGCCCTCACTTTCAGCGAACCCTGCGCCGCTACACGGCAGATAAAAGCATCGTTGATGTATTGTCGCAGCATGGCAACCATCTGGACGATGTGCTCGATTGGGAACTGGACAGCCGTAATGGTCAATACTATTTGGCATCTTCGTATAAGATGATTGACAAAATTGATGTCGAAAAAGTGGTAGGCCAACTATTTAAAGGTAAACAGATCCTTCATAACGGAGAAAAATGGGAGGTCACTTCCGTGTCGTTCGATCTGGTTAAAAACCGCTTTGTGGCAGGTGTTCAGCTCCGCGACCAACAGGATGAGGTGCTTATCTCCCGCAATATCTTTAGCTCTATATTCGATTCTTTAGCCAGCACCCCTGCGGGTCAGCCATTTATTTCGCAAGACGGACAAATTGATTCACGATATCATTTGATTGATGTGCTCAGTGGAGGTAAAGATGGCAAAGGAGAGGGGGCTAAAGTACAGTGTGGTATCGTCTCTACCGAAATTGGTAAGAAAGGCAAGGAGATCTCCGGGCCACAAAAGGCAGCCCAGTCGTTGACAAACCTGATTCGCGACCTGCGTGCCGGAAACAGCGAAATTAATGAGCAAAAGAACAAGGTACGCCTTATTATTCGCGAGAAGTATGCCCATATCTTTAAAACGGGCCGAAGCAGTAACGAGATTTGGCGTTACAACTTTTATCTCTATCAGCTGGATAAGATGATGAAGGCTGAATTCGTCAGGATGGATAATCCCGAGGTGTCGGTAGATATGGCCGGGGTGAATATGTTTTGCCCTAAAGATAAGAAGCAGGGTTTCAGCCCTCTCCTGGTGACCCCCAATCTGAATATTGAGCTGAGTAGTTTTGGGGAGACTTCCAATGAATTAATGAGTCTGCCCAATTACCCCGATTTCTCTCAGGAGTTTCTCGAGGGGGCCGAAGTATTGTACATGGCCGAGGGATATAGTGAGGAGACCAACATTAATAATATGATCACCCAGCTGCTGCTGATGGACGATTATATCGAATTTGATGACCTGTTGAAGGGCCGCATTACCGAGAAGGTGAACCGGGAAACCATTGCCGCCGCCAAGTATGCAGTGCTTAAGGAACTGGAACGACGAAAAAGTGAGGCCAATTCGAAACCGGCAACACCGCCTTCGTCTGAACCCAAGCGCCCGACAAAGAAGAACGTAAATCCTCCCAAGTCGGATAAGAAGTAGTTGTTGGGTGTTTTTTCTGTTAACGGGGTGGCACCTGAAGGGGCCACCCTATTGTTTTGGGTAGCCCGGAAATCTGTCCCGGGCCGAAAAAGCTTCCGGTGCTCTTTCGTTTGGATTGTTTCGTGAGGAGTTGTCCGATGGAAAAATATGCCAACGGCTCTCCTATTGTTAAATGAGGCGGACAAATTTGGTTGTCCCCGAAAACCTGTATGAATGTTGAGAGTAATGAAATTGTTGGTCGCCGTGACGCTTCTGATATTGGCTAGCCAATGCGCGGTTACTTATCCCACGGCCGAGGCTTATTTACGAAGTAACAACGACATTGAGGTGGAACCCATCCCCGTTGATACCCCTTTTACGGAGGGTTTTTTGTTGTGGGTGAAACAACCTTTGGATCACCGGCATCCCGCCAGAGGATCTTTTCGTCAGCGAGTATGGGTCTCTCACAGGTCGGTGGAAGCCCCGGTGGTAATGGTTACCGAGGGATATATGGCCCCCCGGAACTATGTGAGTGAACTCGCCCGGCTGGTGGAGAGTAATCAGGTGGTTGTAGAGCATCGCTATTTCGATCAGTCGGTGCCCGACTCCATCGACTGGCAATATCTTACCGTTGAGCAGGCCGCCATGGATCATCACCGGATCATTAAGCTGCTGAAGAAGTACTATCCTGGAAAATGGATTACCACCGGCATCAGTAAGGGTGGCCAGACGGCGATGATACACCGGGCCCTTTTTCCCCGCGACGTGGAGGTAACCGTTCCTTATGTAGCCCCTTTCAACATGGAAATGGAGGATAGGAGGTTGATTTCCTTCTTCGACCGGGTGGGAACGCCTGAGCAACGTCGGCTAATTTTTGAATTTCAAAAAGAGGTGTTACAGCGTCGGGATGAAATGATTCCGCTCTTTGAAAAAGAGGCCAAAAGTAAGGGCTGGACTTTTCGGATGGGCTCTGAACGGGCCTTTGAATTATCTGTATTGGAGTTTCCATTTAGCTTATGGCAATGGGGCACTCCGGTCGAAAAAATTCCCCTGCCCGATGCTTCAACCCAGGAATTGTTTGGAGCTCTTTCAACGGGAAGTGATTTTGGTTATTTCTCCGACCAGGATTTGGAAAAGATCGGTCCCTTCTTTTTTCAGGCCTATAAGGAGCTGGGTTATTATCCCTATGTGACCACTCCGTTAAGACCTTACCTGAAAGAGATACAGCAGGATACGGTATCCAGCCGATTTATGGCACCCGAAACAGAGCATCTGGTTTTTGATGCCGGCATGGCCCCTCATCTTTTGGCCTTGCTGAAAAAGGCCGATCCTAAAATGATTTTGATTGTAGGTGAAAACGATCCATGGGGTTCAACCTCGCTCGATCCTGAGGGTTTTAACCATATGCTTAAGGTCGTTAACCCCGGAGGATCTCATCGAAGCCGCATCAATAACCTACCCGAATCGATGAAGCAACAGGTGGTGGATTCTCTTAAAGTTTGGATGGATGGGAAGTTGTAGGAGACGGCAAAAAAAACTACATTTGATTAATATTTTATCCTGGAAAATCAAAAAAATATAGTACCATGGCTTCTATCAGAGAATTAAAAAAAGACATCAATTTCCTGACCTCAGAGATCATAACCGAGGTGTATGTGCGAAAAGTACTCTTTAGCGGTGTGAAAGAGAGCGATGTCTCCAAGATCATTGCCGATGCACTAGCCTTTCGCAATGACTTAATTGCCCGGGTTAATGCGCGCGATGGCAGAAACAACGCCAAGTTGGTAAAGGCCTCTTTTCAGCAGTTAAGAAAAGATATGGTCGACCAGTTCACTGCTTTGGTGGCGGCTGTTAATGAACTGAAGGCCGATAAAGAGTAGGTTCATAAGAGCTCTGGTGGCTCTCCATGTGGGTTCATAAGACTTGCAGGAATGAGCATGCTTATTCATTTTATACCACAAAAGCGAAGGATGTCCTTCGCTTTTGTGGTATATGAAAATCTAATGAATGGGAAACGTTTTCCCTGAGGAGTAATATTATTGTTTGGTATACACCTCGGTGTAATTGGCACTCCGCAAAAGAGTGAACTTTGTAAATTGATCCTGAAATACAATTGTAAGGGTTTCATTTACGTCACTCCCATTCGGGGTAAGTTCATATTCATTGTCTCCGGTGTTTTTCCAGGTACCGTTGAGGATGACGGCCACCACGCATTTGGTTGAGCCATCGCCTGCATAGGTGGTTTTGGTGTAGTTGGAGTTTTTCAAAAACACGTAGGTTACCTTCTCATCGCAGGGAATTTCCTCCACCAATTGTCCGTTTTGGATATAGAAGTCCAACTCCCAGGTGCCAAATAAGCCGGTGGTACCAACAGGAATGTCATCATCGTTTTGTGAGCAGTTGGTTAAGAACAGACTTACTGACAAAAGGCCAAAGATTATAAAGAATCGTTTCATCTGATTATGGTTTGATTGTTAATTTCTAAAGTAATTCGCCCTAAAGTACCGGGCATTTTTTATTGACTAATTTAAGAGCCTCCCCGAGGGGAGGCTGTGACTGTTTTTTTAAAAAGAAAACTTATATCCTACAGCAATCTGATTGTATTTAAAGCCGTTACGAATGGTGTAGTCGACGTAAACATTTGGATACAACACCGGAAGCATGGCCCCAATCAGGATATTGTAATTGCCGTGGAAATTGGAATCAATGTTGGCCAATCCCAGTCCAAAGCCTGCATAAGGCTGATACTTGGGATGGTTTTTCATGAATGGATAAATTACATTTCCCGAAATCCCGAAGGAGGTGTCCTCGCCAAATCCCAAATAAGCTTCAGGCATAAACTCCAACGGCAATTTATTAATGTCGTAATGTAATCTTACCCCAAGGTTGGCCGTTGAGGCACCTCCATAATTAAATGCGAGGAAGGCAGAGGAGTGTTGGTAATTCAACATACCCCCGGCTCTTGGGATTTTTTTAACATCCATAACTTTACCCTCTTCGTCTAATCGGGTTATCGTTGCTTTTTTGTCCGCTGTTTGCGGGGTAACGATCACCGTCTGACCCTTATCGTCCTGGGTATTTATCCTATAGGTATTGTCATCAATCTTTCGGTTTAACTCATCCAATCTGTCCAGAATCTTCACCGATAATTCGGAGACTCTTTCCTGTCCCACAGTGGCCTCTGGCGAGGGTGTGGTAACGGGAACCTCAAGACCTTTTTTCAGATTTACTTCCATCAATAATTTCTCGAGATAGTCGATACGTTTGTTAAGCAGTTCTATTTCCTGCTGTTGGTATTGTGGGGTGACGGGAACCTGAGCGGGCGCTGTTATTGCCGGGGCAGGGCTCACCTTTGGTGTTTCTTCCAGCCCCTTAAGGATGCGCTGTATAAGGAGTTCAAACTCGACGGGTGTCATCTGAATTAACTTCGTTGGCTCCGGAGTCTGTGTCTCGGGCTTTTCAGGTACAACGCTAACGACTTTTTCCTCTTTCTCTACCGTTACCACAGGTGTTACGGGAGTTACAGGTGTTACAGTGGCAACAGGAGGTACAGGGGCAACAGGGACTACCTGGGCCTGGGCCTGCGGGATTGCCTGTATTTTATTCTGTACTTCCAATACTTCAATCTGTTCCAGGGCCTCTTCAACCTCTTTCTTTTCTTCCAGTAAGGCTACGGCTTTATTTACGTCTTTGGCCTCATAGGCTTTTTTAAGCTCTGCTTCCAGATTGGAAATGGTATTTTGATGATCCTCTTTTAATTTTTTGATTTTTAGGTCGTTAATAGCTTTTTGAGCATCCAGTTCACGGTTAAGGTTTTGTTGATAAACCATTTGCGGAGCCTTAGAGCTTTTTCCAAGGGTAAACTTCAATCCGGCGTTAAACACCATGTGCGATTGAATATCATTGGACCCGGATATATCTTCTGCGCTCTCGTTTGAGGAAAACATTGCCCGGGCGCCACCAATTAAGGCCACGTTTTTGCTAAGGGGGACATCCATTCCAAGTCCGCCTGAAGCGAATCCGGTGCCCTTCAGGGCCATGTCGTCATTGCCAAGATAACTGGTGCCGGGATCTAAGTATCCACCGCCCAGGATGATGAAGGGCGTAACGCCGCTCCCATCGTTGAGACGGGCTCTGAACTCCAGCCCATACATAGCCAGCTTATCAAAGTCGAATGAGATCTCCTCGTTTAAGGTTGCGTGATAGTAAAATCCGCGCAGTCCGATAAATTCGTTGAAATCGACACCGGCGTAGGTTCCCATTAAATAGGTGTCTCGAAAAAATGAGTTGTTATCGAAGTCCACATATTGTCCACCGGGTTCGACCACTATCTGCAACCCCTTAAATCCGCCTCTGAATTTGTCCAGATAAGCCTGGTCCAGCTCGGATAAGGTCCCGGGCTGTCTTCCACCCAGATAGAATTGCAGACCACCCTGCACGGACCAGTTGCTTAACCTTTCGCGTGAAAAATCGGAATCCCCCAGCCCAAAGGAGCTGCGCTCAGTTTCGGTCAGTAAATTCTCACCTGCATTAAAATTGTAAGTGGTGTTTTTTCCTTCCAGCGTGAATACTGCTCTTGGACCCAGGTTGAACTTGATGCCCAGACCCAGATTGGCATAAATCTGGTCGGTGCTTTCGCTGCCATCCATGTCGATGGTCTGCACGCCGGTGCCCAGAGTGATGTATGGGTTGAGTGATTTGGTGCCAATGTTGGCTTTAAATTCACCCCCCCAACGGGTTACGGTTACATCTCTTTTGGTGAGTAAATCCGGGTTGAAATTGGGAATTCCAAAATCATCGAAATAAGTATTTAAATCCAGCGACTGAAGGTAAATACCACGGAGTTCAATATACTCCCCAAAGCCGAATCCCAGCTTTCCACCTATCAACAGCCCGTCGTTGAGCCCGGCCTTATCATCCCAAAAAGTATATTCTCCCACGGGCGATAGCGTGAGACTAATGTCTTTTACCTGGGCCCATACTCCTTGTCCGATAAGGATAAAGAGTAATGCTATTGTAAAGTTTTTCATCGTGATGTGGTTTAATAGAAGTGGTTAGGTGTCTGTTCA
>JBFHFS010000059.1:0-30295 GCA_041583495.1 Marinilabiliaceae bacterium | reverse complement strand
ACCGATAATCACGGGATTCTCGAAAAGGGAGGAGGCTTACTATGGATCTCGGAGGATGGTTTAACATTTAATCCACAGCCGCTCTCCGGGTTTCATCATTTTGGCAATTACTATTTAAAGGGGCAGATACCCAAAAATTCAATGCCCCATTATAACACTGCAGTAAAATTTGAAAGACCGCAATTATTGATGGATGAGAGGGGCGACCCTGCCTATTTGTACTGTCCCAGTGGCGTGGCCATCGATGGGAGTGATGGGACCAATTGTTACGTGTTAAAGTATGAAAGTCAATAAAATGGCTTTCCCTTCTGCAAAGGGTCCCGGGTTATACATGCAATATACATACTCCAAAAAGATGAGAAAGAACTCCCTTCTGAGATCGTTGTTCAAACTGTTTTAAAGGGAAAGTTGAAGACCAGGCTAGTGGCTTCAAAACAAAAACTTCGTTTCAAACCAGCTGATGGTGGAATTAAAATAGCTATTCCTCAAGGCTTAAGGTCATCTTTGGCAAAACAGGAGGCTGAATTAAGTAACCCTTTCAGAGCGAAATTTTTATTATTACCAAATCATAAGTCTCAAGCGCCGATCTCCCCCTAAAGGGGGTCGGGGGGTGCGGGTCGTAAAATCAGTTGTCCCTTTTCAGACCAAAACATTTAATATTTCCCATTCCTAAGTCTTAAGCACCGATCTTCTCCTAAAGAAGCCGGGGGGTATGGGTCGAATTTGAATTTGAGAATAAAAAACGTTAAGATTAGGCTTCTGCGTTCTTTCAGGGCAAAAGTTCCGGAGGAATTCACTATTTTGGCATAGGACTCCGGGTAGTACCTGGTTGTTCCCTTTTTTGTAATCAAAAAGAGAGCTTTATGCAAAAAATGAGAATAGGTATTCTGGGTTCTTCCAACCATTATCTGAAACGGATTGTTCTGCCTCTGATGGAAACGCAGTATTGCGAGTCGTATGCCATTGGTTCCCGGGATATTGAAAAGGCACGGGGAATGGCCGCTTCCTTTGATATTCCCATGTGGTTTGGGTCCTATCAGGCGGTCATTGATTGCCCGGAGGTGGATATGATCTATATCCCATTGCCCAATCGGTTGCACCGTGAGTGGGTTCTCAAAGCCATTGAAGCCGGGAAGCCTGTGTTGTGCGAAAAACCCCTGGGGATGAACGCATCAGAAGCCCGGGAGATGGTCTCCGGGGCTCAGGAAGCCGGGGTGCCACTCATGGAAGGCTTTATGTACCGGTTTCATCCCTTGTGGCAGCATATCCGCAACGTTGTGCGCACCAATCAGATTGGGAGGATACAATACATTCACACCTCCTTTTCGTACAATAATCCCGACCCTTCCAACATTCGCAATCAGCCGGAACTGGGGGGCGGTGCCCTCATGGACATTGGGTGTTATGCCATCTCGGTGGCACGGTTTATCTTTGGGAGGGAGCCCCGTCGGGTAATGTCGCTCATGGAGGTCCACCCCGATTTTGGGGTGGACCGGAATACCTCCGGCATCCTGGATTTTGACGGGCCCAGAGCGACCTTCTCGGTCTCAACCTCTTCCCAACCTTTTCAGGTGGTCGACATTGTGGGTACTTCAGGCAGAATAACCGTGCCTGTTCCCTTCAATACTTTTGTGGATGTGCCGGCCAGCATCACCGTGGTTGATAATCTAGGCCCCCGTCAGGTAGAGTTTGGTGTGAGTAACGCCTATGGGTTAATGATGGATGCCTTCGCAAAAGCCATTCTTGAGCAAAAACCATTACCGGTTGCCGGTGGGGATGCCATCCAAAACATGCTGGTGATGGATGCTGTTACTGCCTCAGCAACCTCGGGCGGGTGGGAATCTGTCTGACCTATGGTTCAGATGATAAGAGCCTTGTGGACCCTTTAATCTCAACTGATTTTTTCGTGAGTACGTTTCTGTTGCCCTTCATTATTGGGGAGAATATCAAATTAATAGTTACTCCGGTGTAAAAACTTGGCTGATTGCTAATTAATCCCCTTATTTTTACCTGACGGGCCTGAAAGCCAAAAACAAATGCTTTTGGCAGGGGTCGTATTGTAAAAGCAAGTATTATTTTTGAATGAAGAGTCGTTATTTTTTCAGCACTTAAAAAAATAGAATTGTTTATGCGCCAATTGATTTTCATTCTGGTAGTCTTTCTTATGTGTGTGATGCCTAATGTGGCAGGCAAGGGGGTAGCCTCTTTTGTTAACCCCTTTATTGGCAGCTCCAATTTTGGGGCTACCTATCCCGGACCTGTTGTTCCCTGGGGGATGGTTTCTATAGTCCCCTTTAATGTTTCCCCCGACCCGGGCAATCAGTATTCCAACACCAATGGCTGGTGTTCCAATCCCTACGTGAAGAACAATTCGGTGATGACCGGGTTTACGCATGTAAATCTCAGTGGCGTGGGATGTCCCGATTTTGGCAGCATCATCCTGATGCCTCAAACCGGAGCGCTGGAGGTGGATTTCAATAAATACGGTTCAACCTATTCGAAAGAGGTGGCTCGACCGGGCTTTTATTCCATGCATCTGGACCGTTACAATGTGAAGGCCGAGATGAGTACTACCCGGCGAACAGGCATCAGCCGGTATTCATTTCCCGAAGGGCAATCGAACATCTTGTTGGATTTGGGGCATGGATTGACCAACGAGTCGGGCGCCTCCGTAAAGATTGTATCCGACACCGAGATCGAAGGCTTTAAGTTGCTGGGGACCTTCTGCTACAACCCCGGGGCGGTGATGCCCGTCTATTTTGTTGTGAAGTTCAGTAAGCCCGCAATGGATAAAGGCTATTGGAAAAAGCAGAAAGAATTGCCTGGTACCAGAGGGCAGTGGAGTCCCACCAGTGGCAAATACAAAGTGTACCGCAATTATGGCCGTCAGATGGCCGGAGATGAAACAGGGGCCTGGTTTTCCTTTCAAACGGGAGCCGATGAGCAGATTGAGGTGAAGGTAGGGATCTCCTTTGTCAGCATTGAAAATGCCCGTCTCAACCTGGATACTGAACAGGAAGGGTTTGACCTGGATAAGATCGCGCGGGATTCTTATTCTCTCTGGGATAAAGAGTTATCCAAAATAATGGTGGAGGGCGGCACCGACGACGACAAGGTTAAATTTTATACTGCACTCTATCATACGCTTATCCATCCCAACACCCTTCAGGATGTCAATGATATGTATCCCGGCATGGAATCTTCCCAGGATTTTGTGAGTCCGGGGCACGATCGATACACCGTTTATTCGTTATGGGATACTTACCGGACCGTGCACCCGTTTTTGTCACTGGTTTATCCTCAACAACAACTCGACATGGTGCGTTCGATGGTGGATATGTATCGCGAAAGTGGCTGGTTGCCTAAATGGGAACTTTATGGAAGAGAAACACATGTGATGGAGGGAGACCCTGCCCTGATTGTGTTGGCCGACACTTACCAGCGGGGGCTCACCGCGTTTGATGTGGAAATGGCCTGGGAAGCCATGCAGAAGCATGCCTCAACGCCGCAGAAGGATAATTTTATCAGGCCCGACAATGATTTTTTCAAAGAGTATGCCTATGTCCCCTTTGTCGATAGTTTTGACAACTCGGTGTCGCAAGCCCTCGAGTATTATGTGGCCGACTATAGCCTCTCCAAAATGGCCGAAGCTTTGGGCCATACCAAGGAGGCCCGTGCCTATTATCAGCATTCCATGGGGTATCGGCAATATTTTGATCCCGCCTTTGGGTTATTGAGACCCCGGAAGGCGGATGGTAAATTCCTGGAGGGCTACAATCCCCTGCAGGGAGCGAATTTTGCCCCTGTGCATGGATTTCACGAAGGGAATGCCTGGCAGTACTCCTTTTCGGTCCCCCATGATATCAAAGGCCTGATTGGATTGTATGGAGGAGGCGGAAAGTTTGTGGCACAATTGCAGAAATGTTTTGCCGACTCCCTCTTTGATATGGGTAATGAACCCGATATGGGCTATCCTTATCTGTTTAATTATGTGAAGGGCGAAGAGTGGCGAACCCAAACGACTGTGCACGATTGTATCGAACGGTACTTTAATACCACCGCCGGGGGATTGCCGGGCAACGACGATACCGGAACAATGAGCGCCTGGCTGGTGTATGGTATGATGGGCTTTTATCCGATTACGCCGGGAGATCCGGTCTATGCCCTTTCCTCCCCTGTTTTTGATAAAATAACCATTCAGCTGGATCCGGAATTCTATTCCGGAAAAACCATTATCCTGGAAACGGAAAGAGAGCAGGGACCCAAAGACATCCTGATCCGGAAAATGGAGTTGAATGGGAACGAATGGAAGAGCTATTTCATCGATCATACCCAGCTGGTGAGGGGTGCTCATTTAAAGTTTTATCTGAGTGGAAAGGAAAAGTAGGGCAGTAGATTATTGGGATGGTTATTTTTTGTTTACCCTGGATCTTTAGGTCTCTAATTGTTTTTAATAAGTTATTTTACCATGGTGTACCGGTTTCTTTCATTTCTTTTAATTATCGCTTTAGGGGTAGCCGTGTCGGGTTGTTTTGATTCGAACGAACGGCTGGAGGTGATGTCGTTTAATGTAAGGTACGACAATCCCGGGGACAGCCTAAACCGATGGAAGAACCGATTGCCTTTGATTGAAACCTATCTGAAAACAGAATCGCCCGACATCATTGGGATGCAGGAAGTCCTGGTGCATCAGCTACACGATTTGGAAGGCATCTTACCAGGGTATAAATATACAGGCGTGGGACGTGACGATGGAATTGAGAAAGGAGAATTTTGCCCTGTATTCTATAAGTCGGATGCTTTTGAGCTGATGGCCAAGAGCCATTTTTGGCTTTCCGAAACCCCTGATATTCCGGGAAGTAAAAGTTGGGGGGCTCATCTGCCAAGGGTGGTAACATGGCTCAAATTAAAGAATCTGAAAACGGGCCACATCTTTTTCTTCTTCAATACCCATCTTAGCCATGTGAGTGAGGATTCCCGCATGAAAGGGGTCGCGCTATTGATCTGGAAAATGCAGGAGATTGCCGGAAATGCCCCGGTGGTTCTGACCGGTGATTTTAATACCACTCGCGACACCCAGACCTATGAGAATATCGTGGGTAAATATGAAGGCTTTTATTCATTGTGGGATGCCGAAATGATTGCCAGCGGAAGAACCACAGGAGGAGCAATTTCTTACAATGGTTTTAATGAAGAAAACAAGGGCACACGCGTCGATTACGTTTTTGTCAATGGTTATTTCGATGTGCTGAGACACAAAGTAGATGAATTTAAGAGTGGAGATGTTTTCATATCCGATCATTATCCTGTGTCTGCCATCATTAAATTCTCTACTCAGTTGAGGAAAAAAGAGGGACAAACCAGGTTGCCTGTGACCCCTCCCACCAGATCAAGAATGGGGTCCGATCCGGATGATGGCTTATTAATAAACCTTCGTTCCATGTCTTTCTGAGACGTGGTCGGATGCCTTCGGGAGTCACACGGGAACTGCTTTTGTGTTAACCCATAAGAGGGTTTTTCTGTTGGGGTGGAAGGGTAAGACTCCAACTATTCTTTTTTAGAAATAAACAGGTTCCTTTTTTTTCCTTAAATTCGCATCATTTTGTTGTGGATTTGTGGAAATTTTTTGATTTATGTGGACTAAAATCGCCAGGTTTGTTCTTAGGAACCGGCTTCCTATACTTGTTGTTCTAGGGTTGATAACTGTTTTCATGGGTTTTCAAGCCAGGAAAATAGAGATGTCTTATCAATACGCACCACTCCTGCCGGAGGATGACCCTGACTATCAGATTTATGCTCAATTTGCTCAGCAGTTTGGTAATGAGGGAAATATGTTGGTGCTTGGGGTGCACGACTCCCTGTTTTATGAAATTGAGCATTTCCGCCAATGGGAGAAGCTGGCAGCTGATATCAATAGTATCGCCGGGGTAAGCTCGGTTTTTTCTCCTTCCGAATCGTACAATCTGGTCCGCGATAACCAATCAAAAAAGTTCGTGGTCAAACCTATTTTGGAAAAGCCGGGCAGCCAATCTGATCTGGACTCATTGAGGGCGGTTTTTGAACAGCTTCCTTTTTACAAGGATCTGCTGTACAACGCTCAAAGTCAAACTTATTTGATGGGGGTAACCCTCGACACCGACATACTTGAGAGTCCCGCCCGGGTGGCCTTAATTGAACAGATAAAAGAACATGGGGCTGTCTATCAGGAGGCCACAGGAACCCTTGTGCGCTATTCAGGGCTTCCTTACATTCGGGTGGAGACCGCCGAGATGGTCAAGCGCGAGTTGAATATGTTTATTTTTCTGGCTCTGGGTATAACTGCCATCATTATCTTCTTGTTTTTCAGGTCGTTTAAGGTAATGCTCTACTCCATGCTGGTAGTAGGTATGGCTGTGGTGTGGGCCCTGGGGATTCAGGCTATACTTGGGTTTAAGGTGACTATCCTCACGGGGATGATCCCCCCTTTGATTATTGTGATTGGGGTGCCCAACTCGGTGTTTTTGCTAAACAAGTACCATCAGGAATTTCAGAAACATGGCAACAAGATTAAGTCATTGCAACGGGTCATTCGAAAAATTGGAAATGCCACTTTCCTGACTAATCTTACCACGGCAAGTGGATTTGCCACTTTTATATTTACCAGTAGCCGTATTTTGGTGGAGTTTGGAATCATGGCTTCAATCAATATTATGGTGGTGTTTATCCTTTCGTTGTTGTTAATCCCCATCATTTTCAGCTTCCTGGCCGAGCCCCGGGAAAGACATATCCAGCACTTGGGAAATCCTGTCTTTTCGAAAATCCTGAACAAATTGGTGCATATCTCCCTAAACCATAGGGTGCCGGTTTACGGGGCGGCAGTAGTTATCCTATTGTTGGGCGGGGTGGGGATCTCGCGGATTAAAACCACCGGGTATATGCTCGACGACATTCCTCACGGGCATAAGCTTTATAACGATTTGAAATTTTTCGAGAAGAATTTTAGCGGGCTCATGCCGCTGGAAGTGGTCATTGATACCAAAAAACCCGGGGGTGTTATGCGCAGCTCCACTCTTAAAAAGATGGAGCAGCTCGATCAAAAGTTGGGCCAATACCCTGAGCTGTCGAAAGGCTTATCGATGTTGCAAGTGGTTAAGTTTGCCAGGCAGGCTTATTATAACGGTAAGCCGGCTTTCTATTCGCTTCCCAGCCAGCAAGAGCGTAACTTTATCCTCTCTTATCTGCCTCAGAATAGTTCGGGGCCGGGAGTGGTTAGCTCTTTTATCGATTCCACCCGGCAAAGCACCCGTATAAGTTTCAGAATGGCAGATGTGGGAACCGAACATATGGAACGGTTAGATAGGTCTATTCGAATGGAAATGGATTCTATTTTTCCGCCGGAGGTTTACAAAACCTCTTTGACCGGCTCGAGTGTCGTGTTTTTTAAAGGGACCGAATATCTGGTTCGCAATCTTTTTATAAGCCTTTTCCTGGCCATTATCCTGATTGCTTCATTTATGGCGTGGATGTTTAAGTCCAAGCGGATGGTGCTGGTTTCTCTGATTCCCAACCTGGTTCCTTTGATCACCACCGCAGCCTTAATGGGTTTTTTGGAGATTCCCATTAAGCCTTCAACCATATTGGTGTTCAGCATCGCCTTTGGCATTTCGGTAGACGATACCATTCATTTTCTGGCCAAATATCGGCAAGAGCTGGGCGAAACAAACTGGAGCATTCGTGCAGCAACAGTTCTGGCACTCAAGGAGACGGGGCTGGGAATGATCTATACCTCTATAATTCTCTTTTTTGGATTTGGGATATTTACCTTGTCCGACTTTGGAGGAACGGTAGCCCTTGGGGCTTTAGTGGCGATAACCTTGCTGGTGGCTCTTTTTTCCAATCTTATATTGTTACCATCCCTGCTTCTTTCACTGGAGAGAATGATTACCAATAGATCGTTTAAGGAGCCTTTGCTCGCCATTTACAATGAGGATGAGGATATTGAACTGGAAGATTTGAGAAACTCCAGAATCCGTTTAGAATCCTCTCCAGAGGCCCCTCTGGTGGATGAAACGAAAGAAATTCAATATGTTGAAGATTAGTGATTTAAAAAATTTAATAGAGACACATCTTAAGACACTGGAGGTGCCCAAACAACCCAAGGGGCTTTATTCGCCCATTTATTATGGGCTTTCAATGGGCGGAAAACGATTGCGGCCCTCTCTTTGCCTGGCTTCAGCAGCTCTGTTTGGCGATTATACCCCCGCCTTGAAGCCCGCCTGTGGACTGGAGGTCTTTCATAATTTTACCCTTCTTCACGATGATCTCATGGATCATGCCGACCTTCGACGAAATCAACCTACCGTTCACAAAAAGTGGGACGCCAATACGGCGATCCTGTCAGGGGATGCCATGCTCATTAAAGCCTATGAACTCATTTCCAGGAGTCCGGCAGGGGCACTGCCTCAGGTGTTGGATGTTTTTAACCAGACCGCTATCGAGGTTTGTGAGGGCCAGCAGTACGATATGGAGTTTGAGAAGCGGGACGATGTTACCGTTGAGGAGTATCTGGAGATGATTAGGCTCAAAACAGCCGTTCTCATTGGCGGGAGTATGAAGATCGGAGCTATTATTGGTGGGGCCCCTCCGGAGGATTGTAACGCCCTCTATAATTTTGGGCAGGATATCGGCCTGGCCTTTCAGCTACAGGACGATTGGCTGGATGTGTTTGGATCTCAAAAGGAGTTCGGAAAAAGGATTGGTGGAGACATATTGGCCAATAAGAAAACCTTTTTGCTCATCTCCGCCATTTCCCGGCTCGAAGGAGTTAAAAAAGGGGAACTATTAGATTGGTTGCAACGTAAAGAATATGATGCCGGGGAAAAAATTGCGGCTGTTACCGCTCTTTTTGAGCAAGCCGGGGTGTCGGATTTGTTGTGTCAGACCAGGAATCGTTTGTTCAATGATTCCCTTGAGCAACTGTCTAAAGTAGGTGGAGACAAAGAGGTTAAACAGATGATTGAAGATTTCTCGTGCAATTTAATGGAGCGGGCGCGTTGAATGATGCTGATATTTTGTACCTTTTCGGTTGTTTTTTTGGGCGCCTCCGGTGGCTCAGCAAGTTTTAAGTCGGATAAGATTATTTTTTAAGGATGCATGGACCTCGACAGTGATGGTCTACAGAGCAGGGCATAAGCCCTTTTGTAGCCCTTTCATCAAGCGGTGTTCTGTTAATCCGAAACATAGAGGTAAAAAAGAATTTATTATGGCGCAAAAAAAGGGCGTTGTATCACAGATTATTGGCCCTGTGGTAGATGTAAGTTTCAATACCAAGGTTGATGAGTTACCAGACATCAATGAGGCTCTTGAAATTGTTCGTGAAAACAATGAGTTGCTTATTCTGGAGTGTCAACAGCATATTGGAGAGCACACCATTCGTTGTATTGCCATGGATTCCACCGATGGTCTTCAGAGGGGAATGGAAGTCATTGCCAATGGGAGTGCTATCTCCATGCCATTTGGGGATATGGTTAAAGGTCGTTTGTTAAATGTAGTAGGACAAGCCATCGACGGTCTTCCCGAAGTGAAATCCCAGGAGCGGAGCCCGATTCATAAACCGGCTCCATCCTACGAATCCCTTACCACCGAGACGGAGATTCTTTATACAGGGATTAAAGTAATCGATTTGGTGGAACCTTATGCCAAGGGGGGAAAGATTGGATTGTTTGGAGGTGCCGGGGTTGGCAAAACCGTGCTGATACAGGAACTCATTAACAATATAGCCAAAGGTTACAGTGGCTATTCTGTCTTTGGAGGGGTGGGAGAGAGAACCCGTGAAGGGAACGACCTCTTGCGCGAAATGGTGGAAGCCGGCATCGTGGATTATGGGAAGGCCTTTAAAGAGGAGTTGAAGAAAGGCAACTGGGATCTGTCCAAGGTGGATCCCGAAGCCCTCAAGAACAGCCAGGTTTCCATGGTTTTTGGCCAGATGAATGAACCCCCGGGCGCCCGTTACCGGGTGGCATTGTCTGCACTTACCATGGCCGAAACTTTCAGGGATGGTGGTGGCGAGAATGCAGGGAAAGACATTCTGCTCTTTATTGATAACATCTTTCGTTTTACCCAGGCCGGATCAGAGGTTTCCGCACTGTTAGGCCGAATGCCTTCTGCAGTGGGATATCAGCCCACACTGTCGTCGGAGATGGGAGCCTTGCAGGAGCGAATCACCTCCACCACCAACGGTTCTATTACTTCAGTGCAGGCGGTTTACGTTCCGGCTGATGACCTTACAGACCCGGCTCCGGCAACCACCTTTGCCCACCTGGAT
Source organism: Marinilabiliaceae bacterium (assembly GCA_041583495.1). GTDB lineage: Bacteria > Bacteroidota > Bacteroidia > Bacteroidales > Marinilabiliaceae > JBFHFS01. The sequence continues at coordinate 19,992 of JBFHFS010000059.1, read as the reverse complement.
GCCACCACCGTGTTGAGTCGGAAGATTTCCGAGCTGGGGATTTACCCGGCAGTGGATCCCCTCGATTCTACCTCCCGTATTCTTAGTCCGGATATTGTAGGGGAAGCCCATTACCGGACGGCTCAACGCGTGAAGGAGATTCTTCAGCGCTATAAAGAGCTCCAGGATATTATTGCCATCCTGGGATTGGAAGAGCTCTCCGAAGAGGATAAATTGGTGGTGGGACGTGCCCGAAGGGTGCAAAGGTTCTTATCGCAGCCTTTTCATGTGGCAGAACAATTTACCGGGATTAAAGGTGAATTGGTCTCCATCGAGGATACCATTAAAGGGTTTAACATGATCATGGATGGTGAAACCGATAAATATCCTGAAGCCGCCTTTGTTCTGGTTGGAACCATTGAACAGGCTATCGAAAAAGGTGAGAAATTACTCAAAGAAGCCAAGCGAAAATAATGGATGATCTTTATCTCGAAATAATCACTCCCGAAGAGATCCTGTACGATGCTCCGGTGGGTCTGGTTGACGTGCCCGGGGGCGGTGGACGGTTTGTGCTGTTGCGCGACCACGGGTCTATTATCTCTACCCTCGTTGAGGGCATCATTAGGGTTATTGGGAAAAATGGGGTGGAGGAGCATTTCAAATGCAGAGAAGGAGTTCTGGAGTGTCACGAAAATCATGTGGTAATATTGATGGGTCATGTGGCCGATAAACCCGATGTCGACTTGTAGTGGATGAGGTCATAGAGCCTCGGCTGAACGTCCCTGTCATGGATCGGAAGAGCTGTTAAATCAAAATCAAATAATAATTAAAAACAGATATGAGTCTTAGCGAAATTTGCAACGCAGTTTTTATAAAAGTCATCAGGCATTATCACGAGTTTGATAATGTGGATGCAACCCCTGTTAATCCATACCCGAAGGGGATTATCGAGGATCTTTTGTTTAGGAAGAACTGGATTGATGCGGTTCAGTGGCACCTCGAAGATATCATTCGTGACCCGGCTATCGATCCGGTAGAAGCCTTGAAGATCAAGCGAAGAATAGATAAATCCAATCAGGAGCGCACCGATTTGGTGGAGTCTCTGGATGATTTTTTCCTTGAAAAATACAAGAAGGTCACCGTCCTTTCGGATGCAACCATAAATACCGAAAGCCCTGCCTGGGCATTGGATCGCCTCTCCATACTGGCGCTTAAAATTTATCATATGGAGGAGGAAGCCAGCCGCACCGATGCTGCACCCGGGCATCTTGAAAAATGTAAAGCCAAGCTGTCCGTTCTTCTGGAGCAGCGCCAGGATCTCAGCACAGCTATCGATCAGCTGATGTCCGACCTGGAGAGCGGAAGGAAATTTATGAAGACCTATAAGCAAATGAAGATGTACAACGATCCGGCGTTGAACCCTGTGCTTTATAAGACTAATAAATAGTTTTTTGCAGGGATCATACCATCGGTGGATTGGTGATGGGCTGAGTGCCGAAAATAGGCACTGCGTCAAAATTCTTACTCTTTTAAGTAAACCGGCTCTTATTGAGAGGGCTCCTTTCGCATTAGGATGGACAGCCCTGTTTTAGGGTAGATCCCAGTGGGAAAAGTGTGGTTTGCTTCTATACTTGACTTGGTTTGAAAAAAAAGATCCTGGTATTTAGGTTCAGTGCCCTGGGCGACGTGGCGATGACCATGCCCGTCCTTTATTCTTTTAGGCAGGCTTATCCCGACTGCGAGATATATTTTGTGTCGCGGTCTTTTGCCTCCGGTTTAGTGGCCCCCATATCCGGGGTGCATTTTATTCCAGGCGATTTTAACGGAGTTCATAAAGGCTTAAAGGGTCTCTTTCACCTTTTTCGGGTGTTGCAAAAGATGGGCCCCTGGGAGTTGGTGGCCGATATGCATGGGGTAATGCGTACCCATATCCTCACCTTTCTGCTGTGGGTTACAGGGTCCAGAATTTCCAAGATAGATAAAGGCCGGAAAGAAAAAGAGGCTCTCTGCCGAAAGGAGAATAAAGAATTTCGTGCCTTGAAGCCTTCCGTTGAACGATATCGGTCGGTGCTCACAAGAGGTGGCTTTCCTTTTGAGCTTATACCCATGCCCGGGAAAGAGTTATATGGCCAGGCCGACTTGCCCTCAGGTATTATTGGTGAGGCATCCAAAACCGTAAATATAGGGGTGGCCCCCTTTGCCAAACATCCCTGGAAGTTGTGGCCCGAAGAGAAGATGCTGGAGCTTTTAAAAATGTTGGATGCTAAAGGCGTGAATCTCTTTTTGTTTGGTGGTGGCGGTGAAGAGAAGAAGAAGCTGGCGGCATGGAGTGCTCAGCTCAGCCATGGACAAAGCATGGTGGGCCGGCTTACCCTTGCACAGGAGTTGAAATTGATGTCGCAACTGGATGTTATGATCTCAATGGATTCGGCCAATATGCATTTGGCCAGTTTGGTGGGCACGCGGGTGGTCAGCATCTGGGGGGCCACACATCCTCATGCCGGCTTTTATGGCTGGGGACAATCACCCCATGATGCCGTTCAGATGGATCTGTCGTGCCGGCCCTGTTCTGTGTTCGGGAACAAACCCTGCCACCGGGGCGACTTTGCCTGTATGCAACAGCTGAAGGTGGAAGATGTGTTGACCCGGCTGGATTTGTCTTAACCTTCTGCAGAACTCAGGTCTATTGCTGCAAAAACCTTTGTGGGGGCCACTTACGTGGTTTATTCAGTTGTATTGACCAGACCATCCTGGTGTCTGGGGTATTCGAATGGAGACCCAAAATCGGTAACCCTCTCCGGGTCTGGCTACCAGGCCCCTTCAAATCGCTGTAATTACAAGCACTCTCGGATTAGGCCGGGATTCCGTGTGATATTGTCTCCATGAAAACTCCTGTGTTTAAGTTGTTTCCGGAATCCGGAAGACCAGTTGATTGTATTTTTTAAGCTGCCACAGGTTAATTAATTCTTTAAAAGGCAGATAGTGGTCCGGGGTGATTTGCCGGTGGATTACTTCTATCTGCTTGAAAATGGTTATGATATTACCGTTTGGTTCAATCTTAATGGACAGGTTGCCTTCAGGTGTTGATCTTTTAGTGGCCAGTAAATCATTAATCAGTTGCCATCCTTTAGGAACAGAGAGTGTCAGTTGATAGGACTCCAGCAGGGGGGAGCCAAATGAAAGATCTGAATGACGAGATAAAGGCAGCGGTAAAAGGTTTTTGGAGGCTATTCCGTAGCTGCATTGGGGCAGGGAAACAAAACAATACCCGCCCCGGATTTCTGCCATGGCCCCGTAAGGTCCCGCGAAAGCAATCTCAGATTGTTGAGGACTTGAGGACTTAATCTTTTCCTTTAGGCCTTTGAAAAAATGGGTAGAGGCCTCTCTCTCTATCTTATAATAAGGGTTGTAGGCGTCTGTAAACTGACCCTGTAAGGCTGCATTGAGCATGCCGTTTTTATCCAGAGTTAAATTTCCCGTGATAAGAATTGCTCCTTTGTCGGGAGTTATAGTGTCGGAAAGGATCCCTGATTTTTGGGAAAGGACCGAATATTCGGAATTATTAAATTCTGATGGATTGTCATTCAGGTGGGCTGCCGAAAGTCGCATGGGTGTGCGGCCCTTGGGGTTGATCAAGACAAAAGGTGTGGCAACGGCAAGAAAGGAACCGGTTATGGACTCATAATCGGGTGGAAACCCAAGACCTAACTCGGCATCGATTCCGATGGTCCGCAAAAGGGCGACCATCAACACCGATTTTTCCATGAGGGTTCCTGAGTTGCTCTCCCATATTTGTTGGGCAGGTCGGGTTTTATAGGCAATAAGTTCCGGGGGGATTTGTAAAAGGTTGAGGTCGTTTACCACCAGGCGCTGAACCGCTAATGCTTTTTCGGGGATGGTCTTTTTGTCGCCCGTCAGCCGGATCATCTTTTGTGCGGTGGAGGCATTGATGCTTTGATCTGTAAAACCTCCGTGGGCCAATAAATCCATTACCTCGGAGGGTTTATTTAAGGTAGAAAATAAAAGTCTGGGCACCGAGGAGGAGTGGTCTGGTTCGTGTGCTTCGGATAGATGTTGAGGCAGATTCCTGAACTTCCAGGTATAAGTGTCAACCTGGGTTCCTTTTTTAATGTCTGGTTCTTTGTCGGCATACAAAAGGGTATAATTTAATTGGGTTCCCCTGGGCACTTTTATCACAATCTTCAATTTCTCGATTGGGCAGGTGGCTACCAATGGTTCATCCCCTGTCAGGAAAGGGGTTTCTCCCCGGGCCCCTTCAATTTCGTAGCCGCAATGAATGGTGGCTTCCCGTTCAAGACCTGTATGGGTCACCACCATTTCGCGCAAATGGTTATAGGCTTTCGAGTCGGCACAAAAGTGGGGCAGCACCTCGTTATATCCATTATCGGGCGTTGTCACTCTTTTTCCCGAGGCCATCTTCGTATACGATTCGGTTACCTTAAGTTGCTCGAGAGAAGGGTTGTAGTTAATTCTGGTCTCCCCGTAAAGGCTGTTAAAGGCCCGGTAGGTTAAAAGCTTCCGGGTAAAATTCGTCTTTCTTAAAACGGTTCCATCCTCGTTAAGAATAAAGGTTTTGGTAAGATCCAGATAAACGGCATCCGAATTGGGGTAAGTGTCGGTTCCTGGTTTTTTGTGGCATCCAGTAAGGGAAATTGCCAAAAAGATGATAAGTAGTTGTATTTGCCTCATGACCATTAAATTTCATTCTTTAAGATTACCGGATTGTCTGCGATCTTCTTTTGCATTTCTACTGCCTGCCTGAACGATGGCCAGTCAAGCGGCTGATAAATCCTTTTGTAAAAGTTGGCAATTTCAGTCAGCTTCAGGTGTCCCTTTTCTACGGAAAAGGTTCCCTGGAAAGAGGCCCCGGTGCCCTCAACATCAATCAGCTCAGGCAACCATGCCACGCTGAATCCTGAAGGCAGGGCGGTGTTGTCCTCAATCTCCACCCGTCGGGAACAGCGATCCCGGAATGGAAAGGTTCTTTCTCCCGGTGTGGTGTCGATATAGAGTTGTCCCATGGCGCGTTTAAAAATGCCGGAGGCGGCCAGCGGGGTGAAAATAATTTCTTTATCCGAGATAAGCGCGTAATCGGGGATCCTGTAACTCAGTTTAAGAAGGATGGGGCCAGCCATGTAGTTATAAGGATCGGTACCATAATCGACCGAATCGATGGTGGCCTGAGGACAAATGGCAAGCAATTCATTTTCCAGGTTCTCTTGCCAAAGGGCTTTAAAAGCGCCGGTAAACATTCTTCGCAGGCTGGCATCCGATTGTCCCTCTGCCTCGATGGCGATCTCTCCCGTAAGGGTTCCATCTGATTGGAGATTTGCATGATTGTTAATCTTAACAAAGTGGTTTTCAGGTGGAGAGATGGGGGTTTCCAGCAGGTCACTGCCTTCGGGAAGCCCAGGCAGGTAGTTTTGTTGTTGCTCGGCGCTGGACCATAATTCACGCACGAAGGGAACCCATGTGGGATCGAGGGGATGTAGTTTCCCATCAGACAGGCGCACCACCGCTACCGAATGGTTAAACTGATCGGCGGGAATGCGGTCGATACGGGAACCCGCCATGGTCATGGAGGCATAGGCTTCAAAACCAGCCGAACGGAGCATGGTGATGAGCATGGATGCTTTATCCTTACATACGCCACACCGATCGGTGAAATTCATGATGGCGTTGTGTAAGGTATAACCTTCGCCTTTACCCATCGATAATCCAAAGTAACGTATCTCATCGGCCACCCAGTGCGTCAACCGGCTTACCGAATCTATCTCCGAGGTGGCTCCCGCCAAAATTTCATTGACCTTTCGGTCTATTTCCGGAGTGGATTCAAAGCTGCCATAATCTTGGTTGACGCCATAAAACCACTTCGACTTGGCGAACCAGTCGGGCGCGGTAGATATCAACAGTTTGGGGGCAATGTCGGAGGCTGCCACCATGTTGGGTTCGGTTTTAAGAGGAGTGATGGCGGTGAGTGAAAAATCGTATCGGGTTTTATCCCCCATGTTCTGTTTCGAAACCTTTAACTTTCCATTGTATACCTGGTACTGAATGGTTTTGGTATTGGGAATCAAGGCCTGGTATACTTTCTTAAGCAGAGGGGCGTCGGACCAAAAGGGGACGATGTCGTAGTAATGTCCCCGCATGGGAGGGATATAACGGTCGTCGTCGGCGCTTTCCTGCGTTAGGAGGGCGTAGGTAAATCCTTTTTTGAAGAGAAATACTTCGAAGGCATCGCCCGGTTCAAGGCGGCCCAATTCAACCATCTTTTGACGGGCACCCCATAGGATGGTTCCTGCCGGAGCAGGGTAATCCAATTCATCCTGAGGAGTCAACACCTTTTGGTTGCCATCGCTGTAATAGATTATCACCTTTTGTATTTCGGCAAAGGCCGACAACGGATCGTAATCGTATTTATAGGTGGTAAATTTTTTGGCGCCCTGAACATTCAGTATTTTGATGAGCTTGTGCTCGTTGTAATAGCTGAGTCCTGATTCCTGCATATCTACCCGGGTGCTGTCGAAGATGATTACATGACTTGCTCCGGGGTGGGCAGCACCATCGCCTGCTTTCTGAATCAGTTGGGTAACGGGCCCTGAAAATGCCGTGAGCTGAAGGCCCCAAAGCATTAATCCTGCCAGAATGAGATTTTTCATTCGAAAGTATTTTTATTTTTAATAGGTGAGTAGCTTGTCTCTGCCGCTCTTCATCCGTGGGTGAAAGCTGAATAACTGGAGGCAAACCCTTCACAAGAGTAAAAATTCAGCTAAAGATAAAGGTTTTAAGAATAAGAAGGCCTCCTTTACCCCTTTAAACCTTGAAAGGCCCGTGGGGCGCGGCTCCTTATCGTACTCTTTTATACACGGATTGTTCGTCCTTGTTAGTTTGCCACATTTTTAATGAAGGCTCCGGGCTCAGTGTTTTTCCTGTTGGATACATAGAACCTGTTTAAGTTTTGTTTTTGAAATCAGGCTGGAAAGATTAAATTTTCATCCAAGGCCAAATGGGTTGTTAACCTTTAAAGTTTTAATGAATGATTTCCCGAAGGTATTTCCCGCTTATGGTTTCAGGGGAATCCCTTTGTCTAAAATTCAACTAAGAGGGACCTAATTCAAATAATTAAAAGGTCCAGGTAAAATTTATTTAGTAAGTTCGCATTTTGAGTCAATTTGAATGGTGAAGTTGAATCTTGTGCAAGAATTCAAACAGAAAATTTTCCAGGCATGAATTTTTTTCAACAAATATATTCTTTAAAGCATAAAAAGATTAAGCTTATATATTATGTTATAGGCTATTATAGGCTGTTGTTGCCTAAGTGGTTGTTGACCAAAAAATATAAGCAAAAATTAGTTTCACTTTTCCGGGATGAGGATGTGGAAATTCAAAAACGTGTAGATTATTACAATAAGCTGGATGGTTTTGAGGAGTTGGGAGATCAGGCTATTGGCCTTTCAGACCTAAAAATAGGGGCTCGTAATAAGACCTATTTTTTCGATACCTACGAATATACTCGTTATTTTAATGGCTCACTAAATGCTAATTTTCTTTTTGGGGATATTACATATGTTCCCGAGAGACCGTCCCTGGTGAAGAGTCGGCCGGTTGCCGGGGATAATGCCCGATCGGTGTTGCTTAATCTTAATAAATACAGGCACTTTTCCTTTCTGAAGGACGGCAGGGTGTTTGAGAAAAAAGAAAATAAGATTGTTTGGCGGGGGCACGTTTCTGAAACGAAGCCCCATAGAATTCTTTTCCTGCAGGATTTTTTTAATCATCCCAAATGTGATGTGGGGTATACCAATAAATTTGAAAAATATGTCCAGTGGGCAAAACCAAAGTTGACCATTGAGCAACAACTTGGGTATAAGTTTATTCTTTGTATCGAAGGAAATGATGTGGCCACCAATCTAAAGTGGGTAATGTCCTCTAATTCGTTAGCCGTTATGTCAAAGCCAAAATATGAAACATGGTTTATGGAGGGGACCTTAATTCCGAATTATCATTATGTTTTGGTTAAGGATGACTATTCGGACCTGGAAGAGCGTCTCGATTATTACATTGATCACCCGGAGGAAAGCCTGCAAATTATAAAAAATGCTCACAGCTATATTGACCAATTCAGTAATCAAAAAAGAGAAGATCTTATTTCATTGCTTGTCCTGGATAAATATTTTCTTTATACGGGACAAAAGCATTAAAATATAGATGAATATTCTAATAATTAATTCAATTGGGAAAAGAAAATGGGGCGGTGGCGAAAAGTGGATGATCATGGCCGCCTCCGGGCTCATGTCGTTGGGGCACCATACGGCCATTGCCTGTAAAAAAGGCTCGATACTAGCCCTGCGCGCCGCAAAGAACAACATCCCGGTGGTGGAGATATCTGCTGTTTCTGATTTTGATTTTTGGGCGGTGGCCAGGTTTTATAGCTTCTTTAAGAAATTTAAACCCGATGCTATCATCGGCTGCCAAAATAAGGACTGGCGGGTAGCCTCCCTGGCTGTAAAATGGGCCGGCTTAAAAACCAAAGTATTAAGCCGTCAGGGATTGCAATTGATGAGAGATGGTTGGTGGTACAGAGTTACGGTAAAGTATCTTTGCGACGGAATGATTACCAACACGCATACAATAAAGAATCTATATGAGGGCTTTTTGCCTGTGCCCCCCGATTTTATTCAGGTTGTCTATAATGGGGTGGAGGTTTTTTCCCGGGAAGATGCAGGATTTGACTTCTCACCATTTTTCCCTTCCGGGGTGAACAATCCCATTATAGTGCTTTCCACCGGGCGTTTAGCCCATCAGAAGGGTTTTGAGTTTTTGATTCATGCTGCCAAAACCATTATTGACCAAACGCCCAATGTGTTCTTTTTTGTGGCCGGCTGTGGTAAGTTAGAGAAGCCGTTAAGGAAATTAATAGAGAAGTTAAAGATCTCAGATCATTTTCACCTGCTGGGTTTTGTTAATGATGTTCATCCTCTTTTGGCCGGCTCTCATGTATTTGTCATTCCTTCTTTATACGAAGGGATGCCCAATTCGGTACTGGAAGCCATGGCTCACCAGTTGCCGGTGGTGGCCAGTAATGTAAACGGAGTAACTGAGCTGATTCAAAACGGGCACAATGGTTATGTTGTTGAACCCCGCAATGTTGAGCAACTCACCAGTGCCTTAATAAATTTAATTGGCGATGAAGCCAAACGAAAAAGGTTTGGATTGAGAGCCGCTGAGTTGGTGGGAAATCAGTTTTCGGTGAGTAAAATGGTTCATGAATTAGATGAGGTATTGAACTCTTAGAAACTTATTTTTTTCAATTTCAGGGCAGGAAAGGCTGGTCGCCGGAATTTTTTGTGAAGTTAAACCTTGTTTTAGTCAGTATTCTAATCCTTATGGATAAACCTATTGCATCATTAATAATATCGGTCTACGATAATGTGCCGTTTCTGAAATGTGTTTTGGATTCTTTGGAATTTCAAACAGAGAAACGATTCGAAATAATTGTTTCTGAGGATGCAGAGCATGACTCCATGAGAGCGTTCCTGGAGGCTTATCGGAGTTCTTATAAATTATACCATTTAACGCAACCAGATCTGGGGTGGCAAAAAAATAAAATGCTTAATAAGTCGGCCCTATTTGCCCATACCGACCATTTAATATTTATCGATGGCGATTGCGTGTTGCATCCAAGATTTATAGAATTTCACACCAAATTAGCGGCACCCAAAGCCATATTGGCGGGCAAGCGCATTAAGCTGGATCCCAAAACCACCCATTGGCTACTGGAAGACCAGACGCGTATCCTTCAGATTCAAAAATTTATTGGACGGAATTATTTTAAGTTGAAAGGGTGGGGCGCCAAATTCCGGGAAGAGGGCATTTTTATCGACCCAGCTTCCTGGTTGGGAATGATCCCTAAAATGCGCAGCATGTATCAGATAAAGGGCTGTAACATGTCTTTTAGTAAAAAGGCACTCTTCGACATCAACGGGTTTGATGAAGATTATACAAGACCGGCCATTGGTGAAGATATTGACCTGGGATGGCGGTTTAAGGGATTGGGTTACCATATTGAATCGCTTAGAAATATGGCTGTTCAGTACCATTTATTCCACAAAGAGAGTTGGATAGATCAGAAGGAGAATGAATTAATCATGCAGCATAAGCAGCATAAGCAGCAATACGTTTGCCTGAATGGAATACAAAAAAACGAATAGACTGTATGGAGTTAGGTGTGGTTTTGCCTTATGGCAAATCTATAGACAGCCGTGTTTTGTGTGTTGAGTGAGAGGAAGTGCTTGAGCCCTTGCTTTAAGAGGGTTTAATTTTCTCAATCCCGTTGGGGGTTTTGATATTCCGGGTGGTCTTAACCATTTTACGAATAGCCTTATTGCGCTGAATCGATTCTTTGGTTTTATAGGGCCTGCCATGCTCCAGGTGTAGGCAAACAGCTGAGTATCTAATCTGTTTGGATTGAATCCCGGAATTGAATAAGCGCTCTCCGAATTCACGATCCTGACCCCCGTAGTGCATGTCTTCGTTGAACCCATTGATCGCCAGGATGTCGGCTTTCCAGGCGGAGGCATTGTGCCCGTTCCAGGAGGCATTGGTAGGGGTAATGGTATTCATGAGCTTTTTAAACCAGGGGGCTTTAACCAGTTTGGATATTTTGAAGTTTTTGGGGAACCCGTGTGCCCAAAGCCATTGAACATTAAAGGCATCCTGCGATGAAATGTCCTGGTAAGCGATCTGTTGACTTAATGCCAGAGGTAAGCGGAGCATGCCTCCCGAAAGGAAATAACCTTTTTGGGCAAAGTGAAGGTGAGTCTCCACAAAATCCTTACGGGGAATGCAATCGCCATCCGAAAAAATTAGATAGTCCGCCTCTGAGGCCATAATGGCCTTGTTTAAGATGGGACATTTTTGGTAACCTTCGTCGGGATGCCAGATATGCTTGATGTCGATGGGGAGTTTTTTTTGAGCCTGCTCAACCACTTTTTTGGTCTCGGGGCCGGAGCCATCGTCGGCAATGATAACTTCAAAATTCCGGAGGGTTTGGTGTTCATATCCCCATAACGCTTTTTCAAGCCATTTGGGTTGATTATAGGTGGTAAATATTACGGATGCCTTGTACTTCATTGGAAAATTGGTTGTGACCTGTAGATTTGGAAAATCCGTTCACGGATAAATATTATCAAGGGGTTGATCGCAAACATTAAAAATTATATCCTGCCAAACAGCCGGGGTAAGGATGCACAAATTTAAATATTTTCTTCTAAGTTGGCCAACAATGTGTTTTTTGGGAGGTAAATGCAAGACAATCAATTCGTAAGGCCTAAGTCAGGGTGGGAGATGTTAAAAACAATCGTTTCTCTTATGTCATTTTATTGCCTTATTTTGTGGGGTTTGTGATTCAAAAGGTTCATTTTTGTAGTTCCTAAGCGGCCAATAATAATTTAGGTAATGAGCTTCATTGGTATGAAGGGATTTTTTGTGTTGGGTTAATTCTTTAAAATGAGACATTTCATAACGATACTCCTCAAGGCGGCCCTTTTTTGGTTGGTCTTTTTTGGGGTTCACCGGTTTCTTTTTGTGTTGATAAATTATGGTCTGGCGGCCGAGGTGCCCTGGGCTGTTTTGGGGGCATCGTTTGGTTTGGGATTGCGTCTCGACAGCTCCTTTACCGGTTACCTGCTGTTGTTGTCGGTAGTGGTGCAACTGCCCGTACTGGCTATAGGCCGACGCTTTTGTTGGCATTGCATCCATCTCTTCAACTACATTTTAATTCCATTTTTTGTGATGGCGCTCCTGGGGGATGCCAATCTTTACCGGTATTGGGGCAGCCATCTTAACAGTGAGGCGCTCTCGTTTCTTAAAACGCCCGCTGTTGTTATGGCCTCCTTGCAATGGGCCGAAGTGGTCTTGTTTGTGGTGGTTTGGGTTGTTCTCTCGGTATTCTTTATATGGGTTTATAAGAGATGGGTGGCTAAACGTAAAAATGGGCGCACGCCTGGCCGTTTGCAGGGAAAGCAATGGGCGTTAACCTTCCTGCTGACGGCATTTGTTGGGGCTTTAACCATTATTCCGATACGGGGTAGTTTTGGGGTGGCACCCATCAATACCGGGGTGGCCTATTTTTCCAGATATCTATTTGCCAATCATGCAGCCATCAACCCCCTTTGGAATCTGGGTTATTCATTAAAGAGTGTTGATGCCACGGCCACTACCTACCACTTTATGCCCGACGAGCAGGCAGAAAGAATCTTTGAGGATATGATGACTCAAACCAATGCGTTTCCCAGGGTATTGAACCAGGAACGGCCCAACATCGTTTTCATTCTATTGGAGAGTTTCTCGGCTCAGGTAATTGCCCCCCTGGGAGGGGTTGATATAACCCCCAATTTTAATGCCCTGCTAAAGGAAGGCATTTTCTTTTCTAATTTCTTTGCTTCCAGTGTCCGCTCCGATAAAGGGTTGGTGGGGGTCCTGGCCGGGTATCCTGTGATGCCGCTTTATTCAATCATGCAGTATCCTGCCAAATCGCAATCACTGGATTTTCTTTCGGTGCATTTGCAATCAGAAGGATACAAGGATTTCAGTTACATTTATGGAGGAGATATTGGATTTAAGAGCATGAACTCGTTTGTGACGCTGGCCGGGTTCGATGAGGTGGTGACCATCGATGATTTCCCATCGGAGTACCATGGCAAAAAATGGGGGGTGCACGATGAGTATACCTTCGATAAGCTGCTTGATCTGATGAAGACATCCCAATCGCCCTGGTTTAAATTCTATTTTACACTCAGTAGTCACGAGCCCTTTGTGGTGCCAATGGAGCAGGTTTTCGATGATCCCTATTACAACTCCGTCTGCTACACCGATCGTTGCCTTGGCAATTTTTTCAAGGAAGTTAAAAAAGAGGGACTCTGGGATAATACCCTCTTTGTTTTGGTGGCCGACCATAGCGTGGTGGGATCCGATAAGGCCAAATTCACTGATAGGACCCGTTTTCAGATCCCGATGCTTTGGACAGGAGGAGCTTTGGCGGTAAAGGATACAGTTGTGTCGACTTATGGCGGTCAAACCGATATCGCTGCCACTTTGTTGAAACAGCTTGACCTGGATGCCTCTGCTTTTACCTTTAGTAAAAATATTTTAGACCGTGGGCTCGAGGGATTTGCCTTTTTCGATTATCCCGATGGCTTCGGCCTTATAAACAAAAACAACCACCAGGTGTTTGACAATCCAAGCAACGGTTTTTTGAGGTTCGAAGGAACTGCCAATGGAACAGACAGCTTAAAGGCCAAAGCCTATTTGCAAATGGTATCCAAAGACCACCAAAGAAGATAAACACGATATTTAAGGGTTATGACTAAGACAAGAAGAGATTTTGAAGTGATGGCGCCGGTTGGGTCTTATGAGTCGCTGATGGGAGCTATCCAGGGAGGGGCTGATTCGGTTTATTTTGGCGCCGAGAAATTAAATATGCGCGCACACTCTTCTAACAACTTTAACCGGGACGATTTGCGCAAGATTGTTGGCATTGCACAGGAGCACGGGCTTAAGACCTATCTTACCGTTAATACTGTGCTTTACGACAACGAGCTGGATACCATGCATGAGTTGATAGATACGGCCAGGGAGAGTGGCATTACGGCAGTGATTGCTTCCGATCAGTCGGCCATCAACTATGCCAACAGTATTGGGGTAGAGGTACACATCTCCACTCAGGTGAATATTTCAAATATTGAAGCACTGAAGTTTTACAGTCACTTTGCCGATGTGGTGGTGCTGGCCCGTGAGTTAAACCTCGATCAGGTAAAGCAAATCTACGAGGCCATTCAACGTGAGCAGATCAAGGGTCCCTCGGGAAAGCTCATACGCATCGAAATGTTTTCGCATGGTGCCTTGTGTATGGCGGTCTCGGGCAAGTGTTATCTGAGTCTTCACCAAATGAACTCTTCGGCCAACAGGGGTGCCTGTTTTCAACCCTGCCGGCGGGGATACCTCGTACAGGATAAGGAGACCGGTAAGGAGCTGGAAGTGGACAACGAGTACATCATGTCTCCTAAGGATTTGAAAACCATTCATTTCCTTAATAAGATGATGGATGCCGGGGTGCAGGTTTTTAAAATTGAGGGGCGTGCCCGGGGGCCGGAGTATGTAAAAACAGTGGTGTCCTGTTATAACGAGGCCATTCAGGCTGTGCTTGAGGGAACCTATGATGAGGAGGCCATCAGGAGATGGGATCAACGGCTGGGGTCGGTATTTAACCGGGGCTTTTGGGATGGCTATTACCTGGGACAAAAACTGGGTGAATGGAGTGCCAACTATGGCTCTGAGGCTACCAAACGAAAAGTATATGTCGGTAAAGGCACCAATTATTTCCCCAAAATAGGGGTCGCCGAGTTCCTCCTCGAAACCGGGGATCTCAAGGTGGGCGATGAGGTTTTAATTACAGGGCCCACCACCGGAGTGGTCGAAATGACGGTTCCAGAATTGCGGCTGGATCTGAAGCCGGTTGACAGGGTGCAAAAGGGCGATTGCTTCTCCATGCCGGTGGGGGTAAAAATAAGACGCTCCGACAAACTCTATAAGTTGAAAAAAACATCTAAAAAACTTTGACCGAACCCTCATTTGAAATGAGGGGGTCTGAGTTCTTGGTGTGTGAAGAATAAATAAAAAGAAATGATTTGCAATTTTAGTTTTCCCCTGAAAACGAGGGGTAGAGAAAGCCTCTTTCCCCTTGGATGGTGATACCTGATCGTTACAAACGATCGGCTGTTTACCCCTCGTAGCAAACGAGGGGTAGAAAAAATGATTGACCATTTGAACTCCCCCTCGTTTGCAACGAGGTGCGTTTGTAACGAATATTTTTAAGTGCGGTAAGTCCATAAAAAGGGCTTCTTCAATACGCGGTTACGTATCACGTGGCTTCGCAAGGGGACGGGCCGGCAGGCAAAGGGGAACCGCTTTTGGTTGTTAATAGGGATGATCAATAAAATGAAAAGAGTTGCAACTTGAGATTTGCGAACTCCAATTGGAGATTTAAAAAAGGAAACAGGCATTTTAATCGGGGTAATCAATAAAAAAAAAGTATTTACGGATATGAGAGTTCATTTTATTGCTATTGGTGGCAGTGCTATGCACAACCTGGCCATCGCACTTCACCAAAAAGGATATCAGGTTACCGGCTCGGACGATGCAGTTCTTGAACCCAGTCGGTCCCGACTGGAGAAGGTGGGTTTGTTACCTGAAAAAGATGGCTGGGAGCCACAAAAGATCTCTTCCGAATTGGATGCCGTCATTCTGGGGATGCATGCCCTTCCTGATAACCCCGAATTACTGAGGGCTCAGGAGCTGGGGCTTAAGGTCTACTCCTATCCCGAATATCTTTACGAGCAAACCAGGCACAAAAAGCGCGTGGTAATCGCTGGCAGTCATGGGAAAACCACGGTTACCTCCATGGTACTGCATGTGTTAAAGTGCCTGAATAAAAAGTTCGACTACATGGTAGGGGCCCAGATTACGGGTTTTGATACCATGGTGGGTCTTTCCAACGATTCAGAAGTGGCTGTTTTCGAGGGGGATGAGTATCTTTCTTCACCCATCGACCGCAGACCCAAGTTTTTATGGTATAAGCCGGATGTGGCCTTAATTACCGGAATTGCCTGGGACCATATCAACGTCTTTCCCACCCAGGAGATCTACAATAAGCAGTTTGAACTATTTATGGAAACCATCAATAAGGAGGGTGTGCTCATCTACTATCAAGGGGATAAAACGCTTTCCGGCCTGGTTGAAAAGAGCCCCTCCGGGCTCCGGCAAATTCCTTATGCAGCCCTTGAAAGTATGAGTCGGGGAAGAACCTCTATCGTTAAGTCAGAAAAGGAGGCGTTTGAAATGCAAATTTTTGGGGCGCACAACATGCAGAATTTATCCGGCGCTCTCCAGGTCTGTTTGGAGCTGGGGATTTCCAGAGCTGATGTTTTGCAGGCTATGACCACCTTCCAGGGGGCCGCCAGGCGTTTGCAGTTATTAGGGACTTCGGATACCAGTGCAGTATTCTATGATTTTGCGCACGCCCCCTCGAAAGTTAAAGCCACTGTGAGTGCCGTCAATGAACAGTTTCCCGGGCGTAAATTAATTGCCTGTGTTGAGCTGCATACCTTCAGTAGCTTAAACCGTGCCTTCCTGCCCCACTACAGGCATGCCCTGCAGGAGGCCGATGAAGCCTATGTGTTTTATAACCCGGAGGTGGTGGCCCACAAAAAGCTGCCACTCTTCCCTCCCGAAGAGGTGCAGGAGGCATTCGATCATCCTTGCCTTAAGGTGATAACCAACCAGGAGGCGCTCAGGAAAACACTGAGTGATTTGAATATTAAGGAGAGCACCTTGTTGTTGATGTCTTCCGGTAATTTAGCGGGTCTGGATCTGAAAAAGCTTTCTCAAACATTGCTGGAAAAATAGTGCTCCATCGTCTCTTCCCAATGGGTGCTTTTGGAGAGGTTTAATGGCTCTTGGAGGGAATCCCACCATTTCCCAGTCGGCTCAAGGTGGGGAACCTGTGATTTCTGAATCTCTGTTCTGTTGTGGTTGACAGTTCTTTCCCGTAGGTATTGAAAATTAGCAGAATAGGTTGTAACTTCCTTTCTGTTTCAGCCCCTTTACAACAAATCTGTGAATATCTGTGTAATCTGTGGTGTTGTAACCTCCTGTCCATTTCAGATGTCTTACAACAAATCTGTGTAATCTGTGGTGTTGTAACTTCCTCTCTGTTTCAGACGTCTTACAACGAACCATAAAAAATAGAAGTTTCATGAAACGCATTTTCTTTTTTATCTCAGTATGGCTCTTGTGTGGTTGTTCGATTGGGGATGCACAGGAGGTTTTGGCCAGTATTGGCAGCTCCTTTTCGGGGGTGGAAAGCATTCGTGTGAAATCGGTGTTTTGTAATGTGACGGTGTATGCCGGAAGTTCCCAAACTGTGGAGGTGGATGGTGAGATCCGGGGCGTTCGTCGCGTGGATGAAATCAGGATTAAGGCTCAGCAGAATGGGTCCGTACTGGAGGTGTGGGTTGAGTATCCACGTAACTTTCGTGGAAATGTGAAGGGCTTCCTGGATTTAGAGGTCCCGGTAGGAGTCGTTCTTAAAGCCGAAAGTGTATCGGGTAACATAAAGGCAACGGGAGTGGGCCGGGAGCAGGTTTGGCTCAAAACGGTGTCGGGAAATGTAGAGGCCCAGGGAATTCCCTGTAACCTGGAGGCCGCCAGTGTCTCTGGTAATGTGACCGCCAGAATGATTGAGGGTGATCTGGAGGCTCAATCGGTAAGCGGAAACCTTCAGATTTCTAATGTGACGGGAGCTCTCAAGGGGGGCTCAACCTCGGGAAATGTACGAGTGGAGATGGTCGAGGGGGCCGTCAAGGTGCAGACCACCTCTGGCGATTGTATCTTGAGTAATGTCCTGAACTCCACCTCGGTAACTTCCACTTCGGGCAATATAAAGATATCCGGGACAAAGACTCATATAAAAGCCTATACCCTTTCCGGGGATATTCTTCTGGAGGAGTGTGTCGGATCATTTAATTTAGAAACGGTTAGTGGCAACCAGAGAGGTGATGAGCTGATGCTTACCGACAGCAGTCAATTTCGTTCTGCCTCGGGGGATATCACCATGTTTTTTTCGAATCCTGAAGGGGCCCTCAGTTATCGTCTTTCAAGTGGTTCGGGCTCTCTTAAGGCCGCAGGTCAATCTGCCGAAAGGCAATTGGTGGTGGAAAATGGCCCCATTGTGGTGACAGGTGTCAGTGCTTCAGGAGATCAGTCCTATCAGTAAAAAAAATCCCCATGCGAATGACTTTATTAAGCATTCACATGGGGACGTTGAATAGAATATTGGAAGCCTTTTACTTCTTGGAAACAAAGTGATAGTGTGATCCAAATCGATCGAAAGAAGCTTTGTCCAGCATCTCCCTATGGTCGGGATGTGCTACCGAGGTGATGAGGCGGGCCCGGTCCTGAAGCGTTTTCCCATAGAGGTTAACCGCTCCATATTCAGTCACCAGCCAATGCATGTTGGCGCGGGTGGTCACCACGCCGGCACCTTCCATCAGGGTAGGGGTAATCTTCGATAATCCTTTGCCTGTGGTTGAGGGCATCGCAATGATGGGTTTGCCCCCCTTTGAGTGACCGGCCCCGCGGATGAAGTCGATCTGTCCGCCAACACCAGAGTAATGGGTGGTGCCGATGGAATCAGCGCAAACCTGTCCGGTTAGGTCAACCGAAAGGGCCGAGTTGATGGCCGTAACCTTATGATTTTTTCGGATGGTGGCAATGCCATTGGTGTGGGCCACGTCCATCATGGCGACCATAGGGTTGTCGTCCACAAAATCGTAGAGGTTTTGTGAACCCATCAGGAATGAGGCCACCATCTTACCTTTGTCGATCTGTTTTCTTTTTCCGTTTACGACTCCTTTTTCTACCAAAGGAAGAATTCCGTCGGAGAACATTTCGGTGTGTACACCCAGATCTTTATGGTTGCCCAGCTCGGCAAGTACCGCGTTGGGGATTCCACCAATACCCATCTGTAGACAGGCACCATCTTCAACCAACTCGGCCACATTGCGACCGATCTTTTGCTCAAGCTCGGAAATGGGGGCGTTGTGATGAAGGTACAGGGGCTCGTTGTGTTCAACCAGATAGTCGAGTTCGCTAATGTGTATCTGGGCATCCCCCCAGGTACGAGGCACGTATTGGTTGACCTGCGCGATTACCGTGTCGGCATTTTCGATGGCTGCCAGAGTGGCATCCACTGAAGTTCCCAGTGAAACATAGCCGTGACGGTCGGGGGTAGAAACCTGAACCATGGCCACGTTTACCTTAAGGTATCCTTCGCGAATGAGTTTTTGGGTTTCACTTAAAAATACAGGGATGTAATCGGCGTAACCTGATTGAGTTACCTTGCGAACGTTGGCGCCCACAAAAAAAGATTCCAGCTGGAAAATGCCTTCCAACTCTGCGTCCGCATAAGGGGCTGGTCCTTCGGTGTGAATGTGCTGAACCTTTACATTCTCGAATTCCCGATTTTTGCCACGGGCAACCATGGCCTTAATAAGTGCATGTGGTGTTACGGCCACGCTGCTCAGGTGTATTCTGTCACCCGATTTAATAACTTTGACTGCCTCTTCGGCAGATACAAATTGATAATGCATAGTGAAACGAATTTATTGGAGTGGTAAAACCATTGATTCTGTTTGAAAATAAATGCAAAAGTACGGTTTTTACTTCATTCTGCCATGATTTATAGCTTTTTGTCCTTTCTCAAAAAAAATGTGGACGGGGGGAAACAAAAAAACCCGTCTTAAAAAGACGGGCTTAAATATGTTGAAACCGGTTGCTTCAGCTTATTCAGCCTGAGGTTCCTGAGTTTCTTTCGTGTCGGCAGGCTTTTCAGCTTTAGGGGCCTCTTCGGGTGCAGCTTCTGCAGCGGCCTCTTCGGTTGCTGCTTCTTCGGCTACTACTTCTTCTGTGGCTCCTTCTTCTGCTTTCTTGGCATCTTCAACTTCCTTGGCTAAAGCAGCATTCTTTTTAGCTAACTGCTCAGCTCTTTGATTGTTGATTTTGGTCTCTTCTTCCAAACGGGCCTTGATGACTTGGGCGCTGTTTGAGGAGAGGAGGTCCTTTTTAGCCTGGATCTTGTTTGCCTTCTCTTCCATCCATTTTTGGAAGCGACGTTCTGCTTCGGCTTCGTCAAAAGCACCTTTTTTCACACCTTCGAGAAGGTGTTTTTTCATGAGTACACCAGTGTAGCTCAAAATTGCACGGGCAGTGTCAGTAGGTTGGGCGCCATTGTTTAGCCATGTTAAGGCTTTATCGAAGTTAATTTCGATCGTAGCAGGATTTGTGTTCGGATTGTACGCACCAATCCGCTCGATGTATTTACCATCTCGTGGCGCCCTGCTATCTGCTACCACTACGTGGTAGTAAGCATACCTT
>JBFHFS010000058.1:0-30852 GCA_041583495.1 Marinilabiliaceae bacterium | reverse complement strand
ACCTTAGCTGCCGAATTTGCTGCTTCGCGATATTGTTGTTTGGTCGTGTTTAATTCCAGGTGCATCGCCTCTTGCCTTTCTTTGGTCATATTAAGGGTAAAACGAAGGTTGGCGGTATCGGCTGTCAGGAATCTTATTTTTTTGTTGAGTTCATCGAGTTCTGTTGCACTCTCCTGACTGGTGGCTTTTTGGTTTTGGTATTGTTTACGGGTATTTTTCAATTCCCTTTCAAGTTCTTCGACCTGGTTTTTAAGCGCTTCACTACCTGCCAGTAGTTCACCCACTCTGTCCGATTTAAGTGCATCGCTTTTGTGTAGTTCGTATTTCATGGTTTCAAAATCGGCTGTGGCGCTCTTCAGATCCTCTCTCAGCGATTTATTCTCGGCCTGTTCGTTGGACAGACGTTTTGCCAGCAACTCTTTTTGGGTGGTCATGGCATTGTATTTCTTTTTGGAAACAAGGCAGCCGGAGGCGAGTATTGGCAGTAATATCAGGATTAATAATTTTCGATCCATAATGGTAAGTTTCAAAAATGTATTGGTTTTTACTACATTTAGTCCGAATTTGCCGGTTGGGCATTCGAATTGTTTTTCCAAAATTATAAAAAGTATGCAGTTGAAAAAATTTCTTTTCGTAATAGCGCTCTTTTTAGTGTGGGGAGAAAGTTTTGTTGAGGCGCAGGACTTTCTTGTAAAGGGCCGTGTGGTTGATGCCTCCAATGGGGGGCCTGTGGAGTATGCTAACATCGGGGTGGTGGGAACCTATCAGGGTACCGCAACCGATTTGGAGGGCCATTTCGAGTTGCAGTTAAAATCAGTTCCTGACAACCAGGAGATTAGCGTGTCGGCTGTGGGGTATCGCACCAGGGTTCTGCGAATTACGGAACTAAAGAACCGTGAGCAGGCAATTGTTGAATTAATCCCGGTTACCTATGGGATTAACGAAGTCGATATCGAGGCTCCTTCGCGAATATTGTATGGGATGCTCAAGGTGGCTGTACGCCAGATTCCCAATAACTATCTGGCCATGCCTTACTCGGCAGATGCCCTCTACGAGGAGGTTGGAGAGGGCCGTCACCGGCAATTAAATATTAGTTATACCGATGCGGCAGGATACCAGCAACGCAGCTTTACCGATGCCTTTATGAACCGGCGCTATCTGATTAAATCGGGAAGCCGTGATTTTGAGACCAGACCCTTTGAGGATGGGTTGGTTCGCATCGAAGAGCTCCTGGGTTTTGACATGCTGCGTATTCCCGGAAATGTTTTGGATACTGCTTTTATGCAATATTTTAAGGTTTGGGAGGAAGAGCGTTATGTAGCTGAAGGAAAGCATGTTCTGGTTCTTGGCTTTGAGTGTGATAAGCCCGGGTTTGCCTGGACAGGTGATGCCCTGATCCGTGCCATGAGCGGTGAAATACATATTGCTCAGGAGGATCTAACCATTAAAAAAACAGTGGCCCGATATGAGTCGGGAGGTCGTCTCCGCGCAGGACGTTCATTTTTTTCTGACGAAAAGATGAGGGATGCTTCCATCGAAAAGGTAGAATATGAGGTCGAAACAGACTACAATGCCGTGTCGGGTAAGCTGTTGTTGCGCGAGGTGAAATGGAAAAACCGGGTGTTTGTTAAAGGAGGGGCGCAGCCGGTTGATGTTGCTTACAGTCTCTCTTTCAAAAATATTACTCCCGGTAAAACCAATATCAGCACCTTCCGAAGGCATTATTACGATGAAGTTTCCGAAAGGCGATAAAAACAGGCTTATTTTCGGCTTATTTGGTGTGCCCTATTTTTGTGGCACTTTTTTGGCTTCTTCCCAAATAAGGTCCATCTCGGCCAGCGACATGTCTTTCAGGTCCCGTCCTTGTTGGATGGTTTTTTTCTCAAGGTAGTTGAAGCGGTGTATGAACTTCTGATTAGTGCGCTCCAGCGCATTTTCAGGATTGACGCCATGGAGACGGGCGGCATTGATGAGGGAGAAAAACAGATCCCCGAACTCCTCTTCGATGGTTTCGGGAGAGCCCGAGGCGATTTCGGCTTTCAGTTCGCCGAGTTCTTCCTCCACTTTATCCCACACCTGATCACGGTATTCCCAGTCGAAACCCACTCCGCGGGCTTTGTCCTGTATTCGGTTGGCTTTAACCATGGCAGGCATGGTTTGGGGTACGCCATCCAGAACCGAGCGGTTACCGTCCTTCTCTTTAAGTTTGAGTCTTTCCCAATTTTGCTCCACTTCGCGGGCATTTTTTACCTGGGTATCACTAAAAATATGTGGGTGCCGGTAAACAAGTTTTTCGATGAGGCCATCGATCACATCTTTGATGGAAAAGGCATTTTTCTCTTCTCCTATTTTGGCATAAAAAACGATATGGAGAAGCAGGTCGCCTAACTCCTTGCGGATGGCTGCATCGGAGCCTGTCAGGAGGGCCTCTGCCAGCTCGTAGGTCTCTTCGATGGTAAGCGTACGCAATGTTTCATTGGTTTGTTCCCGATCCCATGGGCATTTGGCCCGCAGTTCGTCCATGACTTCCAATAACTTGCCAAAGGCTTCTGTTTTTTCTTTCATCCGGATATACTTTGTTTGTTATGGTCGGATTGCCTTTCCCTAAGGAGTTTTAAGGTAACCCGGTTTGGTGATATTCGTTCATGTCCAGGAGGGTTGTATCCTGAAAAGTGAACCTTTATTCAATCTCCTTTTAACCACCGGAAAAAAACGTATGTTCCGGAAAACAATTTAAGTTCGGTTTTTTTAAGGAGAGGTGTTGCCTCAAAAGTAGGCATAATATCAGTTAATCTAAAAATTGTTGTTAATTTGCAAACTGTTAAGCGTCTATTTTAGTTTGTTCTATGATTGAAAAACTTATTTATCTGGAGTCGGTTGATCCTGTGGAGTTTATGGGGGTGCAGGAGGTTCAGCTTGATTTGATAAAGGCCAGGTTTCCCAAATTGAGGATTGTTGCACGCGGGAACTGGCTTAAGGCCATGGGAGATGAAGAGGAAGTGGCCGACTTTGAAGAGAAAATCAACCTGTTACTGGAACATTATCATCGTTACAATGTCCTTACCGAGGCCTCTGTTAAGGAGATCCTTAGTGGCGGTGGTAGAATTGTTTTACAACCCGCGGGCGAAAAAGACTTTATTCTCTTTGGGGTGAACGGCAAGCCGATAAAGGCAAGGACCGAAAACCAAAGACGATTGGTGGAATCGTACGATGAAAACGATTTGATGTTTGCTGTCGGTCCGGCCGGTTCGGGAAAGACCTACACGGCCATCGCTCTTGCCGTCAGGGCTCTTAAAAATAGAACCGTGCGCAGGATTATTTTAAGCCGTCCTGCAGTGGAAGCGGGAGAGAAGCTTGGATTTCTGCCCGGTGACATGAAGGAAAAAATAGATCCTTATCTGCAGCCCCTCTATGATGCCCTTCAGGATATGATTCCTGCGGTGAAGCTCAAAGAGTATTTGGAGAATGGAACGATCCAGATTGCTCCCTTAGCTTTTATGAGGGGAAGAACCCTCAACGATGCTTTTGTGATTTTGGATGAAGCGCAAAACACCACGACCAATCAGCTCAAAATGTTTTTGACTCGCATGGGCGTAAGTGCTAAATTTGTGGTTACCGGTGATGTGACACAAATCGATCTTCCCAACCCGCTCACCTCCGGACTGGTGCAAGCCATGCGCATCTTAAAAGGGATAAAAGGCATCGTGCGCATTAAGTTTACGGTGCAGGATATCGTTCGTCACCGGTTGGTGCAGGATATCGTGGAGGCTTACGAAAGGGAGTAAGCTTTGCCCTCAGGGGGGTCAGACTTGAGTCTTGGTAATGGTTTGGAATTTAGTGAAATAATTTCGTGCTCACTTTTGGATGGAGTTATTTGACGATAAATGTCCGGGCCGGCATGTTGAATATAAATTGAATAACTACATAAACTATTTTGTTATGGACAAAGCCATTGTAAAAACTAATTTTAATTTTCCTGGTCAAAAGGATGTTTATACTGGTAAGGTCAGGGATGTGTACAATATCGACGACCGTTTTCTGGTGATGATCGTGAGCGATAGGATATCGGCTTTTGATGTGGTACTGCCCAAAGGAATTCCCTTTAAGGGACAGGTCTTGAATCAGATTGCTTCCGGTTTCCTGGATGCCACTGCTGATATTGTCCCTAACTGGAAGGTTGCTACTCCGGACCCCATGGTGACGGTAGGTCATTTTTGTGAGCCTTTTAAGGTGGAGATGGTTATTCGCGGGTATCTTACCGGGCATGCCTGGCGCGAATATAAATCGGGCAAGCGATTGCTGTGCGGACTGGCTATGCCAGATGGGATGAAGGAAAATCAACGGTTTGAGGAACCCATGATTACGCCAACGACCAAAGCCTCAGAAGGTCACGATGAGGATATCTCGCGCGGAGAGATTCTGCGTCAGGGCATCGTTTCGGAAGAAGATTACCTTTTGCTTGAAAAATATACCCGCCAATTGTTTGAGCGTGGAACCCAAATGGCTGCCGAAAAGGGGTTAATACTGGTGGATACCAAGTATGAGTTTGGTAAGAAAGACGGAAAGATTTACCTCATTGATGAGATTCATACTCCTGATTCATCCCGGTACTTTTATGCCGAGGGTTACCAGGAGCTCCTGGATAAGGGGCTGCCGCAAAGGCAACTCTCCAAAGAGTTTGTGCGTCAATGGCTTATCGAGAATGGTTTTCAGGGGCAATCGGGTCAACAGATTCCTGAAATGACCGATCAGTATGTCAGTCAGGTGTCAGAACGCTATATCGAACTTTTCGAAAAGATTACAGGAGAATCTTTCATTAAGGCTGAGGGTGGCGACGTGGCCAGTCGCATTGAAAAAAATGTGACTAAATTTTTGAATGATTTATTGATCTGATTGAGCTGTCTGTTTTGATGCATTTAAATAAGAATATATTCTCCCTGGCAGGTAAAATACTGCCGGGGATGCTCCCTTTGTTTTTGTTTGTTTTGGTCGATCTGATCTGGGGTACCACTGCGGGATTGCTGTCTGCGTTGGTTTTGGGCTTTGTTCAGCTGTTGTGGTATTGGGTGCGGGAGAAACGCATCGATCGGTTTGTGCTGGTCGATTTGGGGTTTTTAACGCTATTGGGGGGGCTGGCATTGCTTTTCGATAATGCGCTCCTTTTTAAACTCAAGCCTGCGTTTATTGGTGGGGCCCTGTTGTTGGTGGTTGGCTTTTCCGCTTTTTCGAATCACAACGTTATTCTACTTCTTTCGAAGCGTTATTTTAAAGGTTTTGTGGCAGGTCCGTTTGAGTCGTGGATGATGCAACAGATGCTTAAGGTCTTTTTCTGGCTTTTGCTGTTGCACACTCTCACGGTTTTAGGGGCGGCTCTGTGGATGCCTCATGCCTGGTGGGCGGCCATAAGCGGTCCAGGGTTTTATGTGATTTTTGTGTTAATGCTGGGGATTTCCTGGTTGGATCGCAGAGGGCGGCAAAGGAAGTGGAATGCCGAGGAGTGGCTGCCTTTGGTTGATGAGCAGGGAAATGTGATAGGGCATGCCCCCCGAAGCCTGGTTCATAATGGATCTGTTCGTTGGTTGCACCCGGTGGTTCATTTGCAGGTGATTACCCCACAAGGTCTTTGGCTTCAAAAACGGCCACTCAACAAGCTGGTGCAGCCCGGAAAATGGGACACGGCGGTTGGGGGACACGTTTCACGTGGCGAGGATATTCAGCAGGCCTTGCTGAGGGAGGCTTCTGAAGAGATTGGCCTTAACCCGGTTACCATATTTAATTTGGGACGCTACTTGTGGCGCAGCAAATTGGAGAATGAACTGGTTTTTTCTTTTGCCGTATTTTATTCGGGTGGGTTGACGCCTCATCAGGAGGAGTTGGACGGTGGCAAAGCCTGGACTTTTCAGGAGTTGGACGATGCCGTTGGCAAGGAGTTGCTCACACCCAATTTTGAGAGGGAGTACGCCAAATATAAAAAGGAGCTGATGGCCCTCTTTGTAAAAGGGGAGGAGCCAAAAGCGGAGGTTTCCTCACCCAAAAATGGAACCCATTAAGAGGAATTTAACTTGTTAGGGGTTAACGGTTAGATTTCCAGATGGATAATAGATATAGCCGTTGACCTAGATCCTTATTGGGTGGAGGTCCCTGATAATAAAAAAATAGTTGGCTTTTTGTGAATATCCGGTAAATGTCCTTTCCAGGCCGAAGCGGTTTTGGTGAGTACAAACCCATCGGGAAGCGTTAGATTACAGGCTATCCCGATAAGGGTGTCGGGCCGACAGGTGGAAACCAGATCCCTGGCCAGGGCTGTATTGCGATAAGGGGTTTCGATAAAGAGCTGCGTTTGGCCTTCGTGGTGGGCTCTTGCTTCGAGTTGTTTGATGGTCTTTATGCGTTCTTCTTTTTGGATGGGCAGGTAGCCGTTGAAGGCGAAGTTTTGTCCGTTCATGCCCGAGGCCATTAGGGCGAGTAAAATAGAGGAGGGACCCACCAGGGGGATTACTTCAATATTTTGCTGATGCGCCAATTTTACCACGCCGGCACCCGGATCGGCCACCCCCGGGCATCCCGCTTCGGAGATTATACCCATGTCGTGTCCTTTTCTAAGGGGTTTCAGATACTCTGCAAACTCTTTGTCGGTTGTGTGTTTGTCGAGTATAAAAAATGTGGATCCATCAATATCCATGGTTTTGTCCAGAGCCCTGAGATAGCGGCGAGTGGTGCGAAGGTTCTCCACGATGAAGAAACGTAACCGGCAAGTCAGGGTGGCTACTTCGGTAGGTATGGTGAAGGCAATGCGATCATCGCCCAGCGTGTTGGGTATCAGGTATAGTTTTCCCGCCATTATCTTTGGTGTTTGACTGCAAAAATATCAAAAATAAGTGGTGTAACTTCGCTATTTATTACATTTGTAAGGGAAATAGCAAACCAACTAAATAAAATTACCCCCAATTGAGAGTTACTTTTTTAGGTTCAGGAACCTCCATGGGCATTCCAATGATTGCCTGCGATTGCGCTGTTTGCCAATCTGCCGATCCCAAAGACAAAAGGAGCCGGTCGTCGGTGAAGATAGAGACCGATCAGCAGGTGATTGTGATAGATTCAGGACCTGATTTTCGGCAACAGATGTTGCAATCCAATACCCACAAGCTGGATGCGATCTTATATACTCACGAGCATAAAGACCATACGGCAGGGCTGGATGACGTACGAGCTTTTAACTGGATAAACCACCAGCCTGTTTCGTTGTATGGTGAAAAAAAGGTTCTGTCTGCACTAAAGCAAGAGTATGCTTATGCCTTCAAGGAGAATCCCTATCCGGGAGTTCCCGACCTTGTTTTGCATGAAATAAGCGAGGAGCCATTTTCCGTGTGCCACACAACAATAATTCCCATCAGGGTGTATCATCATCTCATGACCGTTTTGGGCTTTCGGATCGGCGATTTTAGCTATATTACCGATGCCAGTAGTATCCCTCCCGAAAGTATGCATCGATTGTCGGGCACCAAATGGCTGGTGATAAATGGGTTGAGGATAGAGGAGCACTTTTCCCATTTCAATCTTCAGCAGGCACTCAATATCATTCAACAAATAGGCCCTGAAAAAGCTTATATAACCCATATTAGCCATCATCTGGGTCTCCACAGGCAGGTCTCCCAACAGCTTCCGGAAAATGTTTTTCTGGCATGGGACGGGTTGGTTCTGGAAACGGGGTGCTAAAGAGGGTCGGCTAAAACCAGTGGGTTAGGGCATTTTGCGGAAAGTTAAAAAATCATTTGCATGAAAGAACTTCCTGGCAAACACATTAAGGGCAGAGAGGTGTTGTTCTTTTTTTTCCTCTCAAACCTGGTTTATGTTTTTATGCTTACCGTGACCATCCCGGAGGTGATGAATTTTTCCGGTGGCATGAAGTTACCGGATATGCTTCCGGGGGGCTACAGCTATGAATATGTGAATTTATTGATGGCCACTCTGGGGGAAAAGGGTCGGCAGGCCTATCTCTTTCATCAACTTCCGGTGGATATGGTTTTTCCCTTTCTCTTTGGTGTCAGCAATTGTTTGATTCTTGCGTACCTCCTTCACAGGATGGATAAATTGGAGGGATCCTTTGTTTATCTTTGTCTGTTACCCCTTCTGGCAGGAGGCTTCGATTATCTGGAGAATTTAGGCATTGTTGCCTTGTTAATGAGTTATCCCGATGTGTCCAGGGCATTAACAACGGTTACCGGGCTCTTTACCATCTTAAAAAGTGCTCTTACAGCCTTCTATTTTGTGGTGCTGATAATCACCTTGTTGGTGTGGGGTATTGGTTACTTCAAAAAAAATAAAGCCCCTGAAGTGTCTAAATAATTTTGCAGCAAGGAGCCTGACAGGATTTAGCTTTACCGGCTTTTAATGGACGGTGAGAAACCAACCTTTTTCCCGTAGGGGGGTAATCAGTATGGATTGACCTTCCCGCCAGACGGAACATTTATTGTTACTCCAAATGCCCTTTTAGCTAGTGATTTAAAGCTAATTGTCATTGAATGTTAATAGAATATCCGGAATAGTGCCAAAAAGTCTTTGGATTGTAATAATTTGGGCTAATTTTGTCAGGTATAGATGAAAAATGGTTAAAATATTCGACGATTATGGAAGATAGATTGTTTTTTCCCAAGGGCTACAGGCCTTTGCTGGATTTGAAGCAAACCGAGCATGCGATCACGGTTATTAAAGACGCCTTTCAACATGGGTTGTCTTCTGAATTGAGGCTCAGGCGTGTTACCGCGCCTCTCTTTGTGCTAAAAGGGACAGGGATTAACGATGACTTAAATGGCATAGAACGCCCGGTTTCTTTTCCCATAAAGGATTTGGGCGATCAGCAGGCCGAAATAGTACACAGCCTTGCCAAATGGAAGCGCCTGATGCTTGCTGACTACGACATTGAACCTGGTTACGGACTTTATACCGACATGAATGCTATTCGTCCTGATGAAGAGATGGATAACATTCATTCGATCTACGTGGACCAGTGGGACTGGGAGCGTTCCATTAGCCCGGAGGATCGTTCGATTCCGTTTTTAAAGAAAACGGTTACCCGGATTTACGAGGTTATGAAACGGGTCGAATTTATTGTTTACGAAAAGTACCCTCAATTAAAACCGTTTTTGCCTGAGGATATCTTTTTTATTCACAGTGAAGAACTTTTGGAGAAGTATCCTAAGCTATCACCAAGAGAGCGGGAGGATGCTATTGCCAAAAAGTATGGGGCTGTTTTTGTAATTGGAATCGGCGGTTTATTAAAGAATGGCGAGAAGCACGATGGAAGAGCTCCCGATTACGATGATTGGAGCACGGAGGGTGAAAATGGCCACTTAGGACTCAATGGGGATATTCTGTTGTGGAATCCTGTGCTGGAACGGGCCTTTGAGATTTCTTCCATGGGCATCCGTGTAAACCCTGAAGCGTTGGAACGTCAGCTTGAAATAGAAGGATGCAGCGATCGAAAAAACCTGCTTTTCCACCGCCGATTGCTGAATGGAGAGTTACCCTTGAGTATTGGAGGAGGCATTGGGCAATCCCGGCTTTGTATGTATTTTTTACGTAAGGCACATATTGGGGAGATACAGTCGAGTATCTGGTCCGATGAGATGCGTCAGGTTTGTGCCAGTCACAATATCCCCCTGGTGTAAGAAAAAATAATAATTCCGGGTGCATCGATGAGACCGGGTGCACCTGGAATTCAAAGCCCCATCCCCCGTGGCTGTTCCATTGAGGACCCTGGGTGGTACTTAATGATTAATGTGAAATCGATGGCCGCCAGACGGGGTTGGTAGCCTAAAAACAGGGGCCAGGGGAACCGAACAAAATCCACAAAGTTTTTCCTTCGTGTTGCTGAGTGGATTTTCTTTGTGTGCCTGGTGTTTCCCTTTATTTTACGAATGCCCCGGACATTAAAAACGACACAACAACCACAGAGTTTGATGAGTTTTGCCGGGAACACTTCCCTTTTTGTTCCGGGATGTTTGTATTACTGATTTTTGCGGGGCCTTATTTTGGGAAATGTGACCTTCGTTGCTAATTAAAACCAAAATTTTTTGGCGGATAAAGCTTGTAATACCAACATGCAAACCATTATTTTTGGCCAATTAATAATCCCGTTTTAATATGAAGAATTTATTTAGGACCGTTGTTTTGCTGGTACTATTAATCTGGGCTCCCTTATCGTGCATAGGGCCAAAATTTGTAAGCAAAAAACAAAAGGCTAATTATCTTTCTTCCTATGAAACGCAAACCCTTACAGAGAGTCAGCTGCCCGTAACGATGCCCTTCAACCGGTGGATAGATCCAGCGGGTAACCAAATTTATTTTGGTGATAAAGAGCTGGAAAACCATGCCCTGGATTGCGCTGTGTCGCCCGATGGGAAATGGATTGCAGTGGAAGGCCGTTATTCAGTGGTTATTATTTCATCTGAAACACAAAAAATAGTTCACCGTTTTCTACTCCGTGATGTTTCCGTTGGAGTGAGATTACTGAGTACTTTGTCCGGAATAAAATGGCATCTGGAAAATGGTGTGCAATCCCTTTACTGGAGTACTTCGGGGGGAGGGAAATCATATGTCATAAAAGCCAACTGGAATAACAAAACCCTTGAGGTGGTCAAAACCTTCCTGTTTGAAGCCATTCAGCCGGCGAGAGATCCCATCGCTAATGAAATAGTGATTTCGGATGAAAAGGGAACCTCTTTTTTATATGTGGTGTTGAATGGAAACAATACCCTTGAGAAAATCAATACAGATACAGGTGAAAAGGTTTGGTCGGTAGCCACAGGGGTTGCCCCATTCGGACTGTCGATGGCTGCGGGAAAATTGTATGTTACCAATTGGGCCGGCAGTCTTCCTGACGAAAATGATGAATATGTTGCCGGGGTTCCCTGGGGAAGTGCCAAAATAGATCCGGGAACGGGAGCTACCCGCGAGGGTACCGTTTCTGTCTTTAACCCCGCTGATGGTAAAAGTATCCGGGAGATTGTGGTTGGATTGCATCCCAACGACATCATTTCCAGTCCCGACGAAAAATTTGTTTATGTGGCCAATGCCAACAGTGATGCAGTTTCGGTTATCAATACCCTTACAGATGAGGTCATTGAGGATATTTCTGTGCGCCTGGGGGAAGAACGAAATCCGTATTGGGGCGATTCGCCCAATGGACTTGGGATTTCCAGCACCGGAAATAGATTATATGTAGCCAATGGCATGGATAACGCCGTTGCCGTTGTTAGACTGGGGAAAAAATCAGCGGCCACAGCAAGCACTGAAAAAAGCAAAACGGAGGGATTTATTCCAACCGGTGCCTACCCCGGTGCGGTTTGTGTATTAAACGATAATTATCTGGTTGTCGCCAATATTGAATCAGAAGGATCAAGAATCCCATCCTTTCCCGAAAACAATGGTATCGTTGGCTTTAACAGCCATAAACAAATGGCATCCGTTTCAATTATTCCTATTCCCGATGGAGCTCAATTAATAGAGTACACCGGGAGGGTAGAAAAAACGAATCAACTTTTCAGATTGGCACTCTTAAAAGATTTACCACGTGAAAATATTGCCCCGGTACCGGTTCCGGTGCGGATTGGCGAGCCTTCTGTTTTCAAACATGTGGTTTATATTATCAAAGAAAACAGGACTTACGATCAAATTTTAGGGGATCATCCCGACGGGGAGGGTGAGCCCTCATTTTGCGTTTTCGGAAAGGAAATTACACCCAATACCCATAAAATCTGTGACGACTTTGTTCTGCTCGACAATTTTCATGTCTCCGGCAAATCCTCTGCCGAAGGGCACCAATGGACTGATATGGCGATTGTTACCGATTATATGGAAAAAAATGTCCGCGGTTGGTTTCGCAGTTATCCTCATGTGCAAACAGATGCGCTTGTGTATGCTCCAACGGGTTTTATATGGGATAATGCCCGTATCCACGGCAGGAGTGTACGAATATACGGAGAAGCCTGTTCTTCTCAATTGGCCAAAGATGAA
Source organism: Marinilabiliaceae bacterium (assembly GCA_041583495.1). Taxonomy (GTDB): domain Bacteria; phylum Bacteroidota; class Bacteroidia; order Bacteroidales; family Marinilabiliaceae; genus JBFHFS01. The sequence goes on along the minus strand of JBFHFS010000058.1, from coordinate 18,837 downwards.
ACCTGGGAATCCATATACAACAGGTTCAAAAAAGGTGAAAAAACTGAATTTACCAATTCCTCTGCCATAAATACTGTTCCCGAAATTTTATGTCCAACCTACCCGGGATACGGCACGCATAAATTTTCGGATCTTATTCGCGCACAGGCTTTTACCGAAGAGCTTGCGGCCTACGAAAAAATGGAAGGTGACCAATGGCCTGAATTGATGATATTGGCTCTTCCCAACGACCACACTGCCGGAACCCGGCCCGGGTTCCCAACGCCACGGGCCATGGTCGCCGACAATGATCTGGCTTTGGGGCATATCCTCGAATCTATATCCAAAAGCAGGTTCTGGCACAATACCGTCGTTTTTGTAACTGAAGATGACTCTCAGGGGGGATGGGATCATGTTTCAGCCTATCGCACGGTTGGTCTGGTTGCAAGCCCTTATTCAAAATTTGACAAAACAATTCGTACCAATTACAACCAGGTTTCGATGATCAGGACCATTGAACAGATTCTTGGCTTACCACCTATGAATATTATGGATGCCACTGCAATGCCGATGTTCGACTGTTTTACAGACCGTCCCGACTATACTCCCTACACTGCTGTACCCAATGAAGTTCCGCTGGATGAAATGAACAAAGAGTTATCAGCTTTGAGCGGCAGGGAGCTCCATTACGCCAAAAAAAGCATGCTCCCCATTTTCGATGAAATTGATTCAGGACACGACGATTTGTTTAACCGGATTATCTGGTTTGCCATGAAAGGTAAAGAAGCTTTCCCTGCTAAGTATAGTGGGAAAGGGGACGATGATTGACCTAAGGGTTTTATAGTTCTTTCTTTAAATCCATTTAAAGTTTCATCCTACCAAATGAGTTTATAAGTTCTTTTCATAAATTTTTTTGGCTGCTTCGTGGGCATGCGTTTTGCCTTCCGAAATTGGCTCATTTCAAACACTTTCTGCCCTGAGTTTTTTATCCATTATTGGGTGCATGGCTTTATTATTTTCTTAAACACGATTGTCCGGTAAAAATTCTTTTTTGAATGAATTTTTATATTTCGTCTCAAGCCGACGGGCTTTTCATTTTTGCCTACAGCAGCAAAAACGAAACAACAAATTTTGCGTTTAGAGAGGCAGCGTTCAAACTTGTTTGAAACAATGCCGAGCGTAGCAAAATTCAATTTATTAAAATGCCGCCACTGACATGAAAAAGCTAAAAATCAGGACTCTTCGCTAAAAGAAAAGAACTCTCCCGAGCTGAGTTTTTGTGGTTTTTGGTAGAACCCAAAAACCTACAAAACTAAAATAGGGATCAAACAGCTTTTCTTTTTCACGCTTCGTTTTCTGATTTTTTTAGCGCTTTTACATGAAGGTGGATTCCTGGCCCGGATATACTTCAAACACATATGGCCCTATGGTGATGCATCTTACAGGGGAATCCTAAGTTTTAACCGGACACCAATGTTTCTTAATATTCAATTAACTGTTTAAATGGCAAATCCTTAATTTCATCGCTGACTTTATTTCGGATTACCCTCATTTTGTCAACCATTCTTTTTTCTCTCGGGCATCAGATGCAACGTTTGCGGTATGAAAGGTTTGTAAGTTCGCGTTTCTTTCCTTTTCAGAATCTTTGAACTAGGTGTGTGGCAGGATGTAAGACCCCAAACACCAGTTTCTTGTGGATGATTTTCCAAAACAATCAACGAAAGAATACCATAATATAAACTGCGCCAGAAAGGGGTGGAGCAGTTGGGCGGGTCTTCTCTTTAGGGCAATCTCAGCCATTAAAAATAGATCTTCATATTTTCACTGATTATCTGGTTTTTATCCTTACCTTGGGTTGACAGGCAAAACGCTTCTGCGATGAAAAACACTTACCTGGGTATTGATATTGGTTCGGTTGCAATTTCCATTGCCCTGTTGGATGAGCACAACCGGATAATACGCGCCGGTTATGCTTTTCATCAAAGCAGGGTTCCTGAAAGTTTGCTGGAGTTGCTCAAGGGGGTGGAAATTGATACACTTAAAGGCATTGGATATACCTCCTCCGGGGCATCCGTGGTAAGCCGCGGGATCGCTGTAGACTCACGGATTGCCTACATCACAGCAGCCAAATATTTTCACCCGGAGGTGCAGTCGCTGTTGATCATTGGTGCTGAAAAATTCGGACTGGCTACCTTCGATAAAAACGGCGAATATCTTAATTATAAGTCCAATACTTCATGTGCTGCGGGAACCGGAAATTTTCTCGATCAGCAGGCCGAGCGCCTCAATCTTGTAGATGTTCTGGAGTTCAGCAAAGAGGCCTATGAAAATAAGGGCGCTTTCCCAAAAATTGCGTCGCGATGCGCCGTATTTGCCAAAACCGACCTGATACATGCCCAGCAAGAGGGCTATTCCCTGGCCGAAATTTGTGACGGGTTATCCTATGGAGTGGCAAAAAACATTGTCGATACTGTTTTTCAGGACCATACCTTTTCCAATGTGGTTGCGGCCGGCGGTGTGGCCCGGAACAAAGCCGTGATAGGCCATATCGGACAACTTATCCAATGCCGGATTACCGTGGATGAGTTTGCCCGTGTTTATGGTGCCGTGGGAGCTGCGTTGAATGCCAGGGAAGGGCAAAAAGAGAGAAATGAAGAATTCCTTCCCTTGAGCAGATTGGAGGATATCGTAAACGTTGAAAAAAAGGAAAAGACCTACTACTACCCACCTCTGCAATTGACATTATCCACTTATCCCGATTTTGAATCGCATCCAACCTACCAGTTTAAATCGTCTTTTTATCCTTCCATGAAAGCGGTTGAAGTGGACGATTATACATCACCGGGGAATGATTATCCCAATCCGGAGCCGGTTTGGCTTGGCATCGATATTGGCTCTACAAGCACCAAAGCGGTATTGCTTGGCCGCGATAAAGAGGTCCTGGCCGGTTTTTACACACGCACTTCGGGGCAACCCATGCAGGCTGTGCAGGTTCTTTTCGAAGCCATCGAAAATTTTTCTGATAAACGAAATGTCCGGTTTACCATTTTAGGAGCAGGCACTACCGGGTCGGGACGAAAGTTTACCGGGAAAATTATCGGCGCCGATGTCATACCCGATGAGATAACGGCTCATGCCAGAGCGGCTTACGAATTGGATCCCAAGACGGATACCATCATCGAGATAGGAGGTCAGGATTCAAAATTCACCACCATGCGAAACGGCATGGTTACTTTTTCGGTGATGAATAATGTTTGCGCGGCCGGAACCGGCAGTTTTATCGAGGAACAAGCCAAAAGGCTGGGCATCCCATTGGATGAATATGCCGGCAGGGTTGAAAAAGTAAAATCGCCCATGGCAAGTAATCGTTGCACGGTATTTATGGAGCGCGACCTAAACCATTACTTAACGGCGGGCTATTCGACCGATGAAGTACTGGCTGCGGTGTTACACTCAACCCGTGAGAACTATTTCACCAAAGTGGCAGTGAGTGGTTATATCGGGAACAGGATATTTTTTCAGGGGGCCACAGCCAAAAACAGAGCCCTTGTGGCTGCATTTGAGCAAAAACTCAAAAAGCCGATCATGGTTTCCCGGTATTGCCATTTGACCGGAGCCCTGGGGGTAGCACTCGAGTTATCCGATAAGCAACTAGAGCAGACAAAATTCAGAGGCCTCGGCCTCTATAAGAAATCGATTCCTGTTAGGACGGAAGTTTGCGAATTATGTACCAACCACTGTAAACTCAAGATTGCCGAAATTGATAACGAAAAGGAGGCTTATGGGTTTTTGTGCGGAAGAGATTACGAGGGAACCCGGTTTGTGAAGAACGAATCGGTTCATTTTAATTTGATCCGAAAAAGAGATGAACTCTTTAAATTCAAGCCTAAGGCCCGGGAAACCTCACTTACCATTGGCATCCCTGCCGGACTGCATCTTTATGAAGAGATACTTTTTTGGCGTCTGTTTTTCGATTTCCTCTCCTTGAAGACGGTTACAAGCGAAAAGTATTTAGCCGCCATTAAAGAAGGGAAGAATTTAAACAGTGCTGAGTTTTGTGCACCCATCGCGGCCATGCATGGCCATGTTAATTACCTCATAAATAAAGCAGATTACATCTTCCTGCCGGTGTACCTGAAGGCCCGGGAATCCAAATCCAACAAGCAATATTGTTACTACACGCAGTTTATTTCATCGGTTATTTCCACCCAACACGAGTCAAACTTTCGCGAAAAGCTGCTTTCACCTTTGTTGCAGTATTCCTTTGGTGATCTTGATGACCGGTTTGAGTTGTATAAAATGCTGGTTTCCATTGGGCTGGATAATATCGGGTTTCTGGATGTATCCAGAGCCTATGATAAAGCAAAAAGACAATTTCAGTCGGTTCAGGCCGATTGGAAAGCGCAGTATCTGCCAAATGCCTGCGTTGCCCGGGATGTTCATGTGATGTTGCTTGGCCGCCCTTATACTGTATTATCGCCTGCCATGAACAATCATATTCCCGGGATATTTGAAAAAATGGGGATCGAAACCTTCTACATGGATATGCTGGCTGAAGATCAAAAAGTGATCTCAAAAGCTGAGGAGCTAATTCATATCTTACAGTGGAAATTTGCTTCTAACATTCTTTATGCCGCAGATATTGTTGCCCAAACCGATGATTGTTACCCGGTGCTGATAACCTCTTTTAAATGTACGCCCGATGCTTTTGTCATTGAATATTTTAAAGAGATTCTGGATGCCCGGCAAAAGCCCTATCTTATTCTGCAACTGGATGAACATGATTCGAGTGTTGGATACGAAACACGTATCGAAGCCGCCATCAGGGCATTCAGAAATCACCGTGACAGACGAATAGCCGATGGCGAAAAAACAGTGCCGGGCGAAAAAGTGGAAAACACCCTTTTCACACAACATGATACGCCCACCATAGACGTTGATTGGCAAACCCATATAAAAAACCTTATCAACGAAGCATCTCAAATCCTCCAGGCACATCGTATCGATTTTCATCTTTTCAGCAATCTCATTCAACAAATGGAGGGAGGCGGCGAGCGACCACATGGACCCGTTTTCAGCGGTGCAAAACATTTAAAGGATAAAACGTTGTTGTTGCCTGACTGGGACCCGTATGCCGGTCCACTGTTGGAGGCTGTGCTGCAAAACAGTGGGATTGATGCACGGATTACAGATAATACAACCGAATCGATACAACGCAGTCTGAGCTCCAATACAGGGCAGTGCCTGCCTATGAATATTATTGTTCAGGGTGGCATTGATTACATTGAGGCAAAGGGTTTAAAGCCTTCCGAAACAGTGCTTTGGATTATGAAATCCGACCTGTCGTGCAATCTGGGTATCTTCCCCAATTTTATGAAGAAATTACTGGATAATTATGGTAACGGGATGGAACAGGTTTCGGTATATGTGGGCGATGTAATCTTCTATGATTTTTCCCTGCCCACGGCGATCAATGCGTATCTGGCTTATATGTTTGGCGGTTATATTCGTAAAATGGGTTGTAATATCCGGCCTTACGAAAAGCATCCGGGAGATACAGAGTTGGTAATCAGAAAGGCAATGGATAGGTTGTATGAAACATTCCGTTATGGTAAACCGAAAGATTTGGCCCTGGAACAAATCATCCTTGATTTTGAATCCATTGAGACAGAACGGAAAGAAAACCCCAGAGTGGCTATATTTGGGGACTTATACGTAAGGGATAATGACCTGATGAACCAGGACTTGATAAAAACCGTGGAGGCAAACGGCGGGGAGGTAATCACCACCCCTTTTAGTGAGTACATAAAAATTATTGTCGATCCCTCAACCAAACGGTTTTTTAAGGCGGGTCGTTACGCCGACTATGCCACAATTATATTTTTAAAATCGCTGATCCCTTTGGTGGAGGACAAATACAAGAAATATTTTTACAAATATAACGGTCAGTCAGGGGCCCTGTCCTCCGACGAAACGGATGAGTGGTTGAACCGGTTTGGGCTCAACATCCTGCAAAGGGGTGAGTCGGTGGAGAATATTCTGAAAATCGGTACCCTGATGAAACAACACCCCGATATTGATCTGTTTATTCAAACCAACCCGTCGTATTGTTGTCCTTCGCTGGTGACCGAGGCTATGGCCTCGCGCATAGAGGAAATAACCGGAGTGCCGGTGGTAACCATCGAGTACGACGGCACAACCGGAATAAAAAATGAGGATGTTATTCCTTATTTAAAGTACAGGAGAAGAAGGGTTTAGTGGGTAAGTATTTTGTCTTCCGAAATATCTGTTAACCCTCTCTCATTTAATTCCTTTTCATCTGTCTGGATTTCCACCCCTCCAATCTGCTAATTCGCTGTATCCTTCATGAATGGGCTTTATTTTTTTATCGCCGGTTTCTTCGAATTTATGATTTATCAGGTTGTTTATTTCCCCAGCACCCGCTCAATTTGCCCAAGTTCCTCTGCGGAAAATGCCTGGTTATCGAGGGCTTTGAGGTTTTCGGAGAGTTGTTTTACTGAGCTGGCTCCAATCAACACGGAGGTGACCCTGGGATCTTTCAGCAGCCAAACAATGGCCATTTGAGCCAGGGACTGATCCCGTTTGGCGGCCAACTCATTCAACTTCTTAAGGATCTCGAGGGTTTCCGGTGTCAGCGCCTCTTTTTTCAGGAACCCGTGGGGCTTGGCCATGCGTGAATTTTCCGGGATATTTTTCCGGTATTTATTGGTGAGCAATCCCTGGGAGAGAGGAGAAAAGGCGATGCAACCAATGCCTCGTTTACCGAGGACTTCCAGTAAATTTTTTTCTTCCACCCAGCGGTCGAGCATGCTGTAGCGGGGTTGATGAATGAGACAGGGCGTTCCGTTTTCGCGTAAAATGGTTTCAGCTTTTTGGGTGAGGTCGGCCGGATAGTTTGAGATGCCGGCATAAAGGGCTTTGCCTTGTCGCACGGCCTGGCTCAGGGCATTCATGGTCTCCTCCAATGGGGTGTTGGGGTCGGGCCGGTGTGAGTAAAAGATGTCAACATAATCCAGGCCCATCCTTTTGAGACTCTGGTCCAGACTGGCCAGCAGGTTTTTGCGTGAACCCCATTCGCCGTAAGGGCCGGGCCACATCAGATAACCGGCCTTGGTGGAGATGATCATTTCATCGCGGTAGGCTCTGAAGTCGGAGGCCAATATCCGGCCGAAATTCTCTTCTGCACTACCGGGAAGGGGCCCATAGTTATTGGCCAGATCGAAGTGGGTAATGCCATTATCAAAGGCATGCCGCAAAATGGCACGCCCGGTTTCAAAAACATCCACAGAACCAAAGTTATGCCACAAACCTAAGGAAATGGATGGCAGGCGTATGCCGCTTTTTCCACACCGGCGGTACTCCATGGTTTGATATCTGTCTGAATCTGCTTGATAAGTCATGAGTCTCTGTGTTTTTAATGCGTGAAAAATAATACCACCTGCCTTATTGATGCCTGGCAAACCTCACAAAAGCCGGGGGCTTCGTTGGTTTTCATACGACAATTAATGGCTGGCCGATAAATGCCTTTGGCCAAATACCCACCCCCTTCGAACACCCCGGTGCTGTTTTTGAAGGCATCGGTGGCCGGTGTCGGAACGGGAATGGAATCGGACAGCAGGTGCTTCCATTTACTTTCAAAATTGACTAAAGTGGTTAGGTTGGGCTGCCAGGGTTCAGTATTAAGATCGAAATAGTCGGAATAAGCTACATCGCTTGTGTAATATTCATCGCCCAGTCCTGCCAGGCCATGTCCCAGTTCATGCACCAGTACCTGAGGAGAGGTTTTGTGGCGGGCAGAGGTCAGGGAAAAGTGGTTGTAGATGCCACCTCCGCCATATTTGTCACTGTTTACCAGAACGATAATGTGATCGTGAGGCAATGCGGCTGCTTCGTTGTAGATGGCCCATGTATCAAAACTCTCCAGGTAACGGTCGGTATTAAAGGTGTTGAAACTGCTGTTAAGAGCGGTGTTTTTCCAGATAGCCTGGTTGGGGTCGTCGGTCCCTGACTGGAGGGAGGGGGTGGCCAAAGCCCGGATGGTAATTTTTTCTTTAAGATGGCAATAGGGTTCCATGCTTAAGAGGTAGTCGGAGAGGTTCTTAACGTCATCAAAAAAGAGGTCGGACTCTTCGGGGCGATAACCTTCGGCAATAAACAACAGATCGGTTTGCTGAGCCGGATCGTTTACCCCGTGAATCAACCGGTTAGGGTAAGTGGGTGAAACGAATTTTTCGATGGTGGCCGTTTGGGGATTCATCTCTTCCCAAAGAAGGGGAGAGGACCAGCCAGAGGGATCGCGGGACTCCACCACCACCGTTACCGGGATCAGAGGCATGGGGGTTTCAATGGTTTGTTTCATGGCCCGTTTTACCCGGGAAGCCTCTTGGGTGGTCTGCCACTCCTCGAAGAGCGTGCAAAAACCTTTCAATAAAAGGGTGTCTTTGGTTTGAGGGTCCAGAAGAACCATCCGGTATTCACCAAAATCGAATGGGGGAATGAGTTGATTGGGGCTCCCGGTAACCACCGCTTCTTCAACCAACCGGCTGATGGTGACGGTTTGAGACTGGCTGTCGCCGGAAAATATTAGGTCGATACGCAGGGTGCGGTTAAAGTCGAAGAGCGGCGCAGTTTGTGCCCGGGAACTCTGCATATGGAATGTGAACAGACCAAATAAAAGAAAAAGTATTTTCGGTTTAAGCATAGCGAAGAGGTGGTTTAGAGTTTTATGGGGTGGTCATTCTCCCCTTTGCCAATAGTTCTTTTATTTCTAATCGGACAAAATTGTCCAAATGTTTGGCTAATTTTGTCCTGTGTTAGCTTGTACAGCAAAAATAGCTAAAATTAATGTGTTTTTCGAATACTATTAATGGAGATTATGAGACCGGGAGAGTATAAAGCTTATGAAATTAAAGAGCAGAAGGATCAGTTTGTTAGAGAAATAAAGATAAAATCTATCGATGATTTGCCGGAGGGTGATTTATTGATTCGGGTGCATTACTCTTCTTTAAATTATAAGGATGCTCTTTCGGCAAATGGAAATAAGGGGGTGACGCGACAATATCCCCATACGCCCGGGATCGATGCCGTTGGAACGGTGGTTCAGTCCAAAAGCGAACAGTTTAGTAAGGATGAGGAGGTGATTGTAACCAGCTATGATCTGGGCATGAATACCAGCGGTGGATTCGGGCAATACATCCGGGTTCCTGAAGGTTGGGTCGTGAAGCTGCCTGCCGGGATGACCATGAAGGAAGCCATGATTATTGGAACGGCGGGTTTAACCGCAGGAATGTCGGTGTTAAGGCTATCCCAACAGGTGAAACCGGCCGATGGCAAAATTTTGGTTTCAGGTGCCACCGGCGGAGTAGGGGCTTTAAGTGTAGCCATCCTTGCCAAATTGGGCTACCAGGTGGTTGCTCTTTCGGGAAAAGAGACTTCACATGACTTCCTGTTTGGATTGGGGGCACGTGAAGTGATCTCCCGGAAAAGTTTTGAAACAACAGAAACCCGGCCTATGCTTAAAGGGGTTTATGCCGGGGCAATAGATACGGTGGGTGGCCCCATCCTCGAAAATATCATCAAGTCTCTTCAACCCATGGGTGTGGTTACTTGTTGTGGAAATGTAGCCGCTCCACAACTGAATTTAACTGTATTCCCTTTCATTTTGAGGGGTATTTCCCTGGTTGGAATTGATTCCCAGAATTCACCCATGGCTCATCGGGAGGTGGTTTGGGCAAAAATGGCCCGGGAATGGAAGCCCGATCAATTAATGGATTTGTACACCGAAATATCGTTTGAAGAATTAAGTGATAAGATTGATTTAATGTTACAGGGTAAATTGCAAGGCAGAACCCTGTTAAATCTTGACCTATAAATGATACCATATACTGTTATGAAAGAGGTTTCCGAAACATCTACCTGGTTTACCAATTGGCTGACTGCCAAATTGCATCTGTTAAATTTACCCCAGGGGGGTGAGACTTTTCTAAAGGTTCTTTTACTGGCTTTGGTGCTGGGGTTATTGGCCTATCTCTCTTATTTGGTGGTTCGTAAAGTCTTTCTTCTAACTCTGGTACGGTTAATCAGGCAGAGTAAGTCGAAGGTGGACGACTTTTTTGTGAATCGTAAGGTGTTTCACCGGTTGGCACATCTGGCGCCAGGGTTGGTCTTATATGTCGTTTCGCCCTGGTTCTTTCTGGAATTCCCCAAGGTTTTGGAGGGCTTTCAGAAGGTGGTGATTCTTTACATTATTGTTACTTTTATTTGGAGCCTGAGAGCCCTCATGCGAGCCCTGGAAGATATCTACAATACGTTTCCCTTTGCTCACGAGCGCCCCATTAAGGGCTACCTTCAGGTTTTTCACCTCCTGGCCATCATGGTGGGAGTGCTCATCTCCATTTCGATTTTGTTCGAAACCAAAATGACGGCCATTTTTGCCGGGATGGGCGCCATTGCAGCGGTTCTCCTGCTGATATTTAAAGATACCATCTTAGGGTTGGTGGCCAGTGTTCAGTTGTCGGCCAACCGTATGGTGCGTGTGGGGGATTGGATATCCATGCCCAGTCATAATGCCGATGGGGATGTGTTGGAGATTAACCTCAACACGGTAAAAGTTCAAAATTGGGACAAAACCATTTCTACCATCCCTACCTACGCTTTGGTCTCCAACTCGTTTGTGAATTGGAGAGGCATGGAGGAGTCGGGAGGGCGCCGTATTAAGCGGTTTATCAATATTGATATTCGGAGTGTTAAATTCTGCACCCCCGAGATGTTAGAGCGTTTTCGAAAAATTAAATACCTTAAAAATTATATCGACGAACGGCAAAAAGAAATTGAGGCTTTTAATAAGGAAAACCAGATTGATGAATCGGTGTTGGTGAATGGACGAAGAATGACCAATCTGGGGGTTTTCCGAAAATATCTGGAGAATTACCTGAATGGGCACCCCAAAATCAATCAGAATATGACCATGCTGGTGCGCCATCTTCAGCCGGGAGACAATGGAATTCCTATTGAGATTTACGTTTTTAGCCGCGAAAAAGCCTGGGAAAAATATGAAAGCCTTCAGTCCGACATCTTTGATCATGTGCTGGCGGTTATTCCGCAATTCGATCTTCAGGTTTTTCAGGCACCCAGTGGCAACGATTTCAAGGCCCTCTTAAAATGACATCTTCTTTTAAATTGTCATTTATTTTGCTTCATTTTTTAATGTTTAAAAAAAAAATGGCAAATTTGCGTCCGAAAAGGTAAGTGATTGCATGAATTAGCTGACAGAATGGTGTTTGAGTTATTTTTGAAAAATTAAAACCATCCAGAAAGCATGAATTTCACCTGCCCCTTCACCTGCCCATAAATTATTAACAGTTTATTTCGAATTGACTAAATCAATTTAACCATGATAAAGAGTCCACTTCAAATTGCGCGGGAAAGCTATGTTCCCAAGATGCCCAGGTCGCTCCAGTCTAATGTGAAGATTGTAGAGGGTGCTAAAACCCAATCGGTTGCCGACCAGGCTGATATTGAACGGATGTTTCCCAATACTTATGGGATGCCTGTTGTATCCTTCGAGCCAACCAGTGAGAAGAGAGAATATCCTGCCATCAATGTGGGCGTTATTCTTTCAGGTGGCCAGGCCCCGGGAGGCCACAATGTGATTTCGGGCTTGTTCGACGGCTTGAAAAAACAAAATGCAGATAGCCGGCTGTTTGGCTTTTTGGGTGGCCCCGGAGGGCTCATCGATAATGACTATTTGGAGATGTCGGCCGATAGAGTAGATCTGTATCGCAACACCGGTGGTTTTGATATGATAGGCTCGGGCCGGACCAAACTGGAGGAGACCGAACAGTTTGATAAGGTTCTTGAAAACTGCAAAAAACTTGACATTAAGGCCCTGGTGATTATTGGTGGAGATGATTCCAATACCAATGCTGCTGTGTTGGCCGAGTATTTTAAGCAAAAGGGCTCTGGTGTGCAGGTAATTGGGGTTCCTAAAACCATTGACGGCGATCTTAAAAACGAGATGATTGAAACCTCCTTTGGGTTCGATACGGCCTGTAAGGTATACAGCGAGCTGATTGGGAATATTCAAAGAGATGCCAACTCGGCCAAAAAATACTGGCACTTTATCAAGCTGATGGGCCGTTCTGCCTCGCACATCGCCCTGGAGTGTGCGCTGCAAACCCAACCTAACGTTACCATCATCTCAGAAGAGGTTGAGAAAAATAATATGACCCTGGATGATGTGGTTAATATGGTGGCTGATGTGGTCGTTAAAAGAGCGGCTAACGGTGAAAACTTTGGGTCTGTACTGATTCCCGAAGGACTTGTTGAGTTCATTCCGGCTATGAAGAGTTTGATTGCCGAATTAAACGACTTGCTGGCCAAACATGAGGCAGAAGTTAATGCCATGGAGAGCAACAAAGAACGACGTGAGTTCGTAGCTCAAAATCTTTCTGAAAAGTCAGCCTCTGTTTTTGTGACGCTGCCTAATAATTTCGCTAATCAATTGATGCTCGATCGCGACCCTCATGGCAATGTTCAGGTTTCTTTGATTGAGACAGAGAAGTTGTTGATCGATATGGTTAAGGTAAAAGTCAAAGCTTTGAAGAAGGAAGGTAAATTTGAAGGTAAATTCAGCGGTCAGGCCCATTTCTTTGGTTATGAGGGCCGTTGTGCTTCACCCTCTAACTTCGATGCAGACTACTGTTACTCTTTAGGAAATACAGCAGCCTTACTGATTGCAGAAGGAAAAACGGGTTATATGGCATCGGTTAGAAACCTGATTGGATCCAGCGATGAGTGGATTGCCGGAGGGGTACCCGTTACCATGATGATGAATATGGAAAAGAGACACGGTCAGATGAAACCGGTCATTCAAAAGGCGTTGGTTGATCTCAAAGGCAAACCCTTTCTTTCTTTAGCATCTCACAGAGAAGAATGGGCTACCAGCATGAGCTACATTTACCCGGGACCTATCCAGTATTTTGGACCTTCCTCGGTTTGTGATCAGACTACCAGAACGCTTCAGTTTGAGCAAAAAAAGTAACCTGGTGAATTATACCCGGCGCCTAATGGGCTGAGGGATAGGCATTCAGATTAATAGAGAATAAAAGGCAGAGATTTCCTTGAGCTTATGGCTCTGGGGGCATCTCTGCCTTTTTTTATTCGAATTGGTCTTCTTCTGCCCGATACTGTTCGTTAGCAGCAAAGCGCACACTCCGCAAGCAAGGTCCGGTGACTTTTTGTTAAAATCATTAGTGCTAAAAATCGTTTGGTTTAATGACGATTTTAAGACAAGGGCTCCTGGAGGTCTCTAACTACCTGAATGATATGGCAGGCAGCTATTCCGGCTGTTTCGGTTCGCAGGCGGTTGATGCCCAGGGAAACAGGAATAAAACCTTTTTTCAATGCCAGTTCAATCTCCGCGGTGGAGAAATCGCCTTCGGGACCGATCAAAACCATGGTATCTCCCAGCGGTCTCTCTTTAATTTCATTGGATAAAATCTCTTTCTGATCCTCAGTGCAGTGGGCAATAAATTGATGGGGTTCCGTATGGGGGGTGCTTAAAAACTCGCTGAGCGTTATCATCGGATTCAATACGGGGCGCCATAACCTGAGGGATTGTTTGGTGGCCGAGGTGATTACCTTCTCCAACCTGAGGGGTTTTATCTGCTTGCGTTCCGACTGTTGGCAAAGCAGGGGCGTTATTTCATCAACTCCAAGCTCCGTGGCTTTCTCTAAAAACCATTCAAAACGGTCGATGCTTTTGGTGGGGGCAATGGCGATATGCGATTTGAAAGCCGGTGGGGGTTGGGTCTCTACCGATTCGATGGTTACCACACATTCACGCGGGGAGGCGAGGGTGAGGATTCCGTTTGCCCGAAGACCTTTCCCGTTAATGATCTGCAGGGGGTCTCCCACTTTGTGACGCAGTACCTTAACGCAATGATGCGATTCTTCTTCGCTGAGCTTTCCACCATTTTCCAATATCTCCGGTTCGTAAAATAGTTGCATAATTATCAGTGTAATAGGTTTTGTTGAAATGGCTCATTATATACCAATCGGTTTCACGAAAAGGGAAAATTCCCGGAACCAGGTTGAGCCATTCTCACCAGTATCGGATCCAAAATACAAATATAGATGAATATTATAAATCGGCAGATTGCTGAACCGAATGATAAAGAAGTTTACCTTTGAGAAAATACATGGTCGTTTATTGCATTTTGTTCGATAACGAACAGGGGCTTGTATCATTTACGAACAGGTTTTGAAATTAATATTTTTTATAATATTTTGATTTCTTTTATTTTAGGGTCTTTGGTTAGAAAATTGATAGTGTTGAACAAATAACTGTTTGATTTGAAACTTGAAATAACACAGCTCAGTAAGATATATCCCAATGGCCATACAGCTTTAAATAATGTCTGTCTCGAAATCGGGGAAGGCATGTTTGGGTTGTTGGGCCCAAATGGTGCAGGTAAATCCACTTTGATGCGCATCCTGGTTACCCTTCAGAATCCCTCTTCGGGTAGTATTACTCTGGATGGGGAGTCGTTGTTTACTCACCGTAAAGAGGTTCGGCAGCAACTGGGTTATCTTCCACAGGATTTTCGGTTTTTTCCCAGGTTAAAAGCATGGGAGTTTCTCGATTATGCGGCTTCGCTGGCAGGCATCCGAAATAAAAAACAACGGGTTGCCGAGGTGGACCGGATGCTGGAGCAGGTGGGGTTGTTTCATGTTCGTGACCGATTGGCCAACAAACTCTCGGGGGGAATGAAACGCCGACTGGGTATTGCACAGGCTCTAATAGGCTCCCCCAGGCTGATAATTGTGGATGAACCCACAACAGGTCTTGATCCGGAAGAGCGTATTCGTTTTCGCAACATTCTCAGCAACTTAAGCAGCAAGGGGGTTATTATTATATTATCCACTCATATTGTAGCCGACATATCCAGTACCTGTGAATCTATGGCATTGCTCAATGAAGGGATAGTCGGGTATAGCGGGAGTCCCGATGACTTTGTCAGTCGGGCCAGGGGGCATGTCTGGAGTGCTTCGGTAGGATTCGACGATCTTAAGAAGCTGAAAGAGCGCTATCCGGTCATTACCACCGTGCCGGCGGTTAATGGATACGATATTGAGCTAATCGCATTTGAACAACCTTTTGCAGGGGCGCAAGCCATCGACCCGGGGTTGGAGCATGCTTATGTTTATTTTATGGAATCCACCTCCCAGACAACGACACAGTTGGCGTAGGATGGTTGTAATATCGTGTCAGTACTTTTAAATGTTTTATAATGCCACCAAGGCCCCAAAATCCTAACCCTGTTCAGCATAAAGAGGGCTTCTTCGATGCCCTCTATTACATCCAAAAAGTGGGCAACTACGAAGCCAGGATCCTTTGGCGGAGTTGGTTGTTTAGGATATTTTCCATCCTCATTCTGGGGATTCTGATACTTTTTAATCTTTTTGGAGTCATTGGATTAGCTGGGTCTAGTGGGTGGCCCGGGCGATACATTCCTGGCAATGTGGCTTATATGAACTTCTTCCTGTTCACGGTGGCCCAGGTGATCATTGCCGCTTTCTTGTCGGCCGATTTTCTGGGACGAGAGCGAAAGATGGATACCACCGAGGTGTTTTATACCCGGCCGATGTCCAATCTGCAGTATGTGTTGGGAAAGACATGGGGGGCCCTTCAGTTGTTCTTCGGGCTGAGCATGGTGGTTTTTGTTTTATCGGTTATCGTTACGCTGATTACCCCGGGAGCCAGTTTGGTTATCCGGCCTCTTTTGGTTTATCTTTTGGTTTATTCGTTGCCCTCGCTGGTCTTTATCCTGGGTTTTTCGTTTATTATCATGATCATAGTGCGCAATCAGGCCGTCACCTTTGTGTTGGTGCTGGGATTTGGTGCGATTGTATTGTTTTACCTCCAGGGCATGCACAGTGGGGTATGGGATTTTATGGGGTTTTATCTACCTATGCATTATTCAGGGTTCTCGGGCTTTTCCCATGCCGGGTCTATGGTGTTGCAGCGAGCCGGTTTTCTTTTGTTGGGATTTTCGGGGGTATTGCTTACCGCTTTCTTCCTGCCTCGTCTGCCCGGTCATCGCCGCAGATCCCCGGTCATTATTCTAATGGCTCTTTTAATGGTGATGGTTGTCGCGTTTATCTTTTACGGAATGTTGCAGCGTGATTACCAGGGGGAACGTCTTCGTCGGGCAATGGTAATGCAGGAACAGGCTTTGCCCACTGCACCTTCAGCCGCCATTGATTCTTGTCAGTTACGGGTGGAGCATCTGGGCAACAGGCTTCTCTGCGAGGCCCATTTGCGCATCCGGGAATTATTACCAGCCGATTCGCTGATTCTGGCGATCAACTCCGGATTTGAGGTTTCTGAAGTGTTGGTGAATGAGCAATCGGTGTCCTTTGCGCGACGCAATGAGCTGTTATATATTCCCATTAAGGGCAAGTGGGCAGAGGATGAGGATTATGTGAGTTGCCACATTCTCTATCAGGGGGCTCCCGATGAGGTAACTATTTATCCATTCGTGAAAAAGGAGGATCGGGAATTGTTGAACCGGATAGACCCTTTGGTTGCCGGGAAGCAATACTCTTTTGTTCAGGATAAATATCTTTTGCTGACCAGGGAAACCGGCTGGTATCCACAGATTGCCTGGAAATATTATCGTCAGCAATACCCCTTCACGAACTATTCCTTGGCCTTTAAGACCCAAAATGAATTACAACCCATTTCTCAGGGCGATGAGACGAAGGCAGGGGAGTGGTTTAATTTTCATAACCACCAGTCCTTAAATGCCCTCACTCTTCTGGCGGGACCCTATCAGGTCGATTCTATTAGGGTGGATAGCGTAGAATATTTATTGGCTACTCACAGGGAGTTTGGGCAGTTGAAGTCTTCATTTTCAAATGTTTCAGATACCTTGCCTTCTCTTATCAGGAATTTGAAGAGTCAGTACGAGAGCCGGTTAGGGCTGAAATACCCTTTCGATTATTTAAAAATTGCGGAAGTTCCGGTTCACTTTTTCAGTTATCTTCAGTCCTGGAGTATGGCTACCGATCATACGCAACCCGAAATGTTATTGATTCCTGAAAACGGAGGGGGGGCCTGGTTCGGAGATGCCCACCGGATAAAGAGTGATTTTGAAAAAACGTCAGAGCGTCAGGGGGAGGATTTGCAACCTCAGGAAATTGAGGCACGTACTCTTGTGACCCTTGTGGGGAACTCCCTTTTATATCCGGGATGGCAGTTTCAGCGTTCGGGGCAGGTTCTCACACGTGATATTGGTTCGTGGAACAGGGTTCAGGTGTTTCCTTTGTATTACGATTACGTGTATCATATTCAGGAAAACAACTATCCGGTATTTAGCGTGATGTTGGCCGATGCCTTGCGAAACAGCGGCCAAAAGCGGAACAACTCTTTTTTTGGGGGTGGTCAGGGTACTCAATATACTGCCCTGTTAAATCTGAATCGTAAAAGCTTGTCCGATTGGCTGGGGAGCAGCCTTTACAACGATACCATTGCCGATATACTGAAGTTGCAGGGAATCAACTTCTTCTCCCGTGTGTCGGCTGTTACCCAGGATGAGTCATTCTTACAAGCACTCATACAGGGGTTCAACGACTATAAGTTCAAGGGGACTACTCCTTCGCAATGGCTTTCGCTGTTGGATCCGGAATTGGGCTTCCTGCAAACCTATCAGGATCTGAAACAAATGGAAAACCTGCCTGCCTTCAGGTTTGGAGATATGCAGACCCATGAGGTGACCCACGGGGACCAGGTTAAGTACCAGGTGTCGTTCGAGGTCTCTAATACAGGGGATAAACAGGGGGTTTTGGATACCTATACGACCTTTCTTAATTTGGAGGAGAATCGTGGGGGCGGGTTTTCACAATGGATGTACCGGAATATAAACAGTGAGGAGAACGGGGAGTCCAGATTGTTTATGGTTCCTGCTCATAAAAAGGTGAAGATTGAGTTGATGTTTGATCAGATTCCCAGAAATGTGAAGGTCCAAACAGGTGTGGCACGCAACATCCCCCCCTGGTACAATTATTTTCCCGGGAATTTTAAAAAAAATGGATCGGCATCGCCTCAGGAGGGCGTTCTGGTTTTGGGTGAGGCTTCGATGAAAAAAGAAGAGACCAACGTGTTTGTAGTGGATAATGAAGATCCTGGTTTCAGGATTAATAGTAAGGATGAGGTTAAGACGCTGAAGGATTGGTGGGTTAGGCGACAAGGCAATGCGTGGGAAGAGTATAAGGCCTTGAATTATTGGCGTCCTCCAGTGACCTGGAGCTCCGGATTTGGAGATAATTATTATGGTGACTATAAGCGGTCGGCGGTTCAAAAGGTGGCCGGCAATGGTGAAGATGTGGTACAATGGAGATATGATTTACCCGAAGCAGGCAATTATGAGGTTCAGGTATATATTCCCGCCAACCTACAGCGTTCCTGGCGTCACCGTAATGTGAAGGCGGGGTTTAGTTACAAAATTTACAGTGCCAACGGGGAAGATCAGGTGGAGAGTCCGGCGGTAAATGAGTCAACGGGCTGGATCTCCTTAGGACGATTCTTTTTTAATAAGGGCGAGGCTATCGTTGAATTGAGCGACAGAACCAATTTTCCATACGTGGTGGCTGATGCAGTGAAATGGATAAAACAATAAACTGAATACCCTATGTGGTGAAAAGTTAACCACGAAGGAAGGGTCATCGAATTTGCGCGAATTAGCACGAATGAAAAAATGAAAGGAGGTTAACCAAAGAATATGTTGAAGGACAAAAAGGATCATTTTCACTTTTTCACCTTTTTCACTCTTT
>JBFHFS010000057.1:0-31312 GCA_041583495.1 Marinilabiliaceae bacterium | reverse complement strand
CGAGCCGCACGGGCTTATACTTTCTACCTCCAGCCGTAGAAAGTATACAAAGAAGGCCGCCGCGACAGATAAATACCTAAAAATAAGATCGGATCCCTAAAATCTTAAAACTCTTCCGATTTAAGTTTTTGGGCCTTTCGGTAAAACCAAAAGGCTACAAAACTATCATCGGAATCAAACAGCTAAGATTTTTTTACGGGATCCAATCCTATTTTCTTAACGGCATTTCTCTGAGGCGGATCCTGCCCACACTTTTATAACTTTCCAACCTGTTTATTCAACTTGGGACGCTTTCAATACAAATAAAGGGAAAAGACTAAAGGCTAAAGGTTAAAGTGAGAAAAACGAAAAACGAAAAGTGATAAACGAAGAGTAAAGAGGGAGAAGATAAAAGACTAAAGGAAAAGAAGGGGAAAAAAGCCCCGGCAGGGGCGAAATATGGGTAGAAATCACGCCCATTCACCCTAGACAGAAGCCCCGTCAGGGGTGAGATAGAAGAGATTATAAAGGCGGAAAAGGGAAAAGGGTAAATAGAAATAAGAAATAAGAGGTTAGAATTTAGAGTTAGTTAGTGAAATAAATAGAAATATATAGAGATAAGAGGGAAGAGAAATAAAAAGAGTGAATAGTGAGGGATTAAAGGAGCTGATAGCAAATAAAAAAAGTCATCCGGTGTCCCTGAAGGGGACCAATATAGAAAAGATAAAGGGAAAACATAAAGGGAGAAAAAAAAGGAGCTGCCGCTTTTGAACAGATTGCCCATTGAGGGCCAAAGCAATAACAAATTGCGATGGCTACTGCGCTGCGCTCGCAATGATCCCGAAGGATCCCCGATGAAAACCGGGGCAGGCTAAGACCGGAAACCGGCATTTTACCCCTCACAGAACCCGGATGAAACAGGCAGATTAGGTCCCGCCACAGAGAGTAATATGAAATGGAGAAAAAGCCCCGGCAGGGGCGAAAGTATGGTAGATATAATAACCCATGACACATTATGGCAAAGCCTTTCCTGCCATCGGCATGGGTCTCAGCAGGGTGGGTAAAGCCCAGGCATAATGATGGCCAAAAACCATGATGGGACGGGCCTCCTGTATCCAGGTTTCATAGGCTGGTTTTCCATAAATCCCCGACATGGCTTCGAACAGGTTACCGGGATACAACCCGGGCCTGCCTTTACGCAGATCCTTCTCTGTGTAATGGGGCCAGGTGTCAGGGGCCTTTTCATACCGGAGCAGATAATCGAGGGCCTCCTCTATGCCAGCACCATCCTGCCCTTTAAAATCAAACAGATTAATTGAGTCGGCATTTAGAGCAATCTGGCAGGAGGCGGTAATTGGTGCCAACGAAAAATAGGTATACCACAATCCTCTGGGGCCTCGTTTAATTTCCTGAGGCATACTGCCATCGGCATCAATAGCATCGTCAATTTGTTTTGTAACACGCATCACATCCTCGTTAAGAGCCTCCTTATCATCCAGGAAATAGTGAGCCGCCATACAACCCAGGTTTCCCCAGTCACCCCAGTTATTGGGCTCTTTAGCAATTTTGGCACAGGAATTAAGGTAGACATTAAGAGTCCAGGCCTTAAAGACTTCCCTTTGGGCCCTTTTCCAACCTTTAAAATCGGTCATGAGCTCGGCAGCAAATATGAGACCTGTTCCGGCATCCGACATAGCCAGGTCACCATCATAGTTGCTCGTTTGGGTATTGGTGGTTGCCCAGGCCATCAATATCTGAACCGCCTTGTTGGCAAATTTAACCTTTTGCTTTCCGTCGGTTAACTGATAAGCGATGGCACACGAATAGGCCACCCAGGCATCCTCACTGAGGCGCCCCATGGCTTTGCGATGGCCTGAGGCATCGTCGTAGTAACCGGGCACATTGAAATCGGCGATGGCCTGAGGAGCTTTCCCCAGGTTTTTCTGTGCCTCCTGCATCAGGGAATCATAAGCCGAAAACCAGGGTTCTATTCCTAACTGGATTTTCTTTCTGGATATTCCGATTTGTGTTTGCGAATGCAACCCACCGGGGTGGCTATAACCAGGCACTCTTTTAGGAGCCCACCAAAAGGAGGAGCCCAATGTATCAGAATCCCCTACTCCACCCATGCTTACAGAACCACACTCCACAGTATGACTGCCCGGAACCATCCACAACATCAAAAAAAACAACAATACCCTTACAAATCGATTACTCTTCACACGAATATTTTTAGGTCAATGGTATCAGTTGACGAATCCCTTACAATCCCAACACTATTTATTCAATGGTTTAATTTAATCAAAAATCGCGAACGGTTAAAATAGCCGGAATAAATCACTGACGCGCTGTAATTTGCTCTGAGAAAAGCGGAAAAAGATTTTAGATTTACGATTGATAACTTGAGATTCTTGATTTGAGTGAAAAGATTGCTTAAAGATCATATATCCCACCGACAATCAGACATCAGAAAATGAGGCGCTACCAACAGGAATAGATTGCGGCTCGAAGGCCAAACCAGCAATAACCAGCGCGTCAGCTCTACGGTTATCGCCACGCAATGACAACATTCACGACCCGGCACTATCATCGAAGAAACAATATGGCGATAGAGCTCGATATTTACGCCTTTTTCATTCAACGAAACATTAAAATTCCAATTAAAAAGGACTTCAGGATGATTATTTAATACATCCTGAAGTCCTGGATCATATCTATCGTTCTATTGTTCCGGGGAGCCTGCCCAGCCAGGGTTTTGAAGTAATTTCGGATTTTTAATTATTTCCCCTTCCGGAATGGGAAGAATGTACCAGGACGTTTCAAAAGGTCTGGGTTCATTCACAATGCTATAGGTCAATTTGGTTGCTCCCCCCGGAGTATCCCGACTAAGGGTTGGCACCAAAATTTCAGCAGTCCGTTGAGACTCCACAGGCACTTTCCAGCGACGAATATCGTAGAAGGTATTATCTTCAAAGCCCAGTTCCACCATACGTTCCTGTCTGATTTCTTTACGGGCCTCATCCTTCTGCATTCCCTGAGGCATTAAGGGCATGCTGTAGGTATTTCCCAGGTATTCCGGATAGTTCTCACATCTGGTTCTATTCCGAATCAGATTGACCGCCTCAATAGCTGTTAATCCCACACCGAGATTATCCACATCGGGGCCATAAGCTTCGTTCATAGCCTCGGCATAGTTGAGTAAGGTTTCAGCATATCGAAACATAATATAGTTGCGATAGGAATCACCCCCACTTGCTTTCTTGAGTGGATTGATGTTAAGGTTACACATCTTAATGTTATACAGATAGGTATTGGCCTGTGCCACATTTCTAGCCGCGTCCCCAGATGAAGTATTATCGCCTAACTGCCAGAGCTCTACAGTTCTGTTTTGACGAAGGTTCGCCCCATTATAGGCCACATCCCGATAAAAACGGGGATCCATATTCACATAAGGATTTTGCAAATCGAAACCACCATCGGGATCATCCAAATCATAAGCCTTACCATCTTTCACAATTTTGTAATATTTCATTAGCGAAAAAGTCATCTGATTTCGGCCTCCATTGGTACTGGTCCAGCCCATATAGGGAGGAAGCGTCACCCGGTCCCATATATAAGTAGGTGCATCCTGGCGTTGAAAGATGACTTCCGAATTGGTATAAACGGCAAATATTTTTCCAATATTATCGACCAAAGAATACTGATTCAATTTAATGATATCGGCAGCGGCCTGAG
Organism: Marinilabiliaceae bacterium; assembly: GCA_041583495.1. Lineage (GTDB taxonomy): Bacteria > Bacteroidota > Bacteroidia > Bacteroidales > Marinilabiliaceae > JBFHFS01. The sequence goes on along the minus strand of JBFHFS010000057.1, from coordinate 27,598 downwards.
CTGCCAACGCCCATTTTTTGAGGTCGTAGCTTCCTCTAAAAGGGGAATCGTCGGGTTTTGCCGGATCGTTAAACAATGGACTTGCCGCAAAAAGCAAAGTGTTCGCTTTAACAGCCATAGCCGCTCCCCGGGTTGCTCGTCCTGTTTGGCTTAAATCAACGGTCAAAGGGAGTAATGCTGCGGCCTCGTCACATAGGTTCACAATGTAGCTCACACATTCGTCGTAAGTATTTCTTTTTCCCTGCACCTCAGGACTGGTGGTTGTCAAAACCCGGTCCACAATGGTGAAGCCGCCATAATTTCTAAGCAGGTCGTAATTCCAATAGGCCAATAAAAATTTAGCCTCGCCCACTTTAACATCTCTTTCCTCAGCCCCATAGCCATATTCGTCGTCGAAGGGCACTTTATCAATATTCTCGAGGAACAAATGGGCCGCCCTAATTGCGGCATAATTGAACCTATAAAAATCGCCCCAGGCGGTTGGCCTTTCAAGGTCAGTGGTGGTATAATTGACCGAAGCATTCCATTGGCCCAAATTAAACAAGGTACAATTTGCAAAAGGGAGGGTCGTATTTCCAAAAATGGAAAAAGCATCGGCCATACAACTTTGGTTAAGCTTCCCATTGAAGTTATTGCTGTTATAAAAAAATTGTGGCAATCGGGTATATAAATTATTTAATACCATATCGGCATTCCGGATATCGGTATAGACCTTTGCCAGATCCATATCACCGGTCTCCTGTTTATCCAGCAAATCTTCAGAATCCTGGCAAGCCGAAAACAATAACATGAGAATGGCCAAAACCCCTAGAAACTTATTATTTATATATTTCATATTCATGATTTTTTCACATTAAACTCATAAAAGACTACAACCCAATTTTGATTCCCGCTCCATAAAAAGAAGACTGCGGATAAGCAGAAGCAGAAGAAGGATTCTCAGGATCGAGATATTTTACTTTGGTAAAGGTAAACAGGTTACTCCCTGTGAGGAAGAGAGACACATTATCCATTTTCAACAACTTCACTACTCTTTTAGGAAAATCATAGGAAAACTCAACCGTTTTAAGTCTCAAATAATCGCCTTTAAACAGGTTAAAGGTGGAGCTTCTCTTGGTTTCGGAACTTCCGGAGATCACCAAACGAGGATAGGTTGCCGTTGCGCGCGTATCAATCAATTCGCCGGTAAGGGGATCTTCATAATAGGCCCATCGCCCTAAATGCCGTTCATGAACCTTGGCATTGTTAAGAAACTCCTGTGAATACTGGCCACCAAAATACGCATCGAAGCCACCAGCCCCCTGCCAAAACATAGAGAGGCCAAATTTTTTGTATTGGATAGAATAGTTCAATCCATAAATAAACTCAGGGCGATTGGTTTTTCCAATACTACCAGAATCGTATTCATCAATCACTCCGTTCTTATCGCGATCCACGAATTTCAGGTCCCCAGGCTTAACTGCAATTTCCGGTACAGGTACTGAAGGGATAGCCCCTTCTGGCAACACATATTTAATAGCGCCCTCCACGTTATCATCCCACACATAACCTAATTCTTCGTAGTTATAGAAATCGCCTGTCCAGGTGTACCCAAAATATTGGCCAATAGATTTACCGGTCCGGTTTTTATAATCCTGGTCGAATTTGATTTCATCGATATCAATAATTTCATTTTTAGCCTTGGAAAAAGTACCATTGGCTGAGATCTTAAACGCCCCCACGGTCTTATTAAATCGTCCCTCGAGTTCGAATCCATGGTTTTTCACTTTCCCAAAGTTTTCGGCAGGTAACTGATCGGCCATAAGGCCTAACACATTGGCAATAGTGTTTCGTTTAGCCAGAATGTTAGAGCGGTTTTCGATAAAATAGTCAAATGCCAGGCCAAACAGACCATCTTTTATCTCCATATCGAATCCGTAGTTTTGCTTTTCGGCAATTTCCCAGCTAACATCTTCGTTGGCCAGAGAAGATTCTGAAAGACCATTAAAAACATCATATGAATTACCAAAGCGATATCTGGTATAATTGGTATTACCACCAGGCTCATAAATAGCCAGATACAAGAATTGATTATTCCCAATCTTATCGTTACCTACGGTTCCATAAGAACCTCGAAGTTTTAAAAAGGAAATCTCGGGCAGTGCCGACTTAAAGAAATTTTCTTCGGAGATAACCCAACCGGCCGAGAAGGCAGGCAACAGTGTATAACGGTTTTGGCTGACAAACTGAGTAGAGCCGTTGTAACCCACATTTACCTCAGTCAGATATTTACTTTTAAAGGCATAGGTAGCTCTTCCGGCAAAGCCTCTGTGAGCAGTCCAGGGGTTTGCATTGGCCGTTAGCTTATCCTGATTAAAGAGAGCCAGGCCGCTTACGGCATGGTCGCCAAACTGCCGGCTATAGGAGATGGCCGACTCAATATAAGTATTATTAAAGACGGCCTCATCGCGGATGTGATAAATCGGAAGAATACGTTCCAACGCTCTGGTATAGGTTCCATCGGCATTATAGATATAGGTAGCATCTTCCTTATCCAGGGCAAATTGGTATCGCATAGTTGTATTGAGTCCGGCCATAAATCGAAAGCTCAATCCCTCGGTAATAAAATTAAGTTTCTGATTAAATTTTACCGATGTTTTCAAATTGTTATCCTTCTCGTTTCTGAATCCCCCTGATCGTAATCGGGAATACATCTCATTATCTGAGTAACCAGAAGCGGCGATGGTACCATTGGGGTTCATTAAAGGAGTCATATTAGGAGCATACCACACAATCTCGTCCCAAAGCCCCGTGCGACCACCATTGGTAGCATCCCCGGAGTTAATATTATTTTTATCCTGGATACGACCATTCACATTGATGGCTAGATCGGTAGTTTTAGATAAGGCAAAATCATAGTTCATTCGCAGGTTAAATCGCTTATAGGCTGCATTGGTACTATTGTCCATACCCGAAAACTGCCGATAAGCCCCCTCTTGCGAAACAAATTCGCCAGAGACAAAATATTTCACCTTGTCGGTCCCTCCTCTTAAGCTGGCGTCGTAACGCTGTTCGGGCGATAATGGCACCGTCATGGCATCAAACCAATCCACATCGGGGTGGGTATAGGGAGAATCGCCCGACCGATAATGTTCCAGATCTTCGGTATTGTAGAGCAAGGGCATGCCCTCATTATTCAGGGCCTCATTGTATAATCGGGCATAATCGTACGACCCCAAAAAGTCGGGATAGTTAATAATCTTTTGCCAACGATACTGACCATTGATAGAGATTTTTGGTTTCCCCGTTTCGCCATGTTTGGTGGTAATAAGGATCACGCCATTGGCACCTCTAACGCCATAAACAGCCGTTGCAGAAGCATCCTTCAATACCGAGAAAGACTCAATATCATTTGGGTTGATGCGACCTAACTCACCTTCCATGCCATCAATCAGCACCAAAGGAGAAGCATCATTTAAGGTCCCTATGCCCCGGATAGTAATCTGAGGGTCATCATTACCCGGTTGACCATCGCCCATTTTAACGATGACCCCGGAGACCCGTCCACCTAATGAGTTGGATAGGTTTGGGGTGGAGACACTGGCCATTTTTTCGGTATTAACGTTGGAAATAGCACCTACCACACTCACTTTTTTCTGGGTACCATACCCCACCACGACCACTTCATCCAGATCGGTACTTGAAACGGCCAACTGAATCTCAAACCGGGTTTGGGAGCCCAATTCTATTTGTTGCTGCTTATAGCCTATGAACGAAACGATTAACGCTTTAGCCGTTGGACCGACCTCCAATTCAAAATAACCCTCAACATTGGTAATCGTGCCCACCGTGGTACCATCAATCACCACATTGGCCCCAGGAATTCCCAACCCCGTTTCGTCCTTAACAACTCCAGAAACGACCTGATTCTGAGCATGGACCTGAAGAATTGTGAGGGAAAATAATATAAATAATAAAATTCTGTTTTTCATATTCGATAATTTCATCTCATTACAAAAATTGGTTATCTCTGCTATTCGATGGAACGTGCATTAAAAGCTTTCATCCTTTTATGGATTTGTTAAACCTGCTCGTTTCATCCTAAAAAAAATCCACAAGACCTTACCATCCGGTATTTTGCACCAGCTTACTATTTCGGTTAATCTCATTTTGTGGTATGGGATACAAATACATTTCCGGTTTAAACACCCTACTTTGAGCCACTTGGGGTTGATAGGAGAAAGTCCCATCCTCATTTTTTATGATTTTTAAACCTTTAACAGGAGTATTCAAAACCTCAGAGGCCACCTTCCATCTTCTCAGATCCAGATGTCTGTGTTCTTCAAAGGCTAACTCCACCTTGCGTTCGCGTCTGATAATATCCCTGAGAGCCTCTTTTTCGATATTCGCATCAATTCCCGATAATCCGGCTCTTAACCGAACTTCATTTAAAGCGGCTACTGCCGTTTTTGTAAAAGTTTCAGGGTCAGAAGGGCCAAAAGCTTCATTCATTGCTTCGGCATAATTCAAAAGGACCTCGGCATATCTAAACGAAGAGAAACAATGATAAGTTCCGCCTGTGTATCCGCCAAACCATCTTGCATTCTCCGACATAAACTTCTTCAGATAAAATCCGGTTTTCGAAGAGTTAATGCTTCCCATATCGTCGCCGCCTTCATAGGTATCAATCACCTCTCCCATCCAGCTGTCGCCATTAGATAACACAGAAGCATAGAATCGGACCTCACGGTTTTCGAAAGGATGAGCAGCCTGAATGGGATCATTCCAGTCAAAGTCAGATCCGTCGGCCATGGCATATGAATTTACCAGATCCAGCGTTGGGCAAGCTCCCCCCCCACCATCGGTAAAACCGCTTGGGCCATTAAGCCGTTCCACAGTATTATTCTGACCCTCCATGCGGAGCAGAATTATTTCCTTATTATTGCTGATGTTGGTAAAGAAACCCTGATAGCTGTAATAAAGCTGATAATAATTAAGGGCCATCACCTCGTGAGCGGCCTGAGCAGCCTGTTTCCATTTATCAACATCGTAAGCACCGTGTTCCAGTGTATTCTCTGATTTGGTGGCATCGTTAAAAAGAGGACTGGCGGCATAGAGCAAAGCACGTGCTTTTAATGCCAGGGCAGCTCCTTTGGTAATCCGGCCAAAATCGACAGAGGCATTGGACCACTCCACCGGCAGGATATTAGCTGCACGGTCACATTCTGCAACGATAAAGCTCACACAATCATCGTAGGTGTCGCGGGGCGTATTGGTTCCATCACCGGCCTTTAAAACGGTTGTCACAATGGGCACGCCACCGTAACGTTTCACCAATTCGAAATGAAACAAAGCTCTGAAAAAATAAGCCTGGCCTTTAAGAAGTTCAACCGTTCGTTGGCTATTAAACAAACCTTCGGGGATGGCCGGATAAATTTCATCCAAAAACACATTGGTTTTTCGAATGGCGGCGTACATAGTACCCCAGGCATCATCGTGGGTATCGGAAGCGGACCAGGCACCCAGCGCCATTTTCTCAGCCTCGGTATAGCGTCCACTCTCCACCGCCTCATCGGTCGTGGAGCTTATCATAGAGGTTCCCTCCAGTCGGCTGTAACCCTTGGGAAGTGAACCATACATATCTTCCACAAAACCAATGGTAAACATTGAATCTGAAACGATATCATCCACACCCAGGAAATACAAGGGAACATCATCAATGCTATATTCGCATGAAGTCCAAAGAACACTGGAAACAGCAATTAATAAGATATATAATATTCTTTTCATACTATTTTGATTTTTTATTTCCTAAAAGGATAGATTAACACCCGCTGAAAACATTTTTGAGATAGGATAACCCACCCCAGTATTATCTCCGGCAGGATCGATCTGCTTAACATCCGACCAGGTAACAAGATTGCTACCGGTAACAAAGATCCTCAGATTCTGAAGGCCTATTTTTTGAATCAGTGTTTTTGGCAGATGATACCCAAGCTCCACCGATTGTAATCTAAGGTAACTGGCATCTTCGATCCAGAAAGAGCTGACGGCTTTGTTATTTTCGGATTTGGTTAAGGAAACACTTGGATAGGATGCCTGTTGTCCTGCCCCGGGTTGCCATCTTTCCAAATGCCATTCATTAAGGGCTCCGGTACCATTGTTAAAGGCGTAAGCCAGATTTCCAGAATAAAGAATAGTTCGGTTGGCCACCCCTGAGAACTGGAAGTTAAAATCCAATCCTTTAAAGTTCATTCCGCCCGAAAAGCCATACCATATTTCCGGAAAATCGTCATTACCCAAATAAGTTTGATCCCGTTCATCAATCACTTCATCGTTATTTAGATCTTTATATCGTAGAGACCCCGGGATCACTTCGCCAAGAGTCGATTGATCGGCAAATGTAGTAGGGTCATCATTTTCGGTAAAGAAGCCTTCACAGAGATATCCAAAACGCGCCCCTACTTCGTGGCCGGTTCGGTACATCCATGGGTATTCTCGGGCTTCTTCATTCTGGTTAATAATGGTATTGGTAGCCTTGGTGGCATTAGCCGACAAAAAATATTCAAATGACTTACCCACACGATCCTTCCAGGTTATCACGCCTTCGAACCCTTTATTTTCGACCACGCCCTGAGGATATTGATAATCGGTACCAATAATTCCGGGGGTTCCGGAGACTAACAGATCCTCGGTTTGTTCGAAGAAATAATCAGCAGTTAAAAATAACTTATTACCCAAAAAGCCTGCATCCACACCTACATCCATTTTTTTAGATTTAGCCCAGGTAATCAGGTCATTGCCATCGGCAAACTCATTAAAGAGAGGGGCACTGTATCCCAGTGAATTCCCGAATGGATAATAGCCTCCCTGAGTAAATTTATCGTTATAGGCAAAGTAGTTATTACCGATAAAGGCATTAAAATCCATTCCGGTAATACCGGCTGAACCACGCAACTTAAGATAGCTGATAAAGTCCAGGTCTTTAACAAAATCCATATTTGAGGCTACCCATCCCACAGAAACGCCCGGGAAAAAACCATATCGGTTTTCTTTCGGAAATTGCTCCGAACCCTGCAACGAAAAGGAGAAAGAGGCCAGATAGGTATCCTGCAAACTATAGTCGAGGCGCCCTTTCAGTCCTTTATTCCAGTGAGGAAGGCGGGTATCGGCCAGTTCGGTCATCCGGTTTTCGGCTAACACTTTAGCCCCGAGCCTGGATTGGCCGAATACTGTATTATACGCCAAACCTAATTCGGCATAATAAAAACGGGTTTGATTCAGCTTATCGCTGGTATTAGCCATATTGGTATCGTCACCAATTTTATCAAAAAAAGTGGTTCCATCATCAGACATCCGGGGTTGGTAAACGGCAAACGATTTTGAGCGATCGATTATTTGGTCACCAAAATTGTTATAACCTCCAGAGCCAATCATCGAAAGGCCGCTTAAAAAGTCGAAATCGTAGGTAAAATCCACAGCTGCCGAGAGGTAATAGCGCTCCCATTGCGAATAGCCCGAGTTGTTTAACCTTCCATAGAGGTTATTTGTAAAGTCGGAACTACCCCCCAATGAGTCGGGTGCTGAAAAGATAGGATAAGCATTAGAAGGGGTATTTAAAACCTCACCAATTAACCCCGAAACGCCCAAAGCATTATAGGCACCTGGCATAATTCGCTTTTCCTTTTTGGCTTTAATATCGGCCGAGACAGAGAGATTATCGTTCACCTGAATATCCATATTGGCATGCAGGTTAATTATTTCCAACGACGTATTGGTATTATAGGTATTTTCGTTGGAATTGGTGTTCAACAAACCGTCATTAGAGGTATGCCCCAATGACACCCGATAGAGCGCGCGATCATTTCCGCCCGAAAGACTCAGGTTATTTCTGGTTTGTATCGATGAATTTCCAAAATAATCCCCAAAATAGTCGTTGTTAGGATGCGTAACCGGGCTGCTTCCATTCCGGTAAGTATCTATATCCTGGTCGGAATACAAAGGCATCTGCCCATCATTGGCGAGGGCTTCGTTGTACAAGCTGGCATAATCGCCGGCGCCCAGCAACCGTGGATAAGAGTTAGGCTGTACCAGAGTGGTTTGACTGTTTAGGGTGACTCTATTTTCACCCTTCACGCCTCGTTTTGTTTTAATCAGGATCACCCCATTGCCCGAGCGCAAGCCATACATGGCAGCGGCAGCAGCATCCTTCAACACGGTAACACTCTCAATATCGTAGGGATCGAGCTGGGAGATATCAGCCTCATGACCATCGAGCAAAATAGTTGCCTCCCCATGGTTAGATCCAAAGACACTGCGTCCCCGAACACTAATAATACTGTTTTCCCAGCCAGGCTGTCCATCATTTTGCATGACCAACAGACCGGGCAATCGTCCCGAAAGCATATTTAACCGATTGGTCCCTGACAAATTCTGAGTCACGTCCCCGTCGATATAGCTAACCGCTTCGCTCAAATCACCGACCCTTTTTTGGGTATTAAACAACTGCACCCTATTATTCAGATCTGACACTAAAATAAGGGTATCAGATTCTGCCTCGGAAACCGTTGTGTTTAAAGACACAAATCCGGATTTGTGTACAATGAGTTGGCGGCCCGAAAGCACCCCCTCTAATACAAAATGACCATTGGGACCGGAAATAGTTTGCAGGTTGTCGCTCTCTACGATAGCACCACCCACGGATTCCATTTTTTCGTCCAAAACAACCCCAACCAATTGTTTGGCTTCAAGATTGTATGAATTACATACGATTGTTAGCAGAACAATCCAGAGATAAAACACAATCTTCGATTCTTTTTTTCTCATAAATTCTAGCATTGGATTATTAATTTATACTGGTAACTCTTATAAATAATTGTTGAACCTCAACAACTTCTAATAAAAAGAGGACTTGATCTTTCATGCCTTGTTTTTTTCATAATTATATAAGTATAAAAAGTTCATCATTAACGACTATCTACAAAACTCATTTTCCCGTTGTCTACAACTGATCGCTATTAACTTTCAGGACGGCTCCCGAGGAGGTCTTGTATTTCCCGCCGGAGATGGCTAAAAAAAGATATGCCGGCTTACCATCCCTCATCAGAACCTGTGGACGCTCCATCCGTTCGGGTTGGCCCCCAAAATAGAGGGAAGAATCTCCATAACCCAATTGAGGAGCTGACCAATGAACCCCATCGTTTGATTCCATAATTAATCCCACCCGCGAATTAATCACCCCCATATCTCTCATAATCATATAGTACTTACCATTACAAAAAAAGGCGTAGGCATCTTCTACTTGTGATTTAATGCTGGCAAACGAGATAATGGGATTCCCCGGATATTTCTGGTAAGGGCCTTCAACACGATCGGCAATGGCCAGGCCCATTTTACGCATATTATCGTTCAATCGGTCCCACGCTTTATAATAAAGCCAATATTTACCATCGCCATTTTGCAACAGAGCCGGATTGGTGGTAAGATAACTATCCCAGTCGGCTGGATTTGGACTGGTATCCAAAATCGGTTTATCATCACTTACCCTCATCCATTCTCCATTTAAGCTATCGGCCATAGCCAACCCAATTCGCTGGGTGGTAGCAGGATCTAAGTTCTGTTCGAGGGCACAATCCACATTATTACCCAGATAAAACATCACGTATTTATCCCCCACTTTCTGAACGGTAGGATTGTGAATGGTGTTCGCATCCCAGTATCCTTTTCCGCGCCCCTTTAATACAGTTCCTATAACCTTGTAAGGTCCCTCGGGTCTCTCGGCCACGGCATGCGCAATTTCACTATTTTTCAACCAGTTACTGTGATCACCCTGCCATCGGGAAAAGAAAACATGGATCCGTCCCTGTTCATCGTAAATAGGAGAACACCCCCACACATTCCATCCCTCCAACTCCAGAATACGGCTAACCGGGGAAAGCCCCTGAGCAAAGCCGGAGATTTCATATTTTGACTGGTATTTTTCTTTTAATTCACTTTTTGTACAAAGAGAAGTTGAGGTAGATTGGCTTTTTTGAGAGGTTCTCCCACAACTAGTCCCCAAGAGGGTTCCCAAAACAATTATAATTACTATCTGCTTCATCAATAAAAATATTCCTTCGTAAATAATTGGTCTTATTATAAGCCAGAAAAACTTACCCTGATGAATCGGAGCTCGTTTAACCTTTTAGTCATTCTAATCAAAATCACCTTCAGATTATAGATTCCCTATCCGGATATAAAAGTATATACGGCAGAAAAATTGGGGCAGAACTGAATTGGATAAATACACGGAAAAAATTATCAGGAAGGTATTTTGTTGACACTTATTCTTATTTATTTATTAATAAACCGAAATAATTCAAAAAAAAGGGGAGAATTTCTAACTATTGAGCCAGATCGACAGAAAAGCCATCGCGGCTTTTAGTAATTCTTAAGCTTAAAAACCTCGTGCAATAAACTTGGGTCTTTCATCCGAATTTAATTCTTCTCTAAGTTGTTGGACGTAACTATCCCGAAAATTCAACGATTTTTTTAATAGCCGGCTACTTAGAGTCTGTCTATAAAGTCCAACTTCTGCGTTACGCTTGCTCTCAAAATGGTCATTTACACCAGTAAACTCACATTTTTCGAGCTGCACAAGCCTTGAATTTGAACTTTCTAGCTCAGACTCCCGACTTTATGGACAGGCACTACTTAGAAACTGATTAAGTTTTGTTTTTGGAATTAGTTTGGAAGGATTAATTTCTCATCCCAGGCAAAATTGATGCGAATAGAACCGCTATTTAAAGAAATTTTGCTGCCGAATGAGGGATTAAGACTCCAAATTAAACTAAAGAATAAAAGTCAAACAGTTTCTTAAATTAATCTATTGATAAAATAAATGTTTTAAAAATACTCTCCAACGCTAAACACAGGCCATCTTTAATAGCATCACTTCCAATGCCTCAATTCAAACCCATTTAACCAAACGCCATTGGGTTCACTCTTAGACTTGAAAATTATCTTCACCGGATCCATCCCGTCCGAAGAGAAATCGATTACCATTTGTCCAGGCTCCTCAAACTGCAACTCTTTGCCTTGCGAAACAACAACATCCGAGATAATACGGGTTTTACCTGCATCATGAATCTCGGCCTTCAAAAATTTAGCATAAGGAAGTGTATGGATAGACTCATTCTTCAGCCTCTCTATATTTGGATCCATAGAGTTGGTATTAGAAACAGGGGCATGATGATAAGTTTTTAACCGATATCGGCCTTTTTTAAGTCCCTCAAAGGTCAATGCAATTCCCTCATCACAAATACCCAATACACCTTCGCCATAAACATATCCATTTTTACCTATTACATTCATCTCGCCCAACCAACGTAAAACACCTTTTCCATCGAAAGGACTAATTTCGGCCTTGGCATCATCTATCGACTCAAGCACTAAAACAGAGCTTTCGTTATCCTTTCCATTCCAGGCCTTCCATCCAAACTGCACCAACTGATCGGCAGCTCCCATATCGACTTTTACCTCATCAAAATCATAAATTGGATAAGCATTAGCAAAAATCATATCCACCTGTTCAGAAACAGTGTTTACCTCCGCTGAAGCGGCATCAAGCCCTTTAGCCCTGGCGGTAATTTCGATTTTTCCGGGTTGAAGGCCAGCGCGAATTAAGACCGGGGCAGCCCCATCTTTTACCCGCAATGGGTTGGCTCCTATACCCGCATCATTCCCCACAATGTGAGCATCTCCTTTTACCGAAAATTTTATCAATGAGTCGTCATCCCTTATCACCATTCCATGTTCATCCACTACTTCGGCATAAGCCACAAGAATGTCGGCCCCATTGGCAATAAAGGTACGCCCTATGGTATCTACCACCAGCCGAATAGCAGAAGCTTTTTGTGGGGTGTAGAGCGTTTGAGTAGCTTCTAGCTTCCCTTGAATGTAACCATTGGCAACCAGTTTTCCCGGCTCAAACGAATTTATTTTAATCTCAAAAGGAGGATGATCTAAACCTTGGTATTTAAGTGCATTAGACGGTTTATAACGTCCAATAACGTGCTCATTGACCACCAACTCTACCTCTTCGCAATTACTGTAAATAGTCATATTTTTGACCTCCTTCGTCCACTGGTTGTCGACATATATCATCGGCAAACGAGTCAGCTCAGAAGGATACCACCAAAGAGAAAAATCCTTGGGATAACGAAACGAATTAAAAATACCAAGACGAGTTCTATCCTCCTCATTACCAATATCGTGAAAAGTATAATAGGCATGAGCCGTCCAGGAAATCAATCCTGTCAACATGGGATCACGTTTGTATTTAGCAATCACCTCCGGGCCATAGTTGCCTTCCATGGCAAAAAGAGGTTCCTGACGTTCCCAAATTCCAGGACCATAATTCATATTGGCAAATATATCGGTTAACCCACTGCTTTGCCACCCTGTCCATCGGCTATTCTGAGAGGCCGTTAGCCGAAAAGGATCTTCCTGCTTAATGGCATAATGAATCCGGGGGACATACCCCCGATGGTTGATTCCAGCGCCCCAAATAACGACAGAAGGATGATTACGATGGTTTCGTACCATTGTGCGTGCCGCTTTCTCCATATTTTCGAACCACCTGGGGTTTTGAGAAATGGAGATCCAAGAAGGCGCCTCCTCATAGACCAATATCCCCAGTTCATCACATGCTTTTATCAAGGCATCATCCTGAGGATAGTGAGCGGTACGCACCACGTTAAAGCCCAGTTGCTTAAACTGAAGCATATCTTTATAATGCAGCGAGTTGGGCATTGCATCACCAATATAACCATAGTGTTGATGACGGTTAAAGCCAATGGGCTCGATACTTTTTCCGTTAAGCTTAAAACCGTCTGTTGGATCCAGCTCAAATTTTCGAATACCTAAGGTATTATTCACTGCATCAATTGGGGTACCTGATTCAAGCACCAAGGTATTTACATGATATAAATACGGATCATCTGTTGACCACAAATGAAGATCTTCCTCTATACCTCCAATCTGATTAAACTGATGGTTTTGACCGGGTTCAATAGTCGCTGTGTCTGTTAACTTCAGGACAACTGTACCGGAACGATCGATTATCCGATTTAACACCACAGCTATTCGGGGTATATCTCCATCATTCCTAACCACCGTCTTAATATCGATGGTTGCATTCATATTTACCGGATCTACCGAAGGGGTAGTGATGGTAATCCCGGCATTAGAGTCTTCTATATTAAAGGTAACCCGCAAGGAGTTGGTTTCCACCAAATAAACATCACGATACAACCCGCTGAATTTCACATAATCAAACCGACCCGGATCCGGAGGGACATCTGTACGCCGTCGATTATCGGCCAAGACTGTGATTTGATTTTCGGCTCCATATCTGACAAATGAAGAGATGTCATAAATAAAAGGAGTATAGCCCCCCACCGAATGTTGTCCAACATGCTCCCCATTAACCCATAAATCCGTCACCTGATGCACCCCCTCAAACTTCAAAAAGACTTTCTTCCCCGGATCATGGGTAACTGTAATATTTTTCCGATACCATCCAACCATTCGATGAAAGGTGGGTTGAGTTTTATCATCCTTTACACCATCCAGATTGATGGATGTTAATTTCAGCGTATGAGGCACACTTACCATCTCCCATGATGAATCGTCAAAATCTTCATTAAAAAACGCTATATCAGGATCTCCAAGATGAAACCGCCACCCTTCATTGATCATCAAAACAGTTCTTGAGGTATTCGGATAGCCAAAAGCCAAACCTTTCTCCTGACAGAATACAGAAAGATTAATAAACAGCACAGCAAGTGCCAGCATTAAATTAATTTTATATTTCACAATAAATCCATTTAGAGTATTTGACTATTGAACCTTTAGAATTTTTTTTAAATTTTCAGGCGTTCCTTATCTTTTATTAGTGCTTAAACGATCCATTAAGGCAACATCTCATCACTTATCCCAATTATCATCAACAATTTTCTGAATTTCGGGGTATTTATGATCCGTTTCATTAAGCATCTTCCGCTGATCTTTAAGCTTCTTTTTAAGGTCGCAAATAATATTTTTATAAGCCGGATCGTTGTATCTGTTATGCAACTCTTCTGAATCGTTCTTCAAATCATAGAATTCCCATGCCGGGGGAGTTGTTCGATCAATACCAACATATTGAGTAGCCCAATAAAAGTTCATAAACTTATCGGGAGACAAATAGTGCTTGCCATAAAAAAAGATTAGTTTATAATCTTTGGAACGAATTCCAAAATGTGCCGGTACATAATGATGAATAATATGCATCCAGTAACGATAATAGGTAACTTCCCTCCAATTATTTTCAGGCTCTCCCATTAGAGTGTTAACAAAGCTTTTGCCCTGCATATAAGCAGGCGTCTTTCCCCCAGCCAGACCAATTATTGTAGGGGCATAATCGGTATTATTAATCAGCAAGTCTGATCTTACTCCAGCTTTAATTTTGTCCGGATAATGAACGATAAAAGGCATTCGCATAGCCTGATCATACATCCACCGTTTATCCTGTAGATCGTGTTCTCCAAGCATCATACCCTGATCTCCGGAATAGATGATAACGGTATTATCCCAAAGACCTTCCCTTTTTAAAAAGTCGAACAAACGTTTCAGATTATCGTCCACCCCTTTCACGCATCTAAGATAATCTTTAAGATAATGTTGATAAGCCAGGTGGGTAGCCTCTCCGCCATGAATAGAGTCATTCAAATAATACTGTACATAGTTTCGATAGGTATTCCGCTCCGAAATGGAGGTGCCAATATAATGAATAAGACTATCGTTAGCCCCTCGTGTACCTTCCGAACCCCAGTAAGGCTCTTCATACATACTTGCAGGTTCGGGAATCTCTACATCTTTCAGATAATCTCTGTATCTGGGAGCGAATTTAAACATATCATGAGGCGCCTTATAATGATGCATTAAGAAGAAAGGCTTACTCTTATCCACATACTTAAGATACTCAATAGTTTGATCTGTAATCACATCCGTAGAATGACCTTGGTATTGAACAATATTATCGGGCCATTCGCCTATCCCTTTTTCTCTGAACTTAGGGTTAAAGTAGGTTCCCTGACCCGGTAACACTTTATAGTAATCAAAAGCCAGAGGCTCATCATGCAGATGCCATTTACCAATAATTGCGGTTGAATACCCTCGTTTTTTCATTTCTTGGGGCAAGTATTGACGCTCAGGCGGTAGGGCACCATCAAGGTCGAGAACCCCATTTGTTTGAGAATATTGCCCCGTAAGGACATTTGCCCGGCTGGGGGTACATATCGAGTTGGTGCAAAATGCATTTTCGAATACCATGCCCTCTTTGGCCAGTTTATCCAGATTAGGGGTAGGATTTAAACGTGCCAGCCTTCCCCCATAAACACCAATAGCCTGAGAAGTATGGTCGTCGGACATGATGAATATAATGTTGGGCCGTTTAGTCGCTATTTTTTTTGTCGCACCACACACTCCAAAAAGAAGGGACAGACTAAGAACGCTAGTCAACACTTTAAAAAAAGACCATTGAAATTTAAACATGATATAGTTAGTACATAAAAAAAATCTTCATAGCTCTACTTTGGCACATTCAACAAATGTTCTTTTTGAAAGGCAGGATTCATATCATATTGTCGTTTAAAGTGCCTGACAAACAACTGTTCTATCATTTTCTCGTCAGTAAATTGCTTATAAAACTTAAACAAATCCATTGCTTTATATTCCAAGCAGATAGAAGAGGAAAGGCCTCAAAACCTAACGGTCTCTCTTTTAGCAAGAAACAAGCGGTCCTAATATTTAACGCCACCTGTTGTTGCCCTGCGTCCCACTTTCTTCTCTGAAACTGGCTTAAGCCTAAAACCTGCTTGTATTTTCATGCAATGTTCTAAAAAAAAACTATGCTGTTATATGTAGGCCAATGCTATTAACGAGTACTGTTCAAGGTCAGCTATTTCTGTTTTAATATTTTCGTCTCCTCACTAATACGTTCTTTTTGTTTGGCACTCAGCCCTTGGTTAAAATAGACTTGAGGCGGAAACACCACATGATGCTGTTTCATTCGCTGATCGTCAACATCGCGGCTAAGGTCACAATCGAAACGTGTGAGAATCGCATGGTTTTGCCCCCGGGCACCCACATTGGTAAAATGTGACACCCCCCAGGTAATTCCTCGTCCATCGTTGGTATTGGTAAAAGCATCCGGAACAAAGGGTCCTGCTGCATTAGGCATCAATTCGACAATAGAAGCGATATTGAAATTCACCCCATCTGGCGCATACTGTATCGTACCATGTTCATTACCATCTCTTATAACCAACGCTGCTATACCGTTCATAAAAGGAAAAAGAGTGGTTTCATGACCTGAAGCAATTACCGGATTTAGAGGATGTTTTTTGAACGGACCCAAAGGATTATTTGCAACCGCTAACCCTTGCATACGCACCAGCCTGGGCTGTCCATCAAAATCGGACTTATAGTAGAGGTAAATTTTTCCTTGATATACCAAAGGATAAGGATCGTGGATAGAGTATTGATCCCAGGTACCTTTGGGTCCATTAGGAATAACGACTTTATCATATGGCGTCCAGGGACCATCAGGTGAGTCGGCATAAGAGACAGCCACAGGACAATCATCACCCCGTTTTCCACTGGCCTCCATAAAGCCCTGATAGTACAAATAGTACTTTCCCTTCCACATCAAAATATCCGACGTCGTCACTGATCTCCATCCCACATTGGGTTTAGGAGGCCGCGACACCGCAATATCCTGTTCCTGCCAAACAAAGCCATCATCACTGGTCGCATACCAAATATCGGATAAATCCCAATCTGACGACGGAATGGTATCGTTACACATAGCAGGGCCCTGCGGCGGAGTGGCTGTATTTCGTTTGGTATACCACACATAATACTTTCCATTAGCAAAGATCACCTTCGAGGGATCACGACGGGAAATAGTTCCATCGCCACCATGATAATCAAAGCCTGTCAACCGGGTAAATTTAAACTGAGAGAAGAGCTCGTTAGACTCAGGGCGTGGAGCCAAATAAGCATTATAATTACGCTCCATCGCGGCACTCAACGGACGGGAAGGTTTCTCCCTGGGCAAAAGATAAGGAAACCCGGAGCTATTTTGCCCCGAAACACTAATCCCAAGCAGTAAAATAAACTCAAACAAAACTATCTTGAACATATCACATCTAATTTGAGACGGTCTGCATTAAAAAAAAATCCTGCCTATTCAACCCTTCACTTATTAGACTTCACTTATTACACTTTCACTTATTAGAGGCTACCAATCGGCAGCATACGGTTCACCAGAATAAACAAGTTCATCATCGAATAATAGGCGGGCGATATTTCCCATAGCCCATTTCTGATTAACAAAATGATCGTCGAAAGGATTCATAGCAAAAATCATGTGCGAACCATAACCATCTGCACGCATTTTTGTCAAATTATCTTCAGCTGCAAATCTACGACGCGAGAACTCTTGTGAATACAACGCCATATTTGATTTAGGCATTCCCGGATAATTAGAACTTAGGTCGGAACTACGCAGGTAATCATGGATCCCATAATCCACAAAATCACCTGATTGATGTCCATCAATCTCGGGCAAGGAAGTCGTATATCCCCAGACATAGACACTGACTATACGATCGGGCATAGCCTGCTTCACCTCAAAGCAAAGACGCGATGCTGCAGCCGAAGAGGGCGCAACAAACCCCTCGGGAGCCGGCGTTTGGTAATCGGAATATTCATCATCAAAATAATACACCATCTAATTTATAGGTATCACATACCGATTTTATCTCATGGGCAAATGCACGTGCTGTTGCATTACTCAAATTAGCGACCCCTGAGCGATCATGGTTTCCCAGAAGACCAAGAAGGACCTTCATCCCACGATCCTGCAACGGTTTAATATATTTCTCTCGGTTATCGAGTAAATGTTGAAGATTAGAATTGTTATTGACATAAACCTTGCGCGTCGTCTCATCATAATTTATGTTAGCAGAGAAGAGGATTACTATATCGATCAATGGTTTTCCACTCTCTTTTAGGGTAAAGCATAAGTTATTCAATGGGTTAGTATAGTTAATTTCCATACAGCTAATAACTTTAATGCCCGAAGCTTTGCTACAGGCAGTCACCGCATTCAACTCTTTCCTAAAAATCAGAAGATAAGTTGCTCCCGTTATGGGCAATTTAGCCTTACCTGAATTTATTCTAGTACTTACCGGGATCACATAAGTAACATCACTCTTAAGATTATCGGTTGTCTTAAATTTCACTTCCACCTCATCAGATTTATCAACTCCTTTGGCGATTGCCACGTCACCTTCCAGTGTGACCAATTCTTGAGGAAACAGTTGATAGTCTGTTTCATGGGCTATATTATAGACATTAAGCACCTGGGGATCATACTTAAGGGTAGCGGAGACATCGCTATCGGCATTTTTGGATAGGCCTAAAAAAATATTGGCTGACCCTTGATTGCTGAATTCGACGAAGGTAAAGCCCTTTTCCCCTTCACTATTAATGACATAAACTATTGCCTCATCACCTGTATCTTTATCCCCACTTGTCTCTTCTATGCCTTTATCACAAGCTGTAAAAAAAACAATCATCGCCACCATCGCGGGAATAATAAAATTTGCTTTAAAAGTTAAATTGCATCTCATAACATTCATGATTCTATAAAATTATACCTAATTATTTTGATGAATAGAGTTACTAAATTCTTTGCTATAAATGTTTTTTGCAAGGCTTTTAACTCTCGGGCAAGCCAACCATTTTACAAAAAACAGGATGGTCAATGGCCTATTTCTTTTAGTCCTATTAACATCTAAAATGGGCAAACCAATATTCATTCGAAATACGCATTCGCTAATCATATATAAAATTAACTACTGCAGGTAATTTGGGGGTAAACTGAATGAGATAAATACACGGAAAAAACCACCAGTGGGGATGTTTTTTTACTCTTTTTGACTTATTCGTCCCTTAATTTCGAAATAATTCGAAATTAAGGGACGAATTCTTATTATTTGAGTTTTTTAGGCTTAAAAAATATCATCTTGGAATCCTCCTGTTTTCAGCATTGAGACATCCTAAAAAATAATTTTCGGAATAGTGCCGAAACAGCTAGCCGGCAGACTAATTTATTTAGGCGTTCACCGGATATTTAGAGGGCAAACAGCCAAATTCGGTCATAAAACACTTTCTAAAATACTGAAGATCATTAAAGCCCACCTGGTAGGTAATTTCCGAGATAGAAAGATCCCCTTGTTCCAATAGCTGAGCGGCCCGTTTGAGGCGTATAGAGCGGATAAAGATCTTGGCTTTCTGGCCTGTGAGAGACACTAACTTAGTATTGAGGCTAGTCTGCGAGCAACCGTATAGGGAAGCCAGTTTTTGCACCGAGAATGCGGGGTCGGCCAAATTGGCTTCCACCAATTCGAGTAATTGGTTAATAAAACGATCATCTTTACGCGAAGGCTCAATGTCCGAGGGAACCACTTTTATTTTTTCCAGATATTTAGCCCGCAGAGCATGCCGGTTTTTAAGGAGCGACAATATCTGAGCCGACAAAACTTCCACATTAAAGGGTTTGCTCAAATAGGAATCGGCCCCGGTAAAAAGGCCCTCTTTTTGCTGGTCCTCGGATGTTTGGGAAGAAAGCATAATAATAGGGATATGAGAGGTTTCCGGGTTCTCTTTAATTTTCTGCGACATTACCAATCCATCGACCATAGGCATCACGACATCCGTAATTATCAGATCGGGCTTTTGCTCTACACATTTAGTATACCCTTCCTGCCCATTAACCGCCTCAAGAACATTGTATTTTGGAGAGAAATAGTCTCTTAAAAAGTTTCTCAAATCAGCATTATCCTCCACCACCAGCAGGGTAAACCAATCTTCATGATTCACCTGGGTTTGGCTTTCCCTAAAGAGAGGACCGGCTATAACCTTTTCGCTTAAAAGAGAATTCGTTGGGCGAGACAACTGCCACTGTCGGTTTTCGGAGATCTCCCCGTCGTTAAAAACATTTTTGTCGTTGGGTATTTTAATAAAAAAAGTAGTTCCCACACCCAATTTACTTTTAAACTCAATTTTGGCATGCATTAACTCAATCAGGCTCTTGCAATAGGCCAGCCCAATTCCGGTACCAGGTTGAATTTGCGCGTCGGGCAAAGGCACCTGGAAAAACCGGTCAAAGATGTACTCTTGTGCCTCAATGGGAATACCAATGCCCGAATCGGTGATGATAATGGTTACAAAAGCGCTGTTGTCGTCGAGCAATTCAAAATTTATAACCCCATTTTCGGAGGTAAATTTAAAGGCATTGGAGAGAATATTGTAGACAACTTTCTCTAGCATAGAAGGATCGAAATAGATATTCTCATTGGTAATATGCGACACAAAGTTGAACGAGATATTTTTTGATTCGGCCAGCGATGAGAAGGATTCATGAATATCGGCCAAAAAATCACGGAGGTTACCCATTTTAATATTCAACTTCATCTTACCCTGATCAATTTTCCGAAAATCCATCAGTTGATTAATCAATCGCAGCAACACATTGGCATTTCGGTGCATCACCTGAAAATAGTTGTTCAAGACCTGTTGGGAGGGCAGAATCTGGTTTTTAACCAGCCGCTCCAAGGGATTGACAATAAGCATCAAAGGGGTTTTAAACTCATGTGCAATATTGGTAAAAAACTGAAATTTAACCCGATAAATTTCCTCATCCTTTTGTTTCTCAATTTCCTGAATTAAAAGTTCATGTTTCCGGTTGGCATTGATGATTGTGAATTTCCGAAAAAACAGAAAACCTAGGATGATCAAGACCACATAAACTATTTTCATGAACCACGTCAACAAAAAGGGGGGTGAAACAGCAATTTCGAGTCTTTTAACTTCATTACTCCAGACGCCATCACTATTGGCAGCCTTAATTTCCAGAAGATATCGGCCGGGTTTAAGGTTGGTATATTTAGCCACCTCACCCGAAGGCGCAATGACCCATTCGCGATCGAAGTTTCCCAACCTGTACATACATTTATTTTTCTCAGGATGGCCAAAATGCAGTGAGGAAAATTGGACCGCGAAACTATTTTCCCCATAATTAAGGTTTATACGGCCAATATCGTTGATATCCTTTTCCAGCAACACCCGATTGTGAAGAACCTCCCCCACCTCAACCTCCTTATTTAAGACCATTAACCCAGTAAAAACGGGGGTAGCTGAGGTGGTATCTTTCACAATCTGATTAGGATAAAAGGCATTAATGCCATTAACACCCCCAAAGAGCATCTCTCCATCGTTTAATTTACAGCCGGTAAGCTCACTAAATTCATAGTCCTGCAATCCGTCATTGATATCAAAATTGTCAAAGCTTCTGGATTGAGGATTAAACCGACAGAGCCCCCTATTGGTAGCGACCCATAAATTACCCGAATCATCTTCCAAAATCGATTTTATTACATTGTTGGGCAACCCCTCTTTAGTGGTAAAATTCTCGAATTCGGCCTTTCCGGTTTTAGGATCGAAGCCGAGCAGATGGCTCAATCCTCCGCCCATAGTACCCACCCATATTTGGCCAGTTTTGGATTCAAAAACAGGCAATATATAATTGCAATTAAGGTCTTTATTTCCAGTAGATATCTCATTAATCCTCACAAAGCTGGGCCTGCTTTTAGCTTGCTCTTCGCGCGGCAATAGATTAAGACCCTGGGCGGTTCCAATCCACAGTCTGTTTTTGGAATCGAAAAAAAGACTTCGGATGATATTGGAATAAAGCGCATTGCCCCTGGCATCTGTGGAAAAAGATTTCAAAGGCAGCCTACCCTTTGGATCGAAGCGAAATAACCCCTGGTTATATGTCCCAATCCATACCAATCCGTCTGATCCCTGAGCCATGGCAAAAATGCGGGCTTTCAGATCCGGGATATTCATTTTATTGACCGAGAGGTCTAATATAGGATCATTAGAATCGGATCCACTAATCACGTGGGGTACCCCCCGGGCGTCGACCACCTGGGTAATGGTAAAAACAGGCTGGTTTATCTCATCTGTCTGCCAGGGAAACCCATTGAACATTACATCCTGTTCAAAATTTCTGAGATGAGATGCAGGCAGGTAAAACAGTTTTCCCTTCTCTTTGCCTATATAAATATTTTGCCTGCTGTCCTGGAAAATAGCCCTTATTTTATTGCCACCCGAAGGGTCATTTAATTTAAAAGTACGGAACTTTTTCCGGTTCGGATTAATTTTCATAACCCCTGAACCATTCGTCCCAATGTAAATGATACCGGTTCGGTCCTTGTTGAAGGAAAGAACTTTCATCTTTTCCATCTCTTGTTTCTGGTCTTTCTCAAAAAAATCATCCCTTTGATAACCAGAAGAACCCAACCCAAGACTAAATTTTTCTACCCCTGTATTATTCCCCAGCCAGACAGATTGATGGGCATCGACCATTAAATCGGTAACGGGTTGATGCGAAAAGAAAGTGGGGACATAAGGGCTGGACATCTTCTCCCCTTTTTGAAAAGAAAAAGACCCGATACTGGTTCCCACCACAAACCGGAGGTTGGACTCGGCCATCTTTTTGATTTGTCCATCCGGGATTTGAAAATAGAGTTTTAAATTGGTGTGCTCAAAATAATAGAGTCCCCGGCCGGACATCAACCAGAGTCGGTTGCTGTTATCCACAAATAACCGGGCTTTTCGATAAAAGTTATGGTCGTTTGCCGGGTCTTTAAGATTGATAATGCAGGTTTTTCCTTCCTCTTGAATGATTTTTCCTACGCCTTCGTTGGTAACATAATAAACCACCCCGCTGGTGTCGCAAACGATGTCGTTAATGTTATTTGAATTTAGCGACAACCCTGGCCGATCATCCTGAAAGAACTGATCAATAATCCCGGTTTGAAGGTTTAATTGATTGATGCCATTATCAAAGGTAGCCACCCAAAGGTTATCCTTATTATCCTCCACCAGGCCCCTGATTAATCCACTGCTAAGTTCTTCGACCGCTCTACGATAGGGTGTAAATTCGCGTCCATCGTACCGATTCAGGCCATCGTTGGTTCCAAACCACATAAAACCTCTCGAATCCTGAAAAATGCACAATACATCGTTTTGGGTCAGTCCATCCCGATTGGTTATTTGGGTGAATCCATAATTAAGAGCCCAAAGGGGAATCGAAAACAAAAGGAAGAAAAGAGAAATTCTAAATTTTAACATTACAAAAATTTGGAGTTTTTACAAAGTTATTATTTTGAATTTATTAGGCAGGAAAAACAGGGTACAATTTCAGCCCCCCCAGGCATAAAAATTCCATTGAATAAAACAGCAACGGGCTCCCTGAAAGACAATAACAGGATTGAATGGTAGCAGAGGGGGTGTCGCCATAGCCTGGATTTCGCATTTGGGCCTACTCCGCTGCCGCACGATTATATCGTTTGGTTACTACACCCCTTCGAGCTCCCTTCCACAGGCTCAGTACTAAAGCTGCTACCAGCTCTTTTTCTCTTTCATTCTTAATCTTTTTCTAATCTTTCATCCTTTTCCATCTCTTTCACCCTTTTTACTTCTTTCACTTCTTTACTCTTTTCTTCACCCAGATATTTCTTCAGGAGATTAAACAAGATATCCCGGCGAACGGGTTTATTAATCACCCCATCACAGCCGGCTTCCAGCGCTTTTTCACGGTCCTTAGGCATAAAATAGGCCAGCAACGCGAAGATGGGGACTTTAGGATGCAGGGAGCGGATGCGGAGTGTGGTTTCAATGCCCCCCATTTCGGGCATCAAAATATCCATCAGAATAAAGTCGGGGACCTGTTCTTCTACCCGCTGAATCGCTTCATACCCATTCTGTGCAGCGATAAGGGTAACATCAAACGCCTGCAACAGCCGCTTAATCCCTTCATGAACAAAAGGATTATCATCGACCACCAGAATGGTTTTGCCGTTGAAGTTCGAAAACTCATCTTCTGCCAGCCGGCTTCTCGACAAGCGTTTATTCTGTTTTTCAATAAAATCGACAGGCATCTCCAGGGTAAAGGTACTGCCCGATCCGGGAACAGAATCCACACTCAGGGTTCCTTCCAGAATATTGACCAGGTATTTGGAGATGGCCAGCCCCACCCCCAGACCGCCAAAATTTCGTGAAGCCGAGTCGTTGGCCTGTCTGAATTCATCAAATATATGGCTGGCTTTCCCGGGTTCTATCCCGATTCCTGTATCCCGCACAAAAAACCGGATTCTCCTGGTTTCCTTAAAAATTTCCATCCCAAATTCAATTTCACCTTGCTGAGTGAACTTAACGGCGTTGTTAAACAAGATGGAAAGCACCTGTAACACCTTAGCACTATCGATACTCAGCGCGTCTTTGGGGCAGAATGAGCCATGCGTGAAAAGAGGGCGGATGTGATCCCATTTTCCGGACATCATCAATCTGCCTTCCATGGAAGAGCGGGCCAGGGTATACAAATCAACACAAAAAACCGATTTATTGTTAAGACTCAGATTGTGGCCTTTGGCAAAGGACAAATCAAACAAGTCTTCGATCAACCTCAACATCTCCTCGCCTGATTTGTGAATCAGACCGGCCAATTCCTGTACCATCTGTTCCTCGGGGTCCTCCATCAAGATATGGCTGAACCCAATAATGGGGTTTAGCTGCGTTCTTAACTCATGGCTAACAATGGCCAGAAAAGAGGACTTTAACCGGACACTCTCCTCTGCCTTTTCTATGGCATCGATCAGCTCCATTTCGGTCTTTTTCTTTTGGGTGATGTCTTCCCCGATTATTAAATAATTAACAATCTTACCCCCTTCATCCAATAACGGGGTGATGGATCTCTTTTCCCAAAATATTTCGCCTGATTTCTTAGCACGAACCAGTTCACCTTTCCAAATATGGCCAGAGCTTACCGTTGCCCATATCACATCATCCCGGGAATCATCCAACTGACTGGATACCAGGACCCGACAATTTCTCCCCAGGACTTCATCCCGTTGGTAACCGGTTATTTTCGTAAACCAATCGTTAACAAATACAATAATCCCCTGCGAATTGGTAATCACAATTAACACCGGACTTTGCGCCACGGCATTCGAGAACGTTAACAGTTCCTGTTCTTTTTCTTTTCGTTCGGTAATGTCAATAATTACACCGCGCACATACGCCAGTTGATTGTCATAAAAGAAAGGTTCCATATGATCCTCCACCCACATATAATCCCCGTTAGGCAAAAGCATCCTGATCTCAAGCTTTTTCTTACCGCCCTCCCACAATGGCTTTTCATAATCAAGATCCAACTGATGGCGATCCTCCGGATGCACCAGAGTCTTGAAAAAGGCAAGGGACAAATCGGTCCGGGCAGGATCCACTTGTAAAAGACGGAACATATTTTTCGACCACTCAGCGTTATCTGCCACGGGATCGTATTCATAACTCCCCATCTTAGCAATGACCTGGGCCTGGCGAATGGAGTCCCTGCTTTTGAGGAGGGCAATCTCGTTCTTTTTTCGCTGGGTAATATCAATAAACATCACGTGACGGGCTTCAATGCCTTTGTAAATGATCCGATGCGAATGGGTTTCAGCCATCCGTCGCTCACCCCACTTAGTGGTAATGTCCCAGGTGCTGCCATCGATAAGATCAGCCGTATGTTCCTCCAGAAATTTTTTAAAGTTGGATTCCTCTTCCCCAATCAAATCGGTAATCCTTAACGTTAACAACTCCTCCCGACCATAGCCAAACAAACGGCAAAAGGCGGTATTGACCATCAGAATTTCAAATGTGTGCAAAGAATAGATGCCCATGGGCTGGGGATTATTCACAAACATGGCCTTGAAATTCTCATTTCTTTGTTTTAACCGAACCCCCTTTTCTCTGAGCTCTGTGATATCGGTGACCATGCCCAGGACCGAAAACTCCGGGTTATAAAGTTCTTCAGGATTTAAGGCAACAAATAAATCGCCCCAAACAATTTTGCCCGATTTATGGATGTATCGTTTTTTTAACCTGTACCTGTTGATTTTCCCCTTTTTCAACAGCTTAAAATTCCGCTCATCCTCCTCAACATCATCCAGATGGGTAATATCGGTGAACTTCATTAATTCTCTGATAAGAGGCGTGATCCCACGTCAGGAATAATACCCTCTTACAAAGACATCAGTGAGCGTAAAGGCAAAAAACAAGCTCCTATAGCTCTTGATGCATAACCCACAATTGTTTGATTTATAACAACAAAACGCCAAAAGGGTTTTAAAGTAAGTCTTAATTTGGTACCTTGAGGCCTGTCGAGAAGGGCTGCAGCGAACTAAAATTATCCTCTTAAAAAAGCGCAAAATGTGTTTTCAATCGAAAAATACCAAGACCGTTCATCAACTGGAAACCCGCTTCGAAGCACCCTTTATGGAACCCGAATGGTATACCCCGGGATTTTATAACGGTTTTACCTTTCCCAAAACCCCGGTCATTGCCAACAACCAAGCCGCCACCATCCAGCTCTTTAACTGGGGTCTGATCCCCTTCTGGGCCAAAGACCAAAGCATCCGCAAGCACACCCTGAACGCCCGGGAAGAGACCCTCGACCAGAAGCCATCGTTTAAGCCCTCCCTGCACCAACGCTGTCTGATATTGGCCGATGGATTCTTTGAATGGCAGTGGCTCGATGCCAAAGGCAAGCAAAAAAAGAAGTTCCTGCTCACCTTGCCGGGTGAAGAGGCCTTTGCCTTCGCCGGTCTTTGGAGCGCCTGGACCGATCCGGGAAGCGGTGAGATACATCATACTTACACCATCATCACCACAGCCGCCAACGAACTGATGAGTAAAATCCATAACTCCCGTAAGCGAATGCCCGTGATCGTGGCTCCGGAGGCCGAGAAAGAGTGGCTGAAGGGAAGCCCGCTGCTGACCCAAAACGATCGGCTGGTGGCTGTGGAAGAAGGGTGAAGGTTAAAGGCTAATCAAGGTTAAAGGAAATCAAGCCAGCTCTGCTGGTCCCGCTTTACGGGAATGGGAAGGTGGGTTACCAACTTCCTTATGAGCGTTTTGCGGGAGTTAAAGGCTAAATGCTAAAGTAAAAACCAGCACTGCG
Organism: Marinilabiliaceae bacterium; assembly: GCA_041583495.1. Classification (GTDB taxonomy): domain Bacteria; phylum Bacteroidota; class Bacteroidia; order Bacteroidales; family Marinilabiliaceae; genus JBFHFS01. The sequence continues at coordinate 459 of JBFHFS010000057.1, read as the reverse complement.
CCGGAGAAAGCTATGGAGTAAGCGTTACGGGAATGCAAAGCCAGCTTGTCTGGTCCCTGCCTGCCCCGGTTCATCGGGGACCCTTCGAGAGTGATGGCAGCAGCTTTGCTATGAGCGTTTTGCGGGAGTGAAAAACGAAGAGATAAGAGAGAAAAGTGAAGAGATAAATAGAGATAAATAGAGATAAAATGGAGATATAAGGAGATGGGAGAAAAAATCAGAGATTAGAGAAAAGCGTAGAGTGGCAAAATGTCTCCGGGCTGAAAGCCCAACTTAATTCAGCCCGATGGCAACGCCTCGGGTTTTCGAAATGTAATGAACAAGCGCCCTGTAAGGGCAGGTTAAAAGCCGCCTTCGCAAGATGCTACGGCGGCTAAAATGGGCAGGATGGCTATATTCAAACCCTCACGATTAAAAAAAATGTGCCGCAGCTGCCGCAGCTCTGGATAATTTGCCGGG
>JBFHFS010000056.1:0-31804 GCA_041583495.1 Marinilabiliaceae bacterium | reverse complement strand
GTCAGTTCAGGGAAGAGTAGAGCGCTTTCCTTCATGTATTGCAACATCTCCCCTTGTATTTCCTGTTCGCCCATGGGAGAGATCACTTTTCCTTTTTCCCCGTCGAAGACTTGCTTGGAAACCGTATTGCCTTGCATGATCGTTTCCACACACATCTTGTTGGGGGCTTTTTGGGCAGAGATAATTTCCAGGGGCATGCCTTGAACGGTCATGGCTGAAACGGTTTGAATATCCCTGACGTTTTGAAGGGCCGGGGCTCCGCCAATTGCTTGTATGTAATTGGCAACGATCTCCTGGGGGGTGACATTTTTGGCAGCCGCTTTTTTCTCAACAATGTTTCCGTAAAAATTGTACTGGGTAACCTTTCCCGAGGGGCTGAAGGCGGCCATTTTTTCTCGGATTTCATCGGCATTCCCAACGGCCAGGATGATGGCATTTTCCGGATGGAGATATTTTTTGGCCATGTCTTGAATTTCCTGTGGCGTCACGGCCTCCACTTTCTCGAGATAGGTTTCGTAATAATTTTTGGGCAGGTCGTATTGCTCAATGTTACGGGCAAACCGGGCAATGGACTGAGGGTCTTCGAGCGACCGCGAAAAGCTTCCTATCAGAACATTCTTAACCAGGGAGAGGTCTTCGTCGGAAACCAGCTCGGTTCTCATTCGGTTCATCTCAATCAGGATCTCATGAAGGGCACTATCGGTCACCGAGGTGCGTACTTTTGCCGAGGCACTGAAGGAGCCCACCCGCTCATCTGAGTCCAGGTTCGAGTAAGCACCGTAGGTGAAGGCTTTGTCTTCGCGCAGGTTTTGAAACAGCCTGGCGTTGAACGATCCCCCGCCGAGCACTTGATTCATCAGGCTGGTTTTAATCTCATCGGGGTTTCCCGGGGTCAGCATCACGGTATGGGTTACTTCGATGGTCGATTGGTTGGCTCCCTCTTTGTTGGCGATGACTACCTTAGGCTCGTTGTAACCCAGAGGGAATTGATGGTAATTCATGGGTACAGACGCCTCTTTCCACGATCCGAAATATTTGCGTGCCTGACTTTTAGCCTCCTTGGGGGTGATGTCGCCAACGATTACCAGATAGGCTACGTTGGGACGGAAGTAGGTGTTGTAATAGTTGCGGCATTTCTCGATGGTAACATTTTCGAGTGTTTGTTCGGTCTCGATTTCACCATAGGGGTCGTCTTTCCCATACAGCAGGATGCCGGCAACATTACTGGCAATGTATTCCGGATCATCTTTGGCGGCCTGTATGCCCGTGGTCTCCTGCTTGATGATTTTCTCGAGTTCTTCCTGCGGAAAAGCGGGATTGAAAAGAATGTCAGACATCAACCCCAACAGTTCTTCGCTGTGGCGGGTCAGGGACCGTGCAAAAATGCCTTTTGAACTCGTCGAAAGAGTGGCTCCGAGAAAGTCTATGGTTTCGTCAATCTCGGCCTTGGAGTGGTTGGTGGTTCCGGCTCGCATCATCTTACCCGCAATTTGCACATACCCTGCCGCATCTCCCTCAAGAGGAGGCTCAATGTCGAGCGAAAGAGAGTAGGATATCATGGGTACTTTATGATTCTCCACCACTATGACTTTAAGGCCGTTAGGAAGCGTGAATTTTTTAAAATCTCCCAGTTGTATCTTAGGTGCCGGCCCCGGCTTCGGAGGGGTGGACCGATCCAGCTGGGCGCTGATGGCGGTTACAAAGAGTAAGAGAAGGGATATGGAAAAAAATCGTTTCATCTCATTTAATTTATTGATTTCAAAGGAATTATTTTGTGTTTGTCAGAGATCACTTGTGAAGTTTGTTTTAAATCACTTAATCTTTGAGGAATTATTTTTTAGGAAGATAATAAAGCACCACCCGATTGTCGTTGGTGAAGTATTTGTTGGCTACTTTTTGAATGTCTTCACGGGTTACCGCCCTGTATTTTTCCATCTCGGTATTGATCATCCCGGCATCTCCAAAAAAGGTGTAGTAGGTGGCCAGATTATTGGTACGGTTGGCAATCTTCACGTTGTTGCCCACGAGGTCGTTCTCCACCTGGGTTTGTAATTTCAGGAACTCCTTTTCATCGATTAAATTTTGTTTAACCCTTTCAATCTCTGCGTCCAGGGCTTTTTCGGCCTCCTTTAGATCGATGCCCATATTGGGGAAAACCATGGTGAGATTAACGCTCGGATCGACAAAGGGAAGGGGATAAGAGCCTACTTCCAGTGCTATTTGCTGCTCATCCACCAGGGCACGGTAAAGACGCGAACTCTGACCCCGGGAGAGAAGGTAACCCAGCATGTCCAGCGCATAGTAATCCTCGGAATTCATGGCAGGGGTACGGTAGGCTTCGATGAGCAAAGGGATCTGAATGTTGTCGTAAATCGTGTCCCGTACTTCGCCGTTTAGAGGGGGTTCCACCATGGCAGGGCGGTAAATCTCTTTTTGGCCCCTGGGGATGCCACTAAAATAAGTGTCAATCAGTTTTTTTGCAGGTTCAATTTCAATGTCACCGGCAACTACCAGAACGGCGTTGTTGGGAACGTAAAAGGAGTTATAGAACTGTTTGAACTCTTCATCTTTCGCGGCCCGGATATGGTCGGGGTCGCCAATGGTGGTCCATCGGTAAGGGTGCTCCTTAAAAGCCCTTTTCATGGTTTCGGCCAACACCGAGCCATAGGGCCGGTTGTCGTAGGATTGTTTTTTCTCCTCGATGACCACCTTTTTCTGGGTTTGAATGCCAAGGCTGTCAATTTTGGCGTGGAGCATGCGTTCGGACTCCAGCCACAGGCCCAGACCCAATTGATTGGAGGGGAGTATCTCGTAATAATAGGTGCGGTCGACCGATGTGTTGGCGTTCAGCGTCCCACCGGCTTTCTCAACATATTTCGCGTATTCTCCCCGGGGGATGTTGTCTGTTCCCTCGAACATGAGGTGCTCGAAGAAATGGGCAAATCCCGTCCGGTTGGGCTGTTCATTCTTGGATCCTACTTGATACATAACAGCCACATTGACGATGGGTGTGGTTTTGTCCTGGTGTAAAATCACGTGCAGGCCATTATCAAGATCGTATTCAGTAAATTTTATCTGTGCAGTCTGGGCCTGAAGAAGGTGTCCCGAAAGCACAAATGCCATCAAAAACAGAAGGTTTTTTGTTTGCTTTTCCATACTATGGTTAATTTTTATTTTTAAGGTGTCGTTTAAAAACGTTTTAGGTAATCAATTTGCAGGCCAAGAAGTATTGTTCTCTGTGTTTCAGGGGATTAAATTATGAGTAAAAACCACAAAAAAACTAAAGATGAACGAAACCGAACAAATAAATGTTCGATTTCGAACTGTCAGTTGGGCCCTAAATTAATCGCTTTATTTTCTACCTTTGTGGTATTTTATAAGAAAACTGTGGGTTGGCTGTGCATAACAATTAGTGTTTGAATGGCCCTGAAGAGCCAATGGCCTTAAAACCAAATGTATGAGATTGAGAATTGTATTCCTGGGGGTTGTCCTGCCTGCCTTTATATGGTTGGTGGCCTGCCAGCGCGACGAAGCCTGCCTCTCCAATCAGAATGCTGTTCAGGCCGGTTTCTATTCAGCCTGGTCTACGACCGACAAGGACAGTACCTTGTCTGATGTGTCGGTTTATGGATTGGGCGTTGCCGACAGCGTTTATTCCGTGGAGAGTTTGAGCGACTTGTTTTTGCCCCTTAGTTTTTCCAGTGATACCACAGGTTTTGTGATAGGGGTAAAAACGTTGAGGGATACCCTTTGGATGGTACATCGGAAGGAACTGGATTTTATTTCCGGGAATTGCGGATATGTGTTTAGCTTTGAGCTGGATACCATTTTGCATACAGGAGCCTTCATCGACTCCGTGGCCATCGACTATTCATCTGTAAGATATGGAGAAAGTGCAGAAAATATTAAGCTTTATATTTATTAGTATTTGGATCTTTGGAGGGTCGCTGGCTGCACAAAAAAAAGTGCCGTCCACGAAAGAGACCCAAAAAACCGGGTTCGCTCTGGGGGTTAACCTGGAAGGACCTATTCAGAAATTTTTCGATCGCGATAAGGTTGCTTTTTCGGTGATCGGCCATCTTAGTCTGGGGCCTCAAATCTTTTTTGTGGGAGAAGCCGGCTTTGAGAATCTTACCTTCTCGGACCAACATGCCCTGGATAGACATTACGCATACGAAAGCAACGGCTCTTATATCCGGGCGGGTTTGCTTTACGATATTTTTTCGGTGGAGGAGAAGGGGAATAATGATAATATCTTTTTCGGACTGCACTATGGCTTTGCTCTTCAGGAGCACTCTTCATTGAGCTATAATATCGAAAATGAATATTGGGGTGGAATCGATGGCTCTTTGGGCAAATACGTGCTCAATACCCATTGGGTGGAGGTTTCGGCCGGACCCCGGTCGGAATTGCTGAAGAACTTTTATATGGGCTGGTCCATTAATCTGAGGATTAAGATGTTTCAGGACAATCAGGAGGTTTTGGTGCCCTATTCCATCCCTGGATTCGGAAATGGGGATAACCGTGTGAATGTGGGGTTCTCGTATGTGCTGGAGTACATGATTCCCTGGAATAAAAAGAGATCCGGGATGGATCGGTAAAGGCTCTTGTCGGTAAGGAATAAATCATACTCGAATGAAAAAGCTAATAAGCAAGACGCTCACCATTTTTGGTCATTTTCTTCTTAGGTATGGGCTGGCGTTGGTTCTGGTCTGGTTGGGGATAATGAAGTTTAGCAGCGGTGAAGTGATGCATGTGGAAAGGGCTTTGTCGCAGATTAGCTGGCTGAGATGGTTGTTGCACTATTTTACAGCCCATGCCCTAAGCCATTTGTTTGCCTGGCTGCTCATTGTTACGGGGACGCTGGTGGCCCTCAGGCCTGTGTCCCGAAAGCTTTCCTTGTGGGGAGGCGGTTTGGCTTTTTTTATTTTTTTATTCGGGGTAATCATGCTGGGTACTTCCGGGCTTCTGTTTGTGGCAGGTTCCGGATTTCCCGAACTCTCCTCTTCGGGGCAGGGATGGCTAAAAGATATTGTTTTATTGGGGGCCGCAGCTTGGTGTACGGCCGATTCAATGTAGTTTTAAAAATTTTCACACATGAAAAATATCGTTGTGTTTTGTGCTTCCAGTCCTAAAGTTCCCTCCCCCTATTTTAAAGCTGCCCGGGAGGCTTCGTTTCATCTTGTGAACGAAGGGTACGGAATTGTTTACGGAGGCGGCGCAACGGGTTTGATGGGCGCCGTGGCCGATGAGGCGCTTAAGCTGGGTGGTTCCATTACCGGGGTTATTCCACGGTTTATGGTTGAGGTGGAATGGGCACACAAAGAGGTGGCAGAGATGATTCAGGTGGATACCATGCACGAGCGGAAAGCTTTGATGGTGGAAAAGAGTCAGGGTGTGTTGGCTCTCCCCGGCGGAACAGGAACCCTGGAGGAGTTGTTTGAAGTGCTCTCGTTGAAAAAATTAGGGCAATACGCATTTCCGGTGGTTTTGTTAAATACGGATGGTTTTTTTGACCCCCTGATAGAGATGATGGAACGAATGGTAGATGAGCAGTTTATGCGGGAGTGCCACCGGGAGATGTGGAGCGTGGTGGCCCATCCCGAACAAATTGTACCCGCCATCAGGGAGGCCCGGTTATGGGGTGCGGATGCGATTCGGTATGCCGCGGTTTAGTTTAGACTAAAATATTCAGTATTTTTGCGCAAGAATTTTCAGCCAATGAAATTCATCTCAGGGACAAGCATTGAGCCTGTTAATCAGGATTTGGATACGCTTTCTGTATCCACGACTGTGCCTGTGGTCATTCCCTCTGGTCAGGAACTCAAATTAGAGGCTGAAAGACCTGCGATGAAAGCTTTCGACTTCGAGCGGATGAATGATGTGCCGAAAAAGTTTCAGCAAGCCACCTCTTTAGAACCAAAGCCTTCTATATTACAGCCAAATCCCTCCCCTGAAATATCCGGGCCAAAACCCAATATCGACGTTTACTGGCAGTTTCCCTATGTGGATCTTCAATTGGTTCCGGGGGCCTTTTATCCGGGGGTTCCGGGAGACAGCGTGTCGATGCTTACCTATGGCAACTTTTATGGCCACAGTGCCCGGGCCGGAGCTCAGGATGAGCCGGAAGATGGCAGGGAGGTCAAATCCCCGCTAAGTGTCGTCGAAAGCCTGTCGAAAAGGGCAACGGGCGATACTCTGACGTTGAGAAAAAAGACAGCCAAGTGGGTTGAAACCATTGTTGTGGATAAGCCTGGTATCGTTAAGCCGGTTGAGTCGGCAAAATTTGTTCTTCAACAGGAGTGGTTCTTGTCTATCGTGATTCTGTCGGTGGCCATTACCGGCCTGTTGCGTTTAAAGTGGCCAAAATATCTGGCAGGGGTGTTTAATTCGGTTCTGTATCCCGGGGGAACCTCCACCCTGCGAACCGAAAAGTATGGCATCTCAAGGTCGGGTTCCATTATCGTGGGCTTTTTGTTTTACCTTAATTTTTCGTTGTTCATCTTCGAGGTCTTGTCCAATAATCAAAGAACTCTTCTTGGATTTAGCGGGTGGAAATTGTTGGGGGCCATTTTTTTATTTTTGTTGGTGCTTTTCACCGCGAAGATTATGGTGTATAAATTCGTGGGATGGGTCTTTGATACCGGGCAGGAGGTGCGGGCCTATTTGTTTCAATCGGAGCTCATGTCCAAGGCATTTGCCATGGTTCTTTTGCCCTTGGTTGTGTTGTTTCCTTTTGCCACCGAAATACTGCGGCAGTGGTTGTTTGGAGCCGGGGTTGGTGTTTTTATTTTGTTGTATTTGATACAGATAGGGCGAGGAGTTGTTGTTAATTTAAGAGATCCGGCTTCGATTTATTACATTATTTTGTATCTTTGTGCCCTGGAAATTTTACCCTTATCTATACTTTATAGAGTTTTCCTTTATTAAAGTAGTTGTCAAAGTGGTTCCTGGTTTCGTTGAATTTAAAATCAAGAAAATTGAAAATCAAAAAGATCCTGGTTTCCCAACCCAAGCCGTCAACTCAAAAATCTCCATACTTTGACTTGTCGGAAAAAAGCAATGTGAAAATTGACTTCCGGCCTTTTATTCAGGTGGAAGGACTTTTGTCCAAAGAGTTCCGCCAGCAAAAGGTAAATATACTGGAGCATAGTGCGGTTGTATTTACCAGCCGTACCGCTATTGACCATTTCTTTCGCATCTGCGAAGAGACCAGAGTGGCCGTCCCCGATTCCACCAAATATTTCTGTATCTCGGAGGCAACCGCCTTTTATCTTCAAAAATACATTGTTTACCGGAAAAGAAAAATCTTTCACTCCACGGGTAAGTTTGTCGATTTAGTGGACGTTATGAAAAAGCATAAGGAAGAGAAGTTCCTGGTGCCTCTTTCCGATATTCATAAGCAGGAGATTCCCAATCTTCTGAATAAGGCCAAGCTGAAGTATACCAAGGCGATACTCTATCGCACGGTGAGTAGTGATTTAAGTGATTTGAAAGAAATTGATTACGATATTCTGGTTTTTTACAGTCCTTCCGGAATAGCCTCGTTGCTTCAAAATTTCCCCGACTTTAAACAAGAGAATATTGTTATCGCTTCTTTTGGGCCTGCAACGGCCAAGGCTGTGAAGGAAGCCGGGCTGAGGCTTGATATTCAGGCGCCAATGCCGCAAGCGCCCTCTATGACCGCTGCTTTGGAGATGTTTATCCGAAAGCAAAATAAGAAATAACTCAATGTTTTCTTTCAGGAAGAGTGAAAAACTTTGCCGGAAAAAGATTATCGACCAATTGTTTGCCAGTGGTCGCTCCTTTACACTCTTTCCGATAAGGGTGCAGTTTTTGAACACCCCTCTTCCTGACGATGAATTGGTTCAGGCTTTGTTTACGGTCCCTAAGAGACGATTTAAACGCGCCGTAAAACGTAATCTGTTGAAGAGGCGGATGCGGGAAGCCTACCGGCATAATAAATCGATTCTTCTTCCTGCCCTGCGCCAACAGGAGTCTCAATTGGCCGTGGCGTTTATTTACGTGTCTAATGAGGCGGTTGACCAGTCCGACATTAATTTGGCTATGACCAGGGCGCTCGACCGACTGATCCGCGAAATTGAAAAGAGTCGCTAACCATGTGGGTTTCATCTATTGTCAATAGCCTTAAAAAAGGACTGGTTTTTTTGCTCATCATACCGGTAAAACTCTATCAGTGGGTGATCTCTCCCATGATCGGTCCTTCCTGTCGTTATACCCCTACCTGTTCGGCCTATACCATTGAGGCCCTTAAAAAACATGGCCCCTTTAAGGGATTCTGGCTTTCACTTAAGCGGATTCTCTCGTGCAATCCCTGGGGAGGCAGTGGCGAGGACCCGGTTCCCTAGTATGGATAGGGTGCCTTGCTAATCTCTGTTTGTTGCTGAAGTAAAAGTGTGAGGGTGGATTTTATTCCGGGGGGTGGTCCCTGGTTTCAAGTGCCGTTCTCATAAAGCGTTCAATGATCTCCTGCTATTTTCGGCGGGGGTGTAGGGTCATTCCCTGTTTTTACGTATTTTTACTCTATTAAACCTAAATTCGTCATTGGACGAAAAGGTTAAACCAATAGATTTCAGTGACTATGAAATGCCTTCGTTTGTTTCTGCCTTTTCTTGCAGTGGCTTTGTTTCTGTCGGGATGTACATCCTCTGATTCGTCTGTTTCTCATTCCCCTTTTCACCCTAAGGTGAGCGCTTTTACTTCGGGTGACATTTCTAACCAGAGCCCGATTGTGGTGCAGTTTGCCGACTCCCTGGAAAAGGCACTTCCCGGCCAGGAGGCTTCTTCCGGGTTGTTGACCTTTAAACCGGCGATTGCCGGCAGGGCGGCCTGGGTTAATGCCCGTACTTTGATGTTTAAACCCGAGGCTCCGCTGCCTTCCAGTACCGCTTTCCAGGCAACCGTTCATCTCGAAAAACTCTTCTCCGATGAGGAGGAGCCCTTCTTTTTTTCCTTCAGAACCTATGCACAAAATATCAGATTCCAGCTGGAAGCCCTGCAGCCCGGGTTGGCCGCTAATAATGAGACCTATCTGGCCACGGTGAAGGTGCTGCTGGCCGATTTTGCTGCGGATAAGGATTTGCAAAACTCGGTCGAAGTATTGCTGGACGGTCAATTAGTGGCTCCCGAGTGGACTCATCTGGAAGGAACTCAGCATTTGCTTAAGATGGAGGTTCCCCGGCGGGAACAAAAGATAAGCACCCTTGTGGTGAAGGCAAAGAAAGGAGCTCTGACCTCGGAGGAGCCCGATGAATTATCTGTTCAGATTCCTGCTCTGGGTACCTTCGAACTGCTTCGGGCCGATTTGGAGCCGGAACCCCGAAAATGTATCAAAGTGGTTTTCAGCGATCCCATCGCTCCCGACCAGGACCTGGGCGGCCTCTTCGTGTTGGGAGACCAAACCAGCCTGTCCTATGCCATCGATAACAATGTGGTGCAGCTCTTTCCCGGTGAAGATTTGATGGGCGAACAGTCGCTCAGGGTGATGCCAGGTATTAGAAGTGCATCCGGAAAATTACTAAAGGGTCAGGGGCAGTTCGACTTTACTTTTTCCAGTATGAAGCCGGCCGTCGAGATTCTGGGTCAGGGAAGTATCATGCCTTGGTCCGACGGTCTGTTCCTTCCGTTTAAAGCCGTTAGCCTTAAGACTGTTAAGGTCAGAGTGATAAAGATATTTGAACAAAACGTAGGTTCTTTTTTTCAGATAAACGATCTGGATGGAGAAGAGCAGTTGAAGCGTGCCGGGCGATTGGTTCATACCCAAACCATTGATCTGGGTTTGGATAGAACGCTTAATTTAAGGCGATGGAACACCTTTTCACTGGAGCTGTCCAGATTTATTCAACCCGATCCGGGCGCCATTTACCGAATTGAATTGGGATTTGAACAGGAGGATGCCATGTATCCCTGTCGGGATGAGGAAACTTCAGGGAGCCGCAGGGAGGGTGAATCCGTTGCTCCTCCGGCCGGTGAATCCGAAGAGGATTTTTGGGACAATCCCTATGATTATTACAGTACCTATCCATATAACTATAACCCCGATTATAACTGGAGAGAACGCGATAATCCCTGTTCACCCTCTTATTATACCCGCAGACGATGGGTCTCCCGTAATGTGTTGGCCTCTAATTTGGGTCTTTTGGCAAAAAAAGGTGATGCCCAGGCCCTCGAAGTGATCGTAACCGATCTTAGAACCACTGAACCTCTGTCGGATGTGGAGGTGAAGGTGTTCGACTTTCAGATGCAACCCATTGCAGAAGGCCACACCAGCGCCGAGGGAAAAGCGACTCTGGAGCCCGGCGGGATGCCCTTTCTGCTTGTTGCCGGGCTTGGTGACCAGCGCGGTTATCTTCGATTGGACGAAGGCCGTGCCCTGTCTGTTGATCGTTTTGATGTGTCGGGCGAGAATGTTAAGGCAGGCCTTAAAGGGTTTATTTTTGGCGAACGGGGCGTTTGGCGTCCGGGGGATTCTCTTTTTGTCTCCTTTATGCCTATGATGAATCCTGAAAGCCAGCTTCCCCCTAATCATCCGGTCACCTTCGAATTGATTGATCCAAGAGGGCGCCTGATTGCCCGCCAGGTGGAAAAACATCCCACAAACACCCTTTATACCTTTCGGTGTAAAACCGAAGAGGAAGCCCCAACCGGGGTATGGCAGGCCCGGGTGACCCTTGGTGGGGTGGTATTTGAGAAAAACCTTCGCGTGGAAGCCATTCGTCCCAACCGGCTGAAGATTAATCTCGGACTGCCCGATGAGGCAAGGCTTAAGGGTGGGCAGGATCTGGCTATTGATCTTTCGTCCAGCTGGTTGCATGGTTCACCTGCCTCCAGGCTCAAGTGTGATGTGCGGTTGAATTTAAAACCCGCCACTACCCGCTTCGAGGGGTACGAAAACTTTTCTTTCGATGATCCTACCCGCAGCTTTGAGCCTGCCGAACAGACGTTGTTCGAAGGGGTTTTTAATGAAAAAGGAACGACTCAATTCTCCTGGCGGGTTCCGGAAGCTGTTAAGGCTCCTGGCCTGCTTCAGGGGATGCTTACCTCCCGTGTGTTTGAGAGTGCGGGGACTTTTAGTATTGACCTTAAACCTGTGACCATCTCTCCTTATTCGTCCTACCTGGGAATTCGCATTCCGGCAGGTGATGACAGAGGGATGCTTCAGACCGATACCACACACCATCTGGAAGTGGTGGCCCTCAACGATGCGGGTAAGCCGGTCACCGTCAAAGGTGTCAAGTATACCATCTATAAAATTGATTGGCGCTGGTGGTGGGAGAAAACCGATGAAGACCTGGGCCGTTCTATCTCTTCGGGCAGTCATAAGGTTATCTCTACGGGGCAAATCGATGTTTTACAGGGTAAAGGAACGATTCCTTTCAGGATTAACCGGCCCTTATGGGGGCGGTATTTAATCCGTGTGGAAAATCCGCTGTCCGGACACTCCGCTGCCCAAACCCTTATGGTGGATTGGCCCGGGTGGGTAGGTGATTCGGGCGATCTGGGGGCTGCTTCTGTTTTATCGTTTCAATCGGATAAGAAGCGTTATCAAACCGGAGAGAAGATTTCGGTTAACTTCCCCTCTGCTCCGGAGGGCCGGGCCCTGGTGAGTTTAGAGAATGGTTCCCGGATAATCAGGAGCTGGTGGGTAGAGACTAAAGGCGAAGAGACCTCTTTTAGTTTTGAGGCTACCCCGGAGATGACGCCAAATATCTATGTGAGCATTACACTTCTGCAGCCCCATGGTCAGTCGCGCAATAATCGGCCCATCAGGTTGTTTGGATCCATTCCGGTGATGGTCGAAGACCCTGCATCCCGGCTGTTGCCGCGGGTGAAGGTCGCAGAGGGTTGGCGCCCCAGGCAGGCAGCAACGGTGGTGGTGAGCGAGGAGAACGGACGGGACATGGATTATGTGGTGGCTATCGTGGATGAAGGATTGTTGGATCTGACCCGTTTTAAAACGCCGGATCCCTGGCTGCGATTCAATGCCCGGGAGGCTTTGGGTGTTAAAACCTGGGACCTGTACGATCAGGTGCTGGGCGCCTTCGGTGGGAAGATTGAGCGATTGTTTAGTATTGGGGGAGATGAGGCGATTCTGGATATGGAGGGTCAAAACCGGATGAGACGTTTTGAACCTATGGTAAGGTATCTGGGGCCTTTTCATCTAAAATCCAGACAGAAGAGGACCCATACTGTTCAGGTGCCCGACTATACCGGATCGGTGAGGGTGATGGTGGTGGCCACCAATGGTAGCGCTACGGGTAGCTCCTTTTCCGCGGTGAAGGTAAAGCAACCATTGATGGTTTGGAGTGCCATGCCCAGGTTAATGGGCCCCGGAGAGAGATTGACCCTGCCCGTTACCGTCTTTTCGATGGATGAGAAAATTCAAAATGTTCGTGTGTCCCTAAAGTGTTCCGGTCTGTTTAAGGTTTTAGGCCAGGCCAGCCAGGAGGTTACCTTTCAGCAACAGGGCGATAAGACCCTGTTCTTTGAGCTGGAAACGGGCGCTGAAACGGGGCCTGCACGTGTGGAGGTGATGGCAGAGGGATCCGGTGAAACGGCCTCGCAGGTTATTCCTATCAACGTGAGGATGCCTAACCCGCCGGTCACCCAAAATGTATCGCTGATATTGGCCCCTAAGGGCGAATCTCAGTTAAGCTATTCCCTCCCGGGAATAAAGGGAACCAATTCGGCTGTGCTGGAGGTGAGTGCCGTTCCTGCAATGAACCTGTCGCGCCGGTTAAAGTATTTACTCGATTATCCCCATGGCTGCATTGAACAGACTGTCTCTGGAGCCTTCCCTCAGCTTTTTCTGGGAAATGTAGTGGCTCTGAGTGAGGGCGATCTGGCTAAAACTAAAGCAAACATCCGTGGTGTGTTGGAGCGGTTACCCTCTTTTCAAACGGGATCGGGAGGTTTTGCCTACTGGCCGGGGCAATCGCAGGAGAATGACTGGAACAGTAGTTACGCAGGTCATTTTATCCTAATTGCCGGGAAAAACGGGTATCTGGTTTCCCCTTCCCTTCGGTCTAATTGGTTGAACTTTCAAAAACGAAGGGCCTCCCTTTGGCTGCCAAAACCGGGGACAGAGGCCTTCGGGTATGAGCAGATGTTACAGGCTTATCGGTTGTATACCCTGGCTTTGGCCGGCGCACCCGACCAGGGAAGCATGAACCGTTTGCGGCAGCAGGAAGGCCTTATCCCCCAAACACGGTGGTTGCTGGCCTCCTCGTATGTGTTGGCCGGTCTGCCCGATGTGGCCAGGGATCTAATGTCTCAGGATTTCGGAGCCGGGGCCGATGTTTCGCAGCCCTACACTTATGGCTCTCCGCTGCGCGACAAGGCTTTCCTGGTAGAAGCATTGCTCAATCTGGGCCGTCGTGAGGCTGCCATGCCGGTGGTTCGGGAGATGGCGCTTGCTCTGAATACTGATGATTGGTACAGTACCCAAACCACCGCCTTCGGGTTAATGGGGGTGGTCTCTTTTGTCGATGAGGGAGCAAAAGACGGGAAGATAGAATTTTCGTATGCCCTGAACAATGAAACGCCTGTTACAGTTGGAACAGATAAACCCATCTTCCAGACTGCGGTGGGGTTGGAGTCAATGCCGAAAGGATCGGTCAGATTGGTGAGTCGCACAGAGAAAGAACTTTTTGTGACACTCACCATGACGGGTACCACCGGAGGGGTTGATACTACAGCTCAGTCGAAGAACCTGGTGCTTAAGAGCCGTTTTTTAAGCATGGGCGATGAGGTGCTTGACCCGTCGGACATTAAGCAGGGAACCGATTTTAAATATGTGGTTTCGATTTTTAACCCCGGAACTGCAGGTGATGCGAATGATTTGGCACTCACACAAATGGTGCCTTCCGGATGGGAGATAAGAAATTTAAGACTGGAGGGGAACAATTCTTTTGAGATGGATCAGCCCGACTATAGGGATATTCGCGACGATCGGGTCTATTCCTATTTTGATTTACCCGCCGGCGCTTCGAGGCAGTTTGTGGTGGTTTGTCATGCGGCCTTTGCCGGCCGGTTTTACCTGCCGCCGGTGAGTTGCCAGGCTATGTACAATGATAATATCCGGGCAAGATTGCCGGGCAGGATTACGCGGGTTGGAGGTTCGGAATAAGTGGGCCCTTAATGGGGGAACCATGGATGGTTGATAATCGGGATCCCGTGGTGGTTTGTGGGATCGTAAAAAAAAGGAAAGAAGATGAAGTGGATCGATTTTCATACACATCAAATGCCAGAATCTGGCCATGGCGTCAACGCGATCGTTAGTTGCGTATCGCCCGAGCCGGTTCCTGCCTGTAGGGAAGGTTCCTGGCTCTCTTACGGGATTCATCCCTGGTACATTGCCGGGCACGATGTATTTCACCTTCTCGAACAGGTGGAGGTGGCTGTGTCTCAACCCTGTGTTTTGGCCGTGGGGGAGGCGGGCCTTGATAAAGTGAGAGGCCCCAATATGCAGTTGCAACTTGAGTTGTTTATTCATCAGATGGATATCTCCGAACGGCATGGTAAGCCCATGATTATTCATTCGGTAAGGGCAAACAATGAACTGTTAAATCTAAGAAAGCATCTGCGGGCTTCTCAACCCTGGGTGCTTCATGATTTTTCAGGTTCTTCTCAGGAAATTGACCAGTTGAGCGCAGCCGGTTTTTACTTTTCGTTTGGCCCCAGGATTCTGTATCCCAACGGGAAAGCCTCTGCTGCCCTGATGCATGTGCCGGCCCATCGGTTTTTTCTCGAAACCGACCATACCAATAAGTCTATTGTGCCTCTCTATAACCGGGCAGCCGGAATTCGGGAGGTCTCCCTTTATGACATTAAGCAGCAGGTTGGGGATAATTTTCGGGCTTTGTTCAAAATATAGAAAATAAGGAAGGGTTAAACATTGATTCCCTTAGGGATTCAATGTGGGTCGCAAATAGAATTGTATGTTGGGTGCCGCTCTGTCCTGAGGTATTTCAGGTTTCCGGGCTTTTCCTTGCAATGCTGCTCCTTGCCGCTGAATTGACTTTTTAGCTGGTGCTGCGACAACCGTTGGAAATATAAATTGTTGATAAAAACTTTTTTCGTGTTATTTTTGCGGGCTTTAAAATACGATAAAATATGGAGTGGTTGAGTCGTACCAGTTTATTACTGGGGGAAGAAGGCATGGAAAAGTTGAATCGTTCTCATGTTCTGGTAACGGGGTTGGGAGGCGTGGGCGCTTATGCCGCAGAAATGATTGCAAGGGCGGGAGTGGGTGAGATGACCATTGTGGATGGTGATATGATCCAGGCTTCAAACCGGAATCGGCAATTGCCTGCTTTGGTTTCTACCGAAGGACGGCGTAAGGTAGAGGTGATGACTCACCGGTTAAAGGATATCAACCCGGAGATTAAGCTGCATTCCATCGACTCGTTTCTAAAGGGCCCCGATTTTGATGCGTTATTGGAAAATAGATTTGACTATGTGGTAGATGCTATCGATACCCTTAGTCCTAAAGTGTTTTTAATTGCCTGTGCGCTGAGAAAAAAACACCGGCTGGTCTCTTCTATGGGCGCTGGCGGTAAAATCGATCCGGAAGCCGTGAGGATTGTCGATATCAGTAAATCTTATCAGTGTAACCTGGCCCGGATGGTGCGTAAGCGATTGGGAAAGCTGGGCGTTAAGGAGGGTTTTGAAGTTGTGTTTAGCCCCGAGGTGGTCGATAAAAACTCGGTGGTCCCCATCGAAGATGGGCAGAACCAACGAAGCATCGTTGGAACCATCTCCTATATGCCGGCTGTCTTCGGTATTTTTACGGCCTCACATGTTATTCGTGAATTGGTTAAATAATCGCTTACTTTGCAGGCATGATTGCAAGTATTTTGAATCCCCTGAGTGTCAGCTGGGGAGTGTGGTGGATTACCGCAGGATGCGCATT
Organism: Marinilabiliaceae bacterium; assembly: GCA_041583495.1. Lineage (GTDB taxonomy): Bacteria > Bacteroidota > Bacteroidia > Bacteroidales > Marinilabiliaceae > JBFHFS01. Next base: position 15,870 of record JBFHFS010000056.1, on the reverse strand, counting down.
CCTGATAGGCATCTCTAAGACAGGTCTCAAGGGAATTGCCATGGTTACCATTCCGGTTTTGGCCCATCTGTATGGGGGAATGGCCTCGGCCGGACTAATGGTGCCATTTTTGGTTTTTGGAGACCTGTTTGCTATCCGCTTTTATCATAGGAGTGCCCGCTGGGAGCATATTAAACGGTTGATTCCTTATGCCCTGGGCGGAATCGCACTCGCCCTGGTGGTTGGAGGCATGATTTCCGATAATCAGTTTAGAAATGTTATCGGGGTTTCCATCCTGGTTTGTCTTGTTCTCATCTTTTATCGCGATGTGAGAGGTCGTTCCGTCGATTTTACCAATAACAGATGGTTTAGTCGTTCATTAGGCCTGGCGGGGGGCTTTGCTACCATGATTGGTAATGCGGCAGGCCCCATCTTTAATCTCTACCTGCTTTCGATGCGGTTGCCCAAGAATACCTTTATTGCAACGGGTGCTGTGTTTTATGTGTCGATGAATCTGTTAAAGATCCCTCTTCACTATTTCGTTTGGCACTCCATCTCCTTAAGTACCCTTCAAATGAATGTGGTGTTGCTTCCTGCTGTGGCCCTTGGTGCTTTTACCGGCAGAAAAATAGTGGGGTATATTCCCGAAAGAGAGTTTAGAATTTTTGTGACCGTCGTTATTTCTGTGTCGGCCATTTTGTTGTTCTTCAAATAAGACCAAGGCCCTTAAGGGTTCCCCCGGAAGCTGTTTTTTGGTGTGGGGGAGACTAAACCGGTTGTTCCCATAACCATGACCTGCAAACAAGAAGCCCCGTGAATTTCACGGGGCTTCTTGTTTGTGTACGTATGTTTTTAAACCTGTTTAGCAAAAAAATTGAAGGAGGGGGAAATAAACCGTTTAAGGGATGCTTTTTCCCCTTAACTCTGTCGTTTCTCCCTTCAAATATCAGGAGAGTCCGGATATCAGGCCATCGTCATCGATATCCATGCCTTCGGCGGCAGGTGTTTTGGGTAACCCTGGCATTCGCATGATGTTTCCGGTGATGGGGATGATGAAACCTGCTCCCGCTGCTATCTCAATCTCCCGTACAGTGACCACAAAATTTTTGGGTCTCCCCAAAAGTTTGGGATTGTCGGAGAGGGATTTTTGGGTTTTGGCAATACACACCGGTAGCTTTTCCAGCCCGAGCTGGAGGATGTTTTTCAGGTCGGTTTTGGCTTGTGAGGTGTAGTCGATGGCGCTGGCGCCGTAAATTTCTTTGGCGATGGTCTCAATTTTTTTCTCGATGGGCCACGACCAGTCGTACAGTGGTTTGAGGTTCGATGAGCACTCCTCTGCCACTCGTGAAACGATCCGGGCCAGATCTTCGGCGCCTGCTCCGCCCCTGGCCCAAACATCGGCCACCGCAACTTTAACCCCTAAGGCTTTGCATCTGTCCAGTATTATGTTGATCTCCTCGTCGGTATCGGTGGCAAACTTATTGATAGCGACCACCGGACAGACATTGAATTTGCGCATATTTTCCACATGCTTCTCCAGATTGGCCAAACCTTCTCTCACCGCCTGGGGATGTGGGTTGTTCAACTCGGCCAGGGGCACCTCGCCATGGTATTTTAGGGCTCTCACCGTGGCCACAAGGACGGCTGCCTGTGGCTCAATTCCGGCCGAAACGCATTTGATGTCGAGGAATTTCTCGGCGCCAAGGTCAAATCCAAACCCCGCCTCAGTAACCACATAATCCGAAAGGGAAAGGCCCATTTTGGTGGCCACCACCGAGTTGGTTCCCTGTGCAATGTTGGCAAAGGGGCCTCCGTGAATGATGGCCGGATTGCCTTCCAGCGTCTGAACCAAATTGGGTTTAATAGCGTCCTTCAGAAGGACAGCCATCGCTCCCTGAGCATTGAGATCCCTGGCATAGACGGGTTGCTTGTCGAAGGTGAAGCCCACGAAGATTCTGCCTAACCGCTCTTTCAGATCATGAAAATCCTCGGCCAGGCATAGTATGGCCATGATTTCGGAGGCTGCCGTGATGTTGAAGCCTGTTTCGCGGGGAATGCCCGAGGTGGTGCCCCCCAAACCCACGATGATTTGCCGCAACGCCCGGTCGTTCATGTCCATCACCCGCTTCCAATGCACCGTGCGGGGATCAATATTCAACGATCGGCCGTTGTTTTGCAGATTGTTGTCGATAAGAGCCGCCAAGAGGTTGTTGGCCTTTTCGATGGCCGCAAAATCGCCGGTGAAATGAAGATTGATGTCTTCCATGGGGATGACCTGCGAATAACCTCCGCCGGTAGCTCCTCCCTTGATGCCAAAAACCGGGCCCAGGCTGGGTTCGCGTAATACCACCGTGGAGGCTTTGCCGATCCGGTTAAGCCCTTCGCTCAACCCGATGGAAACGGTGGTCTTGCCTTCTCCGGCTGGCGTTGGCGAGATAGCAGAGACCAAAATGAGTTTGCTCCCCTTCTTCTTTATCTGTTCCGGGTTATTCAGCTTCAGGGGTAACTTGGCTTTGTACTTGCCATACAACTCCAGGTCATCAGGATCGATGCCCAGATGGCGGGCTATCTCATTAATGTGCTGTATTTTGGCCTCTGTGGCTATTTGAAGATCGGTTTTCATTCTATTTTATTTATTTGTTATTTATGGGTATTCCCCGAACTTGATTCGGGAGACCCGCCAATAATGCCCCCACCCGCGGTAAAGCGGGACAAGGGGTGAGAGTGGGGGTTACCTTGCCCGTTCCGGCGAAGGCTCGTTTCTTCAGGTTTGTTTTCTTCCGTCCTTTAATCAAGGTCACCTAAAGTGGTAAATTAAAGGGGTAAAACGGTCGAGGGGAGGAGACCCCACAGGGGCTATTGTTTGGTTAGCTCTACCCAAAACGGAAAGATTCTTTTGTTGTTCATGTTATAGAAGGGAATGAGTTCTCCGGTCATCTCCTGGAGATAAACATCGTTCATCTCAATGAGGTCGGTGTTTGGGTTTTTATTTATCATTTGATGGACCATTGAGCCTGTTTCCAAAACCATTTGCCCGTTGGCTTCGATGGGCCTGATGAATTTAAAACGGATGTTATAAAGGCCTTCTTTGATGTTTACGTTCCATTTTCCATAGATCTCTTCCTGATCCCAGATGCCCCGTTCTCCATCGGCATCGTTCCGGTTAAGTATTACCGGGTTTTCGTGCCCGGAGCCAATGACGATTCGTGGAGGATTAATAAGGTTGGGTGAGGCAATTAACTCCCGATAGGTCGCATCGAGCTCTGCTCTGAGTTCTTTAGCTTTGGTCTTATTCTCCCTGACAATATTGGTTTGTTCGTAGGGGTCGGCTTTTATGTTGAACAGTTCAAATGCCTCGAGTGGGGCGTTGTAATCGGTATGTCCCACGAGCTTGAAATCCGCCCTTTGCAGGGCTATGTTGTTGTAAAGCTCCGGGTATCGTCGGGTCCAGTAGAAGAAGAGAGGGCGGTTGGCCCAGTCAACGGGTTCTCCTTTTATCAGGGGAAGAAGGCTTTTCCCATCGATCACTCTTTCCCCTGGCAACGCTACCTGGCATATTTCCGAAAGGGTAGGTAAAATATCGATGTGGGCTGCCATTGTTTCTATGTCTTTATTCCCGGCTTTTAGTTGTGGATATCGCAAATAAAAGGGAACTCTCACACCCCCTTGGTACACGCTCCCCTTAAGTCCTCTCATGCCTGCCACATATCTGGTGTTTTGTGGCCCGTTGTCGGTCATGAAGATGATCAGTGTATTTTCCGAAAGATTCAGCTCATCGAGTTTCTTCAACAAGAGGCCAACATTATGGTCGATGTTGTTGACCATGGCATATACTTTTCGGGCATACTCTTTATTTCTTTCGCTCATGGTGACAAACGGACGATCATCCTCTTCGAAGCCTTCAGAGGGATCGATGTCTTTGAATTTCTGGTAGTACTCGTCAGGAACCTGCAGGGGTGCGTGGGGGGCATTAAACGAGAGGTAACAAAAGAATGGTGAATCCTGGTTTTCTTCGATAAAGCTGATGGCTTCCCGTGCAAAGATGTCGGAGCAATAGCCCTTGTAGGATTGGGTTTTTCCGTTGTGCCATAGTACCGGGTCGAAATAACTGCTGTCGCCTTTAAAATAGGTGGTGAAGTCACCTACCTGACCCATGCCTCCGGAAAGGTGAATCAAGGATTCGTCGAATCCCTGGTCCATTGGGCGGCAAGGGTAGTTGTCGCCCAGATGCCACTTGCCAAAGATCCCTGTTTTGTAATCGGCCTGTTTCAGCATTTCGGCGATGGTTACTTCGTTGGAGGCCATCGTGGCCCCGCCATTATAAGTATCCCTCATTCCGGTGCGCAATGAGTAACGTCCGGTCATCAGGCTGGAGCGGGTTGGCGAACAAACCGGAGAGACATAAAACTGGTTAAATCGGACACTTTCGCTGGCCAGCTGATCAATCACCGGGGTTTTAACATGAGGATTGCCGGTAATCCCCAAATCGCCGTATCCCTGGTCGTCGGTTAAGATGATTACGACATTGGGATGATCGGGTGTTTGTGCCGGAGAAGTCTGACAAAAAGCCGTCAGGCTGAGGATTGTTAAAAGAAAGGTGTTTTTGATCTTCATCTGTTTAAAATTTATCTTCATTTGTCATTAGCCATCTTGGTCATCCCGGGATAACCTGTCCCGAAGACTTTTTATCCCCGAATAAGGATCGGAGCCGGCTCTGTTTGTGTGTGTCTTAGCATGCAAAAATACATGCTCCATTTGTGTGATTAATTCTTAAGTGTGCCAATCTCCCGTGAGCCGGATCCTTTTTCCAGTCCCACATTTAAATCCCCCAACTCCTGGCGTGCTGCTTCTACCAGCTGCATGATTTCTTCGGCTTTTTCGGGATGGGATTCGATCACATTGTATTGTTCGCCTGGATCACGCATCATATTGTACAATTCAGGGGCTTCCACCTTTTGGGGAATTCGCCGGCCTCCATAACCATCTTTCCCGGGTGTGGTGTTGTACGACCGCCAGGTATGTGGAAGCACCAGTTTCCAGGTACCCTTCCGCACGGCATTGAGGTTGTTTTTTCCGTAATAGAAGAGGATGTCGGAGCGTGGCTCCGCTTCCGGATTTCCTTCCCAGAGCGAGGTGATGCTTGTTCCGTCAATTTTAAGCTCCGGTAGCGGGGCCGAGGTAATCTCGGCAAAGCTGGGCAGCAGGTCGATGGCACAAGCCAGTTTGTTGCAGATGGTGCCCGCAGGGGTGTGACCCGGCCAGCGGATGATGAAGGGAACCCGTTGGCCGCCTTCCCAGCTGGTGGTTTTGCCTTCGCGCAAGCCACCTGCCGAACCTGCATGGTTGCCGTAATTGAGCCAGGGCCCGTTGTCGGTAGTGAAGATCACCAGGGTGTTGTCGGCAATGTGGTTGGCTTCCAGAGCACCTGTGATTTGCCCTACCGACCAGTCAATCTCCATCATCACATCGCCATAGAGGCCCTGTTTCGATTTTCCCCTGAACTTGTCGGAAACACCCAGTGGGACATGACTCATTGAATGAGGGAGATATAAAAAGAATGGCTCCCGGGCATGGCGATTGATAAAATCCACAGCCTTTTCGGTGTAGATGGTGGTCAGCTGATCCTGATCGGCCAGGGTGGTAATGAATTGCTTGGTTTGGTTGCCCTCCATCAGGGGCAGTTCGGGGTAGTTGTCACGGCCTTCGCCGGGCTTGTAATGGGTGCCATCCACATGTACGGGCCACATGTCGTTGGAGTAGGGCAGACCGGTATATTCATCGAACCCGTGCTGAAGGGGTAAGAAGGGCTCGAGATGACCCAAATGCCATTTGCCAAAGATGGCGGTGGCATAGCCCTGAGGTTTCAGGATCTCGGCAATGGTGGTCTCCCGGGCGCTTATGCCCGTCGTGCTCTGAGGAAAGAGTGCGCCCGAAAAGCCAATTCGGTTGGGATAACAGCCGGTAAGCAACCCAGCCCGTGAAGCACTGCAAACGGGCTGCGCCGAATAGAAGTTGGTGAATCGCATCCCTTCACTGGCCAGACGGTCCAGGTGAGGGGTTTGATATCCGGTGGCGCCATAACACCCAATGTCACCATAACCCATGTCGTCGATAAAAATCAACACAATATTGGGGCGTTGTTCGGATTTTGTATTCTGTTGGTTTGAGGAACATGAACATATTAGGGAGAGCAGGAATAAACTTACAAGAGCCAGGGTTGCTTTCATTGTTTTACGGGTTTATAAATCTCGAAAGAATAAATGTTATGCCAGGTCAGAGATCCGGTGTGTGTGACTATTTTATCAACTCTTTATTTGGGGCCGGACCTAAAATAAAGTGCAGCTCTCCTCCTTCCATGATTTGCTGATGGGTGATTGTTAGTTGATTAAACGGGTTTCCATTAAGGGAAATGGCCTGTATATAGTGGTTGTTCTCAGACTGGTTCTCGGTGCTGATGATGAATTGTTTCCCGTTGTCTAAATTAAGAGTGGCCTCTTGCAAAAGAGGAGAGGTGATGTCGTAAATGCCGTTTGCCGGATTTACCGGATAGAGGCCCATGGATGTGAAAACCAGCCATGCCGACATCTGACCGCAATCTTCATTTCCACAATAGCCGTCGGGCAGGGTGCTGTATTGGGTGGTGAGGATGCGACGTACCATCTCCTGTGTTTTCCAGTGTTCTCCCACGTAGTTGTAGAGGAAGGAAACGTGATGGCTTGGTTCGTTGCCATGCGCATATTGGCCAATCATCCCGGTGCTAAACAGAGGGAGTTTATCGTCCGGCTCAGGGTAATAGGTGAACATCGAATCCAGCTTGGCGGTAAACCTGGATTGTCCCAGGGTGTCAATCAAGCCTTCAATGTTGTGGGGCACAAACCAAAAGTATTGCCAGGCGTTGCTTTCGCAGTAGGGTTCAGTGTACTCTTTGGCTACAAATGGAGAAGTGAATTGGCCCTTTATATCTTTAGGACGCAGAAAGGTAGAGGCGTTGTCATAATGGTTTTTCCAGTTGTCCGCTCTTTTCGAAAAGGTTTTGTTTAGTTGGGTCTCTCCCATTGCTTTTGCCATCTGAGCAATGCACCAATCGTTGTAGGCATACTCCACCGTTTTCGATACCGACCAATGCGAATCTTTGGTGTCTGCCGGAAAATAACCGTATTTCATGTACTGGTCAATTTGTCTTCCCGATTGAGTTACCGTCTCCACGCAAGCCTTTAGCGCTTTTTTGGCGTCCATGGGGATGCCTTTAAAATAGGCATCTACAATTACCGGGATGGAATGATTTCCTATCATCATGTAAGTTTCGTTGCCGACCATGGACCATACCGGAAGAAAGCCTGTTTCGTCGTAGTGTGACAAAAAGGATTTTATCATGTCTTCCGTCTCGCGGGGACATAGAATGGTGTATAGAGGGTGGGCGGCCCGAAAGGTATCCCAAAGTGAAAAAGTGTCGTATTTGTTATATCCCTCTGCGGTGTGATTATTGCCGTCGGCTCCCTTGTATGCGCCGTCCAAATCGCTGTGAAGGGAGGGGGTGAGGAAACAATGATAAAGGTTTGTGTAGAAAAGTTCCTTTTGAGCTTCTGTGCCTTCAACATTAATTTTAGACAAATAGCTGTTCCAAACCTCGTCGGCCTCCTTTACCACCCGGTTAAAATCCCAGTGAGCCAATTCCGTGCGGAGGCTTTTTCGGGCACCCTCAATGCTGGCAGATGAAAGTGCTACCTTTACCAGCACCTCCTCGTTTTCCATTGTTTTAAAATGGGCTACCAGGCGGGTCATCTCCCCTGTTACACTTTGGTCAGAGGTTTCCCGGGTGTTTTTGAAAAGTTGCGCCTGGCCAAAGGGCTTTGAGAATTGAGCGACAAAATAGACCCGCTGATCTTTTGCCCATCCTGTTGACTTTCGATAGCCCGAAATGGTTTGTTCATCTTCGATGGTGATTTGGGTATCCACCGGACGATCCCAGTTGAGGCTGTAGCCCAAATCAAGAATTAGTTGGCTCTTTTCATCTTCAGGAAAGGTGTACCGGTGAAACCCAACCCGTGAGGTGGTGGTCAATTCGGCCTTGATGCCAGAGTTTAAAAGGTCTACCGAATAGTAGCCGGGTCGTCCTTCTTCGCGGTCGTGCGAGAATTTTGAATAGGGCCGATACCTGCCCTCGGGGGTTAAACTCTCTGAAAACCGACTGTTGAGAGGCATCAGTAATAAATCGTATAAATCGCCGGCTCCGGTTCCGGACAGGTGGGTGTGACTGAATCCTGCTATGGTAGAGTCCGGCCAGAAGTAGCCTGAAATCCGGTCCCATCCGGGAAGACCATTGTCGGGGCTTAACTGAACCATGCCAAAGGGCACTACAGCTCCGGGGTAAGTGTTGCCAGGCCCATCGGTTCCGGTAAATACATTTACATAATGAGTGGGTAGTAGTTTTATGGGCGCGTCATCTTTATGAGAACAATTTGTTAAAACTGAAAATAGTATTATCCCCGCTAATAACTTTTTCATAATATTTAAATTTGAGATCTTGGAAAAGGTGACTTTTAAAAAAAAGAAAAGTTGTGTAAGTTGCTTCTCTAAAAAGATTTATGAGTTGGTGTGTTCAATGAAAAGCATCGCTTTCGGTGTGAAAAATACGAAGAAAAAACTTAAAGGGCAATCCGGTTGCCTGGGTGGGCCCTTTTTGCCTGGTGGGGTCGGTGAAAGCCGGTCAATCTGGGGCTGAGCTCGCGCCTCACAACCTCTCCGGATTATAGCCCAAATTATGGGCGGGATGTTGTTGAAATGAGCCACATGGATATAGCCTTATCAGAAAAGGTTTTAGGTGCGTGAGGAGTGGTTCAAATTAAAAATTAAAGTAATATTTGTTTCTTTGTGGTGTTCTTTGGTTTTTTAACAGGCAGGAAACGAGCCCCGCAAAAAAAACGGTGCCTCCTCCCGATAAAAGAATCGGGACAAGACTATGCACACGATTTATCCCGGAGTCATACGGGATGAGGATGATTGTTTGCGAGGTACATCTGTTGTCCTATAAAACAAACAATTTTAAACGGATGAAGAAAATATTAGATTATCTGCTGACGCCCATTTTTCATCTCCATTGCGGATTGATGGTTTTGCTGTTTTATCCCATTCAGGTGGTGGCGCTCCATGTGTTTGGTGATAAGGCGCGCCGCAGAACCGTGGATTGGTTAAACTGGACCATGTTAAAGGGGTTGTATTTGATGGGCTGTAAGGTGAGCTTTGCAGGACTGGAAAAGATCCCTGAAAACCGGCCAATTGTCATCGTTGCCAATCATCAGAGTATTTACGATATTCCTGCTGTGGGCCATGTCTTTAGGAAAAACAATCCCAAATATATCTCCAAAATTGAGCTCTCGAAAAATTTGCTGAGCATCTCCTACAATCTGAAACATAGCCAATCGGCACTCATCGACCGGACAAAAGGCGCACAGGCAGTGAAAGAGATTTTTAAGCTGGGGCGTCTGATTGAATTCAACAACTATGCTGCCTGTATTTTTCCGGAGGGAACCCGCAGCCGAACCGGGGCTTTACAGCCCTTTATGTCGGCAGGGATCAATACGCTGCTTCGTGCTGCCCCCTCGGCAGTGATTGTCCCCTTCGTGATTGACGGCCACAGCCGCCTGATGGAGAAAGGTTATTTTCCCCTGAAGTTTGGTCAGCGCATTACCTATACGGTGCTCGACCCTATAGAACCTAAAGGCAATGATGTGGAAGAACTGGTGGGGGGCATTCATGATGCCATCGAACAAACATTGACTGCATAAAGGGGGGCATTTAGTTTCACGTATTCCATGGCAATAGATCGTTAGAGTTTAGATGATAGATGTTAGACTTATTCGCAAGATGCTTAATGTCAGCATATTAGCAGAAGAAGGTCTGCACGCCTAAAATGCTGGTATATAGTTATTTGCAAAAGTTTAACGAACCATTGCCATGGATTATCGCCCTTCAACAGAAAAAAATCCCCCACCGGGCCGGACGGCCTAAGCGGGGGATTGAGGTTTCTGTGTTTTGAATTGATTCTGAGGTTTAGTTCAATGACCATTATTTGGTCTTCATGTAATTCATAAACCAGATCAGGCTGTACAACTTTGATCCTGGTTTTCCCAGCTGTGCCAGTTCGGATTCTTCGAGATAGGACAGCATCACATCCTCACCAGGCTGCCAGTTTACAGGCAGTACAACCCTTTCGTTTCCATAGTGGGTTTGTAAGGCCACCAGGGTTCTTTTGATCTCATTAATATTACGACCCACTTCATTGGGATAAAAGTAGAAAGCCCTGATTTTGTTTTCGGGATCAACAAAGAATACGCCCCTGATGCTTTTCCCGATGTTTTTGCCCTGATCATTCATTCCATATTTGGTGGATATAACATGCGATTCGTCCTCAACAAGTGGAAGGTTAATCTTAACAGGATCTCTGCCTTTAAAGGCGATTTGCTCCAGAGCCATTTTCCAATTGACATGTGAGTCAATATTGTCGGTTGAGAGAAGGATCAGTTTGGTGTTCAGACGCGAAAAATCTTCCTGCTGATAGGCTATTTCAAGCAACTCGGAAGAACAAACAGGGGTGTGATCTTTGGGGTGAGACAGGATGATCTTCCAGCTATCGCCGAAATCGTCGGGGAAAACTATTTTTCCATTGGTGGAGTTGGCCTCGAAGGAAGGCGCTTCAGACCCAATTAATGGGATGTGCTGTTCACCTGGTTTTTCGGTTTTTTGTGACCAGGTAATACTCATCGAAAGGAGTACCATTCCGCAAATCAATACTATTTTTTTCATGGCGTTTGTGTTTAATTTAGGTGCATAACTTATTAAAAAATCCAAGCCCTTAAAGTCCCTTAGTCTACAAAGGTGCATCCGGAATAATTATGGCGCAAACGATTTAGGACGAAAAGGCGAAAATACTAACCCGTTGGCGTGTTTGGTTTACCGAAGGGGATTAAAGGGTAAAAACGAAAATGGTCGAAAAATCAAATTGTTTGAACGCGCTTCAGGAGTTCGTTTTTTGAGGATTTGTTCAGGGGAATGGTGTTGCGCGAAATGACCACATGACCGGTGCCAATTTCTTTTACTTTGGAGATGTTAATAATGTAGGAGCGGTGAATACGTAAAAAAAATTCAGGGGGCAGTTTTTCTTCCAGTTTCCGAAGGGTTATCACCAGCAGATACTCCTTGTCCATGCAATAAAACCTGCAGTAGTTGCGTTCGGCTTCCACGTATAAAATGTCTTCAATGGCAATCTTTATCATCTTCTCGTTATTCTTTACAAAAATGCAGTCGCGTAAAACATAAGGAGAAGCCTTTCTGGAGCCGTTAGAATCAGGCCGTCCCGGGCTGTTGGTGGCCAGTTGAATGGCATGATTTAAATCAATGGGTTTGAAAGGCTTGGAGATAAACGCACTGGGCCTGGTCTTCCTGGCTTTTGAAAAAAGAGCCTCATCCGATTGGCCCGAAAGAAATATGATGGGGAGGTTAACCATTTCCAGTATTTGGCGGGCCGTTTCAATGCCATCCATCTCCCCTTTCAAAAGAATTTCCATCAATACGATATCCGGGGGGCTTTCGTGAATACTTAAAAGAGCGGCTTCGCCACTGGATACGATGGAGGTTATCTCATATTCTGTTTTTGGAAGTTGTGACCGGATGCAGTTGGCGATTAACGTTCCTACTTCTACGATCAAAACCTTTATTGGACTCTTCATTGGGAATTTGCTTTGTGGCAATTTACACCCATTTGAGGTAGATGGCAAGATAAAAAAAGGAAAAAAATACCTTTTTATCCCAAAAAAGAAAAAGCCTCTCTGTTCCTGAATTCGAGGCGAGGATGTATCTGTCTTTGAGCTTGGCGGTTAGGTCTTTTTGGGTGCCCAAAAGAGGAGTTGATGACCCCTCTTCGTTGCCCGGCTTTTTTTAGGAAAAGGGATTTTTAAACCGTCCTATTACACAAAAATAATATTACGTAGTAAACAGTGGGCGGGAGCGAATGAATTATTATTACAATAACCTCCTATTGTTAACTTTGAGAACAAAATAGCGATTCTTTGAGTGGTAGTTTAGATAAAAATTTGTTTCTTTCTGAGTCAATTAACTGTCCGGGCACTGGTTGAAAAAATGGATAGGCCATTTGGAGGATTCCCCGGGGCGATTGGCCCTGATTTTTTTGACTGATTATTGTACCAATCCTTTATCTGTTCCGGAGGATAGTTAAATTTACCCGGTCGGGCATTGCATTGTTCAAAGCCTCGCCGCCGAGATTGGTGACCAGGGACGGGTTTTTTATGTTTTTTGTGTCTTCGGGGGGTGGGCGAGCTTTGGGTGTGGATCACTTTTTTGTCCTGCAATACGGACCGGAGCCTGGCTTCTCCTGCCGAACCAACCCATACTATACTATTAAATGACGAACCCAATAAAACTATGAAAACAAAATCTGAAAACCGACTCTTGTCGTTGGATGCCCTTCGTGGATTCGATATGCTATGGATCATCGGTGGGGGTGCCTTTTTCCAGGCTCTTGGAAAACTTACAAACTGGTCCTGGGCCGATTCTGTAGCCAGTCAGATGGAACATGTTAAATGGGAAGGCTTTCATGGGATGGATCTGGTTTTTCCCCTTTTTATGTTTATCGCCGGAGTGGCCATCCCCTATGCCTTATTGGGAAAACTGGAAAAGGGGGTGACCAAAGGGGCGCTTTATCAGAAAGTCGTTAAGCGGGCGTTGATTTTGGTGGTTCTGGGTGTGGTTTACAACGGAGGATTAGGGTTTAATTTTAGCGGCCTGAGGGTTGCCAGTGTTTTGGGTCAGATTGGTTTGGCTTACCTCATTGCTGCCCTCATTGCCATTAATGCCCGATCGTTTAAGGTGATTGGCTTGTCGGTGGTGGGCATTCTCATGAGTTATGCCGCCCTCCAGCTGTTTGTGCCTGTTCCGGGATTTGGCCCCGGTGATTTGTCGCCTGAGGGCAGTATCAATGGATATATCGACCGGTTGTTCCTTCCCGGCAAGCTGTATGGAACCACATTTGATCCGGAAGGGATTCTGTGTATCTTTTCAGCTTCAGCAATCACCTTGATGGGTACATTGGCTGGCTTGATATTGCGCTCGAACCGTTATTCCCGGTATAAAAAGGCAGGGGTTATTGCCTTGTTGGGGGCAGGCTCGATCATCGCTGCCCTGATACTTCAAAACTGGTATCCGATAATCAAAAGTGTCTGGACTTCAACGTTCAACCTTCTGGCCGGCGGAATCAGTTTTCTGTTACTGGCCTTATTCTATATGGTAGTGGATGTTTGGAAGTGGCAAAAATGGAGTTTCTTTTTCAGAATCATCGGCCTGAACTCCATTACCATCTACCTGGCGGTTCGATTTATTAACTTCAAGTTTACTTCCGACCGTTTGCTGGGTGGAGTGGCCGGCCTCTTCGGCAATTATGAGCCTCTTATGCTCATTGCAGGAATGATTGCTCTCGAATGGTTATTTCTCTATTTTCTATATAAACGGAATATCTTCCTGAGAGTATAAAGGAAGATAACGCCTGGGAAAAAGGGACGGTTTTTTTTGAGCCCCCTACTCAAATAGAATCTTTATAGGGGGCCTTAAAGCAAACACTTTTAAAATTAGATAAGATGCAAACAAAAAGGATGTGGTTATTTATTCTTCAAATTGTTCTGTTTTCGTTGGTCTTTGGTAGCATCATGGGACTGTCTGTTTTCCTGATGCGAAATGCCCCGGCCGGGTTTTCTTTTCTGGTTCCTCTGGTTTCTGTTTTGTTGGTTCTGGCAGTCGGTTATTGGATGCTTTTAAAAAAGAAAATCAAGAAAAATTTTTTTCTTTTTTTATTTGTCAATTGGGTTTTAATAACTGCGATAACTTATCTTTTTTCAAACATTATTTGGCCTTCGCTGACCGAGGAGCCTCTAATGGAACTAATTGAAAAAAGTTTTTGGTTATCCGTGTTTGTTTTAGTGGTTTTGAAAATAAGCCCGAGGAAAGAAATACAGACTGTGCCGGACGGTAGTGCGCAGAAGAGCTATTTATAAATCGCTTTCCCACTCCTCAAAGAAGTGCTCCAGATAGGTTATCATAAACTCGTGCCGTTCTGCAGCCATGGCTTTGCCTGTATTGGTCTTCATGAGATCTTTTAGCTTCAGCAGCTTGTCGTAAAAGTGTTGTATGGTGCTTTCATCGGGTTGTGGCTCGTAGTCTTCATGGCCTTCTGAATGGGGCCCATTCCACAAGGGGCGCATCTTTCTTCCGCCATAGCTGAACGCTCTGGCGATGCCGATGGCGCCCATGGCATCGAGCCGGTCGGCATCCTGTACAATCCTGCATTCGAGAGAGGTGCAAGGGATGCCTGCCTTTTCGCGGGTAAACGATATGCTTTGGATGATATGAACTATCTGGTTGATCTGTTCTTCGGTATGGTTGAGAGCCTTCAGTTGGTTTTTAATAGCTGCCAGACCTGTGGCAGGGTCGGCCACTTTGGGGTCGGCCACGTCGTGCATCAGGGCGGCTAGTTCGATAATGGTTCTGTCTCCTCCCTCGCTTTGCCATATCTTCCGTGCATTACTGCGCACTCTTAACGCATGAGAAAAATTATGGCCGGGTTCTGCGTTGGCCAGCCGCTGTTCTACAAAGGCCTCTATTCGACCATTTTTTTCAGGTTCAATCATGGCATGGAATGGCTAAAGGTGTTGTTTCTTGTTTTAACCTGTATTTGTGGTTAGCCTTATGGCAAACAAACGGTAAATCCAGTCTCTGAACAACCTTTTTTATGCCGCGTTCAATCTTTCCGTAAATCTCACATCTTATTTCGCACCCCGCAAATTCCTTGAGGGTTCTTCTTTTGTCCTGGAGCTATTCAACTTTTGATACATCTCAAATTTGAAATTGCCCATCTCAGATTTGAAATCTTTTTAAGGTGTTTTCGCTTTTTGCAGGTACTCCATGTAAACCATGTGGTAGTCTACCACTTCGCTGCAGTTGGGAAAGGCATCTCCGGGGAGCCAGCCCCATCTTAAGAGTGCCAGCTTAATGATTTCGCGGCTGTTTTGGGTGTTTTCATCCCATTTTTCCGACAGAAACCGGAAGGCCAGGCACTGCTCTTCTCTGACCTTTTGTTGGGTCTCCACTATTCCGGGTGAGTTGCGCAGGGCCAGTTCGTTAATGGCTTCCCAGGTTTGAGGGTAACGGTGTTTTACCACCCGGCAATTTTTGCTGAGTGAACTGCAGGCCCCCGAAAAAATGATGAGCATGAGAAGGCAGACCTGCAAAAATCTTTTTTTTATCGTTGGTTTTTTCATTTTTGTGAATGGGTTCGTTAGAGTCGGGGAAACAGACAATCATTAGAATTCTTCGCGGTTGGATGTTAGAAGCATGCCGGTTCTGCCAGGACCAATTTTTTTCTTTTCTGTGCCATCCGCAGGGCCCCGGAATGAACCTTCTGTTGTTCTCCAAAATCCTGTTCCTTTTTAGTTTTGCCGGGTTGTTGGTCTTACTTATGCAAAAATAGCTGATTTGTTGAACTTAACCCTATTCTGAATGAATTGATTTTGTGGGGTTGTAACTGGTTGAAGAATATCTGATTGAGGCTTGGATGCGCTGAAAAACGAGGGGGGAGACCCCGAAATCAGGTTGTTTAAAAAGTTTGCTTAATAACGTCAAATAGACTATTTTTAGATCCGTTTATAACTTTGATAATTGAGTTTTTCGATCCTATAAAATAAAGACACCATGACCACAAAACTTCAGGACCTTACGGATAAAATCTACCAGGAGGGGGTCCAGAAAGCCCGGGAGGAGGCCGAAACAATCATTAAGGAGGCCCGCGAAAAGGCTGCCGAAATTGATGAGACGGCTCGAAAAAAAGCT
>JBFHFS010000055.1:0-33099 GCA_041583495.1 Marinilabiliaceae bacterium | reverse complement strand
TGGATTTCTGCTTTTTAATGAACCTCTCAACTATCATGGCTTCCCCGCGAGTATCAGAAACAGGGAAAGATGCAGCAACTTTCCAGGGAAGATATTTTGCGGTAAACTTACCTGCCTCCTGTGGATGATTGTGTTCCTGCAGTCTCTTTTCGACGTTGGGCGTGTGACCAATGTAATACTTATCACTGCCGGGGGAGTATAATATGTAGAGGTAAAAGGTCATCAATTAAAAAAAGGCTATCCAATGTTTTGGACAGCCTTTTGGCTTCTCAGGTAGGACTTGGTCATTATTGACCTACGGATTAATCCCGATTTCTCGGGACCGCTCTAACCCTTTTGAGCTCCTCAGGTAGGACTTGAACCTACGACCTACGGATTAACAGTCCGCCGCTCTAACCAACTGAGCTACTGAGGAATAATAATTTCAAATATCGTTCAGGAACCTCCGATTTGTTCCGATGTTTTGGAACCGCACTTATCTTCATCCTTCGGCAAGCGACTGAACCCTTTGTTTGCAATACTATGGGAAGGCTTTCCTTCTCTGAAAATGCTCTGCAAAACTATAAAGATTCATTTGAATTTGCAACAAGTGTTTTCAAAAAAATTTTCATCTTTGCAGGATAAAAAATATCAAGCATCTATGAATAAGGTTATTGGAATGGGTAATGCCCTGGTAGATATTTTAACGAGGATACAAGACGATACGTTGCTGGAGGCATTGAAATTCCCCAAAGGTTCCATGCAACTGGTTGATCTTGAGGGCGCAAGTCGTGTTTTGGCTGCCACAGAGAGATTTCCAAAAAATCAGGCCTCCGGAGGCTCTGCTGCCAATACCATACATGGCTTAGCCAGCCTGGGAATCGAAACGGCCTTTTTTGGCAAGGTGGGGAAGGACAAATGGGGGGATTTCTTTCGCGCCGATATGGAACAAAAAAACATTGCTCCTTTTCTGTTGGAAAGTACCAGCGAGTCAGGCCGTGCTTTTGCTTTGATCAGTCCCGATGCCGAACGCACGTTTGCGACCTATCTGGGAGCTGCCGTTGAGTTGGCCTCCCACGAATTGACCGATAATATTTTCAACGATTACCAACTCCTGCACATAGAAGGGTATCTGGTGCAAAACCACGATCTCATCCGAAGGGCATTGGAGGTGGCAAAAGCCCAGGGGATGAAGGTGTCGTTAGACCTGGCCAGCTTTAATGTGGTGGACGAGAACCTTGATTTCCTGCATGAGATGGTCGAAAACTATGTAGACATCCTTTTTGCCAATGAGGAAGAGGCCAGGGCCTTTACCGGGCTTTCCGAAACCGATGCTTTACAGAAGATGGCACAGATCTGTGATTTGGTGGTTTTGAAACTTGGTGCCAAAGGCTCACTAATCCAAAGAGGAGAGGAGATTATCCAGGTGTCGGCTATCGCTGCTCAAAGTGTCGACACCACAGGGGCGGGCGACCTATATGCGGCCGGCTTTCTGTTTGGACTTATTCATAACCTGCCCATGGAGGCTTGTGGTAAGATTGGTTCTTTGCTGGCGGGCAAGGTGATTGAGGTCATTGGGCCCAAAATGGACCATTCCACCTGGGAGGTGATTCGCCAGCAGGTGGCTCTGATGATGAATTAATTTGGGGATTATTTGATTGGTCATTTTTTGGGTGCCCCAAAAGACCTTATTTTGACTTAACGTTTAATATTTAAATCAACAGATATGTACGGTAAATTTCAGGGTTTTTTACAAAAAGAACTCGAGAATATTAAGGAGTCTGGACTTTATAAGAGTGAGCGCGTTATTACCACTCCTCAGGGGGCCGAAATTGAGGTGAGCACGGGAGATAAGGTGCTTAATTTTTGTGCCAACAACTATTTAGGGCTGTCGTCGCATCCACGCGTGGTCGAGGCGGCTCAAAAAGCAATGGGTGAGCGGGGTTATGGGATGTCGTCGGTGAGGTTTATTTGCGGTACCCAGGATATGCATAAGCAGTTGGAGCAGAAGATTGCAGGTTTTTTTGGGATGGAAGACACCATCTTGTATGCAGCCTGTTTCGATGCCAACGGCGGGGTGTTTGAACCTCTTTTTACCGCCGAAGATGCCATCATCTCCGATGAGCTCAATCATGCCAGTATCATCGACGGGGTGCGCTTGAGTAAGGCTGCCCGTTTTCGTTATAAGCATGCCGACATGGCCGATCTGGAGAAACAGTTGCAGGAGGCACAATCCCAGCGCTTTAGGGTGATTGTCACCGATGGCGTTTTTTCAATGGATGGAGATATCGCCCCGCTGGATAAGATTTGTGACCTGGCCGACAAATACGATTCTCTGGTTATGGTCGACGACAGTCATGCCTCCGGGTTTATCGGAAAAACCGGCCGGGGAACCCCCGAATACCATCAGGTGATGAATCGGGTGGATATTATCACCAGTACCCTTGGTAAAGCTCTGGGGGGTGCCCTGGGTGGATTTACCACCGGCAAAAAGGAGATAATAGACCTGCTTCGGCAACGGTCAAGGCCCTACCTTTTCAGCAATTCCTTAGCCCCCTCTATTGTGGGTGCTTCTCTGGAAGTGTTTGAGATGCTCAGTGAATCTACCGGCTTGCGCGACAAGCTGATGGATAATGCCGCCTATTTCAAGGCCAAAATGTCGGAAGCCGGTTTTGATCTAAAACCCACTAACTCGGCGATTGTAGCCTTGATGCTTTACGACGCCAAATTATCTCAGGCTTTCGCTGCCCAGCTTCTGGACGAAGGGATTTATGTCACCGGGTTCTACTATCCTGTGGTTCCCAAAGGGCAGGCCCGCATTCGTATTCAGCTCTCGGCAGCCCACGAAAGGGCTCATCTGGATAAAGCTATTGCGGCTTTTATTAAGGTTGGTAAGATCCTCAAGGTGATAGAATAAATTTCGTTTACCGATACAGTTAGAACAACTGATCCGGTGATTAATGGCCAAATGCAATTAATCATCGGATCAGTGATGAGGTAGGACTCTGCTTTCGCAGGTTAAAACCTTTTGGTCAGATTTCTGTTCTTGTTTAATGTAGTAATTAAATGAACAGAAGATGAAAAACTGGAGTGTTTTAATAGTGGCGGTTGGCTTTTTAATGGTAACCCCCTTATTGTATGGACAGACGAAGCAGCTGGATGTTGAAAACAGTAAAATTCTCTGGGAAGGGCGAAAAGTAACCGGGGCCCATCTTGGGCAGATTAGCCTGTTGTCGGGATTTCTGGAGAAGTCGGGAGAGAATTTTGGGGCCGGTCAATTTGTGGTAGACATGACCTCCATAATTAATTTCGACCTGGAAGATGAAGAGACCAACGCTAAGTTGGTGGGGCATCTTAAGTCGGACGATTTCTTTGGGGTGGATAAGTTTCCTACCTCTAAATTGGCCATCAAGCATGGCAAACTTAAGGAGCAAGGGGTTTATACTTTCTCGGGTAATCTCACCATCAAGGAGAAAACTCATCCTGTTACCTTCGAGGCCAGGGTCGATGAAATGGGAGAGACCCTAAAATTTAGGGGAACGCTAACCGTCGACCGGTCCAAATACGATGTACGTTTTGGCTCCAAATCCTTCTTTGATAATCTGGGGGATAAGATTATTTATGATGATTTCAAGCTGGACTTCGTTATAACCCTTAAGTAGGGTCTCAGTCTCCTTCCAGAACGATGGGTTCTCCCTTGTAGAACGATAGAATTTTGGTGCGTAGCAGGTATTCATACTTGGCCTGGAGGAACTCTGACTGGGCCTGTAGATATTCGTTTTTGGCCACGCTGTAATCTACCGAGTTGACCATCCCGACATTAAATTTTTGTTCGGTATACCGAAACGACTCTTCGTAAGAGGTTACGGCCACCATCCCGGCTTCGTATTTGCGATAAGCGGCCAGGGCATCTGCATAGGCTTGCTGTATTTCTTTTCGAAGGGTTTGCTTCTCTTTTTCGAGGGCATATTGGGCATTCAGGATGCCAATGTGGGCGTTTTTAACCTGGTGTCGTGCTGCCAGACCATTAAATAGAGGGATGCTTAAGGTCAGCCCTACGTATTCATTGGCGTTTTCGCTGAATCGGTCGCTGAAGTTGAAGGTTTCATCTCCTTTGGATTTGGAGACATTGGTTCCCCATCCGGCATCGAGAGAGAGACTGGGATAGAGGGTTCCCTTGGCCGATTTAAGGGCATATTTACTGCTTTCCAGGTCGTAACGGGCGGCATCGATTTGGGGCATGATGGTGAGGGCATCCTGATAAAGGAGGTTGGGAGGGGTCAACGTTCTCTCCTTTAATTTGGGCAGATCGGGGGTCAGAATATCAAATTCTGAAGGGTCTTCCAGGTCGAGGGCCTGTGCCAGGTCGAGCAATGAGAGAGAGAGGTTGTTTTTCATCTGGGTCACGTTAAGTGCCTCTTGCGCCGCTTGCGATTTAATTTCCAGGAGCGTTCCGGCTGAGGTGCTCCCTGCTTCCACCAGCTTTTCGGTTCGTGTAACCTGCTCATGGGCCACCTCGAGCTGATTTTCGGCTACCTCGAGTAATTCTTTGTCGAACAATATTTGCAGGTAATAGGCGGTAATGGAAAGGGCCAGATCGTTGCCTGCTTTTTCCGCCTGCTTTTGTGAGGCTTTCCAGTTGGACCGGTTTTGTTCTATCTCATTTTGTTGGGAGAAGCCCTGAAAGATTGGGACCGAAGAGACCAACGAAAAACGGCCAAATTGAGTGGTTTGGTTTTTAAAATCGTAAGTCGTCTCATCGGGTACCCGGCCAAAACTCATGTTGTATGCGATGCTGCCGTTTAGGCTGGGCAGACGGTCAATTTTATTTTGCTCGTACACATTTTGGTAGTATTCGGCATTTAAAACCTGTTGTTTTATGGTAAGGTTGTTTTTTTGGGCATAGTCGATGCACTCCTTAAGGCTCCAGGTTTTAGTGGTCTGTGCCCCTAAACCCAAAGGCAATAGCAACAGAAGGGTTAGAGATTGCGTTAGCTTGTTCATTTTTTGTGGTTTGATGTTTTTGTTGGCGGCGCCCAGCAAAGCGTCATTTTAATGTTATTTAGGTTAACGTGAGGAATGGGCCCTTGTTTATGGGCTTTTTCCCTTTCCGGAAGGGTCTTTTTGATTAGGATTTGGGCACTTTCACTTTCGCATCCTTGTCAAGTCCTTCCACAACCTCTATGTTAATACCATCCGAGAGGCCTGTTTTTACAAGCTTTTTTTCAAATATCTGAGGGGCTTTTTCCACCTCTACAAATGTTGAATCGCCCGAAAAGGTAAGCAGCTTTTCTTTAATCACCAATACGTTGTCACGACGATCCAGCACAATGTCGGCAGTGGCGCTGTAACCCGAGCGGATAAGGCTTCCTTCCTGCAGCTTAACGGCGGCTTTTATTTCGAACTGAATGGCTCCATTTTCCTCCACGCCTTTGGGTGCGATAAACTCAAGCGTAGCCTCATATTTTTCCTCTTCCAGAGCCCCAATGGAGAGCAGCAGCTGCATTCCTTCACGGATTTTTCCCACTTCGGTTTCATCCACCTTGCCCTCAAAGACCATCTCGCCCATGTCGGCCACCAGTGCCACGGTAGTGCCATCGTTGAAGGTGTTGCTCTTGATTACCGAGTTGCCTTCTTCTACGGGGACATCCAAAACCATGCCTGCAGTAGTGGAGCGGATGAGGGTATTGGTTTGAGCACCTGCTTTTTTTACCACTCCTTCCTTGATCAGGGCAAGATTGTTTTCGGCCGATTCAAGATCTTTCTTCCGGGTTTGATAGGCCAGCTTCTGGGTCAGAAAGTCCGACTCGGGAATCACCTTGTTATTGAACAGACCCTGGGCACGATCGAACTCGATGCGGGCATTTTCGTAGGATAACCGCGCTTTGTCGAGTCTGTTTTCGGCTTCATTCACCTGTATCATCTCGGGGATGATCTGAATTTTGGCGATGAGGTCCCCTTGCTTCACCAGGTCGCCCGGCTCAACATAGAGCTGGGTGATGATGCCCGACTCCTGGGGTTTTATCTGAATCTCCTTTCGTGGTACGATGGCGCCTGTGGCCACGGTTTTTTTTATGATATCGGTGATTTCGGGTTGTTCGGTTTCATAAACCACCGGCGACTTTTTGGTCTGTTTGTAGAGGTAGAAAACCACCCACCCCACCAGGGCTATCAGAACCACCACCATTAGCACTTTTAAAATTTTTTTCATCGTCGTATAATTTAAATCTTCATATTAGGGTTTACTATTTTATTATTTCAGTGGGTTTCTGCACCCCCTGAGGAGGAAAAGATTTCTTCATTCTTTTCCCGGGTTATTGTCTTTTGCTCCTGCTTATTCATGTCTCAGGGCCTCAATGGGTTTTACGCGTATGGCTTTAAGTGCGGGAATGAGGCCTGCAATGAGTCCCACAAGGATGAGCAGGATCAGTGCGGAGAGCGCCAGGGGAAAGCCGATTTCCGGATTAAGAAAGAAAGTCTGATCTTCCACAACGCCCTTTGCCCTTGAGGCATCGATGCCCATGTCCACCAGATGAAGGACCAGGGTTCCCAGTGCCAGACCCAGAAATCCGGCCACGGTGGTGAGAAACACCGCTTCGGTGAGCAGTTGTCCAACGATGACGCCCGGCCTGGCACCAATGGCCCGCTGAATGCCGATCTCTTTGGTGCGTTCTTTCACAATTACCAGCATGATGTTACTGATGCCTACCGCACCGGCAATCAGGGTGCCAATACCTACCACCCATATTAGTATGTTGATGCCCAGGAAGATGTAGAACATCGTTTTTAGTTCGTTCTCGATGTTCACCTTTCCTATGGCTTCCTCGTCATCGGGAGCAATTTTGTGCCTCTTTTTTACAATGGTGCCAATCCGGCCCAGCAGACTGTTGACGGGTACGCCCTCCTTGGCAGTAAATCCGAAGTAGTGCACCTGGTCGCCGAAATTAAAGGTTTGTTGCATGGCTGTGAAGGGCAGGTAGATCACCTCTTTTTTATTCCCCCCAATATTGATGTTGGGGTTGTTGGATTTAAATACGCCCACCACCATGAAGTAAACGCCATTTACGCGCAGGTAAGTGCCCGTAGGGTCTTCGCCCTTGTCGTACATCACCTCGTGTACTTTTTCTCCAATGATGCATACCTTGCGTTTCAGGCGGATGTCCTCTTCGTTGATGTAACGCCCAAAGGGGGTAGTGCAGGGGTCTATTTTACGATATTGGGGATAGTCGCCCATCACATTAAAGGCCGCCGATCGTTTGCCGCGTACCACATTTTCGCCCTGACGAAGGCTCCATCCTTCCAGGCGGGGAGAGATAACATCGATCTCGGGTACCTGGTCGCGGATGGCTTCTATGTCGTTGTTGTTCAGCATCCAGGATCGGCCCCGATTGAAGCCCTCGAAGGCCTTTGTAGTACGGTTGGCCCACATGAAGGCGCTGTTGGTGGCAAAATCTTTTACCCCCTCGGTGATGCCATTTTTAAGTCCATTGCCCGCTCCTGTCATCACCACCAGCATGAAGATGGCCCAAAACACCCCAAAGGCGGTGAGGGCACTGCGTAGCTTATTTTTTTTTATGGCATTCAGTATCTCCTGCCATCTATCCAGATCGAACATAATTATATTTTTTTGCCCGCAGGCATGCTGTTGTTATGGTCTAATCATTATCTCGACTCTTTACCTTTCCCTTTAACCTTTACACTCTTCTCTCTTCACTTTTCTTTTAACCTTTAACCTTTAACCTTTAACCTTGATTCCCTTTAACCTTTTCTCTCTTCTCTCTTCACTCTTCACTCTCTTCCCTCTCTTCTTTTTTCACCTCTTTCACCCTTTTCACTTTTCCACCTTTTCTACCTTTTCCACCCCTTTCACTTTTTCACTTTTTTCTCTCTCTGTCCTCTCGCCGGACGGGCGCTCACTTTTTTCTGCCATAAAAAAGTAAGCAAAAAATCACCGCTGCTGTGAAAGGACTAAATTTTGATGCCTGTTGCTAAAAACAAAGAACTCGTCCTGCCGTCCTCAAACAGCTTTGTTTTCTTAACGCACCACGCCTCACAATTCTTAACGCTCTTTCCCAGAGGCGGGTTCCCCTCACAAATCTGAAGGAATGTTTAGCCAAATCGCAAATCGTCTATTGCCAATATGATATTGCAAATCCTCTTTTTTCTCTTTTCTCTTCACTTTTACCATTTATCTCCTCTTATCTCCATTTATTTCTTTTTTCCCTTTTCCCATCTTATCTCTAACTTCTAACTTCTAACCTCTTCACTTTCCACTCTTCACTCTCTTCCCTTTTCACCTCTTTCACTTTTTCACCCCTTTCACTTTTTCACCCTTATACCTTTTTCACCTTTTTCACCCTTATACCTTTTTCACCTTTACCACCCTTATACCTTTTTCACCTTTACCACCCCTTTCCCTCTTATTCATCATGGAGTGCTTCAATGGGTTTTATGCCCGAGGCTCTTCGTGCAGGGATATAACCGGCAATAAGGCCTGCAATCACTAAAATGGTGAGCGCCGCCAGGGCCACGTTTAGGTTGGCCGAGGGGTTATAAAAGGCCCGCTCGATGCCGGGGTTTTGCGCGGCTATATTTTGGAGAATCATCGATATTCCCGCCAAGAGGCCCATTCCGAACACCAGACCAAAAAAGCCGGCAAGAATGGTGATAAATACCGACTCGGATAATACCAGCCGGATGATGGACCATGGGGTGGCTCCCAGGGTTTTGCGAATGCCAATCTCTTTGGTGCGCTCCTTAACCAGGATGATCATGATGTTGCTCACGCCCACGATTCCGGCGATGATGGTCATGATGCCTATGACCCAGACAAAAGCCTTGATGCCGGCAAACACCCCCTGGGCCTGCTTGAAGTGCTCCAGGGTGTTCCAGATACCCAGGGCTTGTTCGTCATCGGGCGAGATGCGGTGCCTGCTGCCCAGGGTGGCTCTAATACCTTCCTCAATACGTTTATTTTCTGCCACGGTGAGGGCATTGGTGGCCACGGCCATTTGGCTGAGCCGATTGTTTCCATTGAATACCCGCTGGGCGGTCTTAAGAGGGATATATACCTGTTTATCTTCCTTGTTCTCGGGATTTTCGAAGGTCCCCACTACCCTAAAGGGCACGCCATCTATCCGGAGGTATTTGCCCATGGGGTCCTCCTCTTTGAAGAGAGCTCTTTGAACCGGCAACGAGATGATCACCACCTTTCGGAATTGGTCCATGTCGAAGGGGTTGATGTATCGTCCCTCCTTCATTTCCACAATTTGAATATTTTTAAATTCGGGCATGATTCCTTCGATGCTGAAGTCGCCATATTCATTTTTGTAGGTGATGGAAGCGTCCCCGCGGAGCCTGAAGCGTCCGGAGAGGTCGGAGAGGTCGTCGGCAAAATGGCGCGAAAGGGCCTCCAGATCCCCATCGGTGAATTCAATGCGGCGGCCGGCCTTCAACCCCTCATGGGCCACCTGTGTTTGCCGGCTCCAGATCCACAATGCATTTTTGGAGGTTCCCCGGAAGTTATTTTCCATCCCCTGTTGAAGTCCGTTTCCAGAACCCAGCAGCAATATCAGCATAAAAATCCCCCAGGCTACACTAAAGCCGGTCATGATGGCGCGCAGCTGGTTTTGCTTTAAAGTGGATAACAGTTCCTGCAGGTAGTTGATCATGGAAGCAAGGGGTTAATTGAGGGGAATCCTGTTTTGCTGCAAGGTTTGTTTGCCGTTGGTTTTATTGAACTCAATAACACCATCGCGCAAATGAATGATGCGGTGGGTGAGGTTGGCAATATCGTTTTCGTGCGTCACAATGATGATGGTTATCCCGCTGTTGTTTACTTCACGCAGTATCTCCATCACCTCGAGAGAGGTTTGGGAGTCCAAAGCTCCTGTGGGTTCATCGGCCAGAATTATTTTAGGTCTGGAAATCAGGGCACGGGCAATGGCAATGCGTTGCTTCTGTCCGCCCGAGAGTTCGGAGGGCATATGATTGGCCCACTCCTTCAGTCCCATACGATCCAGGTATTCGAGGGCCATTTGGTTGCGTTTTTTGCGGTTGATGTTTTGGTAATAGAGGGGAAGGGCCACGTTCTCCATCGCGTTCTTAAAGGAGATGAGGTTAAACGACTGAAAAATAAAGCCGATGTATTGGTTGCGAAAACGGGCGGCCCGTGTTTCGTTCATCTTCTCGATCTTGATGTTATTCAGATAATAATTGCCGGAATCATGGGAGTCGAGTATGCCCAGGATATTTAAAAGGGTGGATTTGCCGGAGCCTGAGGAGCCCATGATGCTCACCATCTCTCCTGCCTTGATGTCCAGGTCGATACCCTTTAACACATGGAGGGAGTTGCTTCCCATTTGGTAAGATTTATTGAGGCCTTCCACCCTGATGATACTGTTAATCATGATCTGTTGTTTTGGTATTGCCGGTTGAGGTCTAATGAAGTATTCAATATTTTTGCCAAAAAGCGTAAAAGATTGAAGCTCAGGAACGTGTGATGTTTCCTCCAGGTCAATGCATTATGGAACTGTCTGATTTTGAGACAGGATATGTGCGAAAACGAACAGCCGGGTTAAAGCCGAAAGGGCTAAAAAGGTTTGTGAAAGGGTTGATGAAAACAGTTGATAACGGGATTTAACCCTTATCAATAAACACGCTTAAAGCTCTTTTGTTTGTGCAATTAAAGAGGCAACAAACGTCTGGTTATATTAACCAGGCTTTTATATCTCAAAGTTCTTAGCAACTTATTATTAGATCGGGTCATGTTAGCGGGTTTCCCCCAAAAAACCAGGGTACTCACCCCCGTCAATGGTGGCCAACGATTCTGGTTTCGGAGGAAATGTGGGGTGTTTTTTTTGCCATTTTTTTGCCTATCCGCGTTTTGGAACGGAGCGCTCTTCTAATTAAGTTCTTATATCTTCGTGCGTATTTGAGAATATCCTGAACCATATTTTTGAAGGGAAGTGACAAGTCTACATAAAAAAGCATATAAATAATGGTCTGTTTTATGTAAATTTACGAGGCTGGTGATCAGACTAAATTCGGGATCATGAAAAAGAACAACAAAATACCATCGGCCTTTCTTATTGGCCCCCTAATTATTGCCATGTGGCTTTCCTTTTTCAATATGAGGGCTTCCGAAAACAAGAAGGTTCTGTTTATTAATTCCTATAACTCTGAATTTCCAACCTTTTTTAATCAGGTAGAGGGAATTCAATCGGTATTCGGATCCTCACACATTGATTTGGATATTGAGTTTATGGACAGCAAACGTTTTATCGACCCACAAAACGAGGCCCTTTTCTTAAACTATTTAAGCTATAAGCTCAATCATGTAGCCAAATATGATGTGATCCTTGTCAGTGATGATAACGCTTTTAATTTTGTTTTAAACTACCAGGACTCTCTTTTTCAATCCATTCCCATTGTTTTTTTTGGGGTAAACGACGCCCAATTGGGAATGGCCCAAAATCAGAATCCCTGGGTGACGGGGGTTCTTGAAACGGTTTCGATGAAAGAGACTCTTGAAATTATGCTGGATTTATTTCCCCTGGCCGACACCCTGTATGCTATTGTGGATAAAACCCCCAGCGGGCAGGGTGATTTGGAGACGTTTTATTCTTTCCAAAACGCCTTTAGCGAGGTGCATTTTGCCGAACTGTCGCTGATCAATTCTACCTTTCAGGAGTTTTCCTACCGACTTCAGCAAATTGACAAAAAAAATCCGGTTTTATTGTTGTCGGCTTATTACGACAAAAATAATCAGCCTATTGATTTTCATGGAAGCATGCACCTGATAAAGGACCATTTAAAGGCTCCGCTTTTTCATCTTTGGTATCATGGGATGGGTGACGGAATAATTGGGGGAAAGCTCATCTCCCATTTCGAACAGGGAAAAGCGGCTGCTAAATTGGTGAATCGGATAATTTCGGGGGAGGATATCTCTTCCATGGCGGTGTTAAATGAAAGTCCCAATGTGTATGTTTTCGACAAAAATGAATTAAACACTTTTGACATTGACCCCCGGGATCTGCCTTCCTCGGCCACGATTATTAATAAGAACCCCTCCTTTTATTCGAGGCATAAAAGGATGATTCTGGGGATTCTTTTCCTCATCGTGATGCTTCTTTCCTACATCGTGGTGCTGGTGGCCAATATCTATAAGCGTAAAAAGGTAGAGCGAATACTGGTTCAACAGAATGCCGATTATGTTCTTTTAAATAAGGATTATCAATCTCAGAATAAAATTTTACGTTCTTCCCTGCAGCAACTAAGCGAAACAGAGGACAAATTCAGGGTGATTACTCAGCAGTCAGGCGATGGTATTACCGTGGCCGATTTAAATGGCCGCTATGTTTTTGTGAACTCCCGCTTTTGCCAAATGTCAGGATATTCTGAA
Source organism: Marinilabiliaceae bacterium (assembly GCA_041583495.1). Lineage (GTDB taxonomy): Bacteria > Bacteroidota > Bacteroidia > Bacteroidales > Marinilabiliaceae > JBFHFS01. The sequence goes on along the minus strand of JBFHFS010000055.1, from coordinate 20,717 downwards.
AAGGAGCTGTTGGGGATGACCGTTTTTGATCTGAGGGCCAAAGATGAAGAACCAGGACAATTCAACGAAAGCAAAGACACCTCAGAGGGCAAACTGATAAGAGTGAAGCTGAAAAGGAAAGATGGGAGCGAATTATTATCCGAAATCATAGGCAAAAACATCACAATAAATAATGTCCCCTATGTATTGGGCACGGTTCGTGACATATCCCAAAAAGAGAAAGACAAAAGAGAGCTGAAAATGGCTAAAGACCATGCCGAAAAAAGCGAAGCCTGGTTTAGAGCCATTTCGGAACAGGCCCTGGAGGGGATCTCGGTGACCGATAAGCAGGGTAATATCATCTATAAAAATTCGGCCTTTTCCAGGATGAGCGGTTTTAGCAATCAGGAATCAATCCCTGCCACTCTCTTTGATCTCCTGGAGAACCCCGCTGGGGGCAAAATTCAGGCAGCACAACTTGAGAGTCGGTCCGACCTGTATCTGAAACCTAAAAAGGGCCCCTCCTTTCCTGTGGAAATAATAGTAAGTCCAATTGTTGTGGGCCAACAGGAATATATCTCCTGCATGCTCACCGACATCACCGATCGTAAAAAGCATGAAGCCGAATTGATAGAAGCCAGACGAAAGGCCGAGGAGAGCAATCAGCTGAAGACCGAATTCATTCATAATATGAGCCATGAGATCCGCACACCTATGAATGGGATAATAGGTTTTTCCGACTTCCTGCTCGATGACCAACTTACCCGGGAGAAAAGAAAGTTCTACATTGACATTATCCGGAACAGTGGCAATCAGTTGCTGCGGATTATTGATGACCTCCTTGAAATATCCAGACTGGAGACCAAACAGGTGCCCGTTGTCCAGTCTGAAGTGTGCCTGAATGAGGTGATTGTGGAGCAATTTAGTCTGTTTGAGGAACAGATAAAATCTCAGAATTTGGCTTTTTACCGGCAAACCCCGCTTTCCGAGACCCAAAGCACGTTCCAAACGGATCGGTCGAAGCTGGTTAAGATTCTGAGTAATTTGCTGGAAAACGCCATCAAATTTACCCGCCAGGGTTTCATCGAAATAGGCTATAAGCTCCCAGAGAATGGGGCTTTTGTAAATATCTATGTAAAAGATACCGGGATTGGGATTCCAAAAGCCTCTCATGAGATCATATTTAATCGGTTCTCCCAGGCGGGAAAAGAAATCTCAAGAATAGCAGGCGGGCTGGGGTTGGGGCTATCCATAGCCAAAGAAAATGCCGAATTGTTGGGAGGCAGTATCCAATTGGAATCAGAAGAAGGTAAAGGTGCGTTATTTTCAGTTTTGTTGCCCTACAACCCGGTTCATCCCCAAATAGACGACCAGGAAAATGGGTTGATGGAGTCGCAGGAATCCAATCCTGATAATTTCACTCTGTTGATCGTTGAGGATGAAGAGGTGAATTTGTTGTACCTGGATATCCTGGTAAAAGAACTAAATCCTGAGATAAGGGTGATGCATGCAAGAGATGGAAGGGAGGCTCTTGATATTTGTCAAAAAGAGCCGCAGGTAGATGTGGTTCTGATGGATATAAAAATGCCGGTCATGAATGGTCTTGACACCACCCGGGAGATCAAAAAAATTAAGCCCGATACGGTGGTGATCGGACAAACGGCCTACTCTACCGATGAGGACCGGGAGATGGCGCTCAAGGCCGGGTGTGACGAATTCCTGTCCAAACCCATACAAAAGAAAGCACTGTTTAAGGTTTTAAGGGCGTTGCAGGAAAAGTAAAGGGGGCTCCGGGATCACAAAAAATCCTTCTTTAACAGTAATATCCTGGTTAGACGGAAAAAGATCGTCGGTATTCCAAAAGGTCCTTTTTTGAATTTCATGATCTAAAATTTCATCGTTTATGATATAGCCATTTCCATGGGTATTATAACGAGAATAGAATTTTATGTCGGGTTTTCCTCGTTGCAAACGAGGATCTATTTAACCTCTCGTTGCAAACGAGAGGTAGGGGGAGCACCACAACTGTTTAATAACGAAAAAAAAGGGATTTGCGATTAGCGATGTGCAATTTTAGATTTCGGATTTAGGGGGCAGAACTGGGGGAGATGGTTTCCCTCGTTGCAAACAAGGACCTATTTAACCTCTCGTTGCAAACGAGAGGTAGGACCACAACCGTTTGATAACGAAAAAAAGGATTTGCGATTAGCGATGTGCAATTTTAGATTTCGGATTTAGGGGGTAGAACTGGGGGAGATGGTTTCCCTCGTTGCAAACGAGGACCTATTTAACCTCTCGTTGCAAACGAGAGGTAGGACCACAACCGTTTGATAACGAAAAAAAGGGATTTGCGATTAGCGATGTGCAATTTTAGATTTCGGATTTTGTGGGGGAGAATTGGGGAAGATGACTGTTTAGGGCTTTGCTTTCTTGGGTTTCGACGACCAGTAAATGGCCCAGTAGGCGGTGATGCCATAAAACAGCATCTGCAGGAGCATCAGAATATATTCATGCCGAACCGACTGGAAATCCACGCCCATGATGCGTGTGCGGTAATAAGCCGGGACCATCAGGGTGGCGGGAAACACATGAGCCAGCGTGTGCAGAAAGGACGGGATGGAGGTGACGGGCCAGCTGGTACCACTCAGAAACAACACGATGGGGGATAAAAAGACCATGAACATGATGGACGATTCACGGCTCCGGAACAAAACCGAGAGGGTGATGCCCAGGAAAATGGTAGAGAGCAGAAACGGAACAGCCAGCATCATGAGGTGAAGGAAACCGCCCTCGTCGGGATAACTGAACCAATTGTAAAACCATACCATGGTCATTATAAAGTTAAAGAGGTAAAGAAGCAGATAGGCCATCGACTTACCCAACAAAATGGGGACGACCTCACGTTTAGATAGGTTTCGGGGAATCAGGTACGAGTATCGACCCTTTTCCTTATCGGTACCTCCCAGAAGGCCAATGCCGATGAGCAGGGTCTGCTGCAGGATGATGAGGATCATGCCGGGCATAAGAAAGGTGGCGTATCCCCCGGCCGGGTTGTATAGGAAATGAAAATCGGCCGACACCGGGTCGCGCGATTTGAGGGCCTGGTTGTAGGTCATGCCTTGGGCCATCATCTTTTTTACCTCCACGCCGGCCGAAAAGGTGCCAACGGCTTTCATGGATCCGGAGATCATTTGTCGGTAAAGCAGGAAATAACTGCCATCGGCATACACCGAAACATTGGTTTGGTTGCCCGAAAACAAGTCCTCCTCAAAGCCTTTAGGGATCAGCAGGATGCCGGATGCCTGGTTGTCTTCGAAAAGCTTTTGGGCCTCATGAATGCTGCTTACTTCGCCAACCACCAGAATCTCCTGGGCCTGGTTGATAAACATGGACAAACGGCGGCTGGTGCTGCTTTTGTCCTGATCGACCACAATGGTTTTCAGGTCGCGTACTATTTCCTTCTGGTAAGCAATGGAATAGACCAGCGGATAAATAATCAGCGCGCCAAACAAAAGCAATAAGGCCCCACTGTCTTTACGGATGGCTCTTACTTCTTTCCGGAAAAAATCCGCTGTCAAACTAATTTCGAGATATAACTTTTTGAGCATCGTATTAAATTTTACCCCAGAACTTTTCGTTACTAAGCAATCGTTTCAGGCGTGGCAGCGACAGCACCGATATCAGTATAAACAGAATCATAGCACCCATGGGCAGGATTCCGTTAAGAATTGCTTCGCTTCGGAAAGCCTGTGATATTAAAATCTTTACCCAATAGGTGAAGGGGAATAACAAAGAGAAAATCTTCGCCAGCAAAGGCATCGCAAACTGAGGAAAAGTAAGTCCGGCAAAGGTGAGCGCCATCATACCATACGCACTGGCCAGCGATAAACTAAGCCTAAGATTGGCGGTGACCGACACCAGTAAAACACCAATCAGCTGGTAGGCGAGTATCATGACCATCTCGGCCACCATTATCAATACGAAACTACCCTGCAGAGGGGTTCCCATTTGAACAAATAACAGCATGTTCATCACCACCATGTCGAAGCTAAGCAAAAGGAGGTAGGGGGTCAGCTTACCGGCAAGGGCCACAATGATGCTTCCATTGGAATGACTGAGCCATTCGGGCCCGGTTCCTTCGCGCAGTTCAAGACCGGTGGCGTAGATGGACGAGAGCATGGTGAAGAGCACAATCATCATCGGAAACAAGGCACTCAGCAGAAAATAGGCATAATTACCAAAGGGATTAAACAGGATGTGCTGGTGTATCTTAATGGGTTGAATATTGGCCATGGCCTGCTCCATGCTTTTCCCGTTTTTCAGTTGAACCTGAAGTTTTATGCCGGCCGAGAGGGTGCCCAAAGCTTTGTAAATGCCTTTTTGCAGGTACCCGCCAATGAGGATGTTGGTGTTGTTGATGTAAACCGGAACCAATTGTCCCGATCCTTTGAGAACCTCTTTCTCGGTTCCTTCGGGGATGAGTACGATGGCCTGAATCTTGCCCATATCCAGCTGGTTCTGAGCATTCCTGAGGTTGTGCGAGCGAAACACGATTTCGGCTTCCGAGGTGGCATCTACCCATTGACTCATCTTCCTGGAAAGAACGGTATTATCCATGTCGACCAAGCCCACGGGCAAACGCGAGGGGACCCCGTCGGAAAAGATTGCCAGCAAAACGACAAAGGCAAACAAGGGCCCAACCAGTGTGGAAAACAGGTAGATGGGTGAGCTCGTCATTCGCTCAATTTCGCGAATCATAACCCTGAAGAATGGATTGGTTCGGAAGAATGAGTCGCTGTTTTCCTCGTTCGTTGTTATTGGTTGCTTTTTCCTCATGATAGTTTTAAATACTTCTCAAAATACCCTTTCCCTTTTTGGGAAGAGTGGTGGAGGAAGCTCTATTTCTTAAATTGTTTCCAGTTAACCAGCACGCTCATGCCTGGGCGCAGCTTTGCGATGGGTTTCACGGGTTCGGCATGTACTTCGAAGGAGCGCACATCGAAACCACCTGAGGTTTTGGTGGCCGACCAGTTGGCAAAATCGGCCATGGGGCTGATGTAGGTGATTTTCATCAAAACCTCCTGATCGCCGATGGCCGGGATCACTACTTTTATCTCCGTTCCCATGTCAATGTCGGGCAGCAGGGTCTCACGCACAAAGAAGGTGGCCCAGTTATCCGATAAGTCTAACACGGTAATTACCGGGAATCCGGTAGGGACCAGCTCACCGTTTTCGGCCAGGATGTTGGATACTTCCCCCGAGGCAGTCGCCGCGATATGGGTCTCGGCCAGATAAGCCTGCACCTCGGCGATGGCCCCTTCGGCCTGGTTGACGAGTTCGGCTGCCGATTTTTTATCTTCGGGACGGGCCCCTTTTTGGGCCTTTTCCCATACCGACCTGGCCGCATTGGCGGTTTCACGGGCTGCCTTCATCTGTGTTTCGGCTTCGTCTTTTTTCTGCTCGGGAACCACGCCATCGTTGAAGAGATTCTCCACACGGGTGTAAGTCTTTTCGAACAGGCGGGCAGCGGCTTCGGCTTTCAGATAGACGCTGTAGGCCGCATAGATATCCTCTTTTTGAGCACCGTACTGCGCTTTTTGGCTCTGAGCCTGAGCGGCATTACGTGCGGCGGTGGCCTGCTGAAGTTTGGCTTCAATCTCAGGGCTCTTCATGGAAAAGAGAAAGTCGCCCTTCTCAACCTTCTGTCCTTTTTTTACGGCAATAGTGTCGATGCGTCCGGGAATCTTAGAGCTGATCCGGTATTGAGTCGCTTCCATCTCTCCCTGTAACTCCAGCGGAACCGGGCGGGTAATCAACCAGGTGGTGTAAAGCAAAAAGAGGAGCAGGGCCGTAAAAAATAAACCGATTATAAAGTTTCGTGTTTTTTTCATCACTGAGGATATTTTATATTTAAAGTGATTCGTTAATGGTCATTTCGCTCGAATTGAAGCGATTAAAAAGCTGGGGTTGTCCACAAATTTGAAGCAGGCTGGCCAGTGCCACATCGAATTGGTACATGGCCTGCAGGCGGTCGATCCTGGTCTTTGCTACCAGCAAATTGGCATCTACCAGGTCGGAGGATGAAGCCAGGCCTTCGCTGAAGGCTTTGGTCTGTGCCTCACGATAGGACTCGGCGAACTCAAGTGTTGTTTTTAGATTTTCAATTTGTTCGGCATGCATGGCCAGCTCCTGATGGTATTTTCGGATGCCGGTTAATATATCTTCTTCTATCTTAAAGGCGGCTTCTTCCACCTGATTTTGTTTAAATCGCGCCGACTGGAGTTTTCTCGAGCGGGCATTGCCCTCGAACAGGGTCCATTTCATGCCCAGGCCAACGGTCCATTTGGGCAAATAGGGGGAGAGGTCTTTGTTGACCAAATCATAGGTCCCAGAGAAGGCGAGGTCGGGCAGGTATTGACTTTTTTCGAACTGAAGGCCCACCTCTGCCAGCTCTTTTTTTGAATCTACCATTTTAAGGTAGGGATTGTTTTTCCTGGCCAGCTCCACAAACCAGGCTTCCTCTTCAACTTCTTTCAGAAAGAAAAGGGGGCTAATGGTATTAATGGAAACCTTTTCGTCGGAAACGATCGTGTTTTGTAAGGCACGCTCAATGATTTCCCTTTCGCGTTTGGTTTTATTTAGTTCCCTATCGGCATCGGCTACGGCCACTTGCGCATGCAAATATTGTACGCGGGCAATTTGTCCCTGTTCCGATAATTTTTCGGCATCGTACAAGTGCTTATTCATGGCTTCCAGCACCTGTTGACGAACCACTTGCGCCTGCTGTGCCAGGCACAATCCGTAGTAACGTTGTACCAGCTCACTGAGCAGTTCGTTGCTTTGTACCTGGCCTTCCAGTTCGGCCTCGTGCTTTTCGATTTCCGAAGCCTTAATGGCAGCCTTAATTTTTCCGCCGGTGTAGAGCGGCCAAATCACATTGGCATTGACCGCCGCAAAGCGATCCTGCTGGATGGTCTTCACCCATTCGGCTTCGTTGATGGTGGTTTGGCCTTCGAGTAATTGCGCCCGAACGGCCTGCGTGCTCAGGTCGTCGGGCAGAGTGGGCATGGCCGTTGAAGTGGTGGGATCGGGGTTGGGGACGCCCGAAAAAACACCGTAGTTGCCCAGAGCACTGTAGAGCGGGTTGATGGCATCGCGCACCGGCGTCAAATCCAGCTCCAGGGATTCGGCCATTTGAACCGCATTGGCCGTGAGAGAGAGACGGGGCATGCGAATGCCGGTCATGGCTTTTCGCTCGGCTTCCTTTTCCTGCACCAAATACCCCGATTGCTTTAATACATGACTATTGAGATGCATCTGCTGGTAGGCCTGGTCGAACGTAAGATAAAGCTGGTTTTGTTCCTGCGCAACCACTTCGTTTCCGGCAAGAAAGACCAGGCACATTGCAATGCAATGCCATGGCAATGGTTTAAAGAAAAACATGATTCGATATTTAATTAAATGAAGGGGCAAAAGTAGATAAAATGAAGTAGAAAGGAGTTGAATTAGTTCAACTAATAAATGCACAATGAATGAGGCAAATAGCTGTTTATCGATGGGTTTTAAGGACTTTCTTCTTGAGTTTGGAATACCATTCTTTACTTATCCCCATAAATTGGGCAATGTATTTATCAGGAATTCTCCGCATATATATGGGATGCTCATTTAGCAGAAATCTTAAAAAATCCTCCGCGCTTAGAGAAAGGCGCATGGCACTAAACATATACAGATTCTGAAAACTGGTGGCTGTTATTTTTTGAAAAAGCTGCGCAAATTCGTGAAAGTGGCTGATCAGATATTCCAATTGCGACTTCGAGAATTCAATAATTTCACAGTCTTCGAGTGCTTTTATTTCAAAGTTGGTGGCCTGATTGGAGTAGTAGCTGGTGACTTCCGACAGATAAGCATTGGCCCTGTCTATAAAAAAACCCTGTACGATCTCTTTCCCATTGGGACCCGAAAAGGTTTGAACCAGGCTTCCCTTGTTTATGAAGTAACCCTGTTGGCAAATTTGGCCTGCTTTTAGCAGATATTCGTTTTTCTTTAAGTTCCGGATTTTTCCAAAATCCTGAATTTGCGCCCATAATTCGGGGCTCATGATTATATTTTTGTCTATAGCAAGCTTAACCTTCGAAAACATTTTTACCGGTTTTTCTAAGGCAAATATAACATATTTTGTTCGGGCTTTTTAATGGCAAAAAGACAAGCACAAAGGAACGACTCAAGATCCTTTGCGTTTTAAAACGGTCTCTTATGTTGACAATTCCGCCTTATTTAAGCTTTAGTTTTTTTTCGGCAAACGTCCGGATAAAACCCACGGTGTCTTCCCTTGGCAAAACCGATGCATTGACACAAAGATGATAGGAGCTGGCTGCCCCCCATATTTTATCGCTGTAGTAGTTGTAATAGGCAGCCCGTTTCTTGTCCATTTTTTCAATAAATTCCCTTGCTTTTTCTTTCGTTAATTGTTCCTTTTCGGCAATGTGGAGGATACGGTCATTCATGTCGGCACAGATAAAGACATTAAAGGACCTGGTATGATTCTTTAAAATGTAATCGGCACACCGGCCCACAAAGATGCCGGGACCCTGGTCTACCAGCTTGCGAATAACATCACTTTGAATCTTAAACAACGTTTCGTTACTCAGGTAGTTGTTCACATAAATCTCGTCGACCAATGAACTTCGCAGATTTATGAGGCCCCCCAGCAAAGAGTGGTGGGTTTTTTCGTCGGCTTGTTCAAAGAATGCCTTTCCCAACCCGCTCTCCTTCGAGGCCAGCTGGATGAGCTCCTTGTCATAAAATGAAACCCCTAACTCTTTGGCCAGCTGTTCCCCTATAAGGTGACCACCACTGCCTAACTGGCGGCCAATAGTTATTGCATAGTTTTCGTTCATGATGTTATCAGATTTTAGAACCGACCAACTAATCCCTTTTAAATTTGCGGTATTGTACTACCAGCATGTAACCTGCCACAATACTCGATAAAATATCGGCGGCAGGCATACTGTACCATACACCGTTAATACCAAAATAGGAAGGAAATATAATTAAGAAGGGCAACAGAAACAACAGTTGACGGGTTAAAGAAAGGAATATCGATTTTCCGGCCATTCCTATGCTCTGAAAGAAAAACGTGGTGACCATCTGAAAACCTACTATCGGGAAAAATGTCACAACAATGCGCAAGCCATTGGCTGCCAGGTCTATGAGGGCTTTGTCGTTGGTGAAGGCCGAAGCGACTTGCCGGGGGAAGAACTCTCCCATCAAAAAGCCCAATGTCACGATTATGGAGGCCATGATAATGGTTTGCTTTAGAACTTTGTTTACCCGTTTAAAATTGCCGGCGCCATAGTTGTAGCCTGCAATTGGCTGCATACCCTGGTTAAGGCCCATCACAATCATGGCAAAAAGAAATATTACCCGGTTAATAATTCCGTAAGCACCCACCGCCAAATCCCCCCCATGCCTGACAAGTGCCTGGTTAATTAAAATAACAATCACGCACGAAGCGGTGTTCATTAAAAATGGGGACATCCCGATAGATAATGAATCCGCCACAATTTTACGTTTCAAACGGAATATTCCCTTCTTAATGTGAATAAAGCGGTCTTTATTACTGAAGAGCCTGATTTGCCAGGTTAGCATTGCTACCTGGGATATTACGGTGGCTATAGCAGCGCCCCGGATGCCCCATTCGAGGACGAAAATAAATAAAGGATCCAGCACCAGGTTTATCAAAACGGTATAAAGGGTCGCCAGCATTGCCTTCTGAGGACTTCCGATGGATCGCAGCAACGCATTGAGCCCCATGTACATGTGTGTGACTACATTGCCCAATAAAATGACAACCATATAATCATGGGCGTAGGGTAGCGTGTCGGGACTGGCCCCGAAAAAGAGGAGGATCGGGTCGAGAAAGAGCAAAACCACCAGGGTGTAGGCCAACCCGAAAATCAGATTCAGCACAAACACATTGCCTAAAATATTATTGGCTGTTTCATAATCTTTCTGTCCAAGCCTTACCGACATCAGGGTGGCGGCACCGGCCCCCACCAGGGAGCCGAAGGCAGCGGCCAGGTTCATCAAAGGAAAGGTTATGGCCAACCCGGAAATGGCTAAAGCCCCAACCCCATGTCCAATAAAAATACTGTCGGTAATGTTGTACAACGAGGATGCCGTCATGGCAATAATGGCAGGAAGCGCATATTGGATCAGCAACTTACTTACCTGTTCGGTCCCCAGTGTCAGGGGTAATCCTTTTTGCGCCATTTACTTCTCCTTTTTTAATTTCGGGACAAAAGTACTAACATGAAGGCGGGCGTACTATTTAAATTGGTTAAATACTGCTGCTTTTTCGTAACTTGGGAGAAGGACCTCCCTGGTTGAACTTAACCTATTGGGTTTCTTCGACGGAATACCATAAAAATTATTGACTGAGGAATCAGGCCCCAAATTTATCCGGCTATTTCTTTTTCACGAATAAGGAGGTCCTTGCGAAGAGCCTCCCGGCTGTTGATGGCGCAACCCATAGCGCCCATTATTTGTGGGTTTTTTGGCACCAACACAGGTTGCTGATAGATCTCTTCCATGAGCGTTTTGAGGGCCACACTCTTAGCCCCGCCACCGGCAAAAGTAAGGTCTTTTTGAAGCCCCACGCGCTTTAGGATAGCCATTGATTTGCGGATCACAGAATAGTGAATCCCCCTGGCTACTCTGTTTCTGTCGGCCCCATTGGCCAGCATGGAGATAATCTCCGATTCGGCAAATACGGCACACATACTGTTGATGTTTTCATGCTCATGGGTGGAGAGGGCTTTCTCTCCAAACTCGTCCAGCGAAAAGCGTAGGGCCATGGCCATGATCTCCAGAAAACGCCCTGTGCCCGCCGCGCATTTATCGTTCATCTCAAACTTTCGGATGCTGCCCCGCTCATCAATCGCGATGGCTTTGGTATCTTGTCCCCCTATGTCCAGGATGGTGCGGGTTGTGGGCAGCTCGTGATGCACCCCCATGGCAAAGGCTTTGATCTCGCTGATGACCTCAGAGGTAAAATGATCTGCAAACAGATGCCTTCCGTAACCCGTGGCGGTGATCGCATCGTACGACAGGCCTTCCAATAAGGTCTTGCAAGTCTCTATCGGGTTGTATGTGTTCTCGGCTACTTTAGAAAAGATGATTTGGTCATTTTCCAATAGGACGACTTTGATTGTTCTGGAGCCAATATCAATACCTGCTGATACCATAGAAATGTAATTTTGGGGGACCTGAATGCTTAAAAATAACCCGGATTCAGATTATTAACCCCAACTTGTGTTGAGTCGGGGTTAAAGAATCTTATTATCAAATGTTGTTGGTTACTTATTTCGTTATTCTTTCAATGAAGGCTTCTATCCGGGTCTTTAACTGGCCCATATCTTCCTGACTGTAGTCGGTCTCTATGCTTAACACAGGAATGCCTTCTTTTTCCAGACCTTTTTCGAATGAAATAGATTCAATCTGGTAGGGTTGGCAAAACTGAAGACTGTAGTGTAACACCCCATCGGCATTGTACTTCTGAGCCATCTCTTTGATGTGCTCATATCTGCTTTTGTTGGGTGTAAATACCGCACAGTCAATCTGAAAATAACGATCTACAATATTGTCAATTAAGGCATCCACCGTTTCGGCATCACTGCTGGTTAATTTCTGTGTCCCTCTCTCGCCGGTACACATCTCTTCTCCTACGATGATGGCCCCTGATGTTTCGATGATATTGGGGATTTTCCAGTTTGGAACCGCCATCGGACAGCCACTCACCAGAATTCGAGGGGCATCTTTAGGAAATACCCCTTCGCCATTGGCTATTCGTTGCTCCAGTTCGTCACAAATAGCATTAACCGATGCTGTGAAACGCTCGGGATTATCATAGAAATAAACCTGATTGGCCAATAGCACATCCAATCCAGAGATAGGCACCGGATTGGCGGCTCGTAGTTTGGCCAGGCGAAGGATTGCTTTCCTTTTATTGTTAACTGTTTCGATGCCTTTTTTTAGGTTTTCAACGGTTAGCTTCTGACCGGTGAGTTCCTCCAGGGCGGTGGCAAACTTTTGATATTCTGCTTTCATCAAGGCCCTGCCTGCTTCGGTCTTCATCTGTGGGATATCCATGATGTGCAGGTTACCCACTAACTGGCCATACGACTCAAAGGCTTTCTTCTTGCCATCGCAGGTATTCTCTCCCACGATCATATCAGTGGCCTCGATGTAAGGACAGACCTTCGCCAGTTTAAACCCAAAAGCAGACTTAATCAGGGAACAGGTATTTCGGGGGATATACTCCTCCGCAGCTTCAAAGCCCAGTTCGGCTCCGTTGCATAACCCTACACAGATCGCATTTAGCGCCAATACAATCTCCTCGGGAACGAACACACAGAAAGTGCCCACCACCTTGCGGCCTTCCTTTTTAGCATCCATTAATTCCTTAATTCGCAAGCCGTGTATCTCACTCACCACGAAGTCGAAATATTCCATCCCTTTTGGACGATTTTTCTGACTTAAAAATACATCTGTGTAAGTTTTTCCTACAAGATCAAGAACGGCATCGTGCGTTTTCAGGTCAAGCCCAAGGCCTTCCCACATTTGATTATAATCTGACATAAAAGGTTGGTTATTTATGAATTAGGGTGTAAAAATAGGTTTTTCAGATACTTAGGCGGATCAATTATAAAATTATTCAGGTTTGAAAGAATAAAATTCAACCTAAAATCCTTGAAAATGCAAAACTACAAAAAAATTTGGCTTTGGTTGTTTCAGAAATGTAAAGACACCCCATTGGGCATCTTTACCTGGTTGGTTCTCGTAATAAATGGACCTTGTTTCAAACAGATGGGTGTTAATTGTTTAGCGTAAACCCGGCCCATTTGGGCAAGCTGCTGCAAAGAAAGTCAATCCTTTACACAACGAACCGAACATCCAGATGTTTGACTGCAAGGGCATTGGGCCAAATAATTTATAATCGACCAACTAGAAATTTGATTTTCCGTTGGATAGGTATTTGTTGAACTCAAATAGTTCCCATAGCTTCCAATAGAATGGAATGTCCCATCTTTCCAACGGCAGCCGCCGGGAAGAGCTGTAAAGCCTGATTCATTGGTTGCATTAGTATCAGAAGAAGGCCAATGAGTGGTGCCGGGTTCTTTTAATTTCAGACCAGGATTTTCTCCAAGAGAATTACCTAACGTTAACCATTCGGTATCGGTGGGCACATGCCAACCGGTTGGCGCCAGTTTGGCTGTATTTACCGCGTGCCAATTGTATAGTCGTCCAAAAGTGGCGATGGTGTCTACATCGACTGTATTATTATAATTACAATAGGCTCCCGTGGTGAGATTAGACCATTCATCCTCATCGGTCACGTTGGGGATTGCTGTACCGTCATTGTATTGGGTGGTGCGCAGGTTTTCGGCCATCCAGGTCTGCGTCCCTATGGTTACTGTTTTATACACATTGCCATCCAGATCGGTCATGGTGCCATACGAAACCTCTGAATTAAACAGGGCTGTTGTTTTTCCGTTATACGGGTTGTCAGGCACAACGTCATTATCATCTTTGTTGCACGAGTAACCTACCATGGCCATTGTGGCCATTACCAGTGACATCTTAAAAAATTTATTCATTATTTACTATTTATCCCACCTTCGAAAGAGCGGTGGGGGTTTTATTTTTAGTTTATCGTTTTGCTTAAATCCGGCCCATTTGGGCAAGTTGCTGCAAAAAATGTCAATCCTTTACACAACGAACCGAACATCCAATGGTTAAACTGTAAGGATTACAGCCTAAAAAGGATCCAACCGACCAGAGAACAGTTAAATTAGAGGCTTCATATTCATTTGAATCACTCAAATAGTTCCCCCCGCGTCCAATATAACCGAATGTACCATCTTCCCAACGGTTGCCACCCGGAAGGGCAGTAAATCCTGTTTCGTTGGTTGCATCGGTATTAGAATCAGGCCAATGATTGGTGCCGGTTTCTTTTAATTTCAGACCGGAATTTTCTCCAAGACTTATTCTTAATGTATGCCATTCGTCATCAGTGGGCACATGCCAACCGGTGGGTGCCAGTTTGGCTGTATTTACCGCGTGGCAGTTGTATAGCCGTCCAAAAGTGGCGATGGTGTCTACATCGACAGTATTATTGTAATTACAGTAGGCCCCCGTGGTGAGTTGAGCCCATTCATCATCATCGGTCACGATGGGGATTGGAGTGCCGTCATTGTATTGGGTGGTGCGCAGGTTTTCGGCCATCCAGGTCTGAGTCCCTATGGTTACCGTTTTATACTCATTGCCATCCAGATCGGTTATGGTGCCATACACCACCTCGGAATTAAACAGGGTTGTTGTTTTTCCGTTATACGGGTTGTCAGGCACAACGTCATTATCATCTTTGTTGCACGAGTAACCTACCATGGCCATGGTGGCCATTACCAGTGACATCTTAAAAAATTTATTCATTATTTTCTTTTTGTCCCTACTTCGATAAGGCATTGGGGTTCCTTATTTTTGTTTTACCCCGATTTCAGTCTTCTGTTAACCTGGCACAAGGGAGTTTCTTTCTCGTGTTTATGTTAACATAAAGGGAATGTAAAGCCTATAATTAGTCGTATTACTATGTAAAAAAGAAAAGGTAATCTTTGTATTACTTTATTCAATCTTAAGAAGTAACTGTCTGACTTGTAGAGAGACTTGTATATTCAAGGACGAAACCTCTGGGTTATATTGCTGCAAAAATAGGGGGTCGACGTGCTTCATGATTTGATAAAACCACAAAAACCTCGTACGATTTGACAAATAAGAGGTAAAAGGACAAAAAAGAGGGCTTCCCGGAGGAAACAGTCATCTGAGGATTTTAAAATTATGGATAAGGTTACAAAAACCGATAGGATGAATTTCCATGAGGGCTAAACAGCGCATCAAAAATAATTGGTCGCGTAAGAAGGGGTATTAAACCGAAAGCCCGATAGGCGTGGCGCACCTGGAAATACCCACAAAGTTGATCGAGGAGGCTATCTTATGTTTTCTCTTTTCCAGTTGAGGGGTGATCGACCTTCTATGATTTTGAATTGTTTGCTAAAACAACTTTGGTCGGTATATCCCATCAAATCAGCCAATTCATTTAGTGGCATTTCCGGGTTAGACTTCATTACACTCTTGGCTTCTTGTATGCGAAGTGCATTGAGCCATCGGTTGAAATTGAGCTTTTCATTTGAATTAATATGATGGGAAATGTAAGTTCGGTTGGTGTTTAACTGTTCGGCCAGTTGGTTAATGGTTATCCCTGCCTGAGTATACAATTTATTGGTGATCCATTTGTCCAGCTTTGCGGGTAAATCGTCATTCGATGCACCTTCCGGTGTTTTATCTTTTAATACGGGCCCCTCTTCCGGGGCGATAATGGGCATGAGCAGATGAAAGGTAGGAACATAATTAATGAAATGAATGCCCAAATAGAGGTAGAACACGATGCATACGATAGAGAAGGTTTGCTCTAGAAAAACAGCGTGGGGAAACAGTACGATGGAAAAAGCCCATAAACCTATGAAGAGAGAGGATAAAAAGGCAGTTCTAACCCATTTGATGCGCCTGGCTTCGTTTTCGGAAAAGAAGTTTTTGGCCTCCGCCATAAACCGTTTTTCTTTAACGAAGAAAAGTCTCGTATAAAAGAGTAGTTGGAACCAATAATAAGCAGAAAAGACCAAAACTGTACTTTTCAGATAGCTTAGATCTTTTGAAAAAAAACCCATGACAGTAAACCCTGAAAGGATGGTTACCGGAATGAGTTGAATAAGAATCTTTTTCCATGTAACATAATAGGCATCAATAAGGGTGATGAGACTGTAGGTGAGCAACAGTGCCTGCAGCGAAGCGATAATAATATAGATTCCGGACAGGGTTTGAATAAAGTATTCGTTCGGGTGATCGGAATTACCCAGAAACATCTGTCCCACATTGATCAGGCCCAAAGAAAGAAAAACATACGCCATTACCTTTCGCGATGTCTTGTAACTTTCTAAGGCCTTATCGGTGGGCACTTTTAGGGTAAACAACAAAGTGCCCACCGATAACGACATGATCGCTGTGATAAGAGGAATAATAGAAGAGAAGAAATCCACAACACCCTTGGTTTTCGGTTAAAACATCCAGTCCCACGGTGGGAGCAGGGTTGCCTTACTCTCGTAAATTTTTAACGCCTCGGGTGTCACATAGTCTTTGTGAATCACAATCCGAAACATAAATTCATCGAACCACTCATCGGTGAAGGTAAGGTAACCATTGTGGCCGGTAGTGCTTCCCCAACTGTTTTCGAATTGCCATTTGGTTGTTTTTCCGTTTTCATCCAGGTCCACCGCAATTAATGCCATTCCATGTGAGGAACCACTGGCCTTTGTTTGGATGCGCTCTGCCTTGTTCATCCCAAAGCTAACACCGTACACCGACTCGTAATCGAAATTATCTACATCCAGGATGCCGTAATCCCGGTCGAGCTGCTGGCCCACATCGCACGAAGCATAAATGATCATGTTGTTTTTGATCGATTCCACAGCCATGGGCTTAATCTTGTCGTTGCTTAAATTAACGTAGTGCCAGTTTACCCCCTCTTCCACATTGCGGTAATTGTCTATTTCGTAATGCACATCAAAAGGACGGGTCGGGTCGTTCATCAGCATTACATAGTCTTTTACCTGAATAGCGCCCAATACTTTCTCTTTAAACTCAAGCGGGGTGAAGGTCTGATAATCAGATACTTTTTTGTCCTTGTCTTCGTAGCGCCAGTTAAACTCTGTAGGAGGTACCCCAAGATTCAATACCAGCATACGGTAAACCTCCTGCATCATCTCTTCCCGAAAAGCCTGTAGTTTATTCTGTTTGGTTCCTTTCCCGGCAAGTTCACGCAGGCGCATGGCATCTTCTTTTAACTTCAGGTTAATGAACTTTACCATGTAGCGGGTATTGTCGCTCGAATAGGTTTCGGTCATTGCCTCCTTGGGAATCATCCCGTACTTGTCCACCAGATTGGCAAAGCTGCTCCACATGCCTCCATCAGAGATTGGAGACTGCAGATACCATTGTACCCTCCGGTCGTCGATAGGTTGGGTACTTGTTTCAATGATATTGTTTAAAAACAGATTGGACTTCTCGAACAAATCCCAGAAATACAGGTAGTTTTGAGAGAATTCGAAGGAGGCTATATTAAATACCTCCATGGCTTTGGGGCGAAACATATTCAACGAAGTAAACAACCAGCAGCGCCCCGAGCTTTTTTGGTCCGTAATACCCTTCACATCTGCGCGATAGGTGAAATAATGATCGTCCTGGTTGATGTTGCTTAGGTTTTTGGCCAGCTTATTGATGTCGTTGTTCGACAAGGCATTTTGCATCCCTTTGGTGTAAGCATCCATTTTTAGGGATGACCTTATTTCGTTTAATGCATCCTGGGTCAGTTCCTGTGCCGAGATACCTGCGCTTATGAGCGCACCAAAGAGTAAGAGTGTTATTTTCTTCATTATCACACGCGTTTTTGTTTTTCCAAGTCCAAAATTAGAACAATTATTGAAATGAGTTTATGACGAATGGCAGATAGGTTCTTTCATCGGATCCAAATATTCTTTTTTTTTTGGGGCCTTTAGCTAACAAAGCCCGGCAGAGAGCAGTTTTATCCTTCTTTTTAAAGAGAAGAGAAGCCACCTTCGCATCTGCTTCACATACCATTTTTTCTTGTAGATGCAGTGAGGCAACCTGGCATGTGTTTAGGGGGTTCCTATTTTTAGAAAAACCCACCCCAAAGTCCTTTTCAGCATCAGAAGCAATGCCTGCCACTTCAAAACGGCCATAGAAGGATTAATCTTTAAGGAAAAACTGTTTGGTGAAAAAGATAAAAATGAAGGTTTTTTGGCGTAGTGCCGAAAAGGAAAGCCTGTTAATTGTAGGATTCCATGATTGTAGGGTCCTCCCTCATTAAGGGACCGCAAATTTTATCCATCTCCATCGATTTCCAGCTGGAGAGTTTTTGGTGAGTATTAAAATATTTCAAGGGTATGGGGTGGGTCCCGACTACCACGGGCAGGTTATAATGCGTCTCAACAAACGCTTTAAATTGATGGATGTAGGGGCAGGGGGGATAGCCTACTACCAGGCCGGTGGCAAAATGGATGACCTCTGCGCCATTTTTTATCATCTCCTCAGGGACGTATTCAATATTTCCACCCGGACAGCCGCCACAGTTTGCAAAGCCCACCAGCACCAGTTCATCCGTTTTGGGGTACCTGGCAAATCCACCCACATGTTCTCTCATGGCTCTAAAACATTTGCCTCCACCACAATTAAGGTATCGGCCGCAAATGATAATTCCAATTTTTGTCATGATTGTTGTGTTTTTGCTGTTTGTTAGTCTTGTTTAAAACGCCTTCCGGTTTAACTGCCGCGCGGCACCACCATTTGTGGCGGGATATTGTCGCTGGTGCGCAACCCCCTTGTGCGTCAATCAGAAGGTGATTGCTGTGCGCGTAAGGGACTTACAACGAAGTTAGGAAATTTGAGAGGATTTTTTGGGGCAGGGGGGTATTTTTTTGTCGCAGGATGAGGTGTAGGGGCGTTATGGCACCCAACAAACTCATTGAGGAACGGATGGCGGTAGGATATGCCCAATTACCTCCCGGCCTTTCCTTTCGGTCGCCGCAGGTGCCACCGCAGAGTAGCTTTGGCGCTCGCGGAAAATCTAACGATCTATTGCTTTAATTCATCAACCGAAATAAAACTTTCCCCGGGGAATAGGTTTAGTCAATCCACCTGTTTGGGGACTGTGCAGCTTCTCTGTTTACGGTCCTTTAATAAGCCTTATGGGACATATTCACCCGCCAGCCTTACCATTAAATCATTCAGTTTTTCAACCTCAAATTCTCCAATAGTAGGTTCCAGGTGATCGTTACCCACTCCGCTGTCATCCGTTATAAAAACATAGGTGCCATTGGTTAATAGGGCAAAAGAACGCATTAAATATTCCGTCGACTTATCTATTCCGGAAGCTGTGATGGGGATTATCTTAATCCCCTCTTCTGCCGCTTTAATCAGGTTTATTTCCAAACTTGAAATCACTTCTTGTGTGTAGTGTGGCGGAGCATCCAATAATAGAAACATTATGCGGGCAGAAGCATTCTTATTCCACGAATTTTGCGTTATGGCCACATCCAGGGCCGTGTGCACCGCCTCCGGAAAATCGCCCCCACCGTTGGCAGACTGGGCTTTTATAAAGGAAATCAGGCTTTTTTCATCTTTTGTAAAACCCAGATGACGGGTTAAATATTCATCGCCCTGATCCCTGTAAAAAACCGATCCGAAACGCATTTCCAGTAGAGGGTTGTTTTGTTTTATCCGTTCAATCACATTGTTTAATTCAGCCTTTAAATAATCAATTTCATCCCCCATCGACCCGGTGGCATCCACAGCAAAGTATATGTCAAATATCTTTTTGTTGTCTATGGTTTTATTCAGGACCACCTGGTTGATCCCTTCGGCATACTCTTTTACATCTGTAACAACCGCTTTGGTCTCTTCAAATTCAATGTTTGCCGTTAGCCCGTCAAGTTTTAAATCTGACCATAATGTGGCTTTCCCTTTATTGTCTGTTTTGGTTTTCCACACCTCTGTTTGGTTGGATAAAAGAGTGACCTCTGCATTGGCGACCAGGGATTCGTGATTATCTGCTACGACAAAACTGTACCTTTTCAATTCTTTAAGGTTCCATCTGTTTACATCTTCATAATACGCCTGGTTGCTTAACAAATTAAGCCAGAAATCCCAGTTGTCGAGGTCGTTCCATTCGCCTGCCGTTAAAATCCCGGGTTCGAACTGTCCATTTGGATTGCCGCCTCCCCAATCGCCTGTGCTTGTGGTTGAGCCCCCGCTGCCATCTCCTGAATAGGCTCCATAAGTGGCCGAATACACGCCGTCTGAACCACCTCTTGTTTGGGTTGATTCAGGTTGAGTGACCTCCCCAAACAGGCTTGTTTTACCGGTTGCTGTCTCTCCCCCATGATCAAATGCATCTTTTGAGCAACTGTACACCAAAGTTAAAAGAGCTATTAAAGCAAATCGGGTTAATCTGTTTATTTGGTACATGATGAGGGGTTTTACCTTTATGATGAAAATAAAAGCAAAAGGTTGCGCCAATAAAAAACCAATCTCTTTGCCTGCCCGGTTTTTTCTTAATCACTATGATAGTCTTGCTCTATCGGGTTTAAGTCGATGGGTTGCATAAATTGACGACCAACACTATAAGGGATTAAACCATCATGTTGCAAACGTCCAATAATCATTGCAGGATGTGTGTTAAACTTCTCAGCATAGTCAATAATATCCTGCTCCGTTATCGTGTTGTTTTTAAGCAACTCCTTCTCTTGTTCATTGGTGAAGGTATGGGCCACCGCAAACTGATGCGCTTCTTCTTCTTTTTCAGGATCGGACGCTGCAAAGTCCACATTTTCAAGGGATATGTATTTTTTGCCATGTAAAATGATGTGACCCAATTGATGTTGTTCAGCTCAGTCCCCTTTTAAAACAGGGAATTAATTCTTACCTTTAATAGATACTTTTTCAAAACAGCTGCATCATGGACAATTCGCGACGTAAGTTTTTAAAAGAGATGGCATTGGCAACGGGGGCCATGATGATCCCCGCCTCAGGATTTGGCGCCCCGCGATCGG
>JBFHFS010000054.1:0-33313 GCA_041583495.1 Marinilabiliaceae bacterium | reverse complement strand
ATTAAAAACCGCCTTGAGTGAGATTATCACTGCCGGTCATATCTCCAGGGGCTACAGTGCTCTGTGGGAAGGGTATTTCACCACCGACCGGGATTCCTCATACGAGAAGGACGGAAGTTTACTGGATATCTACTCCGAGAACCCCTTTGGGACAGATAGCTACAATTATTCACTGGGCTCTGACCAATGCGGGAACTACAGTGGCGAAGGTTCGTGTTACAACCGGGAGCACCTGATGCCCCAAAGCTGGTTCAATGAGCAATCGCCCATGAAGGACGATATTCAGGCCGTTTATCCCACCGATGGTTATGTGAATGGACAGAGAGGTCATTTGCCCTTTGGCGAAGTGGCCAATGCGACCTACACATCCTACAATGGTTCCAAAAAAGGGAACAATTCCTACGACTATCCCAATGCTTATCGGGGCGAGGTGTTCGAGCCTATCGATGAATTTAAGGGCGATATTGCACGCGTCTATTTTTATATGGCTACCCGGTATGAAGACCGTATTGCCAGTTGGGAAAACGTTAACGATGGAAGTCAAAATACGCTGAATGGCACTTCCGATCAGGTGTTTGAAGATTGGATGCTCGCCATGTTGTTGGAATGGCATCATGCCGATCCGGTTTCGCAAAGGGAGTGGTCGCGCAACGACGCAGCCTTTGAGTTTCAGGGTAATCGCAATCCGTTTATCGACCACCCTTCCTATGCCGATCTGATCTGGAATCCCGATCCGGATACGCAAGCTCCTTCCATACCCTCGGATTTGGCTGTTTCAAATCTCAGCTGGTCATCTGCAGAGTTAAGCTGGGCTGCCTCCTCCGATAATGTGGGGGTCGATCATTACCTTATCAAACAAGATGGAACGGTAGTGGGTACTTCAGCTCAAACCCAACTGACCTTAACCGGTCTTTTGCCTCAGACCAGCTATTCGATAGTTGTTTTCGCCGTGGATGCTTCGGGTAATCTCTCCGATGCCAGTGAGCCACTGGTTTTCAGCACCCTATCGCAGCCGGTCTATCTGATTTCTGAGGATTTTGACCATTGCTTGCAGGTCTCCGATAATTTTATGGCAGTTAGTGAACTCAGCGATATTGACTGGACCTGTATGGATCAATATGGTGAAAACAACAGCGCTGCCATGCAGATGAATGCTTACGACAATGGCCAGGTACCCAGCACCGACTGGCTCATTACCACCCGTAAAATTGATTTTGACGAATTCAGCGCCGAAAGGCTCAGTTTCTTCGCGGCCTCCCGATACGGAGATACCCGTCTGGAGCTTCTCTACTCATCCGACTACGATGGGGGGCCCAGTCCTTCTTCCTTTACCTGGGAGAGGGTTCCAAACGTGGATATTCCCTTGCATACCGGCAGCACGACACGGGAGTTGAGTTTTTCCGAGTTGGATGTCAGCGCCATTGAAGGGGCAGTATATCTGGCCTTTAAATACGACACCAACAATAACCAGGAGGCCACCCGCTGGACCATCGATAGCTTCATCCTCTCGGGGCAACTGGCTCTGGGTTTCGAATTCCCGGAAAGGGGAGGGGTCACCCTCTTTCCTAACCCGAATGGCACCGGGCACCTGCATGTTGAACTGGAAAACCCGCAGGCTTTCTCTTACACCCTATGCGACCTTATCGGCCGAATGGTGAAGCATGGACATAACCAGGCGTGCGAAACGGATATTTCACTCGAGGGTATCCCCGGGGGAATTTACCTGATTCAGATCACCACGGAGGGATGCAGCATGAGAGAGAAGGTGGTTATTTTGCCGTAATCCATTTGATTATTTCCGGATCATCGGGCTTGGTTTGGGGGGGGAATACATGTTCCAAATTCCCCTCCGGGCCAATTAAGTATTTTTGGAAGTTCCACTTGACCTTACTGTCGGCCACTCCGTTTTCCGATTTTTGAGTGAGCCACTGGTAAAGAGGATGCTGGTCGTCGCCCTTCACACTTATCTTAGCCATCATGGGAAAGGTAACCCCGTAGTTCAGGGTGCAAAACTCGCGAATCTCCTGGTCGGTACCTGGTTCCTGACTCAGGAAATTATTGGCCGGAAATCCAATGACCACAAAGCTGTCGCTTCCATATTTCTCATAAAGAGCTTGCAGCTGCTCATATTGAGGGGTCATCCCACATTTGCTGGCAGTATTCACCACCATTACCTTCTTCCCTTTGAGAGAGGCCAGATAAAAATTTTGCCCCTCAAGGGTTTTTACTGAAAATTGGTGAAATCCTTCCTGGGAAAAGAGGGAAGACACGGCAAATATCAGGAGGGCGAATGTCAGCCATAATTTTGAGTTATCTTTCATTATTTCTTATTTTTAATTCACCCTTCAAACAAGTGAAAACCCTTGAGAGTTCAATTTTATTTTTGGAGAATGCTATTTTTTATGCACAAAAATGCTAAATTTGTTTCTCGATATGCATGCACAATCCAATATTCCCGATAAAGAACAAAAGGGCATCTTATTTACCGGATACCTTGATTTAAGGCCCATTCATTTTTTGCCTTTTAGCTTTAAAATATTTTCAATTGAGACCTGGTTTTTATTAATCGGGTCTTTTTTTTGTCCTTTTCCAGATAACCATAATATTCTATCAACCCCCAAAATCTTTGTGTAAATGAAGAACAGAAGCCTAGTGTCCATTAACGACTACAGCAAGGAGGAGATGCTGCACATCCTCGATCTCGCAGCCGACTTTGAGTCTAATCCCAACCAGCCTTTACTGAGAGGCGGCGTGGTAGGGAGTCTCTTTTTTGAACCTTCCACCCGCACGAGGCTTAGCTTCGAGGCTGCCATTAACCGTCTGGGAGGACGTGTGGTGGGCTTTACCGATGCCTCCTCGTCATCGACCACTAAAGGCGAAACCCTGAAGGATACCATCCGGATGGTTAGTCAATACACCGATCTTATTGTGATGCGCCACTTTCTGGAAGGGGCGGCCCGCTATGCTTCCGAACAATCCTCAGTGCCCATTATCAATGCGGGAGACGGAGCTAACCAGCATCCCACCCAAACTTTGCTGGATATGTATTCTATCCGCAAAACCCAAGGTACACTTAACAATATGAACCTGGCTCTGGTTGGCGACCTTAAGTTTGGCCGTACGGTGCACTCCCTGCTGATGGCCATGTCGCACTTTAATCCCACCTTTCATTTTGTCTCCCCCGAGAAACTCAAGATGCCGGCTGAATATAAACTCTTTCTGGAGGAAAAAGGCATCCCGTTTTTTGAGCATACCGACCTGAATGAAGTCACCGCCGGGGCAGATATCCTCTACATGACCCGCGTACAAAAGGAGCGTTTCTCCGATCCGGTGGATTATGAAAGAGTTAAGAACAGCTACGTGTTGCGAAAATCAATGCTTAAGGAAGCTAAAGAGACCATGAAGGTGTTGCATCCTCTGCCCAGGGTGAATGAGATCCATACAGATGTGGACAGCAGTCCTAAGGCCTATTATTTCGAACAGGCACGTAATGGAATGTATACACGAATGGCAATCATCTCAGCCATCATGGGACTTAAATAGTTATTAATACCTTTCGACCTAACTTCTATCGGATGATTTCACGAATATCCCAATGGGTTCCCGATGAGTTGGGCCAGGGGGGGATCAAAACCATCCATTAAACAACCTATTATATTCGGATATGAAACAGCTTAAGAAATTAAACGTCAGCGCCATCGAAAATGGCACCGTTATCGATCATATTCCTTCTCGGAACCTTTTTAAAGTGATCCGAATCCTCAATCTGGATAAGGTGGCCAGCATGGTGACCTTTGGCGCCAACCTGGACAGCCTCAAGCTTGGCAAGAAAGCTATCATAAAGGTTTCTGAGGTATTTTTTAAAGATGAGGAGATCAATAAGATATCGCTGGTGGCACCTCACGCCCGCCTTAACATCATTCGCGATTACATGGTGGTGGAAAAACGCGATGTTACCATCCCCGACGAGATTGTGGGCATAGTGAGGTGTATCAACCCCAAATGCATCACCAATACAGAGCCGGTGACTACCCGCTTTTTTGTGAAGAACAAAAAAAAGGTTTCCCTGAAGTGCCATTATTGCGAAAAAATAACCTCCCAGGAGGAGTTGCAATTTGGCGTGTCGTAGAAGCCACGTGCAGAGATTTTTAACGTTGGATTTTTATTTTACAATGCTTCGTTAATCCTTGGTAAATGGCTGGATGCCAGTGTTTTGGATGAATTGATAAATTCTATTTAATATGCTGATATTAAGCATGTTGCAAACAAGTCTAATGCCTGTTATCCAGCTCCTCCGCGAATGCTTTAGGGCATGCGGAAAATTTAACGATCTATTGATTTGAAATATGGCTAAAGTTAACTGGAAGCCCGGCAACATGATTTATCCACTGCCGGCGGTCATGGTATCGGTAGGAGCCGAACCCGAAGAGTATAACATCATCACCATTGCCTGGACCGGCACCATCTGTTCCGATCCTCCACTGTGTTATATCTCCGTCAGGCCTGGGAGACACTCACACGCTTTACTAAAAAAATATGGAGAATTTGTGATCAACCTCACCACCCGCGATCTGGCTTATGCCACCGATTGGTGCGGCGTCAGGTCGGGCCGCCAACATCGCAAATTCGAGGCAGCCGGACTCACCCCCGGAAAAGCCCATGTGGTGAAGGCCCCTACCATAGAGGAGGCCCCGGTGAATATCGAATGCCGGGTTAAGGAAGTCATCTCCCTGGGCACTCATGATATGTTTTTGTCGGAGGTGGTCAATGTTATGGCCGACGACCAGTACATCGATGCTAAGACCGGTGCCTTTTCTCTGATCAAAAGCCATCCCATCTGCTATTCGCATGGGCACTATTTCGAGGTGGGTAAAAAAATAGGAAAGTTTGGTTACTCGGTGGAAAAAAAGAAAAAAAGAAAACCAAAAGGCCCTTCAAAAGGCACCCCCCGGAGGGGTGTTCTTTGAGGGACAAGGCACGGTATGGATTTGGGTAATTTGCTTTAGGTTAATTACATCCCTCCCAACGTTGGGGAGTGTCAGGATACACTCTTTCCCATCTTCCAGGCTTCATCAAAAAAGAGGAATTCATAGTGTGTGCTAACACGAAAGGCCTCGATCATTTTTTGTTGAAGACCCTCGGGAGCCCGCTCCATTAGGTGGCTGGCGATTTCAATAAATTGGTCAACAAAAACCTCAAAACTCTTATCAGAATAGGTATCCAGCCATTTCTGATAGGGGTTTTGGGCCACGCTTTGCTCAAGAATATGACGACTGATTTCCTGGTACACCCAGAAGCAGGGCAGTAGCGCTGCGACCGATACCTCGTAGCGATCGTTACGGGCTTTTTCGAGAAGAAATTCAGTGTATTGCTCACAGGCAGCAGAAGGGGCCTGGGCCCGGGAAATGTGAAAATGACTCCCAAATTCGGCGTGTAACACCCGTTCAATCTCCAGCCCGTCCTTGGCCATTGCCAGGAAAAAATACATCTCGGCCACCTCTATTGCTCTCGTCCCGGTAAGGGCCAGTGCTCGTGCATCCTCAATAATATAAAGCATGTCCTGCCCCAAATAGTGCCTGAATGCAGCCATGGGCAGGTCGCCTTTGGCCAACCCCAGGCAAAAGGGATGAGTCCTTATTTCATCAATGATATCGGTTGCACTATCCCACAGCTTTTGAGCAAACGGACCGTAGGGAAGAGGCGTTTTATTTGTCATGTGACCAGAATTATTGGCGTTTTGGGGCTTTCTCCCAAAGTTGAAAAAAATGATGCACCGGGCCATGTCCCTGCCCGATTTTATAGGAACTGCCAGCCTCAATGGCCCCGCTGATGTAATCTTTAGCCAGCTGTACAGCCTGGTTCAGCTCATATCCCCTGGCCAAATGAGCGGCTATGGCCGATGAAAGCGTACATCCGGTGCCATGTGTATTGAGGGTGGATAACCGCTTCGATTCCAGAAACAGGAATTCGTCCTGCTCGGCATTGTAAAAAACATCGGTCAGAGTCTGTTCCTTGAGATGGCCGGCCTTCAACAGTACCGATCCCCCAAAAGTGGAGGAGAGCTCCCGGGCCGCTTCAGGGAGTTGCCCCTGCGAAGTAATGGCCCGCCCCAACAGCAACTCGGCCTCCGGAATATTTGGGGTACTCACCCTGGCCAGGGGCAAAAGGATACGCTTTAGCGCATCAATGGCTTCATCCTGTAAAAGTTTATCCCCCGAGGTTGCCACCATTACCGGGTCCACCACCAGGTTGGTAACCTGGAATTTTTTAATCATCTCTGCCACCGTCGAAATAACTTCCGAGGAGTGAAGCATGCCTGTTTTAACCGCATTGGCTCCAATATCTTCCATCACTGCCTCAATTTGTTTTTGGATGGCGGAGGGAGGGACAGGAAAGATATCGCGCACCCCCCGGGTGTTTTGTGCTGTGATGGCCGTGATGGCCGACATCCCATAACATCCGCAGGCCGAAAAGGTCTTCAGATCGGCTTGAATTCCGGCGCCACCTCCACTATCGCTTCCGGCAATAGTAAGCGCTCTGTGGTATTGTTGCATAAGAACTTCTGTTTTGTTTGATTAATGTGTCAACCTTAGATTCCTCTTACATACTGAGGATCTAGGGGGTGCTTTTAAAATGGTTAAAGCCAGCACTCGAGAAATCTACCTCCCGGCCCTGGTTAAGCCAGGTGATATGCGGCTCACCCGAAGAAATTTGTCCTACAGGGTAGAGGGGTTTCCCGAATTGGAGGCGGAAGGCCGATTGAATCTTGTCCCAATCCGTTTTAGCCACTGTTATCAGCAGCTCGTAATCTTCCCCTCCAGAGGCGGCTAATTCCAGGGGATTCCAGCCAAATTTTTGAGCGCTGGAGCGCAAGGCTTCCGATACGGGCAACCGATCCATCTCAATGGTGGCCGAAACAGCAGAGCTTTTCAAAATATGCCGGAGGTCTGAGACCATCCCATCGGAGAGGTCCATCATCGCATGAACGCCCGCCTGGCCGGCAAGCCAGTGACCTTCTTCTATGGCCGGCTGAGGCAGGTTGTGCGCATCCAGCAGACTTTGTGAAACCGCATCCACATTAAGCTTCCCCAATATCATGCGCAAACCACCTCCCGAGTTACCCAAATGACCCGTAACGGCCACCACATCGCCCGGCTTTGCCATGGAGCGCAAACGGCTGCATCCTTTAGGGGCTCTGCCTATCACACATACATTGATCACCAAACGGTCGGGCGAGCGGGTGGTATCACCTCCCAATAGCGCCACGCCGTATTTTTTACTCAACTGATAATAGCCCTCCATAAAGGCATCCAAATACTCAACGCTGGTTCCTTCGGGAATAGCCAGAGAGAGAAAAGAGCCCACCGGAACAGCGCCCATGGCGGCAATATCGCTTAAATTAACGGCGAGTGATTTATGCCCCAGTGCCAACGGGGTGATCGATGCTTTCAGAAAATGGATCTCTTCCACCAGCAGGTCGGTGGTAACTACCTGTTCGTATTCACCATCCAGCGGCATAATGGCACAATCGTCGCCAATCCCTTTGGTATTGGCCATCTCCAGGTCCCTGAAACGTTTCGAAAAACGTTCTATAAAACCAAATTCACCTATTTCGGATAGTTTCATTATCAGTGCTTTATGATGTTAATGCCTGGATGGGTGGCAAAGCCTGCCCGGGAAAACCAGTGATTTTAATCCCGGTTAAATATACTGCTTAATCATCGTCCGGAGCTCCCTGGAGGCCTTTTCGGGTGAAGGGGCGGAGCAGATGACCGACACCACAGAGAGGCCATTCACGCCAGTCTCCAGTACCTCTCGGGCGGTCGTAAGATTTATTCCCCCAATAGCCACCGATGGATGCACCGATGCGCGGGCAATGCGGCTGGTTTCCTTTAAACCCAGTCCTTGCTCAAGCTCCTGTTTTGTAGGGGTGGTGTAAACCGGACTTATTCCTATATAATCCACATCCAGTTGGTTGGCTTCCAAAGCCTGTTCGTAGCTCTCCACCGACAGCCCGATGAGTTTGTCGGGTCCAACCATCTGGCGGGCCAGCGCAAAGGGCATATCTCCCTGTCCGATGTGAATGCCCTCCGAATCCACCGCCAACGCCACGTCTATCCGGTCGTTTATGATCAGGGGGACATTTAAGGGGGCCAGATGTTTCTTCAGTGCCAGGGCCAGTTCAACAAACTCTTTTGTGGTGGCCTCCTTTTCTCTTAGCTGTACCATGGTAACCCCACCGGCGACGGCCTCTTTAACCACATCAAACAGGGAACGCCCCAGGCAAAGCGGCCGGTCGGTGACCAGATACAAACTCAGGTTGAATGGTGGTCTCATAGTCGCAGGTGTTTTTTTATGTCGGAGGGGGACAGTGCAAATAAGGCATCCAGAAAATGCATCTGGAAAGAACCAGGCCCCTGGGCTCTGCCGGAAGCTATTTCACCTGCCACGGCCATCAGGGCCATGGCATGGGCCGCGGCCGACAGGGTATTGGGATTAACGGCTGCCAGGGCGCCCGTTAAAGCGCTGGCCGTGCATCCCATGCCGGTTACACGGGGCATAAGTGGAATATGGTTTTTGATGACGATCACCTCTTTCCCATCGGTGATATAATCTTCCTTCCCACTAATGCTGACCACGGCACCCGTTTCAAGGGCCAACTCTTTTGCCGACTGAATCGCGTTCTTTGAAGTTTCAGTGCTGTCAACACCTTTGGTTGTTGTACCTGAATCCACAAGAGCCATCACTTCAGAGGCATTTCCCCGGATAATCGTTGGCCGGCACTCCTTGATGAGAGAAAGGCAGGTGCTTGTACGAAAAGGGGTTGCTCCGGCTCCCACAGGGTCTAAAACAATAGGAATCTGCCTCTTAGAAGCGGTTTTGCCCGCCAACAGCATTCCCTCAATCCAGGGATTACTCAGGGTACCGATATTCAACACCAGTGCCGAAGCAATGCCGGCCATATCGGCCATCTCATCCACGGCGTGCGCCATTACCGGACTGGCCCCAAGGCTAAGTAAGGCGTTGGCCGTTGTGTTCATCACCACATAGTTGGTGATGTTGTGCACCAGAGGTGAATTTTCTCTAACTTTTTTCAGATCTGCAATAACCGATTGTGATGTAATCATGCTTTCAAAAGTTTCTAAATTTATTATAATATCCTAAGTTATCTGTCTTTAAAACAGTAGATTGGCAGTTATAAGTTAAGGGCGATGGTGGGCAGTTTTATTGTTTACGTGCTATAATGGCCACATAATCCCCTTTGGTGAATCCGTCACTGGGCTCTTCCACTTCATCGCCCGAGTAGAGGGGGTGAGGGGTCAGTGTCTGATAAAAGCCTTCAATCTTCATGTGGCAGGCCTTTAAAACCTCCACTTTTTCCTGAGTGGTGCGCCAGTTGGCTCCTTTAACCAGTTCGATGGGATAGGGATGTCTGGGTTTAATCCCCTCCAGCAATGGATGATTCCAGGTGCCCAGGGTCATGGCCAGGTTGTAAAGAAGCGCATAGCTGCCCTCCTTGGGCACATCAATGATTACCATTTTTCCTCCCGGTTTTAAAGCTTTATGGGCTTGTTTAAAAGCCTTTGGCAGGTCAGTGATGTAGCTGGGGGTACCATTAAATAAGATGGTATCATAGAGGCCGGTTCCATAATCGGTGGCTTCGGCCGTTCCGTTTATGACCTTCATCCCGCGTTCCCGTGCTATCCCGGCCATTCCCTCTGAGGGCTCCAGCCCATTTTCTACAGCAATACGAAACTCCTTTTTTAAGATGGATTCGAAGAGGCCGCTGCCACATCCCACCGAAAAGACCTTTCCGGCATTGTTTAAGCAGTGGGCCACCAGTTTTACCTCGCTGTACAGCAGGGCTTTATTGTTTAAAAACCACGCGTCGTAAGCATTTGCAAAGAGGTCGAAACTTGGTTTCTCTCCAGGGCCGGAGGAACCATTCGGGTTATCCCCTTCAAGGCCAATGGTGAGGGTGCCTGAATCTTCTTTAACTGAAGTTTGTGTTTCTTCTTTCATCCTACAGATAATAAAAAAGCTGCTCCACCACTAAAAGGCAGAACAGCTCGAATGAGTATATAGATGTTTGTTAGTCATAGTGTACTGTTTCCCTTCGTTGTCATTAAACCTATCAGGTTCCAGGGTTTGTTCTCAGCCTTTAACAGGCACCCCTAACAGTTGTACAAGCACAAAAATAATAAAAAATAAGCTACTTCCTTCAGACAGGCTTCACTTTTGCCCTTTGCCGTTTTAATTTTTGGGTGGATACTCTTTCATCCTTAATTTCTCACCGGCATCTTTCACCACCTCCCGGTAATACTCTTCATTGTAACCGGGATGTTGAGGGTTCATGGGACCGCCATAGGGATTCCGTAAAAACTCCCCATACTTTTCAGGGTGTAAATTACCATCCAGATATTTTACCATCAGAAATTGACCCAATTTTTGCCATCTCTCAATGGTAAGCCTGGATTGGGCATGGGCGTAATCGGTAAGGAAAGCTGAGGCCAGCTCAGGTTTCTGATTGTAGAGCGTTTGGGCAGCCTGATCGATGGCAGGAACCGAAGATTCAAACTTGTTTTCCAGTTGTGTTTGAACCTTTCTGATGTCTTCAATCATGTAGTCATACCTTGTGTACGAGAGATTTGAAACCCAGTTAAACACCCAAAAAGCCGCATCCCACGAAAATTCAAGAAGGTTGCCATTGCCTACTTCAACTTCCCGGGGAACACTGTTAATTCCCGCATACATGGGCATATATACCGTTGCATTGGCATCGTCAACGCCAAACCAAAAAATACCTCCGATTGGATTGGGCAACCAACTGCGCATCTGTGACACAAACGAAAAACCGGTTTGCTGAGTAGCGATGGCGCGTTCATTCAGATACTCTACACTGTCGACCTGCCAGGTAAGGGGCCGAAAACGGTAAGGGACCTTGAAGGGCCCGGCACCAATATCCTGGGTCATATCCAGAGAGGTTCCCTCAAAATGGTCGCGCATGATGTGCATCACGTCACGTGCCGACACCTTTTTCTCGGGCCGGATATACAAAGGCATTCGGTTGGTCGACTCCCCCAAAATGAACCCCTCATACTGGTTGGCTACCGGGGCATTCATCAGGCGAAAGGCACTCCAAACCCTGGCTTCACAAAAACGGATAGACTGATAATCGAGAGGATTATAGGCATCGGCGAAACTAAAATCCTTGTTCTTGCCATCAAAAAAACCATTCTCACGGGCAAAGGAGATCACATCACGCGAATAGAGACAGTTCTCCTCATCATTGAGGGGAAAAGTGGTGATACGGGATTGGTTGGCATGGGCTGAGACATATCCATCGGGGATTTTTTGAGCCACCCATACAGCACCTTTATTGTTGGGGCCTTTGCCTATCATCTCCATAATCCACACTTCGTTGGGGTCGGCAATGGAAAAACTCTCCCCCGAGCTGTAATAGCCGTATTCTTCAACCAGAGAGGTCATCACTTCAATGGCATGTCGGGCGGTGCGGGCACGCTGAAGACCCACATAAATCAAACTGCCATAATCCATGATGCCAGTCGTGTCGATCAACCCGGGGCGCCCGGTAAAGGTGGTCTCTCCAATGGTGACCTGATTTTCGTTCATATTACCAATCACCTTAAAGGTGTGCGCCACCTGGGCAATCTGACCAAGAAATTTTCCGGTATCCCATTCGTGGATATCCAGCAAAGCCCCCTGAGGATAGTTGCGGGCGGGCCAAAAATAGAGCTCTCCGAATAAAACATGTGAATCGGCGGCATACGAAACCAGGGTAGAACCATCGGCCGAGGCCCCTTTGGTAACCAAAATATTGGTGCAGGCCTTGGACGGCTCTGTAAAAATAAGGCCAGTTAACAATAGTAGGAGAGAGAGGTGTTTTAGGTGCTTGGACATGAAAAATTATTTTACAAGATTTAATACTGAAACCTTAACAGTGCAAAAATAGAAAAAGTTTTGGGTTCGCCCTTTTTCTGCATTACGGGTAATTCGCTTTCCTGGAAATTAGGTTATTCTTTTTAAGATGCTTAGAAACTGTTTAAGGTTTGTTTTTGGAAT
This sequence comes from Marinilabiliaceae bacterium, assembly GCA_041583495.1. Classification (GTDB taxonomy): domain Bacteria; phylum Bacteroidota; class Bacteroidia; order Bacteroidales; family Marinilabiliaceae; genus JBFHFS01. Next base: position 21,229 of record JBFHFS010000054.1, on the reverse strand, counting down.
TAGTTGGGAGAGTTTATTTTTCATACAAGGCAAAATTTGTGCGAATAGCACGGCTATTTAAACAAATTTTGCTGCCGAATGAGGGATTAAGACGACAAAATAAACTGAAGGATAAAATTCAAACCGTATCTTAAACAAGGTCATGGTTTTTCTAAACACCTGCTGCCTTACCATTTGGAATGGCCAAGTTGGGACCCTCTACGAATGGCTCTTATGGTAACAAAGATGGCTGGCAGGCAGTGGGTCACGACCAACGTCATGAATCCATCGAAGGGTTTGCTCATTTTTACGAGTTTCAGGTAGGTGGAGTGGTTTTGATGCCAACCACCGGAAAACTGATGACCATTCCGGGGAAATTGGAGAACCCTGATCAGGGATATCGTTACAGATTCCTGCATGAAGAGGAAATCGCCAAACCTGGTTACTAACGTGTATTTCTCAAAGATTATGGCATCCGGGCTGAACTGACAGCCACCCGGAGGGTAGGGTTTCACAAATATACTTTTCCCGAGGCGAAAGAATCTCACATCATTTTCGACATTGGCAACCAACATGGGGAGAGCAGTGAAGTGGTAGATGCGCAGGTTACTCTTGCGTTACGTTTGGTTTCAAAATGGTTCCCGAATCAAGTTCAGGACGGGCCATCCCGGTTATGCTTTTGTTCTAGGAAGTTATGACCAACCTGTTTGTAGGAGATCGCAGGCTACCAATATTGATCAACTTTATGAACTTACCTCTTATAGTAAAAAACCAATAACCTACCACAGAACCGCGCGAAAATCGCTTCTAAATCTGGCTAAGAAGAAGAACTAGCCAGGTAAAGCCATTCGTCGTGGTGTTAAAGCGCAGTTGCAATACGTTCGAAGGGATATGAAAATAGTCAATGAACGTATTGATAAAACAAATGGATATGCTTATCTATCAATCCGGGATCGTAAATTGCTACGAACTATCTTCCAGGTGAATGGCAGCAAAGATGAATGTATCAAAACAAAACCCACAAGTGCGAAAAGAGGATACGGACTAAGCATTATCCTATAAATACTAATTTGTAGAATTCTGCGTTATGTTTTCGCTGTTGGCTGTGAAAAGTTTAACTTTTGCTCCATTTTTGGGCTGAATAGTAGTCCCAATACTTGCTCAGAACTGGTTTAATTCAGGTTGTTGATCTAAAATGGATCATTGCTTTGCATGGAATAAAGATCAAATGGAAAAACAGGTGGTAACTGATATTCAATTATGGGCTAGGTTTAAAGAGGGAGATAATAATGCTCTTGCTGAAATATATGCCAGCAATTCCAAAAAATTATATTGGTATGGTTTATCTTTTACGAAGAATGATTCTTTGATTGAAGACGCAATTCAGGATCTTTTCTCGGAATTGATTGCCAGCAGGAAAAACCTTTCGTCGACGAATAACATTCAATTTTATTTGTTAAAATCGTTTAAACGAATTCTGCAAAGAAAAATTAAGAAAGAAAAGAAGTTCCTTTTACCAGACGACCAAATTTATTACAATTTTGAAGTAACTCACTCGGTTGAGTACTTTATTGTCAAAGAAGAAAAGTACAAACAGAAATTAACTTTGTTGCATGAAGCAATAAAATTGTTGACATCCCGCCAAAGAGAGGTAATCTATCTGAAATTTTCAGAGAATTTAAGCTATGAAGAAATTGCTGAAATTATGGATATGACCGTTGAATCGTGCAGAAACTTAATGTGCAAAGCCATCAGATCATTAAAAAATTCCTTGTCTGAGAAAGACACTTTTTCCCTTCTTTATCTGACTAGAGTAAATAAAAAAGAAAGTTCTCCCCATCACTCATAGAAGCTCACTTTAGGGATCGTGATAAAAAACTTTCTTAAAAGTCCGGAAGTGATATCCCATAACATGAAAGTGTTCGACAATGCTTACCATTACTATCACCAGTTTTCGTTGTGGCCCTTCTGGCATGGCTATTTTGTTACCTGTCTGAAGAAAAAATGCAGTTTATAAAACCATAGAAGTAAAACGGCCTCCTACCAAAAGAAAGGAAAGGCCAAGGTGCTGCGCGATGAAGTTATCAAACTCATATATTTAATTTTTTCAAAAAAAAAATAAAAAAAAGTCTCAAAAAGTGATGATGTTTTGAGGAGACCCTTCATTATTCATAAAAACACCCGAATAAATGGAAGAGGAAAAATACATCAAATTTTCTATTGAAGACTTTGTATTGGACGATCGGTTTCGGAAATGGGTTCTGAATCAGGAGCCAGAGGATAAACTTTTTTGGGAAGATTTTCAGAAAGAGTATCCTGGAATACAGGAGAAAATGCAAAAGGCAAAATTAATTGTCGAATCATTACAACCCGTACGACCGGAGATTTCCGAAATAAAACTTCAAAATATATACAAAAAGATAGCCCCACCAGAAAGAACTGTTTATTTTAAATATTGGAGTAGAATTGCTGCTGGGCTTGTAATTCTAATTTCAGTAGGGTCCCTGCTTTGGATCCTCGTTTTACAGAACAATTATTATCCTTTAGATGACTCGTTTGTTACGGGTGAAAAAGGAAAAATTATTCTGTCGGACGGATCGGTTAAGGAATTCGATGCCGAAAAAACCATTATCCGGCAAATGGTTTCCGGAAATTTGATGGTTGATGACGATACGGTAAAAATTAAAATGAATGAAAATTCGAAAAAACGAAAGATCATCAATCAGGTTATCATTCCCTATGGAAAACGGTCGGAAATAACCTTGTCGGATGGAACACATATCTGGATGAATTCGGGGAGTTCTTTATCATATCCATCGGTTTTTAATTCAAACACTCGGGAAGTTTATTTGTCAGGGGAGGCTTTCTTTGAAGTCAGTGCAGAAAAAACCAGACCTTTTTATGTTATTGTTAAAGACTTTAAAATAAAAGTATTAGGCACAAAATTTAATGTGTCAGCTTATAATGAAGATCCAATCACCCGAACTGTTTTGCTGGAAGGAAAAGTAACGGCATCTCAAAATAATTTGTTCTCCAAAGAAATCAATTTGGTTCCAGGAGAAGAAGTTGTTTTCAACAAGAAAGAGGGAATCATGGATAAACAGAAGGTCAATGTTCAATTTTATACTTCCTGGATTAAGGGGTATTTATTATTCGAAAACGAATTAACAACTGAAGTATTTAAAAAACTGGAGCGCTATTATAATCAGAAAATAAAATATGAGGGAACGACCTTAACTAGCTCTTTTTCCGGAAAACTTGATTTGTCAGATGATTTGTCTACCGTTCTCGAGAATATTTCTTTTGCATCATCGCTATCCGTTTCAAAGCAGGATAGTTTATATATCATAAAATAATGTAGTTATGATAAAAATAGTATAAACAAAAACCGGGATCAGCGACCAAACAAATCCCGGTTTAAAAATTAAAAGACCATAAGGTCATTCACTAATTATTAAAAAATTAAATCTATGGAAAAAAAGTTGAAAGAAAAAGGCTGCTTTTTTAGATGTCCTTTTAAACGATTGTTTATCATGCGTATAACCTTTTTTATACTTTTAATTAGTACAGAGCTGGTGCTTAGTGCTGATAGTTATACCCAAAATTTAAAATTTTCCTTCCATTTCTCTAACACAAAAGTCAGGGATGTTCTAAGAACGATTGAGGACCAGAGTGAATTTATCTTTTTCTACCAGGATCAAAATACTGATCTGGACAGGATTGTTGATATAAATATAGAGAATAAGAATATAGAAGAGGTTCTGAGTCTCCTGTTTAATGAGACTTCAAATATTTTTATAATCAGGGATCGGCAGATTATTATTGGAAAATCAGAAAAGGATTTAAAGCCAGAAAAATCAGCCAATAAAAGAATTGAATCCATCGCTCAGTCTGTTCAAAATATTGTTCGAGGACGGGTTTCCGACGATCAGGGACTCCCACTCCCCGGGGCTAGTGTTGTGGTTAAAGGAACCCTGACAGGAACAGTTACTGATGCTTCCGGTTATTATATTTTAAATGCAAAAAAAGGAGAGATTTTAGTGTTTTCATTTATTGGCTTCACCTCGTTGGAAATAGTTGTAAAGGATGAGGCAATTATCGATGTTACCTTATCTGAAAAACAATTAGGATTGAATGAAGTTGTGGTAGTAGGTTACGGAACTCAGAAGAAAGCGAGTATTATTGGTTCTATTTCAACTATTGAACCGAAAAAGCTGATTAGTTCGAATGCCAATCTAAGTAATAATCTTGCCGGGCAATTAGCAGGAGTATTGTCTGTTCAACGTTCGGGAGAACCGGGTAGCGATCAAAGTGATTTTTGGATCAGGGGAGTGAGCACCTTCAATTCCGGCTCACAGCAGGCGCTGGTACTGGTTGATGGAGTAGAAAGAAATATCGATGATGTTGATCCGCTCGATATTGAATCATTTTCTATTTTGAAGGATGCTACGGCAACGGCAATTTATGGAGTAAGAGGAGCAAACGGTGTTATCCTGATAAATACTAAAAAAGGAGTTACCGGCAAATCAAATATTCAGGTCCGGTTTGAAAGCGATTTGAGTTCCCCTGTAAAACTTGTTGATTTTGTTGATGGCCCAAAATACATGCAAATTTTCAACGAAGCCTCAAGGAATATTGGGGAACCTGAACTTTATTCCGATGATGACATTAGCAAAACACAATCGGGTGAAGATCCTGATTTGTATCCAAATGTCAATTGGATGGATGAAATTTTCAACAATTTTTCGAAAGACGAAAAGGTCAACCTAAATATTACCGGAGGAACCCAGAATATTCGCTATTATGTTTCAGGTGCTTATTTGCACCAAAAAGGGATCCTTCGTTCCGACAAGATGGAAGATGATAAATCGAGTTTAAAATTTGATCGTTTCAATTTCAGAAGCAATGTTGATATCGATTTGAGTAAAACGACCTTATTTAACTTAAGTTTATCTGGTTTCTACAAAGAAAAAGGTTATCCGGGATATAGTATGTCGCAAATTTTCGATTATACAATGGATGCAACGCCTATAAGTTATCCAACAATTTATTCTGACGGTTCTTTTGCCCATTTATTTGGTTCTCAGTGGAGTCCCTGGTTAGCAACTAACAGATCGGGGTATTCAATGAATGAAGAAAATCAGATTCAATCGACGATTTCTCTTCAGCAAAAACTCGATTTTATTATTCCGGGCTTAAGTGCAAAAGGGCTTTTTGCTTTCGATGCCTACAACAATCAGATCTCCATTTTACGCAAGACTCCGACCACTTATTATGCTACGGGTCGTGACGATGATGGAAATTTAATTTTTGAGACTATTGAGCGTACCGATTATCTCAGTCTTACCTCTGAAACCAATATCAGTACAAGAAACACCTATCTGGAAGCTCAGATCAATTATCAGCATACCTTTAATGATAAGCACAATGTTTCTGCCTTGTTATTGTACAACCAATCCAGCGAGAGAATCACTCCGGCAAGTAATGAAATTAGTTCGTTGCCCTACCGAAATAACGGAATCGCAGGTCGGTTTACCTATAATTTTGACGAACGTTATTTTATAGAATGCAACTTTGGTTATAACGGTTCTGAAAATTTTGCGCCAGGAAACAGGTATGGTTTTTTTCCTTCCATGGCATTAGGATGGTACGTTTCACAGGAACCATTTTATCCGGAAACATTAAAGCATTACGTAAACAAATTAAAATTCAAAGGTTCACGAGGCTTGGTTGGAAACGATCAAATATCGGCTAGCCGTCGGTTTGGATATCTTACCATTTTATCAACCGGTTTGTCTGGTTATTCTTGGGGTGTTGATGGAACGTCAACATGGTCCGGCGTTGGAGTAAGCGAATATGGTGATGAAGACATGTCATGGGAAATGGCAACAAAAACAAATGTGGGACTGGAACTGGGTTTGCTAAACATGATTGATCTGAATGTCGATTATTATTGGGAATATCGGAGTGATATCTATTTGAGACGAAATTCTATACCTGCAACCACAGGGATTACGAATTTACCATACGGGAATGTTGGCGAGATGTCAAATCATGGAGTAGATATCAGCTTGATTATTAACAAGAAAATAAATGAGGATTTATTTGTGTCCGTGAATGGTTCGTTCACTTTTGCGCGTAACAAAATTGAAGAAATGGATGAGGCAGAATCAAAATATTCATATCAAAATAAAACAGGGAAACGATATGGTCAGATCTTTGGGTTATTGGATGATGGATTGTATACAGATGCTGATTTTAATACGGATGGTACTTTAGTCGACGGCTTACCAACTCCTGCATACATGAGTAGTGTAAATTCTGGAGATATCAAATATATCGATTATAATGGTGATGAAGTAATAAACGACTATGATAAAGTTGCCATTGGATATTCTGATATTCCGGAGATAGTCTATGGTTTTGGTGCTACCATTCAGTACAAAAAATTCGATTTGGGATTCCTGTTCCAAGGGGTTGCTCATACTTCAACAATGATTGGGGAGAACTCCGACTATTTCTTCCCGGCAGAGAATAGTGGTTTGCAAGGAAATATTTATGCAAATATTGATAGTCGTTGGACTGAGGATAATCCGAGACAGGATGTATTTTGGCCTCGTCTGTATACAGGAGGGACAAACAGCAACAATAGGGAATCCTCTACCTGGTGGTTGCGCAATGCCAGTTTTTGGAGATTAAAAAATCTGGAAATGGGGTATAATATGAAAATAAATTTCTCCAAAGATCAGAAAATCCCGGCCAGGGTCTATCTAAGAGGAACCAATTTGTTGACTTGGAGTAAAGATTTCAAAGATTTATGGGATCCTGAACTCAATTCTTCGGATGGAATGTCTTATCCGGTTAGTAAGATCATCGCCTTGGGGTTGAATATAAATTTTTAAATCAAAAATTACAGAAGATATGAAAATTATAAAATACCTTTTATTTACGGTACTGTTTTCAGTTATGATTTCCTGCGAGGAATATCTGGATCAGGTCCCTCAGGGACTCCTTACCCAGGAAGTTGTTTTTGACAATTCAAAAACAGTGAAAAAATGGATGGCAAACTGTTATTCCTATATTCCGATTAATCATTTAACCATTGGTTATCCCTGGGCGGGATCTCCCGTAGCCCAGGGGGGGTGGAATGCCATGTCGGATGAGCTGGACTTTACAAGTAATTTTGGAGCCAGCTACTGGACCGATGCCATTCAAAAAGGGAACTGGACTTCCAGTGCACCAACAAGTACTAGCTGCGATTACTGGACCTGGTTTTACGCTGGGATACGTCAAATCCATTTGTTACTCAATAACATCCATGAGACAAACGATTTTAGCGAAGAGGAGGTAACCAATGCCAAATTGGAAGCCCGTTTTTTGCGTGCTTACTATTACGCTTACTTATTACAGGTTTACGGTGCTGTTCCCCTGATTCTGGACGAAGTTGGATTCTCTGATGATATGAAGGTGACCCGTACCCCTTTTGATGAGATCGTGGATTGGTTGGATAGCGAGTTAGAAGATCTGGCAGAATCGCTCCCCTTGTCTTGTGATGATAAAAGCTGGTATTATGGTCAGCCCACCCAGGGAGCTGCATTAGCGGTCAGGGCAAGAGTCTTGCTTTATGCCGCACGTCCGTTGTATAATGGAAACAGCGACCTGGCGGGTGTGACCAACCCGGATGGAACCCAATTGTTTAATTCAACCTTTGATATTGATAAATGGAAAAGGGCCGCAAATGCCACTAAAGATCTTTTTGATCTGGGGGTCTATGATCTGCATAAAGAATACAATTCCGATGGTTCTATCGATCCCTACCTGTCGCTTATTAACACATTTTTTGATGCTGATAATGAAGAGATTATATTTGCCCGCACCGATGGAAATAATAATTTCAACTGGGACAGTTTTTGTACGCCTCATTGTGCCGATGTAAGCGATGGCAATAATCTGGCCTTTCTTTCTGTGACACAGGAGGCGGTGGATGCTTTTTTTACAGAAAATGGTTTGGATATCAACGATGATCCAGAATATTCCGAAACTGGGTTTTCTGCGGAAGCTCTTTATGCAACCAATACAAAGTGGGATGATTGTTCTGATTATCCGGGACTGCTTGCTCCCAAAGGGGCTTTTAATATGTATGTTAACCGGGAACCTCGTTTTTATGTCGACATCATGTTTAATGGCCAAATGTGTCCTCAATCCCAAACCATTGTTGATTTCCAGTCATGGGGCGGAAGGTGGTACCATAATCAAACCGGATATACCCCAAGAAAACAGGTCGACCCAACATTTTCGAGCTTTAAAACAGTGCTTTATCGCCCGGTTGTTCTATACCGTTTGGCCGAGTTTTTTCTGAATTATGCCGAGGCTTTGAACGAATATGATCCTGGAAATTCTGATATTGCAAAATATGTCAATATGGTAAGAGAAAGAGCAGGAATCCCTGATTTAGCAACCTCCTTGAGTCAGGATGAAATGCGCGAAGCTATTTTGAGGGAGCGCCAGGTTGAATGTTTCTGTGAAAGTCTTCGCTATTTTGATATAACTCAATGGAAGAGGGGACCAGATATTTTAAAAAATACCTTCCACCGTATGAATATCAATACCTTATTTAGTGCTCCTGCAACAACTAATTTTTATAAGCGGGTTTCGTATGAGACGAGAGTCTTTAACGATTATTTTAGCCTTTGGCCAATTCCTTTTGATGAAGTAAATACAAATTCAAATCTGATACAAAATCCAGGATGGTAATAAATATACATAAAGGTCTGTCAATCTTTTTGGCAGACCTTTTTTTTACCAACAGGATTAATCGATTTCAATTTTTTTATTAGATTTTTTAGCGTGACATTAAAACGATTTTGTTGTATTCATTAATTTACATTCAAAATCCCATGGCAGGAGACAACACCCTTTTATCTGTTGGAATAAATCCCACCTATATTAGCGCCAATTAAATGCAAGCATCAAAACATTAGGTAAACGGGCATTAATCCCCAATGTGAAAGGCATCTGCTCTTCCTTGACCCCGGCAATCCCGATCCTCAATACTTCAGTGACCAAGAACCCCGTAAGGTATTTTCGAACGGGTCTGAATGGACCTTGATCCGAGTGAATTAAACTTTTTGAACGCGTAAAAATTTTTTGCCCGGTTCAGAAGTAGTCTCTGTGCGGATAAGGACCAGGGTTTAATTAAAAGCGTTAAGCAATGGCACAGATAATAAATTCAACAACTATAAAATGAAATTGTTTTTTTACCCTAATTTTGGTATGTTTGAACATTCCAAAATGATTAAGTTGAAGCCGCTGTTTTTAATTAGTGATCTAAAACCCATAAAAGGTTAGCGAGGCATTTTTTGTTCTCAAAGGCCAAACCGGTTTTGCCAGTGGAACAAAAACAAATAGTTGTGGCTGCAATTTGTGACTTATCACCTAAAAAAAAAAGATAATGAAGCTAAGAAGTGTAGGATTGTTGGTTGTTATGATGTCCGTTTTTGTGAGTTCATGGACCCTGGCTCAAAAAGTTATCACCCCGGCCCATCCTGAGTATTATGCCATGAACCGGGAGGATATGGCTTTTGATGATTTTCAGACCCTGTTGTTCAACCACCGGGGATTTGTTTCCCCGAGGCAATACAGTATGACCCAGTTTACCAACGTTAATTTCCTGCCCATCTCTTCGGAGATGTATGCTTTTAATTTGAACTTCTACGACAAGGGTACCGGCAGATTGATCAAAGATGATGTGCCGGTCATGTGGAAGTCGTGGATCGACGATCGAAAGGCCTACGATCCACTGGGTTCTAACTTCCGTCCCAATTCGCCCTCAATAATGGTGACCCAGGACGAAAAGTGGCAGCCTAACAACTACTATCGCTCAGGGACCTTCCACAAGGAGTATGGCGGAAAATGGGTGAGTTTCTCCATGAAAAGCTGGACCAATGTGGCCTACTCCGAGGATAAAGTATTTGTGAAGCTGATCATCCACAACCGAAATAGCAAGGTGCTGGAGATGACCATTGTTCCCAACCAGGTAGCCGAAACCCTTAATTATGCCGGGAAAGAAGGATCCGCCGAAGCAAAACCTCTGGATGCCTTCACCCTGGCCAGCGAACAGGCAACCGCCCGTGTCTCCTCCAATATCGAGACCACCAGTGACAAGGGGTTTGAGCTCACCTTAGCTCCCGACGAAACCAGAACCTTGTGGTTTGCGGTTCAGTTTTATGAAACCGGAACGGCTCCTCCTGAAATTGTTCAGAATCAGATAAAAGAACACATGGAAGCGGCCGATGCCGTTACGCGCCGGAAATTGGCCTGGGCCTATGAACAACTGCCTAAGCTGAGCAGCTCCAATAAACAATTTGAGGCCTATTATTACCGCTGCTTACTTTCGGTGTTGATGAGCCGTTACGAGAATCCCAACTTTATTACTGATCCCTTCTGGGCGGTGGGTACCTGGCCCTTTACCATCAGCTGGGATAATTCCTATGCCTCCGACGTTATCGCCATGCTCGATCCTGAGAGTCTAAAAGGGGCTATTCTTACCGATTTTGACCAGGTAAGGATGAAAAGAACCTATGTGGGGTGGAACGGGGCTCACTGGGACAACCTGTACATACAGGAACCTTTTGCTCTCCAAATAATGATTGAAGCTTATCTCAGGCATACGGGAGACTTTTCCATTTTTAAGGCGGAAGCCGCGGATGCCTCCGTTTGGAAATGGATGCAACGCTGGGTAGAGGAGCTCCAAACCAATTATACCGACCATCTGGGCCTGATTAACGTTGGGTATAATACGGAAAAGATTATTGAGATTCGCACCGATGGCTATAACCATGCGGTACCCATTACCAATACGCTCACCATTAGTTTGCTTTACAAGATGTCGGAATGGGCCGGTAAACTGGGAGAGCTGAAATTATCAAAACGCTATTCCACCGAGGCTGAAAAGCTTGAAAAGCTGGTGGAAAAATACCTTTGGAATGAAAAATTGGGCTGGTTCGATAATCTCTATCCCGATGGGTCTAAAGGTACGGTCTGGACCTACCACCTCTTCGATTTGCTGGGAGCCGATTATTTGCCCGACTATCAAGCCATGCGCCTGGTTAGCCATCTGCAGGAGGGAGTCTTTTTGGGAAAATACGGTCTCTATTCCATTGCCCCCAGAGATTCGGTCCATTGGGATTTAATAGACTCCGACTGGGGCGGCGGAGGCCAGTATGCCGGAATGCCCGGACGTGTGGCCCGCAACCTCTACCAAAAGGGGTTTGCCGGGAAAGGATGGGAGGTGCTGAAACGCAACATGAGGTATATCGATCATTTCCCTTATATGCCTCAAAATCCCAGAACCGATGCGCCCGAACAGGACCGCTCTTCGATGCCTCTTCAAATATCGGCCGGGGCCGGAGTCGAAGCCATTGTCTTTGGAACCTTTGGTGTAAAGATGGAGGAAAACCAGCTGATTATACGGCCTTTTAATAATGAAGACATCGGTGATGCCGTTCTGAGAAATATCCATTATAAGGGTCGTACCTTTAGCATTCAGCTGGAACAAAAGTCCTTTTCGGTCTTTGAAGGGAATAAGAAAATGGCCACGCGTTTTTATGGGGAGGCCGTGACGGTTGATCTCTAAGAATGGGTCCCGGTAAAAATGGGGAATTCCTTACATTTGATGTTGCCGGCCTAAATACCGGCGTGGTCAGGGACCCCATAATCCGATTTAATCAGAGGTTTAAACGACTTAAGATCAATAAAACAAAGAAGTTATGATAAGCCCACAAAACTTTTTGTGCAAATTTTCAATCGTTAAAGCTGGATTTCTCGGGCTGTTCCTGGGAACTTTGTTGGTGTCGTGTGCCCGGGGGGGTGAAAAATCCGTGCCGCCGGCCAATCTGGTCGATTATGTGGATCCCAACATTGGGTCGGCGCATAGCAGATGGTTTTTTTATACGCCAGCTGCCTTACCCTTTGGGATGGCCAAGGTGGGACCCACCACCAATGGCTCTTATGGCAATAAAGATGGCTGGCAGGCAGTGGGTTACGACCAGCGTCACGAATCCATCGAAGGCTTTGCTCATTTCCATGAGTTTCAGGTAGGTGGAGTGGTTTTGATGCCAACCACCGGGAAACTGATGACCATTCCGGGAAAATTGGAGAAGCCCGATCAGGGATACCGATCCAGGTTTGTGCATGAGGAGGAAACCGCCCAACCCGGGTATTACAGTGTATTGCTCCAGGATTATGGCATCCGGGCTGAACTGACATCGACCCGAAGGGTGGGGTTTCACAAATATACCTTTCCCGAGGCGGAAGAATCCCATCTCATTTTCGACATAGGCAACCAACAGGGCGAGAGCGGTGAGGTGGTGGATGCGCTGGTTACGCTTGAGCCAAACGGGGACATAGAAGGATGGGTGAGTACCCTGCCCAAATATGTGTCTCCTTATGCCGGGGGAGAGCCGATTCAGATGTTTTTCAGTGCAAAAGTCAGCCAAAAGCCTGATGCCTTTGGCAGTTTCAACAAGGCTACCGTTCACGAGGGGCGTGATGAAGCCTCGGGGGCGGGTGCCGGCCTCTATCTTACCTTTTCGGATACCCGGAAGGATGATGTGGTGGAAATCGCCGTGGGCCTCTCTTACACCTCGGTCGAAAATGCCCGCCTGAACAGGTCTAAAGAAACCGCCGGACGCTCCTTCGATGAAGTTAAAGCTACTGCGTGGGAAACCTGGGAAAATGAATTGTCCAAAATCTATGTGGAAGGGGGCACCAGAGAAAGCAGGGTTAAGTTTTACACAGGCTTGTACCATGCCTTACTCGGCAGGGGCATTGCCAACGATGTAAACGGAAACTATCCCAAAGCAGATGGAACCATAGGCCAATTGCCTCTGGAAGAGGATGGTTCACCCGAATTTAACTTTCTCAATACCGATGCCATCTGGGGCGGTTTTTGGAACCTCACCCAGTTATGGGCGTTGGCCTGGCCCGAAGTTTACAACGACTACGTACAAACTCAGCTAACGGTTTATAAGGACAGAGGCTGGTTGGGGGATGGCATCGCCAACAGCCGTTATGTATCGGGCGTTGGAACCAATTTCGTCAGCCTGGTGACGGCCGCGGCGTATCAGTGCGGAATCAGGGATTATGACATCCAACTGGCGTACGAGGCCTCAAAAAAGGATATCCTGGAGTGGAAGGATCGGGTTGCCGGCGCCGGGAAAATCGACAACAAGGGTTTTATACAGAATGGCTTTGTGCCCTATAAACAAGGCTGGGAAAATACCTCTGAGGGCTCTTATTTTTCGGCATCGCATACCCTGGAGTATGCTTTTGGTGCCTATGCCGTAGCTCAGTTTGCAAAAGCCCTGGGAAAGACTGAGGATTATGATCTGCTGATGGATTATGCCGACAACTGGAAGCTGTTGTACGATACCGCCAGCAATTTTATTATCCCTCGCCATGCAGATGGCTCATTTAAGGCAGACTTTAAGCCGGAAGAGGCCTGGGAGGGTTTTCAGGAAGGAAACTCGTGGCAATATACCTATTACGTGCCGCACGATATCGAGGGATTATTGGACCAGATGGGCCCTGAACTCTTTAACGCGCGGCTCGATACCATCTTTCACCGTTCCAGAGAACTTGGATTTGGGGGCGGAAAAGAGATCGATGCCTTTGCCGGTCTTGAAAATTATTACAACCATGGCAACCAGCCAAGCCTGCATATGTCGTTTCTCTTTAATTTCTCAGGAAAACCCTGGTTAACACAAAAGTGGGCGCGTTTAATCCTGAATGAGTTTTACGGTACCGATGGCATCCATGGCTATGGCTACGGCCAGGATGAAGACCAGGGCCAGCTGGGCGCCTGGTATGTGATGGCCTCTCTGGGGCTGTTCGATGTTAAAGGCCTGACAGATCCCCGGCCTGAAATACAGTTTGGCAGTCCCGCCTTTAATAAGATGATCGTCCAATTACCCAATGGGAAAAAGCTGACCCTTATCGCCAAAAATAACGAGCCGGAAAACTACTATATCCAGTCTTTAAAGGTCAATGGTAAAGCGCACGACACCTTTAAGATATTCCGCGATGAACTGATGAATGGGGGAGAAGTGATCTTCGAAATGGGACATGAACCAAACAAAATTTGGGGATCTAATTAAGGAGTTCTATACTTTAAATATAAAAGAGAATGCTATTTCACACACACCTTTTCACAAATCTTTTAATTAACACCGTCATGTTTTTCTATACAGGAAGTTATACCGTCGATAACATTCCTCTTCCCAATCCCAAGGGGCAGGGGATAGGCTGTTTCCATCTGGACCAGAGTACCGGAGAAATAACCCGGCTTCGTTTCACCCCTCAGCGAAATCCAAGTTATCTGACCCTCTCTGAAGACCGGCGTTTTTTGTATGCAGTGGAGGAGATGGAAGCCTCCATGGGCCAAAGAGTATTTGCCTACCGCATTGAGGGCGAAGGAGAACTTTCCATCCTCAATTCGCAGGAGCTTACCGGAGCCTATGCCTGTCACCTGGCCCTTGTCAAAGACCGGTTGGTGGTGGCCAATTACATGAGTGGTAACGCCCAGTCGTATCCCGTCAATGAGGATGGAAGCCTGGAACCGTGCCATCAGATCATTCAACACGAAGGGAAAGGACCCAATCAGGCACGGCAGGAGGGACCCCATGCCCACATGATCTATCCTTTCGCTAACGATCATCTCTTCCTGGTGGATTTGGGAATCGACAGGGCCAGGGCTTATCGCATGGATGCGGAGACCAATGAGTGGGTGGCGGTGCCCGAAATGGATTTGGTCTTTGATCCCGGTGCCGGGCCCCGGCATATGGTCATGAATGCTTTGGGGGACCGGGCGTTTGTTTTGAGCGAACTGTCGGGTGAGGTCTTTGTGTTCGGGAAAGCAGATAACCAATTTAAACAGATACAAAAAATATCCATTGTCCCCGAAAACTTTGCGGGTAAGTTCGGTGGGGCCGCCATCCGCCTTCATCCCAATGGAAAGTTCCTGTATGCCTCCAACCGGGGCCCCGATTCAATAACCATCTTTAAAGTGGATGAGACCTCCGGAAAATTGTCCCTCGTGGCCTGCCAATCCACCGGGGGAAAAACCCCACGTGATTTCAACATCGATCCCTCCGGGAAGTGGCTGATCGCTGCCAACCAGGACTCCAACGCATTGGTTGTCTTTAAAATTGATCCCCATACGGGAACTCTTACCCAGACCTCAACCACTTGGGTGGGAACACCCGTAAATGTTAGCTGGGGGGATAAATAAAAGGACTGTTGGTTAATTGAAAACAATAAAATCAGCTTGTTTTTCCTTTATCGGTTAAAAAGAATTTGTTTAAAATTTGTTTTTAAATGTAAAGAGGGTATATTTGATAAATTTTAATAGTAAGTATGACATACTTGGGGTGAAGCCTTTTTTTTGTGACAATAGCCAAACCGGTTTGGCTATATTCAATAGAATGGTCGTGTTAATTGTTTGTGACTATTGATTTCAAAGGTTAGAGGTGGTGAAATTTGAAAGTTTGATACTTTTAAAATTTACACCCGTCAATATCCTGTGAGCCAGCAGAAAGTTGGCGCAGAATGAAGATTGTGGGCAGGAATTTAAAGGGAACCCTGGCTTTTGGCGCCCGCTGGATGCTTTCAATGTAAATGAACATACCATTGATGTGCAAAGGGGGAGCAAAGGAGCATGGAAAAGTAAAGACTTTACCCGGAGTGTTTAACCCCAATTAATTAGGAATTAAAACCTTTAGGAGCGTTGAGATCATTGCCAGGGAGGTAAATAATACTTGGGTTTTTATTGTGTCGATTTGCCAAACCGGTTTTTCTATGGTGGGGTTTGAGTCTCCCTTAATTGCCGTTAATAGAATGGAAACCTTTCTTAATAGAATCTGAAAAAAAACAGGAACCAGGTGGGCTGGTTCCTGCAGTTGTTCAATAAACTTTCCAATCCGTTTGGTTTGGAATTATTATTAATCAAAACTTATGACAAAAGTATGAAAAAACAATCACATGTCACTGGGAACATCATGGCTTCCCGGCAAAGGAAAATTTTATTGACTGCGACCCTGGCTATGTTTTGTCTGTTTGTTGGATCCACAACTACCACAGCAACAAACGCTAATCTGGCAGATAAGAATTCTTTGGTGGGGGAGGAACCACACTCATTTCAACCAACAAAGGCGAAGACAAAATGGGCCAATGCCGATGCCACTCAACAGCAAAAAGCGGTAAGGTCACGGGTTTGAATGGGGAGCCTATTCCAGGGGTCACAATCATTATTAAAGGGACTTCTACGGGGACCATTACCGACATGAATGGAACTTTTACCATTGGAAATGTGTCACCTGATGCGGTCCTTACAATTTCATTTGTAGGGATGCGAACTCAGGAAATTACCGTAGGAAACCAGTCCGAATTTCAGGTAATAATGGAAGAGGAATCCATTGGACTCGATGAAGTGGTGGCCATTGGGTATGGCAGCATGAAAAAATCGGACCTAACCGGATCGGTCGCTTCCGTTTCCAGCGACAGACTCCTGGAGCAACCCTCTATCACACCTGTTGAAGCTTTGGCTGGAAAAGTTGCCGGTGTTAGTGTTTTCAACGGTTCGGGGCGTCCAGGAGGGGACTTTCGAATAAAAATACGCGGATTAGGTTCTATTAACGCAAGTAACACCCCTCTTTATGTTATCGATGGGTTGGTCGGTGGCGATATCAATCTCATTAGTACCAATGATATTGAATCCATCAATGTTTTGAAAGATGCCTCGGCCACAGCCATCTATGGGGCCCAGGCCTCCAATGGGGTGGTGATTGTAACCACCAAGCGCGCAGAAAAAGGCAAAGTTCAATTGCAATACAATGGCAGTTTTAGTATCGCTAATCAAGCCCATAAGATTGATTTGATGGATGCCGATCAGTTTATGGAGATGAGAAATAGCCTTTACGACGATATTCGTAAATATCGACCGTGGGAAGCCTCTAATCTGGTCGATTATGCGGCAGATTACCCTGAACTTTTCAACTCAGATGGTTCACCTAAATACAATACCGACTGGCAGGATGAAACGCTCCAAACAGCCATTTCTCACAGGCACTATCTTTCACTCACTGGTTCTACCGAAAAATTTAATTCCGGATTAACGGTTGGTTTTCAGGATGAGGAGGGGATTATGAAAACGACTTATTTGGAAAAGTTAACCACCAGATTTTTTGGTGAGTATACGGTGAATAACTGGTTGAGTCTGGGTGGGGATTTTTCCTTTGGATATATTAAACAAAACAGACTTGATGATTATGGGGTAGGAGGCAACACTCCATCTCGTGTTATGATTGAGATGCCACCTATTTTTCCTGTAAAGTATGAGGATGGCAGTTTCAGTAGCTCGGATGACATAAAGCGGAAGAATGGCGCCTGGGATATTTGGTATGGTGTTAATTCCGTGGGCCTCCTGGAGCGCATAAAACTTCAATGGAACGATTATCAAATGCTGGGTAACTTTTACCTCAATTTACAACTGACGGAGAATCTAAAATTTAAGACTTCTTATGGTCGACATTATAGAATAAGCAATAACAGATATTACCAGAATAAGGATTATGATACTTATACCAATAAAAATTATGCAAGTCTGGGAGAAACTACCAGCCATAATTGGCAGTTTGAGAACTTATTAACTTACGATCGCATCATTAATGCGCATAAGATAGGTGCCATGGCCGGAGCAAGTTGGTATAGTTACGATGCCTTTGGATGGAGTGCTTCTGCTTCAAATTTCGCCGATGATTTTTATCAGTACTACAATATGAGTCTGGGTACTGATCCGCCAAATGTGGGCAGCAGTTCCTCTGTTTCTACTATGGTTTCCTATTTTGCCCGGGCCAACTATTCTTATATGGATAAATATTTGGCCACGGCGACCATTCGTTACGATGGTTCTTCACGGTTCGGAGAAAATAATCAATATGCGTCGTTTCCATCCTTTGCCATTGGATGGAGGCTGAGCGAAGAGGATTTTATTAAGGAGGTGGATGCGATTTCAAATCTTAAAATTCGTGCAAGTTGGGGCGAAACCGGGAATAATTCCATTGGCAACTATCTGGCCCAGGGACAACCTGGAACCCAAACCGTTATATTCAATAAGGAAAAGAATATTGGATCATCGCAGGGAACCATGCCTAATAAAGACTTGAAATGGGAGAAGACATCTGAGATTAATGTGGGTTTCGATCTCCAACTTTTTAAACGCATCACCGTTCTTGCCGATTATTATAAACGTACTACTACCGATTTGTTGTATGGTATGCCCGTTCCTATTTTTACGGGATATGGGAGTGCCATGACCAACATTGGTTCGACCGAAAATAAAGGACTTGAATTAACTTTAGATACCCGCAATATTGTTAACGGAGATTTTAATTGGAATTCCT
Organism: Marinilabiliaceae bacterium; assembly: GCA_041583495.1. Taxonomy (GTDB): domain Bacteria; phylum Bacteroidota; class Bacteroidia; order Bacteroidales; family Marinilabiliaceae; genus JBFHFS01. The sequence continues at coordinate 2,792 of JBFHFS010000054.1, read as the reverse complement.
CGGTGGTTTTTAGTACCAATAAGAATGTAATTAAATCGTTGGGAACCAATGATTCCGATTTGTTTATTAATGCCCCGGGCTGGTGGAATAGCCACATTATGCGTGTGGGGGAACAAATGGCCTCATTTTGGGGATATACACGGCTGGGAACCTGGGGAACGGCCGAGGCCGCCGAGGCCGCTAAGTATAACCTCGTGCCGGGGGATATTAAATTACAAGATGTTAACAATGATTATAAGTATGATATCAATGATCGAAAAATTATTGGTAACGCTTTGCCCGACTATGAAATGAACATTAACAACACCTTCGTTTATAAGAATTGGGACTTGTCCCTCGATATTCAAGTGTCGCAAGGGGCCGAAATTGCTGATGCCTCAATTATTATGATCAGCGACCGGTATAACTATGGCAATAGTTATACTGAGTTCTATGAACAAGCCTGGACGCCTGAGAATCAGAATACCATGCGCCCAAGAGTAAGACCCGATCTCGAACGTTTTGATGCTTTGGATACCGGGATGATCTTTGATGGTTCATTTATCCGCGGTAAAAATTTGATGATTGGCTATAATTTTAACCAGAGTTGGTTGAAAACCATTAATATCTCTCAATTGAGAGTATATGCCAGTGCGCAAAACTTCTTTTTGATTACCGATTACCATGGGTTTGATCCTGAGATTGCCACTTATAGCAATCAATTTGCCCAGGGACTGGAGATGTATGGGTATCCAAAATCTAAGGTCTTCAATTTCGGACTAAAAGTTACTTTCTAAACATTAAAACCGAGTAGAATGAAAAATATATTAATACTTATATTTATAAGCTTTGCAATGTTTTCATGCGAAGATTTTTTAACCGAGCGTCCCAAATCCACTAAGCCTATTGGTGGAAGTAACTACAGTGATGCCGTTGCTTCTGTAAACGGAATCTATGCTTTCTTAAGATCGCCTTATAGCAAAAGTGGTTATGCCGAAATGGCCTTTTCCTCCTTAGAGGTACAAACGGGTCAATATTTTCCCGATGCTTTTATTACACAGGAAATAGCGACATTTGAAACCTATAATCTGAATTTTACCCCTAGTAATAGCAACTACTCCAGATTATGGTCTTCCTGTTATCAGGGCATTGAAGCGGCCAATATTGCCATAAGTTCCATCCCTTCGATTATAGATGTCCAATTAAACGATGTCGAAAAAAGCAGACTGCTGGGAGAAGCACATTTTTTAAGAGCTTATTATTACTTCATGCTGGTTCGCATGTTTGGGGATATCCCCATGAAGACCGAACCAACCGTTTCCCCTGCAGATGGCCAAATGGGAAAAAGCACGGTCAAAGAGATCTATGAGAATCTAATTGTGCCCGATCTTAAATTGGCAGAAGTATCCATGATGCCTTTTAAATCGGAGGCAGGAAGAGCCTCCATTGGCGCGGCCAAATCGTTATTGGCTAAAGTTTATTTGACCATGGCCGGAAGCCCTTTAGAACAAACCGATAAATTCGCTTTGGCAAAAGATAAAGCCTGGGAAGTGATGACGGAGGGTGATTTTTCGCTCTTTCAGTCTGATGCCAGTTTAACCTGGTTCGATAAGTTGAATAATGCGGATTTCGACAATAAGGAGGAACATATCTTTATGGTGCAGTATGCCATTAATTTGGCCAGTAGCTCTATGGCTGTTTATTTAGCTCCGGTGAGTGCTGCCGGTAAAATTACTGTTTCACCCCTGCATTTTGGAGGTCTTAGGCCCACCGATGAATTTTATAACTCCTATGCGCCTCAGGACCTAAGAGCCCAGAATCAAGGATTTTTCTTTACCGAATATTCCAATATGGCAGGCACAGAAATGGTTCAATTCGACCGTTCCGTGTATAAATTTTTCGATAAAGGGTTTATTAATACCGCCCCTAATGGAAATAAAAACATGCCTCTGATCCGGTATGCGGATATTCTTTTGGTGTATGCCGAAGCCCAGAACGCTGCGGACGGTTCCCCGAATACCGATGCCTATAAAGCGATAAATGATGTTCGTGAGCGTGCCGGATTGACGGGATTGTCGGGGTTGAGCCAACAGGCTTTCCAGGAGGCCGTTTGGAAAGAAAGAGCCTGGGAATTGACGTGTGAGGGACAAGTGTGGTTTGATATGAAGCGTACTCAAAAAGCATTTAATGGATCTGCTTTTGTCAATTTAATTGGCTATAGCTTACCCAATGGAAAGGTATATGCTGATGACAACTTGTATTTTCCAATTCCTCAATCAGAAATTGATATTAATCCCTCTTTAGGTGATTAAACCTGATAGAACAATTTAAGACTCTGGAACCGATCCTGGTTCTGGAGTCTTATCTTTAGTCATAAGCACATCCGTGAAAACAACTGTTTGGAATTAGGGGGCCTTTCAATAAAAAAAGTGTCGATGCCAAACTATCTTACCTACTCTTAAAATAATAATAGAAACCCTATTGGGGTTTTAGACGGAAGGTAGCCAAAAAAGAAATGAATTTTCAAAACAAAGTAATCTGGTTTGTTTGTTTTTACATTTAAAGTTCTTAGTTTTGAATGAAGGTTTGTGAGTGGCAGTACCTGAAGCAGCTAAGTTAAAAAACTGACCAACAAAAAGTTGTGATATTTTAGCAAGGCTTTTTTTTGCCACAAATAGCCAAACCGGTTTAGTTTGTTCTTAAAGTACACTGTTGTGAAAAAAGTATCCATTCAAGATATTGCCAACAACCTGAAACTCTCAAAATCTACCGTCTCCCTGGTATTAAATGGCAGGGGCGATGAGAAACGGATT
>JBFHFS010000053.1:0-34204 GCA_041583495.1 Marinilabiliaceae bacterium | reverse complement strand
CCATTCAACCTTCTACCCATATCATGTGCCTACGGCACAATTTAAAAACCTTTGACATATTCTACAGGTTTGAATACATATCTTTCATCATAAGGAATTTCGAATTTTTCAAGAAACTCATGGTATTCTTCTATAAAAGATCTTCTATGATGATGTGTTGGCTGGTTATTCACATTATCTCAGAATTTCTGCGCAAAGCAGATAAGGCACAGTTGTTATTTACCACGCCCAATACGAAAAAGATATATTACGAAAAGATGCCGTCTGGTTTACCAGGAAAATGGAGCTACCGACCTGTTTTCAATGTCTGACTTTAATTTCCGCAAAGAACTGTCCTTTTTCAATACTTATAAGACAGGTAAGTTCGGCGGCATTCCTGAATTATAAGGCGATGGGAAGAAAAATACTTTTTAATAGATCTTGATTCTTTGAGCTTTTCGAAGACGAAGAGCAGAATCACCTGATCAGAGCTATTGATGAATTAAATGGCAACGCTGTGGCGGGAAAAAAATCAAAAAAGTTCGAGCTCAGACTTTAGATACAAACATTAATTAATGCATTACAGACAAACGCACTACGACAAGTACTGGCGTCCCCCCTGCAGGACCTGAGTTTTACATCGGTTCGGTCCCGACAGGGCCCCGACTCAGTTCAAACACAGTAATTTCAGGAGGCATTCCCACCCTGGCTGGCATACCGAGATATCCAAGGCCCCGGTTGACATACAAAAATTGATTTTCTTCGCGGTAAAGGCCTGCCCATCGTTTGAACTTATATTGGGCAGGGCTCCAGCTATAGTTACCCACCTGCAATCCAAACTGCATGCCATGGGTGTGCCCCGAGAGCGTGAGATCATAATTTTTTTGGCCCATCACCTGGGCTTCCCAATGGTCGGGATCGTGGGTCATCAATATCTTAAAAGGCTTATGGGCCACCTCCTTCCAGGTCATTGAGAGATCGCCATATTGCGGAAAAGGGGGATGGCCCCAGTTTTCCACCCCACTCAGGGCTAGCTGTTGACCCTCTTTTTCGATCACCACCGATTGATTACGCAAGACCCGGAATCCAAATCGTTCATTGGCTGATACAATAGAACGGAAATTGGCTTCCTTGCGGGCTTCGGATGGCCATTTACTGTAATCGCCATAATCGTGGTTCCCCAGAATAGAATACATCCCTAAAGGCGCCTTCAAGGCTTTAAACACATCGTCCCATCCATGGGTTTCCCCGGCAAAATTATTGACGAGATCACCAGTGAACAGGATAAGATCGGGATGTTCGCGGTTAATGAGTTCAAAGGCCTCTCTCAAAGGTTCCCGGTTGGTGCCAAAGCTGCCCAGGTGAAGATCGGAGATTTGCACCACACGCAATCCATCGAAAGCCTCAGGCAAGTTAGGAAAAGAGAGACGCACATGTTGGGAATAAAAAGCATAGCGCCCTTTCAGGAGACCAAACAACAAGGTAATAAAGGGAGCAGTGGCCATAACAATGCCCACCTGGCTCAAAAATTTGCGACGCGAAAAAGGAGGATAATGCCGTTTTCTTAAGGGTTTTACCTGCCTCTGTTCGAAAGCCTGTTCTGGTTGAGACGTAAGTAGTGCCCGAATATTAAACAAACGCCCCGTGCCATAAACCAGCAGATAAGTTACCTTGGGAAGATAGATGAGTAGAAAGAGGGTTAAAAAAAGGCTGAAGGCATTGTAAACAGAAGCCTCCTGAGCATCAGGGACCCAATAACCAAAGAGACTAAAGCCAGCCAGAGACAACAGAGGGACAATAACAAAAGCACCTTTTGCCACCCACCGACCTACTCCACCGGTCTGCTTTCCCCGCTTCCAATGCACCCACAAAAGACCGTCAACCAATCCTATCAGCAATATCAGAACCCATATATACAACAGATGATATCTCATGTATCACTTTCCAAATTACATTTAACCTTCCATGGCCCGGGTGATAACCAAATCTCACAAGGGCACACAACCGATTGGGCGGGGTGCAAAAATAGCACCATTGTCACAAACAGACAATGGTATTTAGTTAAACTTCTGTAAATGAACAGGATTGTTCAACCCCACCAGCCCCCAACGTCAAGACATGAAAATCAGGAAGCTGAATCGGTTATTGCCCCAGAAGGTCGCAAGAAGAAGGACGGGCCCGGGAAGGCTTGTTCCAATGCCTACAGTCGATTCAGTTTTTCCTGCTTCAGATGGTTCTTATACCGTTTAACTTCAGCCGTCATGACCGGGGAAAGTAGAAGAATGGCAATCAGATTAGGAATGGTCATAAAAGTGATAACCATATCCACAAAGTTCCACACAATTTCGATGCCCCACACCGAGCCAAAGAAGACGAAAAGGGTAAACAGATAATGAAAAGGCTTTATGGCCATGTCTCCCAGAATGTATTGAGCCGCCCGTGTACCATAATAATTCCAGCTGATAATGGTAGAGAATGCAAAGAGCAACAGACCAATGCTCACCAGATGTCGGGCAAAAAAGCCCAGCCCAATACGGCTCAGGCCTTCCTCAAACCCTTCGACGGTCATCCCCACGCCCAGGGTTCCCCCTTTCCAGGCACCTGTAAGAATAACCACCAGGGCTGTTAAGGTACAAATAATCAGGGTGTCGATCAAAGGTTCCAGTGAAGCCACATACCCTTCGCGCATAGGATGCTCGGTTTTAGCAGCAGCATGAGCCATGGGGGCCGATCCCTGACCCGCCTCATTGGAAAAAAGGCCCCGTCTCACCCCCCAAACCAGGGTCATAAGAAACGCAGAACCCACAAAGCCCCCGGTGGCTGCATGGCCCGTAAAAGCACTCTTTACAATGAGGGCAAAAGCAGCCGGCACATCCGAGAGATGAACCACGATGACGGTGATGGCCGACAGAAAATACAGAATCGCCATGATGGGAACCAGCCTCGAGGTAACATTGGCAATACGCTTAAGCCCCCCGATGACGATGAGAAAAACCAAAAAAGAAATGACAATCCCGGTATACAAAACAGGTATGCCATAGCCGGTATTCAAAGCGTCGGAGATAGAGTTGGCCTGGGCCATATTACCTGTCCCCAGGGAGCACAACACCGCCGCAACGGCAAAAATTCCGGCCAATACCTTAGCATACTTGCCCAGCTTATCCTTTAAGCCAATCTCAATATAATACATGGGGCCTCCCGAAATGGTGCCATCCTCATTGACCTTACGGTATTTCTGGGCAAGGGTACATTCCACCATCTTCAACATCATCCCAAAAAAACCGGTTACCCAAAGCCAGAAAATAGCCCCGGGGCCGCCATAGTAGATGGCCAGACTCACCCCCACAATATTACCGGTACCCACGGTTGCAGAGAGAGCCGTGGTAAGGGCCTTAAAATGGCTAACATCTCCCGTGTCCCCCTTTTTACTGTATTTGCCGGCGACCAGCCGAATGGCATGCCCGATACCGGTGAATTGCAAAAAGCGGAATTTAAACGAGAAATAGATGCCGGTGGGCACCAGAAGTATTAAAATCAAATACCCCCCTACATATTCGTTATATAATTGAATAAAATAATTGGCTTTTTCCAAGATAAGGTCCATAAAAAAGGTGTTTAGGTGTAAAAATATTGTTTTTGAAAGGTTCATAAAGATAATTGTTGAAAATAAAAATCAAAGCACAGGAGCCAAAAAAATACAATTCCGGAAGAAAAAAGCTGAAAAATGAGTCAAAAAGAAACCCCTGCCTATGGCATCTTTTTTTGTTTGGCCGTAACTTGAATATTAAAACAAAACGGCCATGGGATTCAAATATCTTAATCTAAAAAAATACAGGAAGATAACCACTTCCCGAAAAGTTGAGACCCCCGAATATCCCGGAAGAAGACGATTTATAAAAGCCATGGGGCTGGGCGCAGTTGCCTGGAATCCTTTAGCCGATTCGCTCAAATCCATAACTTTTGATTCCGTTAAAATCCAACTTAAAAATAATCAACTTAAAATTTTCCGAAACCATGCTTTGGCCTGGGAGATCTCCGAAAAATTCTTTGAACCTGGTTACTCGGTGACCCTGCAACAATCAGAGAAACACTACTCCATAGGAGCCAAAAACCTTCAACTAAAACGAACCCAACTTAAATTTTCGTTAAAAGCCAATATTGACCATGAAGCCGGATGGTGGGCCTGTCAGTTCCATATTCCTGAATTTCAATTTAGCTGGAACGGAAATTTCAGCCATTGGCTGGAAGGCACTCAACCCATCAATGGCCCGGCTCATTTACAACATCGCATTACGGGGTCAGGAAGCGATCAGGAGATCGGCCTTGATGGAAGGTGTAAACTTCAACTCCAGCCCAACTGGCGCTTTACCTTCCACTCGTTCAACCAGGTTAAATTCAGGTATAATCAAAACCTGTTTGCGACCAGTCAACTGGTTATACAACCCCAAATGGAAGCCTCCCAATCCTTTTTAAAGTCAAATGCAGGTGCTTCCACCCTGGTATTACTCCCCGCATTTAACAGCTGGAACGATTTTGTCGCTAAGATTCATCTAAAGGAAGGAACACTCGTTGCGATGGATGAAACGCAACCGGATATCTGTATGGCCTTACCCCATGCCAACCCCCGGGCCAAAATTCTTTGGGTTGAGCCTGCCGATAATACAATCAGCTATCAACCCGAGGCATTTTTCGAGTCACAGGTCTCCTTTAACCGTTTCTTTTATTACAGGGAGTATGCATCCGATCAATCGACAACGGCTTATATCTCGGGGACCCTGGCATCCGAGGGGCTATGGATGACCAACCAGCTGGGCGCTTTCAAGTTAGAGAACGATCATCAACGACCGGTCTTCGAGGCCTATGCCAAGGGTGACCTGTTCGACAATGTAGTGCTGGAGCCCCGGCTGAGTGCTTTCACCCCCAGAATAGCCCATGCGGTTACCCTGGCTTCTGTATTCCATTCCCCTCAAAAAGTGTTGATAACCCAACCCCCAAAGAACCAACAGCAAATCAAGGTAAAAAAACAGAAAAAGCAGACTGAACTAAAAGTTGAATTCAACCAGCTGAAATTTAAATCGAAAGATGCCTTATCCATTAAGGTCCTTCGGCCCGAAGATATGGTGATGCTGGAATTTGTATTTCACAACTTTGCCTTCACCAACCGGGGTCAATCCCCCTATCTGGAACTGGACAACGCCAAAAAAGACGGTATCGTTGAGATCTATTTTCAAAGCCAGCACACGCTGGAGGAGGCCTGGTTTGAGACCACTGCCATTGAGGATACCGATCCGTTGAATCCGGTGGACACCGGGGTTCAACTACCGGCCAAACACCTACGGGCACGGAAAAGCCGACTGGTCTATGAATTACCTGCAGGGCATGAAGGGTTTCCATTGATTATGGAAGAATTACTCAATTGGGACAAGTTCAAATTACGGGTACACCCCAGGGCATGGATCAATCCCCAGACCATTGGTAAAATACGGAAACCTAAAAGAATTGAAAGGAACAAAAAGGCACTTCCGGCTCCCAACCCAAATTTGAAATATCTGAATACCCCCACCCCCGGGTATGGCCTCCGGCTGGCCCGGCACACCCGAATAAAAGCCAATCAACTGGAGGTATACAACCCAAATGAATACGCCAAAGTGCTCGCGCCGGCAGATCTGGCCTCCCTGAAGCCCACCTTTAACCCCAGGGCTTTGAAGCTGGTCAACTGGGCTGTAGCCCCCATTCCCGCCTTAAGCACCTCCATCGAAGCGCCGGCCCTGATGTACATCTCGCCCAATCAAACCAATGGGTTCTATCATAAAACCGGGATCAATTTCCGGGATGTGAGTGTCCTAAAAAATGAGTTAACGGTATTAAACACCCAGTTGCGGGTGCTCGATCCTCTTGCCACCACGGAGGGCGAAATTGCCGAGTTGTGGCACACCCGCCTGGGGGTAAGGCTGAACGATGGGAAGACCTCGGGCAGTGCCCTCCCTCATCTCAAAACCATCCGTGCGCTGTGGGCCGATGAGGCCGACCCCGACTACAGGGTAGCCAAAGAACGCAACTTCCCCTTTATGGCCTCACTCGATGCCAACAACCGTCAAAAGCTGGTGCACACCACCTCTAACTACCTGGCGGGCTTCGAGCCCTTCCCGGTTCCCGTTAACAACCTGATGTTAACCACCCTGGGGGCCTATCTTGACTGGCATGTCTTTTTCGACGTACCCAACCCCTGGGACGGTCCCCTCAACATCATCGAATGGGAGCATATTGCCACCCTGGGACGCGACCATTTTGTCAAGATCGTGGAAGAGGGCTACCTCTTTCCCTTTGGACATCGGGCAGCCGTCGTAAAAATTACCGAACGCAAGTTCGACCCCCAAACCAAAGCAGCCGCCAACCGTCAACGAATGTTTGTGGTGGTGCTGGAAAAAGAGGTCCTTTACTCGCGTTACGACCCCAACGGAGAATTCATTGAATTCCCCTTCCAGGCTGTTCGCATCGAAACCACCGCCACCCCCAACATTGAGAATCCGGAAAATTCCACATTAAAAGTGGTACCCTCATCCCCCGAAGAAACCGATGAAGCCGGAAACACCATGTTAAACTTTTACATTAATGTAGGAGCCAACAAGGGGTTTCCCTTCGAGATGGCAGCCACCGATATGGAGGGACACGAACACTTCTTCCAGATGCCTTTGGTCTTTATTGAAAGCGCAATGGCCCGCAACAAATCACTCATGCAACAGTTGATTCCGGTCTATCGCGGAGAGGCTTCCAACGACTTCAATAAAGCCTACAACGAATCCGGCTTCAGTGGGCAGCAGATCGCTTATGCCCGGGACCTGGTGGAGGGAGACACCGCCTTGGAGACTGAGAGGATAAAGTTTGATGCACAGATCTACCCGGTGAATGGTGAAGGTGAATTGAAGTTTCACCCCAGAATGAAGGAGGCCAGCGTGTTTATTGAACAAATCAATGAACTCACCGGCAGATGGGAGCCCACAACCATTGGGCTGGAAGATGATGACAACCAGGGAACCATCTTTGCCCGGGTAACCAGCAACACCGTGGTTGATTTTTCGGGTGGTTCGGATAAGTCGGGCGGCTTTTTGTTGCCCAATATGGCGGTTTCAGGCCTGAGCAAACTACAGGGCCCCGTAAAAGGCCAACTCAATAACCTAAAAGCACTTAGGTTTGTCCCTGAAGATTTTTTTGAAGAGCTACCCGATCTGCCTATGGGCAAAATATTTGGGGTGATTAGTCTTTTTGACCTGCTTGGAACTCTCGAGTTGGGTGGAACTTTCGACGCCATGAAAACGGTTGTTCAAACCATCCGGGAGGAGATAGACTCTTTAAAGAACGAACTACTCTATCTGGAGAACCTCAAACAAGAGACCGGACAAGAGGTTGAAGAACAATTAAACGAGAAAAGGCAGGCCCTAAAGCAAAAAGCAGAGGAATTACTTTCGGCCCTTAACAATGCCGTTCCCCGCATTCCCAACCTTAAAACCTATGTGACCCCCGAGGCCCTATATGCCGAATACAAGTGGCAGCCACAACTAGCCGGAACCAGTATGGAGGTGATTCCAACCTTACTAAAAGTGCATGTCACCAACCCTTCTAACGCGCTGACTATCGAAACCATATTCAAAAAACCTTTCGACAGTGAAGAGCCGACCTCGATGACCGGTTTTGCCCGGTTCGAAAACTTCAGGATTGACATTGTTCCTCTGTTGGAGGTAAAATTCATATATCTGGAGTTTAAAACCGGGTCGTCGCAAAAGACCGATGTAAAAGTTGACCTGGATCCGGATAATCCCGTGAAATTCAAAGGGGTACTTGATTTTGTGAACAACCTGCAAAGTTTAGTTCCCAGCGGAGGCTTTTCCGACGACGGTCCCTATATTGATCTTAAGCCCACCGGAGTCACGGCCGGCTTCAATATCAGTGTACCCAACGTAGAGGTAGGGATCTGTATGATATCCAACATCAGCCTGGGCGCTTCTGTTACCCTGCCCTTTACAGGAGCCCCTTTGACCATCGGGTTTAATTTCTGCAAACGAGAGAATCCCTTCATGCTAACCATCTCCTGTTTTGGCGGTGGGGGCTTTTTTATGATGGTCACCACGCTCAAGGGGATACAGAGCATTGAAGCAGCCTTTGAGTTTGGAGCAGCCATCTCACTGAATGTGGGCGTGGCTTCGGGCGGCGTCTCGGCCATGGGCGGCTTTTATTACAAGATGGAAATCGTAGAAGGAGAAGAATCCACCACCCTCACGGGCTATTTGCGGTTAAACGGTCACCTCTCGATCCTGGGCCTTATCTCGGTATCCCTGGAGTTTTACCTGGCCTTAAATGCAGTATTGAACAGCAGCAAAGATAAGGTACAGAAAATGGAGGGCGTAGCCACACTGAAAGTAAAGGTGGAAGTACTCTTCTTCAGTAAAACCGTCAAAGTAACGGTACGCCGTGAATTAAAAGGCGCCGATGCCGATCCCAAATTCGGGGAGATGATAGAACCCGATGACTGGAAAGCTTACTGTTTGGCCTTTGCCAGTTAAGGATTCCCATATCGTGCGCGAAAAAGGGACCAGAAGAGTCTGGCAACCCACCCGGCGCAACCATTATTCGAAAGCTGGAATCACTATGGGGTCAGACTCTCAGGAACCATTAATTTGAAGATACCATAGCACATAACATCCAACCTAAAAGCAGAATCATGCCACAGGAAATCATTTTCACCACCCTGCCCCACCGCAGAACCGACATAAACGGAAAACCCTTTTTACAGCTATCGGTTTTCACCACCATCAAGCTGACAACGCCGAGGGATACCACCCTGGCCAAATTTGAAGATATCCTCAAATTTCCACAAAAGATTCTGGAAGGCGATTTTAAGTTCCAGCTGAAATCGGGAACCCTTCTGGAGGCCGAACTGATAAAGGAAAATCTCGATCCGGAGTTATTCGGACACATTTTTCATCCCGAAATCAAGGTGGATGATTTTAAAGAAGAAGATCTTTCTGAAAAGAGGTTTTATTCATTTCCCATTCAACACATTAGGGACTTTGTGCTTAAAAACTACACTAAAATTGCCATTGAGAGACCTAAAAACCTTATCGGACCCGAACATTTTGTGGATGCCAGCCAACTAGGGGCTATTACCCGCCTTGAACTCGATGCCACGGGTATTGAACAGGTGATAACCCCCAATAGAAAATCGACCCTCAACGCATCCAATCTCTTTTATAGAAACGACAACAACGATCGCGTTTATAAAGCCGAACTGCAACAAAACCGATTCAAACGATTCGACCAACAAATGAAGCCTAAAGAGGACTTTGTTCAGTTTCGCCAGTTTCACAGAGTTGACAAAAAAATGGTTGAAAGAGTAGAACCCGTAAAACTGGAAAAGCCCCGTTTCGAGTTTCACGACATCACCTCGGTGGTAAGCAGTTATCCTCAGGTGATGCGAAAGCTGGGATTTGTGCTCGATTTTCTGGTGCCCTGGCAATCCTCTATTCCCAACACAGGCACGATCAAGCTGGTGATTAACAGCCTGAATCTGAATGAAGAGGAAACCACCTTGTCGACCCCTTCAACGGCTTATAAATTAACCTCTACGGGTTTTTATACCGACGATAGACTAAACACGATCTTCAGGCAGGGTTTTGTAAAAATTAATACCGATGAGTTTTCGGTCGTTCAAATCGATGCCGATGGTACGGCGCTGAAGACCTACAACATGGCAGAAACCAAAATTCAGGAGATCGCCAGGTTTTATGAGATGAAAGGTAAACTGGGGATAAGCAAAAGGTTGTTGGTTAGCCAACAGGAGGAGCCCGAGCCGCCCGAAGATGAAGGACTGCCTTACTCCCGAACGGCAGGAATAGCCATCACCAAAAATGGCATGGCCGAACATCTTTTAAGACGGGTAACCAATAATCTTCAGCTTAAACAAAAATTCATGGCCGCTCCGGTTCAAAGAGTGACGATGAATGCCAGGAGCCTGAAGGCAACCACCGGTAACCCGGGTAACCTTCAGGAAGCGGCCCCGGAATCTCTTGCATTGAAAATCAAGGTCCCTGAAACGGCGTTGTATTCAGAGGATGTCATTCAGGGTTATCGAATGGATATTGCTTACGAGGACGATCCGGAAAAATGGTACTCCCTGCATCAACGCCAGGACCAGTACACCTGGTTCGACGAAGGCAATAACCCCTCTCCAATCCCAAATATTGCACCCGATGAAGGGTTTATTCAACTGGGAATCGCCGAAGATCCCGACGACCCGGAAGAGGTCTTCGTTTCGGAAACACTGGCCCGCTGGGAGGGATGGAGTCTTTCGGTACGCAAGCCGGGATATGCCATCAACGAGTCGGACGACTATGAGCTTAAACCCAATGAAACAGAGAAACGAGATTTTGTTTACGACAACAAAATTCAGGAACAAAAGAAATACCAATTCGACCCCGACCTTGAGTTCAAAATGAATGCCCAATCAAGCATCGTTCAGGGCACCCTGCCCAAGCTGCGTTTTGGCCGAGACTACCGCATCCGTGTGCGGGCTGTTGACCTGGCCGGTAACAGCGTTCCTCTGGATCATAAAACTGAATCCCCGCTGGAAACGATACGCGAAAACATTCGCTATCTGCGTTATGAGCCTCTGGCAAGTCCAATTGTTTTGGTTGGAAACGATTTAAGAGACGGGGAATTCCTTGAGAGACTGGTGGTGCGAAGCAATTACGATCAGACCGCCCTCAAATATGAAAATGACCATCAGGTCAACGGCAAGCTCATGGAGGCCTATTCGCAGCGTTATCTGCTGCCCCCCAAAAACAGCCAGCTGATGGCTGAAACCCACGGGAAGTTGGAAAAAGCCTTTCGAAATAATCCGGCAGCCGCCCAGGATATATACAACCTCATAACCAGCCACGAAGGCCTCTACAAACAGGACATAAAAAACACCGAAAAAATCTATCAGCCCTCTGAGGTAGAGATCATTTATCTTCCAGATCCAATGGCAGCAGGGGTTTCCTTATTTGTGGCGGAAGGGTATGAAAACACGCACACCCAGGAATTTGAGCCTAAGCTCTTCAGCTTTTTCAGGAATAACGAAATCAGCCCTAACCAAACCAACACCATCGATATCCCCGACGATTGGTACAACGCCGGGATCATAAGAATCAGGCTGGAAGAGGGCGAACAAGCGGTAAATTGGGATGCCTCGGAACGGATCTTTACGGTATTTTTGCCCAAGGGAATCCGCACCCGCATCAAATTCAGCACCTTCTGGCGGGAGGAAGACCTGAACCAGCTGTCGGCCATCTGGGAGGGTATAAGGAAAGAGAGTCCACAGAACCTGCGCGAGTTAAGACATCTGGCAGTCACAGGACAACACTGGATGGTGAGTCCCTCCCGCGAGTTTGAGCTGGTACATGCCGTGCAGCAACCCCTGGATGCCCCGGTGATACAAGCACTGATCCCCGACCGCGACTTCAATACGACCTTTGCCCTGATAAACACCCGGTTCGACATCCATGGGGAGAGCACCCAAAAAGTGGAATTTGAGGCCAAATGGACCGAGCCACTGGACGACGGGATATCGGTAAAAATCAAGGAGAAAGAGGGACACAACACCATTCCGGATATCGCCATTAATTACCACGACGATGTAGTGACCAAGGGAACCATTCCCGAACCGGAAACACTTAAATCCCCGACCATCGAGAACCTGGAGAAAAAACCCGTTTTGCGTTTTAAACCCCGGAGCCGGCAAATGTTCGAGGCAAACCCGCAACCCATGGCCAAAAAAGTCAATCAATTATATTTGGCTGAGAACACCCGTTTGAGTCAGGTACAAAAGATGAAGGTGTCGCCGCAAATAAACCTGGCACAAAGAGTAAAATACGACCTGGCCATGGCCAAATTCAGCTTCCTGAACCAGATGAACCTGCGGATTTTACCACTGGAGCACCACTTTGGGGACACCAAACACCGTTGGGTGAATTACAGACTGGTGGCCTCGTCGAGGTACCGTGATTATTTTGATAAGATCTTAACCGCCGATCCGAAGTTAAAGACCTCGCGGGAGAGTGAATGGAAAGAGCGGGTCAACATTCTGAGCTCTGTTCGCCCCAATACACCCGAGATAGAATACATTGTGCCTACTTTTGAGTGGCGTAAATCTCAAAATGCAGAAGCAGTGCGTCATCAGCGCATGGGAGGCGGCCTACGCATTTACCTGAAACGGCCCTGGTATTCAAGTGGTGAAGATGAGATGCTGGCGGTAATTTTGCCTGAATACAAATCCAATCTATTGTCGATGGCCATGGCCACCCCGGGGTACACCAACTATTATACCCACTGGGGTATCGATCCCATTTTATATGGTCAAAGACCGACCAATGTTTCCCCGCAAAGATCTGATTTCAGGATGAATCCGATAGTGGAAAGCGGATTGCAATATCCCGGTCAACCCGGTGCTCTGGCAAAGGCAGTGGCCTATCCGGTGCATTTCGATGAGGAGAGCCAACTTTGGTATTGCGATCTGGCCATCAATCCGGGGCAGATGTACTTCCCCTTTATCAGGCTATTTTTGGCAAGGTACCAGCCCCACTCGGTTCGCGAAGAAAACAGCGATGTATGCCTCTCTCCTCTAGCCGTCGCAAAAATGACCCAGCTAATGCCGGAACGGCAAACTACGCTGCAATTCAAAAAGGACGATCAGAACTCGAGATTTACCATCACCGTTGAGGGGAACATTTACAACCCGGGCAATGCCAAATATGGCAACTACAACTTCCTGAAGATATCCTTTCTCGACACCAAGCTGGCCCAGCCCATCTATGGCATGATAGATGCCGGCATGAATGAAAAAAAACTTCAGGAAGAGAGCCTGACCATCCCCATTACGCGAAAAGAGATGGTTTCGGGGAATTATTATAAGATAGAAAAAGGCTTTAAACTACCCCGCGACTATAAGACCGCTCCATTTCAGGTCATTGTGGAAGAGTACGAACGTGGCCCCTCCAATATTCCCAACATACCAGGCCAATATGCCGAACGGCTGGAACAATCGGAGCAGACCGACCGACTGATTTATGCCGATGTAATAAAAATTAATGAGGTAGATTAAATTTTGAATCCTTTAGAGTCTGTTTGAATTCTTTTGAACAGTATTGAACCCACTTGGGGGTTAGCGGTCATTGTAAACCGGAACGCTAAAATTAAACAGACAGTAAATAACCACAACTAAAAACAAAAATAATATGACAACATCACACATTTATCCGGGAGCACACTCATTGAATGCGTATATAACTATCAATGGGGTTAGCGAAGCAATTGAGTTTTACAAAAAGGCCTTTGGTGCAACAGAAAGGGCAAGATTACTAATGCCAAACGGTCTAATAGGACATGCAGAAATAGAAATTGAAGGTTCATTACTAATGATGGCAGATGAAAATATCGAATGGGGTATTGGTGGAAATCCTATGTCTTTTGGCTTATATGTTAAAGATGTTGATACCATATTTCAAAAAGCAATTGAGGCAGGAGCTAAAATTGTAATGCCTGTTAAAGATGAATTTTATGGTGACAGAGTTGGACAAGTAATGGATCCGTTTGGATATAGATGGATGATAACTACGCACAAAGAAGATGTGAGTTTTGAAGAAATGCAAAAACGGTCTGACAAAATATTTTCTGGAAAATAATATGAAAAAAATGAACCCAGTAGTACACTTTGAAATGCCATACGAAGACAAAGAAAGAATGATAAAATTCTATTCTAAAGTGTTTGGTTGGGAGATGACAAAGCTTGGACCTGATATGATGGACTATGTGCTTGCAAAAACGGCTGTAGCCAATGAAAGGCAGGATTCAATGTTTAAGGATGTGGCAAGGGGCACCATAGGAGGAGGCTTTTTCCCAAAGAAGCCTGACTGGCCAGCACAATATCCTTCTGTGGTTATCGCGATTGATGATATTAAAGAATCGATGGAACTCATCAACAAGAATGGTGGCAAGGTCTTAGGGGAGCCGATGGACATACCAGGAAATGGCACATACGTTTCGTTTATTGATACCGAAGGCAATCGTGTAAGTATCATACAACCGTTGCCAATGTAGTATTTTTAATGGAGGATTGGAGGATAATATGAAATTTCAAAAAATAACGCCCTATTTATGGTTTGACAATAAAGCCAAAGAAGCAGCATCATTTTATTGCTCAGTATTTGATAATTCAAAAATTATCTCTGACGGAGGGATGATAGTTGAATTTGAATTAAATGGAACAAACTTCATAGCCCTCAATGGAGGACCTAAATACAAATTTAACGAAGCAATTTCATTTTTTGTCTTGTGTGATGATCAAGTTGAAATTGACCGGCTATGGGATCAATTAATAGCTGATGGAGGCAGTGAAGAAAAATGCAGTTGGTGCAAGGATAAATTCGGAGTTTCCTGGCAAATTGTACCAAAAAGATTCGTCGAAATGATGAAAACAGGCACGGCAGAACAATCTCAAAGAGTGATTGGTGCAATGATGAAAATGACTAAAATGATAATCGCCGATTTTGAAAAAGCATTTATAAGTTAAATTAAAGGAGAACAAAATGAGAAAAATAATTGTCTTAACATTTGTAAGCCTTGATGGGGTAATGCAAGCACCTGGCGGACCTGATGAAGATACCTCTGGCGGATTTAAGTATGGGGGTTGGGTTACGCCATATTTTGATGAAGAAGCTGGTAAAATTATGACCAAACAGATGCAACCTTCGGATCTACTTTTGGGAAGAAAAACATTTGAAATTTTTGCGTCCTACTGGCCCAATCATGCAGACATGTGGCCAGGGATTAATGACGTCACAAAATATGTAATGAGCAGTACTGTGGAAAAATCAGATTGGAAAAATTCAGTATTTCTTAAAAATGTAGATGATATCAAAAACCTCAAGAATGGAGAGGGTTCTAATATCCAGATCCACGGCAGCAGTAACATGATCCAGACACTCCTCAAGCATGATTTGGTCGATGAGTTATGGCTCAAAACTTTCCCAATTACGCTTGGTATGGGTAAGCGTATGTTCGGCGAAGGGACTATTCCTTCTGCCTTTACACTGACAGATTCTTTTGTTACGCCAAGTGGGGTGATTATGGCGAATTATAAGCGAGCAGGAGAAGTAAAAACAGGGTCCTTTTAGATAAACCCTCAAGTTATTGGGTTTGAAAGTGATAATTATTATGGAAAACAATAAAATGAGCAAAGTCAAAATATCTGCATTTACGATTTCATTGGATGGTTTTGGTGCTGGACTCAACCAAAGCAAAGTAAATCCTTTGGGTATTAAAGGTAATGAACTTCATGCCTGGATGCATCCGACTAAAATGTTTCAAAAAATGATGGGTAAAAATGTTGGAACTGAAAGAGTAGATAATGATTTTGCAGAAAAATCAATGAAAAATATTGGTGCTTGGATTATGGGGCGCAATATGTTTGCGCCAAGTCGGGGACAATGGTCGGATGACGGATGGAAAGGTTGGTGGGGTGAGGAGCCACCGTATCATGGCCCTACATTTATCCTGACACATCACGCAAGAGAGCCTATTGAAATGAAAGGTGGGACAATATTCTATTTTGTAACCGGCGGTATTGAAGCAGCATTGGCAGAAGCAAAAAAGGCAGCCAATGGAAAAGATATACGTATCCTTGGTGGTAACTCAACACTCCGCCAATTCTTGCAAGCAGGATACGTTGATAAAATGCATTTTGTGATTTCTCCAGTTTTTCTTGGCTCAGGAGAACACTTATTTTCAGGCATTGATATGTCAAAACTGGGATTCAATCAAATTCAAAGAGTTGAAGGAGAAAATGGGACTCACATCGTACTTACAAAAAGCAATAAACGAAAAGAGAGTCTAATCATGGATGAAAAAGAAATAGCAACAGAATTTTTAAAAATGGTTTCATCAGGAAAGGTAAAAGAGGCGTATGATAAGTATATTCATCCTGATTTTATTCATCATAATGCTTATTTCAAAGGAGACAGGGAAACTTTGATGAAAGGCATGAAAGAACATGCAAAACAATTTCCAAATAAAAAATATGAGACCCTCCGAACAGTTGAAGAAGACGATTTAGTTTCAATACATGGCAAGGTCAAACTTTCTGCAGGCAAAGTATTTTCTGTTATACATATTTTTCGATTTAAAGATGATAAGATTATTGAAGAATGGGAAGCATCACAAGAAGACATAAAAGACTCTTTAAACAAAAATGGAATTTTTTAAGGAACTGTTTAAGTTTTGTTTTTAGAATTAGTTTGGAAGAATTAATTTCTCATACAAGGCAAAATTTGTGCGAATAGCACCGCTATTTAAAGAAATTTTGCTGCCGAATGAGAGATTAAGACGACAAAATAAACTAAAGGATAAAATTTAAACAGCTTCTAATTATTTAAAAAAATAAAATTCACCCCTAACCCCTCTTTCATTTTTGAAATAGGAAAAAATCAAATTAATAAGAATTGTGAACAGACTCTTAATCTCTTCAGAAAAAAGAGAATTAGACGATAAAAAGCTGTTTAATGCTTCATAATTACCCTATTTTTGGGATCTTAATATGGTTTACCCCTATCAAAAAATCAAGGTGGAAAAGAGTCGTTTAGTAAATGAGACAGAGTCAAAACCCTTTGGGGGGAATTTAAAGGTAGCCATAATAGGCGGCGGTGCTGCAGGTTTTTTTTCGGCCATTGCGGTCAAAGAAAATTACCCGAAAGCCGAAGTGATCCTGTTTGAAAAGTCTCATAAACTCTTATCCAAGGTGAAAGTATCGGGGGGAGGACGGTGCAATGTCACCAACGGATGCTCGACCATTGAGGAGCTGTCAAAAGCCTACCCCAGAGGTGGAAACAGTCTCAAAAAGGCCTTTCATACCTTTAACAATCGGGATACCATCACCTGGTTTGAATCCCGAGGGGTACCTTTGGTCATTCAGGAAGACGGGTGTGTATTTCCCTCCTCTCAAAATTCACAATCAATCATCGATTGTTTTCTAAGGGAAGCCAACAGGCTGGGTATTCAAATTAAAACCGGAAGGGGCATCAAAGGGATTAAACCGGTGGACAACCAGCTGCAGGTTGAGTTCATAAATGAGGATTTACCCTCCCAACAATTCGAAAAGGTCATTGTAGCCACCGGCGGTTCTCCGCAGAGCAAAGGACTGGAGTGGCTGGAAAAGTTAAATCATAAAATAGAGCCTCCGGTTCCTTCGTTGTTCACCTTGAATATGCCCACTGAGACCATCACCCAACTCATGGGCCTGGTGGTGGAAAACACAATCGTTAGCATCCAGGGCACCAGAATAAAATCGGAGGGGCCGCTGCTCATCACCCATTGGGGCATGAGTGGTCCGGCCATATTAAAATTATCTGCTTTTGGCGCCCGGGTGCTCCATGAGATGAATTACCACTGCAAGATTCAGATTAACTGGGTGTATGAAACCAATAACGAAAAGGTTCTGGAACGCCTGAAACAGATCGTGCAGGAGCATCCCCGGAAAATATTATCCAATATCCGCCCCTATTTGTTACCTGAGAGATTATGGCTGCGCTTATTGGAAAGAGCAGACCTATCGGTGGACCAAAAATGGGCTGAACTCGGAAAAAAATCGATGAATAAGCTGGTGAGTATTTTAGCCAATGATGTATATGAAGCCAGAGGAAAATCGACCTTTAAGGAGGAGTTTGTAACCTGTGGCGGGGTGAGTCTGAAAAGTATCGACTTTAACACCATGCAAAGCAAGGTGTGTAAAAATCTCTATTTCGCAGGCGAGGTGATGGATATTGATGGCATCACAGGAGGTTTTAATTTCCAGGCAGCCTGGACAACCGGTTTTATTGCGGGACTGTTAAAGTAAATGGGGCAACCCAGGTGTTTTTTTAACCACAATTCTCCCCTCCCCTCGCAATAGTTTTGTAACTTGCTTTATAGATTTGATATTCAAGGCAAAACAAATATATTTCAACCTGTTTTATCACCAAATTTATTGATTTAATCATTTTGTAATCTTTTTGCAATACGGCTGTAATGTTTTAGGTCTTCATTTGCAACAGACTCTAACAAAGCACTTATAAAAATTTAATATTTAAAGAATGAAAAGAGCCTATATTTTAACTTTTGCGCTGCTCACCATTTCTTTCCTGGCGATGTCGCAAAGCAAAGATTTTAAACCTGGCGGAAAACCCTTTATGAAAGTTTTCAATAATTTTCACACCACCTTTTCGGACGGGGAATCTGCCTCGGCCTTCGAAATCAACCGTTTATATCTGGGATATGAATATGCCTTTAGTGAATACCTGTCGGCCAAAGCTAATCTTGATATTGGGGATCCCGGAGTTGGCAAGCTGGAAATGACGGCATTTGTAAAAAATGCCTATCTGAAATACAACAGGGATAACCTTACGGTACATTTTGGAATGATTGCAACCACCCAGTTTAAAATACAGGAGGGGAATTGGGGCTATCGTTATCTGGCCAAATCCTTTCAGGATGAATACAAATTCAACTCCAGTGCCGACCTTGGTGTAAGTATTGATTATAAAATCAGCGATATTTTTAGTGCGGATATGATTATTGCCAACGGGGAAGGCTACAAATCACTCCAATCGGATAGTACGCTCAGAACTGGGTTTGGGCTGACGGTAACTCCGGTAAAAAGATGGACCGGGCGTATTTATTATGACTTTTCATCAAAAGATCAGACCCAATCGTCGATAACGACCTTTGTTGGCTACGAAGGAGATAGGTTTAGGCTGGGGGCCGAATACAACAGACAATTCAACGTAGATTTTGAGAAGGATCATGAATGGAACGGAACTTCCTTTTACGGAACGGTAAAAGCATTTCCCAAAGTGAGTCTTTTTGGCCGTTACGATCAACTTTTTTCCAATACACTACCCGGCGAAACAACCGACTGGAACCATTCCAATGATGGACAAGCTATTATAGCAGGCATTGAATATGCTCCAGTAAAAGGCGTTAAACTGACCCCAAACATACAGACCTGGAACCCGGCCGAAAATGGAGAGCCCGGCCTCACAACACTTTTCCTTAGCTGTGAAATAAAATTCTAGTCAAAAGAAAAATAGAGTGTCTGAAGGTGGAATCGCCTAAGAAGAAAATATGAACCAGATCAAAAATTAAAGAACAACGGAAATAATCTTCTGAATTATTCCGAACAAACTGCTGAAACACAAAAAGATAATTAATATTTAATGAATTCGAACAGCCATTAACACTTAATCAATTACCCATGAAAACAATTGTGACATTTATCCTGGCAGCACTTCTTATCACTTCCTGCCAGAATTCCACAAAAAAGGGGGGTACCTCCAATCAAAACGTCAGTCTGACGTCAGCTGGTGCAACTTTTCCACTCCCCTATTACAATATGATATTTAAAGCCTACACTCAAAAAACCGACGTTCTGGTCACCTATGGAGGGATTGGATCAGGAGGAGGCATTCGCAGTTTGAAGGACAAAGTGGTTGACTTCGGTGCCACCGATGCTTTTTTGAGCGATACCCAACTGGCCGAAATGCCAGCTGAGGTGGTTCATATTCCCACCTGCCTGGGCGCCGTAGTGATTGCTTTCAATTTGGAAGGGGTGGATGAACTGAAACTCTCTGACCAGTTGCTTGAAAAGATTTTTATGGGCGAAATCACCAATTGGAGCGATGCCGCCCTAAAAAGCAATAACCCGGATGTGAACCTCCCCGACCTTGACATTACGGTTGTTCACCGTTCGGATGGTAGTGGAACCACCTATATCTTCAGTGATTACATGAGCAAAGTAAGCACCAGGTGGGCCGATGCTGTTGGCACCGGAAAGTCTCTGAAATGGCCGGTTGGCATGGGCGCCAAGGGCAATCCGGGGGTAGCCGGAACCATTAGCCAAACGGCGGGGGCCCTGGGGTACATCGGTTCAGAATTTGCTTTTGCACAAAAAATTCAAACGGCAAAAGTACAAAACAGTAGCGGGGTTTATATCCAACCCAGCATTGAAAGTATCAGTTCAGCCGCCCAGGGGGCTATCCCCTCGGATACCAGGATTATGCTGACCAACTCATCCGATCCCGCCTCCTACCCAATCAGCGGCTTTACCTGGATCATCCTTTACAAGGAACAATCCTACAGTGACAGGTCGAAAGATCAGGCCCTGGGAACCGTCACGTTTCTCAATTGGCTGATTAGCCCTGAAGCGCAGGGAGAAGCCTCGAAGGTCAATTATGCGCCACTCCCTCCCCTGGCTGTGGAAAAAGCCAAAGCCCTTCTTAAAGGCGTTACTTACAACGGAAAAGCGTTATTGAACTAAACGGTCGCCGAAGGCTTGCCGCAGGGGCTACCTGCGGTGGAGCAGGCTTTAAATTTGGACTTTCTGGCTCAAACGCCCAACTCTAGGACAAACACTAAATATAGCCCAACTGCTAAAATGAATAGCGACCGCATCACAAAAATCGTTTTATTCTTAGTTCCCATTCTCATATTGTTATTGGCTGGAGGGATGCTCTACTCCCTGGTAGGGGGCGCACTCCCGGCCTTTAGAACCTTTGGATGGCAATTTATTTTTTCAGGCGACTGGGACCCCACCGAAGGAGGGGAAAACTACGGTGCTTTGCCCTTTATCGTGGGGACACTCTTAACCTCCTTTACCGCCCTATTAATTTGTTTGCCTCTTTCCTTTTCGGCCTCTCTCTTTTTAGGGGAATATTTTAAAGGAACACGTGTGGCTCGCATTTTAGGTCTTTTGGTAGATCTCCTGGCCGGCATTCCTTCCATCGTCTACGGCTTGTGGGGTTTCTATGTTTTGCGCCCGCTGCTCATCGATCTGGGTTTTGGGGGACAAGGCTTTGGCATTTTCACCGCCAGCCTTATCTTATCCGTCATGATAATACCCTATGCCACCTCGCTGAGCAATGAAATCATCAGTATGGTTCCCAACGATCTGAAGGAAGCCGCCTATTCCCTGGGGGCTACACGCCTGGAGGTGATCTCAACGGTAACCATTCCGGCGGCCCGCTCCGGAATTGTGGCAGGCTACATATTAGCCTTTGGCCGGGCCCTGGGGGAAACCATGGCTGTTACCATGTTAATTGGCAACACCAATATGGTACCCACCTCCTTTTTCGACACCGGCAATACCATGGCCAGTGTGATTGCCAATCAGTTTGGGGAAGCCGACGGACTAAAGCTTAGTGCATTGATTGCCATCGGGCTTTTGCTCTTCATTATTACCGGCATCGTAAACGCCATTGGAAAACTGATTATTAAAAAAATGAGCTAACAGGACCATTATGGCTTCAAACCAATCACTTGCAAAGCAGGACCACTCATCGGGACGAATACTCAAAGACAAACTGGTGTTGATTGGGGTCGTGATACTTTCCCTGATCACCATCTCCCCCATCCTTCTTATCATAGGCCAGCTCGTGGTAAAAGGATACCGACAAATCAGCCTGGACTTTCTGATCAAAACCACCCCGGATACCTACGAAGCCATGACGGCCATATCGAATGGAGAATTGATTCCCGGGGGTATTGCCAATGGAATCATCGGTACCTTAATGATGGTGGTTTTATCCTCAGCGATAGCCATTCCCATAGGTGTTTTAACCGGCATATACCTGTATGAGAACCCGGGGAAATGGATGGCCAATTTAACCCGTAATGTTTCCGATATTTTGCAAGGAGTGCCTTCAATTGTGCTGGGATTAATCTCCTACCTGTGGATTGTAAAGCACATCACCATGGGGTTCTCGGCCCTGGCCGGAAGTGTATCCATGGCCATCATGATGTTGCCCATGATTGTGCGGTCGACCGAAGAAACCTTCAAGATGATTCCCCAAACGCTGAAAGAGGCCGCATTAGCCTTGGGGGTTCCCTATCACAAGGTCATTTTCAGAGTACTCATCCCCACGGGATTCAGTGGTTTGTTAACAGGCATTTTACTGGGGATTTCCCGTATTTTGGGAGAAACCGCCCCCCTCATGTTAACGGCCCTGGGGAGCTCCATGATCAACCTGGACCTTTCAAAACCCACCAGCGCGATCCCCCTGCTGATTTGGGAATTTTACAACGACCCCAACATGATTGATTTAATTTGGAGTTCTTCACTGTTATTAATGGCCATCGTTTTAATTTTGAATATTGTATCCAAACACATCGCCGCCCAAAGAAGATAAATTATGACCAATACCATTGCAGATATAAAAAACCCCATCTTATCGATTCGTAATTTATCGGTGGCCTACGACAAGAAAGTGGCCGTAAATAACGTATCGGTAAACATCAAAAAGAACTCGGTTACAGCCATAATGGGGCCTTCGGGGTGTGGTAAAAGCACCTTGCTAAGGGCCTTAAACCGCATGCATGAGTTGTACGAAAACATCAGCACGGAGGGTCAGGTGATTTTAAATGAGAAAAATATCTTCGACATGTCGGCCATAAAACTACGCCGCCACATGGGCATGGTATTTCAACGTCCCAATCCGTTTCCCACTATGAGCATCTACGACAATGTTGTAGCGGGTTACAAGCTCAATGGCATCCGCTTAAAAAAGAGGGAACGGGATGAAATTGTGGAGCGGTCGCTAACTGATGTGGCCCTCTGGGAGGAGGTGAAAGATTCGCTCTTTAAAAAAGGCACCTTTCTCTCCGGCGGACAGCAGCAGCGACTCTGTATCGCCAGAGCCCTGGCTTTAAGCCCTGAAGTCATCTTGCTGGACGAACCCACCTCGGCACTCGATCCAATTGCCACCTCAAAAGTGGAAGATTTGCTGGTCAAGCTTAAAGAACACTACACGATAATCCTGGTAACCCACAACATGTCGCAGGCGGCACGGATCTCCGATTATTCTTTATTTATGTATCTTGGGGAATTGGTAGAATACGGGAAAACGAAAAATATGTTTACCAATCCCATAGATTCCAGAACCGAAGAATATTTAACCGGGAAATTCGGATAGACCATGGAAAAAAATAAAAAAACATAAAATAGTTGATCATGACCCTACGAAAAGACGATGCCATAAAATCTATTCATGCCGATTTTGAACTTTTTGCCAACCTGGTACTTGGGCAGTTGGACGAAATGGAACAAATCATTAACTCAGGGAAGCTCGTTGTGGCAGACGAGGTTCTGAAAAAGATTCTCGCTATTGAGGATCAAATCGACAAAAAAGAGGTTAAACTAAGCGATAAAATCGTGAACACCATTGTGTTGTACCAACCCGTTGCTTCTGATTTAAGAAGCATTATCGCCTGCTACCGCATTTTAATAAGCCTCGAGCGCATTGGAGATATCGTGGTGAATATCTTTAACTTCATCAAGAAGATTAAAAGCCCCGAGGTTTACGACCAACTCAAGGAAGTGCTGGTAAATATGACCATTTTGAGTATTAAAATGGTCAGAAAGTCCTTGCTTTCTTATTTAAACGATGATAAAGAATTTGCCATATGGACCATCAAAAATGATGTGGTTTTTGACGAAATCAATCAAAAGCTGCTGAAGAAGATGCTGGGCAAAGCCGATTCGGCCGAGCGCAACAAGCACTTATTGATGAGCATAATTACCATTAAAGAGATGATGTCGAATATAGAACGAATAGCCGACCATGCCACCAACATTGCCGAAGCGGCCATCTATTCCATTGAAGGAAAAGACATCCGACACCATAACAAAGAAGCATAACCTATGAACCATACACCAAAGATACTGGTGGTTGATGATGAGCCGGATCTCCGGGAGATTCTGCAATTCAACCTATCCAGCGAAGGCTTTGCGATCGATGTAGCGGCTTCGGCCGAAGAAGCGCTGAATCTTCCACTGGAAAACTATCATCTCCTTTTGTTGGATGTGATGATGGGCGGCATGTCGGGTTACAAGATGGCAGATATTGTGCGCAAGGACCGGGCCCTGGAGGTACCCATAATATTTTTGACCGCCAAGGGAGCTGAAAACGACCTACTCACAGGTTTTAACGTGGGGGGTGACGATTACATCATCAAACCCTTCTCGATAAAAGAGGTAATTGTACGGATAAAAGCCGTCTTAAAAAGAGGCCAATCCTCCGGGCCAAAGGGTTCGGTTATTACCCACGAGGGCCTAAAAATGGACATCGCCCGCAAATCGGTCACCCTTGATGAGACCCCCATTCAGTTAACCCGGAAAGAATTTGAGATTCTGGCCTTGTTAATGCGAAATATGGGAAAATACATCAGCCGGCAGGAAATCCTTAACCGTGTTTGGAGCGACGAGGTGATCGTCACCGAACGAAATGTAGATGTGAACATAGCCCGGCTCCGAAAGAAGATAAAATCCTATGGGTCGGCCATTAAGGGGCGCACCGGCTATGGTTATTGTTTTGAGAATTGAACCTCAATTTTCCGGCAGCCTGCTTAAACCATGCAGGGCGAAAACGAGAATAGTTACCATTTAAAAATTACCCACGTGGCACGTAAACGAAAAACCTATCAGCAGCGAATGTTCCTCTATTTTTTTGCTGCCTTTACCTTTTTTCTGGTTTCCATCCTGGCCTTTCAGTTTAACCGCGAAAAGAGATACCGTACCGATCAGCTGGAAAACACCCTTGAAAATATTGCCGGCTTTACCCATCGGTACATCGACCATTATCAAATAATGTCTAAAAACAACTTTGATAAACTGGACACGCTCAAATTTCTCATTCCCGAAACCGACACCCGAATAACCGTCGTGGATGTTCAGGGGAAAGTGGTTTACGACAGCTTTGTCCCCGAATATGAGAAGATGGAAAACCACCTGCAAAGGCCCGAAATTCAAAAAGCCTTTTATTCGGGAATGGGTTCTAATATTCGGTTCTCGGAAACTACCCAACAGGATTTCTATTATTATGCCCGTTATTACAACGGCTACTTTGTACGATGTGCCGCCGTTTACAATCTTGAACTGAAAAATTTTCTGAAGGCCGAACGCGTTTTTATCTTTTTCATGCTGGCCATGTTCCTGATCATGTGGGGCATTTTATACCTGGTAACCAAACGACTGGGGGAATTTATTAACAAGCTAAGAGATTTTGCCATCCGGGCCGGAAATAATGAAGACATTGACCCGGATGTACGGTTTACCGATTCCGAATTTGGCGATATCCGACGTCAGATAGTCCATATATACAACGATCTTAGACAAGCCAAGGAGAATTTCACCGCCGAGAAGGAGCGTCTCTTTAACCATCTGTATGCCTTAAACGAAGGGATCGCTTTCTTTACCAGCCAACATGAAAAGATACTAAACAACAGCCATTTTATACAGTATATTAATCTCATCTCGGAACATTCAACCGTTTCGGCCGAGATGATATTTAAGATGAAAGAATTTGAACCACTGATCAAAGAGGTTAAGAAATACACCCATCCCAGCTATGTGATTAACGTAAAGAATTTACCTCAGGTGGCCATTTCCTTCGAAAAAAATGAGCGGTTTTACAGAGCCCGAAGTATTGTCTTTGCCGACAAGAGTTTCGAGATATTGATTATCGACATCACACGTCCTGAAAAGCGCCGGTTGCTCAAAAAGCAATTGACCTCCAATATTGCCCACGAACTAAAGACTCCTCTGGCATCGGTTAAGGGTTATCTGGAGACCCTTATGAATAACCCGGCCTTGCCCGCGGATAAGCAGGATTATTTTGTTCAAAAGGCCTACGCCCAGACAGAACGGCTCCATGCCCTCTTAAATGACATATCCTTACTGAACAACATTGAAGAGGCCGGTGATTTGTTTGAGTTTAAGCCCACGCATTTGCTTCCCCTGGTTAAAGATGTGGTTGAAAACCTGGAATCCCGTCTGACGGATAAAAAAATCGGGGTAGATATCTCCATCGGTCAGGAGGTTGTAGTACCTGGAAACGACAGTTTATTGTCCTCCATCTTTCAAAACCTTGTAGAAAACACCCTCAATTATGCCGGAGAAAACACTCAAATAACTATTAAACAATACCTTAAAGACAAGCGATTTTACTACTTCAGCTATTCCGATACCGGCAAAGGCGTTCCCGAAGAGCACCTGGCCCGCCTTTTTGAGCGCTTCTATCGTACCGATGAGGGACGCACCAGAGCCACCGGTGGTACCGGCTTAGGTCTCTCGATTGTTAAGAATGCCGTGCAGTTGCACAAAGGAGAGATTTCGGTTCGCAACCAGCCCGGTGGTGGTTTGGAGTTTCTCTTTTCGCTCTCCAGACGATAGCATTAGCCTTCAACAACGCTTAATTATCCCGGGCCTTAAAGGCCCGGTTTTTTTGTTGCATGGGGAATAATACACCCCAATCAGATGATTCCTTAAAAACATTTTTCCAGGAAGCCCACCTCTCAAAAACCGGCCATTGAATACCTGCGCGTTACCCAAAGAGCTATTGCCTTTGGCCAAAACATTTCGTAAATTGAATAGCAATCCGCTGAAAAGGATAATTAAAAGGAGTTGCGTTCATGGAGGAGAAAGGACAATCATTCCACCACTCAAAATCCGCAAAAGCATTGTTTGCCCATTAGGCAATTCAGAAGGAAATCCATAAACCACACGCCCTTAATCAACAAAAACTTGGCATTCAATGTTTTACGGTTATATAAATTTAGTATTCATCTAAAACACAGTAAGATGTCAGTATTAAAAGTGATTGAAGTAATGGCTTCTTCCGAGAAAAGCTGGGAAGATGCAACCAGAAATGCTGTTAAAGCAGCAGGAAAAACAGTCAAAGGCATTCGTTCGGTCTACGTTCAGGATCAAAATGCAGTTGTTAAGGACAATGATGTTGTAGAATTCAGAATTACTGTAAAAATAACCTTCGAAATCTACAAATAGAATTTCAGTCAGATGTTACCAGCCCCGATTGTATGAAAAATAAATGGACGAGTCACAGTCAGTCGGCTCAAAAGGTCTGTTTTTTTTCATACAATCATTTTTTTGGGGACCCTTCATCCTCGCAATATTTTAATCAACAACCCGCCGACCGTTAATGAGCCAGGCCCCCTTTGGCTGAAAAACACATTCCAGCTTAAAGGACTTACCTGCTCCCTATCAGCCCTTCTGTTTTTTTCCAAACAGTTTGGATGTCACCACACCTCTTATGGGCAAAAAGTAAACTAATTATGGACAGGGTTGTTATTTTAACTTAACAAGGATTGTAGTTTCATTGAATAGAAACATCCCCGGTTTATCCTCTCTGGAGAGCGGGGTATTGGGCTATCGGTTTTACGCACTCTAAAAAACCCATTTTAAATGCTGGAGCAAACATCAGAAAAGGAAGAGTTAAATAGGGCATTTGAGACCCTCCTGGCAAGTCTAAGGAAAAAAATGCACAGTGTATACCATGAGCGTGGCGACATTGATGAGTTGGCCATTAAAAGAGGCATGCCCCCCTTTGTGATGCGCGAACTCATGTCGGTGAATCCATTCTCGGCCATTATACCCACTAAATACGGAGGTTTGGGAGGAGATATAAAAGAAAGCATTGCTCTGATGAGTGCGGCTTCCTACGAATCTCTGGCCCTATCCCTGACCTTTGGCATCAATATGGCCCTCTTTCTTCAGCCGGTCATCAAAGCGGGACAAGAAGAGACAAAAGCCGGGATCATGAAGCGATTTTTACACCAACAAAACATGGGTGGATTGATGATTACCGAACCGGACTTTGGAAGTGATGCCCTAAATATGCAGACGTCCTATACACAGTCGAAGGATCAATATCACCTGAAAGGCACCAAACACTGGGCAGGCCTAACGGGGTGGGCCGATTTCTGGCTTCTCACGGCACGGAAAGAGACCGGAAAGGGCCAGTTGGCCCGGGACATCGACTTTTTTATATGCGATGTTACAAAACCCAACCAAGGCATTGTGGTGGAAGAATTCTTCGAGAACCTTGGATTATACCAGATTCCTTACGGGCGCAACCGCATTGACGTGGTACTTCCCGAAGCGCAAAGACTGATTGCTCCCCGCTCGGGCGTAAAAATGATGCTGGACCTTCTGCACCGCAGCCGTATGTCGTTCCCGGGTATGGCCATGGGGTTTATCCAACGCATGCTGGATGAATCCATTGAGCATTGCCAGCAACGTTTTGTGGGCAGCAAAAGTCTCCTGAACTACGATCAGGTGCAACAACGATTGGGAGAACTACAAGCCCGCTTTACCATATGCTCGGCCATGTGTGTAAACAGCAGTGAAAAAGCGGGATTAAAACACGACCTTTCCTCCATAGGCATAGAAGCCAATGCGGTTAAGAGTTTGGC
This sequence comes from Marinilabiliaceae bacterium, assembly GCA_041583495.1. Taxonomy (GTDB): domain Bacteria; phylum Bacteroidota; class Bacteroidia; order Bacteroidales; family Marinilabiliaceae; genus JBFHFS01. The sequence continues at coordinate 5,902 of JBFHFS010000053.1, read as the reverse complement.
CACTGACATGATGCAGGACGCCTCTCAAACGCTCCTCCAACTGGTTGGGGCAAAGGGTTACAAACTTAACCATATTGCCGGCCGGTCGACGGTAGACAGCCGGCCCTTTCAGATTTTCGAAGGCTCAAACGATATGCTTTATTCTCAAATAACAGAAGGAGTCATAAAGCTGATGAAAAAAGCGGGTCAAACCAATCTGTCCAAATTTCTGAATACCTTCGATCTGACCAAACACGCTCACACTCATGTTAAAGATTTGCTGAACATCACTCTTGATCTGGAGATGCCCCAACGCAAGCTGGTCGACCTGGGCCAGATCCTTGCCAGAGTTATCTCCCTCGATCAGGTGCTGAGGTTGCAAGGCAAAGGCTTTTCGCCAGAGTTAGCCAAGGGTGCCATCAACTATCTGCGGCAGGAGATCAGCCAGCTGCTGTCGTCGTTTCAATTCAAAAACACCACCCAGGTAATTGAAGATTATCAGGTTTCTTCCGACTGGCAGAGGTTTGTTTGAAAATAGAGGTCTGCTTTTGGGCACTTTATCCACCTTCTGATGCCGTTCATCAGAAATATGTTTCATAGCTCGTGTAATTAAAGTTTTTTTGAACCATCAAAACAACTAAATTCACGGCTATGAATAAAGTGCTATTCTCCCTGATGATATTAGGTTTTTTAGGCGTAAGCCACCAAGGCATTGCCTCCGACAATACTTCCCGACAAAAAACATACTGGCAATTCATAGGTAAGCATCTTTTAACCAAAGAGTTGACACTCGAGCGCTTTGAAGAGGATATAAAAATTCAATTAAAAGGCACCTATACCACCGGAGATTCCCTTTTTCTATCACATTGCATCAAATCATTAAGACCACTAATTGAAACCGTAAAAATTGATTTGGTTAATAAAAATGGCAATTTAATATTCAACTTTTCCGAGGATAAAATATCCCGGAGTCTGCACTTTAATCTTCAAAAAAGAACAAATAAGGAGGGTAAACTGGAAAAGGTTGTTGTATTTTTTGTTGCCAACAAAACAAACAACCAAAATTCCCGCAACCTAACCCTGTTCAATGCCTTTGTGAGATCCATTATAAGTTCAAAAACGGAGTTCCCAACCGACCCCAATTATGCAAAGAGGGCCATACTCAACGGTAAAATACCCTTTTACAGTCGTAAGCCCATCCTAAATCCACTAGACAGCTTTGTGCTGTCCAAATTTTATTCGAGGGATATCGAAGCACAATTAGCCACTCGATTTGGGGCAAAAATGAATAAAAAACCGGATACGAACCTAATGAATGCTAATGAACAAAACTATTGGGAGATCCTACGCTCAAAATTCATTAACGGGAATAATACCATTCCTCATTTTAAGGAAGATATAAGACTTCAGCTATACGGACAGCCTACCCGGGAAGACTCCGCCTATATTATAAAACTGACCACGGAGCTGAACAAACTAATGGCAACCAGCAAGATAAAGCTTGTTTCCGACAGGGGGAATTTCCTGTTAACCATCGACCACCCAGCCCGTGCAGGACAACTACCCAATACATCGGAAAGGATACTGCCTGGCGGGACCATTGACAGACAAGTTATTGCGTTGGAATTTGGAGCTGAGACCCCTCAGTCAAAAAGGAATCAATACATCACCTATTTTCTATTAAAAGGTCTCGTCAAAATCAATTCATATTCAAATCCTAACACCTATATTTCAGGGGCCATTTTTGAAGAAAGAAATCCGGAAAACACAGTTTTTCATGAGTTGGATAAATTCATTATCAGCAAAATATATGCTGCAGACTTCCTCGAACAGCTAAAGGAGAACTACCCCGGTGACAGCATTGAATATTTTGAATTCCGGAATCCAGAACTGCTTCCCTTCATCAGGATTGCCATCTCTCTTTCATTTTTTGGCCTTTTTCTGGTCTATTACATCAAAAAAAGAGTGTTTGAGGTCAAGGCAGATCAGTTTAAAACCTATTGCAAACAAGGGGTGCTTTTGCTTTTGCCATTTCTGTTGTTGAGGCTCGTTGAAATCATCATTTGGATCAATCGGATGGGCATTTTTGAACCAGATGGATTTCATCATTTTAGAATCATTTTATCCGGTGCGTTCATGTTTCTTTCCTTTCTGATAAAAGGTGCTCTGGTAATTGGGTTAATGTATCTGACAGAGAGAATCATCTTCAAATCGGCAGGTTTTAAATGGCATTTGCTCATCATTTTCATAACCTCCCTCACCATTCCCTCCCTGTTCTTTGGATATTCCAATTTTCTATTATCCCATACATTACCCTCGAATTTTTTCAATAGTATGGCCAAAGATTTGATCTACCAATTTTTGTTTGCTACGATCCGTACCGGGTATCTTTTTCTGAACTATAAAACCCGACAAACCATCCGTAAAAAAGATATGGAATTAACGAATCTGGAAAAACTCAAACAGCATGCAGAATTACAGGCTCTGCATTCGCGTATCAACCCTCATTTTCTTTACAATTCCTTAAATTCCATAGCCAGTCTGGCCCACTCCAATGCCGATAAAACAGAACAAATGGCCCTTTCGCTGTCCGACTTCTGCCGATCGGCCATCAACAAACAAAACAAGGATACGGCAACTATAAGCGAGGAGATTAACATGGTAATCAATTACCTGGAAATAGAAAAGCTGCGACTGGGTGAACGGCTGAAGTACGAAATAAACACAAACGATCAACTGCAAGACGTTGAAGTTCCAAGATTCTTACTACAACCCCTGGTTGAAAATGCCATCAAACACGGGATAAGCAAATTAACAGGAGATGGCTTCCTTCGGCTCAAAGTAATTGAGAGTGACAAAAAAATACTGATAGCCGTTTTTGATAATGGACCGGCCTTTCCCAATGACCTGATTTCCGGATATGGTCTGCAGAGCCTGTTCGACAAACTGGAGATTTTATATCAGGGGAAAGCCTCCCTAAATTGGGAAAATGGTCCTGAGAAATGTATTTGTGTAACCTTACCCTTCAAAACTTTATTGCCGGCTTAATATGGAACAAAAAATAAAAACCCTTTTGGTAGATGATGAAGCACCGGCCAGAGAGCGCCTACGCAGGCTACTGAACAATATCCAGACGCCGATTGAAATCGTGGGAGAAAGCGAGAATGGTCTTCAGGCCCTGGAGTTTATCGAAACCAATAAACCCGACCTGGTTTTCCTTGATATTCAGATGCCGGGCCTGGACGGTTTCGAAGTGATCAACCGCCTAACAACAGTGCCACAGATCATCTTTTGTACCGCCTTTGAAGAGTATGCCGTAAAAGCTTTTGATGCCAATGGCGTGGATTACCTGGTAAAACCCGTCAGACAAGAACGTCTGATTCAGGCCATCCAGAAACTAACACTCAATGCTCCAAAGACTTCATCCCAAGAGGTGCTCGAAGTGGTGAGGAAGATGCTTCAAATAAACCAGGCCCCTGCCCTAACCTCCCTTCCTGTAAAGGTTGGAGATAAGGTGTTTTTTGTCGCCTTAAGCGAAATACTAGCCTTTGAAGCGAAAGATAAATACGTGAATGTGATCACCCGAAACGGAACAACCCATTTAACGGATTTAACCCTAAAACATCTCGAAGAGCGTCTGCCCGATCATTTTGTGCGGGTGCATAGAGCCCTTATCGTTAGCCGCCTAAATATCCAGGAAGTACGCAAACACCTCAATAACCGCTTTATCCTGATCATGAACGATGAGCAGCAGACCCGCTTTACCACCGGGCGTGCCTTTGTTAACGTAGTGAAAGGATTATGGCAGGTTTAATAAAAAGTTGAAAAGGGTAGAAAAGGTGAAAAGAGTGAAAGAGGTGGAAATAAGAGGTTAGAAGTTAAAAGATAGAAGTTAGAAGATAGAAGATAGGAGTTAGAGGGAAGAAGATAGAGGGAAGAGATATAGTGAGATAAGTAGAGATAAGTAGAAATAAAAGGGGGGAAAAAACCATTAGGGGCGAAATAAAAAGTAAAAGAGATAGAAATTAGAAGTTAGAAGTTAGAGGGAAGAGATAAAGAGAGAGATAAAGCGGGAGATAGATGGATAGATAAAGGAGCTTATCGCTGGAAGCAGAAAAAGGGAAAATGGAGAAAAGAGACTACCGCCAACTCTTTGAGTTAACGGTTATTGATATTTATGGAAAATAAATATTTGCCTCTATGCAGAGATAAAAAACCTATGCTTAGAGATCCTGCTCAAAAGAAAACTGAACCGTTATTGCGAAGATTAAGAATCGACATAGAATGAAAAAACTAAAAAGAATTTTTCTTATTTTCTTATGGCCAATTATTTTGAGTGGATGCCTTGAAAACCCTGAAAAGGGACAAGAATCAACGTTGACAGTTATTACGGGTAAAGTAAGCAACCTGCAAGTATATCCAAATACAAAAGAGTTTACTTTGGACATCCTTGATTTCAGAGGTAAGAAAACAAATTTAAAAGATTCAATAAAAAGTGATGGCACTTTTAAATGTGAGTTTGACTTATATAAAACACAAGATATAAATGTCTATCCACTTGTCGGGAAAATAATAGCACACCCGGGAGATTCGATTCATATTGGAATTGACTTTAAAGATATTGGAAACATCCAATTTTCAGGTGACAATCAAAAATCGAATACTGATTTGAACCAGTATCTAAACAGTAATTATTGTGTGTTCAGCTTTCGTAATCGAGAAAGCAAAAAAATGAGCCTCAGTTCCTATAAATCATTTTGTGACAGCATTAAAACGATAGCAGAACAAAAACGACAAGTTTTTATTAAAGAAATTAACCCATCAGCTGAAATTAGTAACTGGACTAAAGATGACATAAACATTAAGTACCGGGAATCCCTAATAAATTTTCCATATTTCAAAGCTTACGAAAAGAAAATAAAATATCAGGATTTGGATATCCCCGCTGATTACTTCAACTTTCTTGAAAGTATAGAAACGGCCTTTTCAGACTCAATTATTAATACCAATATTTATCAATTAATAAATGCTTATACCGGAAATATTGCCCAAAGAACCATTCAAGACACTACGCTTACAAAAGAAAAATATTTTGCCACACTCATGAATGTGCTATTGGATAAGCATCAAGAGAGCTATTTCAAACAATTATTAATTGGCAATATATTTTACATAAACCTAAATCAAAATGATTTGGATTTTTTTACAGATCATAAAACCCTACTGGACAACAACGTACATGAATTATCAATAAAAACACCTTTAAACAACTATTACAAGGAGCTAAAAAGGCAAATGAATAATCCTGAAATAAACTCTAATGCCATTTTATCAAGAATGAATGGCACAACAGCGAAATCTTTGATTGATACTATCTGTTCACAGAATAAGGGTAAGGTTATATATCTCGACTTTTGGGCGACATGGTGTGGGCCGTGTAGAGCGGAAATGCCAAATTCCAAAAAACTAAAACAAAAGTTAGCGGGAAAAGATATCGAGTTCGTCTATCTATGCCTGAACTCAAATGAGCAACAATGGAAACTGGCCTTATCGCAAATGCAACTCGACGGAAAACATTTTTTTTGTGATAAAGAACAAAGCATCAGTATTAGAAAAGGGTTCGAAATTAATGGAATACCACATTATATGCTGATAAATAAAAAAGGTCACATTGTTGAATCAGGAAGTTATTTAAGACCTGCGAATTCAGCAACCATTAAAAAAATAGAAAAACTTCTACTTGAAGAATAAACATTCAGTGCAAAAAAAATTAAACATCATCAATGAAAATCACACCATGAGAAAAACATCTTTACTATTGCTATTTATTACCATTTCATTTTGTGCCTTAGCAGGCCCAAGGGTTATTGATAATCCTTTGTATGAAGTGAAAAATACCGGAATCTTTAACGTTTCCAAAATT
>JBFHFS010000052.1:0-34821 GCA_041583495.1 Marinilabiliaceae bacterium | reverse complement strand
TTTTTTAGGTAAAAGTAACAAAGACGTTGGGAATTCGTTGGCTGAAGCCAACGATAAAGGATAATATAAAATCATTGTATTGATTAGCAGCTTTATCCTGTGCTCCCGATACTCGGGACAGGCTATTCCATTTATGGGACGAACCAAAAACAATCCAACAGCTCAAATACTAGGACTTTGGTCCATTCTGTTTTTATTGAATTTCATTATATTTAGTTACTAATGTCCTGGAAGGACTAAATGTAAATAACCGTGTGTGAAACGCACGGTAAAAACCGGATTCTAACCTCCAGCCCTGAAAGGGTTGAATAAAACCCAATAAAAATGCACAAAGTATGGCAAATCAAACTAATTTATTAATCCTTGAGTCTACTCCGAGTAGTAAAATATACCTACATTCCCTTAAGGGCACTTTTTGTATTTCATTGTTTTTCACCTAGTTCCCCCTTAAGTGGTTAGGGGTAAAAAAGTTGAAAATCAATGAAATCTAGCTTTTCGAAGTGGACTCTTCCTTAAATAATTCCAGCTAAAACTTAATCACCATGTCCAGTTATAGACAAATCATCTATCAAATCATTTTTCGCACCAAACACAGTCAAAAAACGTTAAGATTAGAACATAATGAAAAGCTGTTTAAATATATCTGGGGAACGATAAAAAACAAAAATTGCCATTTGTACAGAATTAATGGAATGGAGGAGCATATTCATATTTTGACTGACCTTCATCCAGGAATTGCATTGGCAGATTTTATCAGAGATATTAAAACGGCTTCTTCTATTTGGCTAAAAGACGCTGAATATTTCAAAAAATTTACCGGCTGGGCTGATGGTTATGCAGCCTTAACTTATTCATATTGGGATAAGGACAAACTAATTAACTATATTAAAAACCAGCAGGAACACCATAAGTATGAAACTTTTGAAGAGGAGTACCGAAGACTTTTGGAAGAACACCATATTAAAATTGATGACCGCTACTTTTTAAAGTAACACCGATTATCAAATGAAATAAGCAAAATACCTAATACGCATTTCGTTGTACAATTGGTATAACAGAATCCATTTGTTCAACCCTTTCCAGGGCTGATTGTCTCGCTTTTTAACTACCACCGGTGATACCGGTGGTTATTCACATTTAGTCCTTTCAGGACATTCATGCTTGATTATTATGCTGTATCTGTGAGTCCCTCAAATGTTGAGAGAGTTCGGAATTATATTAAAAACCAGGATGAGCACCATCGAAAAATGACCTGGGATAAAGAGGCTGACTTGTTTTTAAAGAAATATAACTTTGAAAGGATCCAGGGCTAACGCCCCCAAAAATTTGCAAACTCATAGTCCGTTGGCTGAAGCCAGCGGCATAGGATAATATGAAAGCCTTATATTGGCTGGCAGTTTTATTCTTTCCCGTTCACTTCAGTGAACGGATTAATAAAACAAGAACCCAACCAACGGAAGAAAATCTTTAAGAGCCACTCTAAAAACCTTTAGTGCTTTGGTAATTTGTGCCTCAACAGCCTTCTCCGAAATGTTTAATTCTTCAGCAACTTCATGGTTTTTTTTACCCTCAAAACGACTGAGCACAAAAACGTCCCGGCAACGAGGGGGCAAACCGGACAGTGTTTTTTCAATGATGGTTTCTATTTCCTGAAATGAAATAACAGAAGTGTCCAATTGCTCTAAAGCGGACAAATAAACCTGATTTTGCACCTTAAGCGCAGCGTCATCATCAAAACGCTTTTTTACCTTTTCGTGCCTGAGGTGCATCAAACAATTATTTTTTACACTGGTGTACAGATAACTTTGAAGTTGAAATTGGCTCATTACTTTTGGATTCTTTTCCCAAAAAGCGATAAATGCTTCCTGAACCAGGCTTTTTGCATCTTCGTAGGAAACATACTCTTGTGCAAAATAGACCAAACGAGGATAATACAAGCTGAAAACAACTTCGAAAGCCGCTTCCTGCTTTTCATTAAGTAATTCTATTATTTCGTTGGTTAATGAATCCATGACTGGAAAGGAAAGAATTTATTTTAAAAATAAAAAACATTTTTTGTTTTTTATTTTATTTTCATTTCTCCACGACCTTTATCGTATTAATAACGACTAAGGACCCAACTAAATAGGTTTTCCAGACAATCCTTCCCGCAGTGCCTCCAACCTCTTCAGCAGAGGTGGGTGGGAGTAATTAAAAAACACATACCAGGGATGCGGCGTAGGGTTACTAAGGGCGTTGGCTGATATTTTCTTAAGTGCCGATTGCAAGGCAGAAGCCTCGGCATAATTGGCTGCAAAAGCATCGGCCTGAAACTCATTCTTTCGCGAAAGAATGGTCATTCCCAACCCTAAAATCCCGGCCATCGGGGCATACAGCATTCCAAAACCTACCAGACCCATATGAAAGCTCACCTCACGGGCCCCCAAGGCCTGAGACAAGGCCGGATGGTTAACCACCCAACCTAAAAAGAACAACATCAGGCCGGTTTGAAGAACCCCCAGAAGGGTTCCTGTTAATATGTGCCGGAGCTTATAGTGACCAATCTCGTGGGCCAACACCGCCACCACCTCTTCATGAGTGAGATCATTGATCAGGGTATCGAACAACACAATGCGCTTATTTTTTCCAAACCCACTAAAAAAAGCATTGGCCTTGGTCGAGCGTCTGGAGCCATCCATCACATAAACATTATCGAGTGAAAAAGCCGCCTTGTTGCTCATGCTTTCAATGGCGATTCGCAAGGGCCCCTCGCCAAGCGGTTCCAGTTTGTTGAATAATGGCAGGATAAGGGTGGTATAAAACTTACTAAAGAAAATCATAAATACCGACAATCCGGCCCAGGCATAGAGCCAAAACAGAGAGCCGGCCCAACGGTAAAACCCAATCACCAGTGCCAGTAAAACTCCGCCAATGAGCGCCCCGATCAATAAAGACTTGAGGGTATCCAAAACAAAGGTTCGGCGGGTGGTTTTATTAAAGCCAAAACGGGACTCAATCACAAAGGTACTGTAAAGCGAAAAGGGTAACCCCAGCAACATGGAGGCAAGACCAACGCTTCCAAAGAACATAAGGGGGCGCCAAAGCCAGTGATCGGTTGCGCCCAACACCCAATGGTCGAGCCAGGCAAAACCATTTAGCCACAAAAAAGCCAACAACACCACCAGACTGACAATGGAAGATATATTTCCAAATCGAAAATTGACCCGCCGATAGTGCTTCTGTTTATCAAATTTCTCCTGGGGATATACATCCGAGAGTAAAGGAGGAACTTTTTGGGCCCAACTTCGCCGGTTCAGTTCGCCCAAAAAAAAGGACCAAATCACCTCTCCCACCAGGATGACGATGATAACATAAAACAAAGGGGTATGCATAACGACGAGGCTCTATTGGATTTTTTTGCGGGAAAGTGCACTATAAATCAGCCATAAACCTCCCAACACAAATGGAATACTTAGTATTTGCCCCATATTCAGGATCATGCCTTGTTCAAAGGCTTCCTGATCTTCTTTGATAAATTCAATAAAAAAGCGTGTGGCAAAAATACCAATCAGAAACACCCCAAAGATCAATCCCTGCTTTTTACGGGCGTCGGTACGCCAATAGAGGTACATCAACACCCCAAAGGTGACCAGGTAACAGAAGGCCTCATATAGCTGGGTAGGATGGCGTGGCAGAGTAGGATCCACCACTCCGCTGGCCCTTAAGAACCGAACCCCCCAGGGCATTTCAGTTACCTGCCCAATGATCTCGGAATTCATCATATTCCCCAACCGGATAAAGACCGCTGCCAGTGCGACGACCACCACCAACCGGTCAAGAGTCCAGATGGGGGATTTCTTGGTCACCTTTTTGGAGAAAAAGTAAAGCGCTATAAGAATCCCGATGGCACCTCCATGGCTGGCTAACCCCCCATGCCATACCGCCAGTATCTCTCCCGGATGACTGGAATAATAATCCCAGCCATAAAAGATAACATGCCCCAGGCGGGCTCCTACAATGGTAGCCACCACCACATAAATAAAAAGCTTATCCAGCCACGTTTCCGGGATACTCTCCCGCTTAAACATCCTCTCGAGTAGGTAATAGCCCAACAAAAAGCCGATGGCAAAGAAAAGGCCGTAGTACCTAACCGAGAAAGGTCCCAGAGAAAATATCTCAGGATCGGGACTCCAGGTGATAAAATTTAACAACATCATAAAACTGAATTTTTTCAGTGCCGGGACCAGCCCAGCACTTATTACTATTTCGGCCCCCGGGCACACCGCTGTATTTGGGCGTAAACTCCCTATTACCAGTTACAGACAGTGCCCCCTTAGGCATCTTTACCATGGCAATGCTTATATTTCTTACCGCTGCCACAAGGACAAAGATCGTTACGGCCCACTTTTTTCTCAACCCGCACAGGTTGAACCCTTTCAGGTTTTTTGGGGGATTTCTGATTCATTCCCGGAATTCCCGAAGTGGGCAGTTCGTCCTTTTGCATCTTTAAACCACTTAAGTCCTGACGTTGACGCCGCTGCTCAGCCTCCTTTACCTGGCTGCCATCGCGAATGGGGATGTGTGCCTTGGCCAATAAGGATACCACGCTACGATTATTGCGTTCCATCATAGCCTTAAACAGGTTAAAGGACTCGAATTTGTATATTAACAGCGGATCTTTCTGCTCGTAAGAAGCATTTTGAACCGACTGTTTCAAATCGTCCAGTTCTCTCAGGTGTTCTTTCCAGGCTTCGTCAATGGTGATCAGCAACATGGCTTTCGAAAACGACTTAGCCAGTTCAGTCCCCATACTATCGTAAGTCTTTTTCAGGTTGGTGGTAATCTGGAATACACGCTGACCATCGGAAATGGGCACCACAATATTTTCGTATAGCTTGCCTTTATTCTCATAGACATCCTTTACCACGGGATAGGCCTGACGGGCAATCACCTCCATCTTGCGCTGATAGCTGGTCCACACTTTCTGATGAAGCGTCTCGGTCAGCTCGTCGGCTTTACCCTTTATAAATTCATCCTTTGTAAAGGGGGCATCCACAGAGAAGGTACGAATCAAATCGAGCTTAAATTCTTCGTAATCGACATTGCTTTGATGTTCTGCAATCATCCCCTCACAGGTATCAAACATCATATTGGAGAGATCTACCTGGATGCGCTCACCAAAGAGGGCATGCCGGCGTTTGGTGTAGATCACCTCGCGTTGTGAGTTCATCACGTCGTCGTATTCGAGCAAACGTTTACGAATGCCAAAATTGTTCTCCTCCACCTTTTTCTGAGCTCTTTCGATACTCTTGGTGATCATGCTGTGCTGAATCACCTCGCCGTCTTTCACGCCCAGGCGATCCATATATTTCACAATCCGATCGGAACCAAAGAGGCGCATCAGGTTGTCTTCCAGAGTCACAAAAAACTGAGAAGAGCCCGGGTCCCCCTGTCGTCCGGCACGACCTCTCAACTGGCGGTCTACCCGGCGGGATTCATGCCGTTCGGTACCCACGATGGCTAACCCTCCGGCCTTTTTCACTTCCTGGGTCAACTTAATATCGGTACCCCTACCAGCCATGTTGGTAGCAATGGTAACGACCCCTTCCTTACCGGCATCGGCTACAATATCGGCTTCACGCTGGTGCAACTTGGCATTCAACACATTATGCTTAATGCCACGGATTTTAAGCATTCGGCTCAACAGCTCGGACACCTCCACCGAAGTGGTTCCTACCAGCACAGGACGCTTTTTATTAACCAGAGAGACAATTTCCTCGATTACCGCATTGTATTTTTCGCGGGTGGTTTTATAAACTAAATCCTCATGATCCTTTCTAACGATGGGACGGTTGGTAGGAATAACCACCACATCCAATTTGTAAATATCCCACAATTCACCGGCTTCGGTTTCGGCGGTACCGGTCATCCCGGCCAGCTTATTGTACATCCTAAAATAGTTCTGCAAGGTGATGGTGGCATAGGTCTGTGTAGCCGCCTCCACCTTCACGCCCTCTTTGGCCTCAATGGCCTGATGTAAACCATCGGAATAGCGACGGCCCTCCATGATACGGCCGGTTTGCTCATCCACAATCTTCACCTTATTGTCCATCACCACATATTCCACATCCTTTTCGAACATGGTATAGGCCTTCAACAACTGGTTAATGGTGTGCACACGCTCCGACTTAAGGGAATAGCTTTGCAACAATTCATCCTTTTTAGACTGCTTTTCTTCCGGACTCAGAGTGCTCTCCTTCTCCAGAACCGCCAGCTCAGATCCAATATCGGGTAACACAAAAAACTGAGGGTCATCGGTTGAGTCGGTGATGAGATCAATCCCCAGATCGGTCATCTCAACTGAATTGGTCTTCTCATCAATCACAAAATAAAGAGGATCCGTAACCACATGCATGTTTTTGTTATTCTCCTGCATGTAGAAGTTTTCTGTCTTTAGCATGTGAGACTTCACCCCTTGTTCACTTAAAAACTTGATCAAAGGTTTGCTCTTGGGTAACCCTTTAAAGGCCCTTAGCAACAACAAGGCGCCTTCATCCTGCACTTTGGAATCGTCGGACCCCAGCTTTTGTTTGGCCTCGGCCAATATTTTAGAAACCATGCCCCGTTGGGCCTCATAAAGCCTTTCAACCTTAGAGCGCAATTCAAGAAACAGCTGATCGTCTCCTTTAGGCACGGGTCCTGAAATAATAAGCGGGGTACGGGCATCATCGATCAGCACCGAGTCAACCTCATCAACAATGGTATAGTTATGGGTTCGTTGAACCAGATCCTCGGGCGAAACAGCCATATTATCGCGCAGATAATCAAAGCCAAACTCATTGTTGGTACCATAGGTAATATCCGCCTTGTAGGCCTTTCTTCTATCGGCCGAGTTGGGTTGATATTTATCGATGCAATCCACACTGAGCCCATGGAACATAAAAATGGGGCCCATCCATTCCGAGTCCCGTTTGGCCAGATAATCATTCACCGTAACCACGTGAACGCCACGCCCGGGGAGAGCATTCAGGAATACGGGCAAGGTAGCCACTAATGTTTTACCTTCACCGGTAGCCATCTCTGCAATCTTCCCCTGGTGCAATACGGCACCACCAATCAACTGAACATCGTAGTGTACCATGTCCCATTTGATTTCGGTACCTCCCGCCTGCCAGGAATTAAAATAGGTGGCTTTATCACCATCAATCTCCACAAAGTCGTGTTTTGCCGCAAGATCACGGTCAAAATCAGTGGCGGTAACTTCGATCTGCTCATTTTCCTGAAATCTACGGGCGGTATCTTTCACGATGGCAAAAGCCTCAGGAAGAATCTCATTTAAGGTTTCCTCTATTTTTGAGGTAATCTCCTTTTCCAGTTTATCAACCTGCCGGTAGACATCTTCCCTTTGATTGACCGACACCTCTTCATTTTCAGCTTGTTCCTTCAATGATTCAATCTCCAACTCCAGAGGTTTCACTGCCTCACTCACCCGTTTTTTGAGGGTGATGGTTCGTCCCCGGAGTTCATCATTCGAGAGTTTTTCAATCTCAGGATAAACAGCTTTAACCTGCTCTACGATGGGCCTCAGGAGCTTCATGTCGCGCTCGTATTTACTGCCCAATATTTTTTTGACTACACTTCCAAAAATTGCCATTACTTTCTACTTTATAACTTATAAAATACCAAAATACCATTTTCAACCATAAACAAACTAAGCAGATGGTTGAATCAAAAAAATCAAGAAAATAAAACAGGACCTGCTCGGGTTTCGCAGGTTAGAGGAGAATAAAGAGAAACAAAAGGGACACTAAAGAATGAGGCCCGCTGATGCAAAAGAGGATCATAAAAGGTAAGAGCCTGATACCCTTTAAATATAAAATCAAATGAATGCTGTTGTGTTAACGGACTAAGATCCACCCTTCTCACCGGGAAGGAAAAGACCGCTACCCTCCACCCCGAATCGAATGAAAGCGAAAGACCCTCAAAAAGCCCAACAGTGGTGGAAGCAAAAGAAGACGAAACCGGGGCATCAAACTTCAGGGAGGAAGAAACCACGAGGTAACCGGACGGTTGTTCAGTATCCCGTTCTTCACTTTGAATAATTGACAAAATATTACGGGGTGCATCCACACAGACCCTTTTGGGGACAGATATATCTCTCTGAGTCTGATGATTACATTTTGCTATGTAAACCGTCAGTGTTACTCCCAAGAGAGTTAAACAACCTATTTCCGCGTAGTTTCGCACCGTAAAAAAACCTTATAATTCAGAGTGTAAAGGTGTTATTTTTTTTGCAATTATTGGCTCTTTTTGCAATGTTTTCCACCTATGAATTCATTAAACCAAAGGACAGAGCCACTTTTTAGAATGCTGGTGCGCCCCCATTTTTCAGAGGGAATGATCATCATCTGGGTCGGATTCCTCCCCGGGGTCCTCCTCTTCAAAAGCAGGCTGGGGTTTGGAGGGTCCCTCATTTCGAAAAACAATGGCCACAACCACCCCTGCCAGCGCCCCCCACGAATGAGCTTCCCAGGAGTACTCAACCTGCCAGTGCATAGGGAAAAGACCCCAAAAAAGACTCCCATAAAGGAAAATAACCAGCAACGAAAGGGCAATCAGGGGAATATAATTCCTGATAATACCACTTAAGAAGAGAAAGGCCGCCAAACCGTACACCAGTCCACTGGCCCCCACATGCCAGGCATCGCGGGCACCAAACCAAAGCCATGCCCCTCCCAAAAGATAGATCCATAAAAAAACCTTAAAGGCAATATCCCTGTAAAAGTAGAACAACCCCGCCCCCAACACCAAAAAGGGGATTGCATTGGCCCACAGATGGCCCCAATCGGCATGAATAAACGGAGAAGTAATGATCCCGGGCAAACCCTCAAGCCTCAAAGGCCTCACGCCCAGAAAATACCAATTAGCCTGTTCCAAAGACTCCAGGGAGCGCACAACCACCATCAGAAACAGCATCAACCCCGGAAAAACCAGACTATATACCATTCGACGTCTTTCCCGTTTTAAGAGGCTTTCCTCATGGAACAGATCAGTCATTGGGCAGGAGTTCCTTCAACCGGGTTACAAACGAAGCAACATCCTCCTCAGTGGTATCAAAAGAGGTCATCCATCGCACCTCCGAGTGCTCTTCGTCCCATACATAAAAGAAAAAAGCTTCCTGTAGAGGGGCAATAACCGAAGGGGGGATACGGGCAAAAACCCCATTCCCTTCTACTTTTTGAGTTATCTCAACGCCCTTGATCCCTTCCAGTTTTTGGGCCAATAACCGGGCCATGCCATTGGCCTGTTCCGCATTTTTTCGCCACAGCGAATCGCTCAAAAAAGCTTGAAACTGAGCCGAAATGAAGCGCATTTTCGAATGTAACTGAGTGGTTTGCTTGCGAATATACTTAACCTCCCCTGCCCATTCCGGATTAAGAAATACGACAGCTTCGCCAAACATCATTCCGTTTTTGGTCCCCCCAAAGGAGAGCACATCCACCCCCACATCGGTGGTCATTTCTTTGAAGGAGCAGCCCAGTGAGACTGCTGCATTAGAGAGCCGCGCTCCATCCATATGTAAAAACAACCCCTGTTGATGTACAAACCGGGCCAGCTCCTTCAGCTCCTGGAGCGTATAAACCGTCCCCAGCTCGGTGACCTGAGAAACGGATACCATCCGGGGTTGCACATGATGTTCGAAACCCCACCCGTGCAGATGTGTTTGGATTAATTTTGGGGTAAGCTTTCCATTGGGGGTTGGCAGTGTTAATAATTTAGAGCCGCAATGTTTCTCGGGAGCCCCGCACTCATCAACGTTAATATGAGCCGTGTCGGCACAAATTACCGCATTAAATGGCCGCGTAAATGCCTGGATGCCGATGACATTGGCCCCGGTGCCATTGTATACAAAAAATGTTTCCGAATGATCCCCGAAAACATCTTTAAAAAGCCTTTCAGCATCCCTGGTGAAGGCATCTCCTCCATAGGCCAGTTCATGACCGTAATTGGCATTAACCACCGCCTCCATGATCAGCGGATGAACCCCTGAATTATTATCACTTGCAAATCCCTTATTTAATTTCATAAACTCTTCTAATTTGATTTTTTATCGCCACAATATTATTGACCCTCCACCCCGGAGGAATGATTTTTCTGTTTAACAGTCTCCTCTATCTGTCAGATGGCCTGTCCCGAAGGCTACCCGGATAAACGCCCAATGAATTTTAATTCCCGAATCCAGTTCGGGACAGGTTGTGTGAATTTTAGAAAGCTAAAATTCATCTTCGTTTCATGGAATCATATTTTAAACCCTAACCCAAAGGCTCACTGGTTATTGTACAAGAGGCTTTTAAAACTATTTTGACTGATGCAACGGTAGGATCCCGGGAAATCATTAATAAAGTAAAAGGTGGGTCCCCAATCGTGTATAACTTCCAAAAAGACCGAACGCATATTCTCTTTTTTAAGGATGTATCGCTTAATGATTTGCCCATTCAGATGAAAGGTATCGGTAGTAATACCCTGTTGGTATAACGAATCGAACTCTGAGAATTGATTGTAGGGCAGCACCAATCCTTTCTTTTTCCTGGCTGAAACTTCTTTAATCCCCTCTCCTTCGGTTTTTGCAGAACTCTCTGGCTTAGAAACGGTTTCAACATCACCCTTCTTCAACACATCCTGGCCAGGCTTGCCCTTCACCCCTTTCTTCACGGTGGGCGCACCGGTATGGCTCAAGGATTCTGATTTGAATTTACGGTTATACTTCACCAGCAGGTCGTAATCAGTCACCGGCTCAAAATCGTTGATCTCCTTACTGAATCTAACGAACCCAACAGGTGTTCTAAAATAAGCAGTATCTACATCCTTCATCACCGGGCTAAGCTTAACCATTAAAACAAAGGGCTGTATACTCTCTTTCTGTGTAAGATCGGGAACATGGGTCAAAAACCGAACCGACTTGGTGATGTAGCCGGGCTTTTGAAACTTAAAGAGATAATCCCGGTTCCACAGCAACTTAATATGGAACGCACCACGATCATCCAGTGGGAGATCATTCACCTCATCATCCAGGATACATTGAGCCTTCACATCGGATACCCTGCCTGAAGAGACCATTACCCGGCCTTCTACCAAATAGGGCTCATCACCTCCACCCTGCGCGAACACAGAGGAAGAGGCAAGAAATAAAAGCAAACCTGCCGTGACAAACCTGCCAGGTAACCATACCACCTTCTGCAAAAAACTCAGGCAGCGACATTTGTTTAACAAATCAGGCATGAAATACCAATAGAGGAGTAGTGGTATGAAAAAGCATCTTTTTCCCAATACTCGGATTAAAGAGACGCGCAAACAGATTTCTCCGATGAGTGGTTAAACATATAATATCGATATTTTTATTACGAACATAACCTTCCATTCCAACCCAAAAATCCTCATTTCTTATTATATCGCATTCGATGCCTGCTTTGGGAAATTTTTGGGCCACATGCTGACTCAGTCCTTTCATTTTGACCTGGCTCCACTTATCATTGGATTCGGCCCCCACATGAGCAAAAATAATTTTCACATCCAGTGGCCTAACGAGCCGTTCCAGTTTTTCCAGGGCCAGAAAGTCGGCTTCATCAAAATTGGTGGCATAAAGCACATTGGTAATGTTTTGAATGCCTTTATACTCGAAATCTTCGGGCACGGCCAAAACCGGAACTCTGGCTGCTTCCATAACTTCGGATGTGACACTTCCCACAAGGTCGGAAGCCTTGCGGTCTTTTCCGCGTGTGCCCATAATTATTACCGCAGGCTTGTATTCAATACTCAAACGAACAATTTCTTCCTCGGCCACCCCCCGAATGAGTTTGGTTTTGATGACAAGTTTATTAGCCCCTTTTTCCTCTCGTCTTTTTTTCAAAAAAGAGACAAACCGATCCATATCCTCCCGGGATTTCTCCTCCATGTCGACCAGCATCTCGTCCATGCTGGTATCGTAAATATAGGCTTCAGCAAAGGGCAGGGTATTGATCACGGGATTGTAAAAGACATGCATTACCATCAGCTCTGCATCCAGTCGAATGGCCCAATCCATAGCCACGCGGGCAGCTTTTTCGGAATAATCACTAAAATCGACCGGCAACAAAACGCGGGCTTTTGGAGGGCGCCCTTTGGTTCGCTCACTGACTTTTTTAAACTCCTTAGGCTCCATGGCTTCCATGATGCTCATAGCCCGCTCCAGATCCGATTCCAGAATCCGGATTTTTACTCCTGAGGCGATAGCTCCCTGAACGAGATTGACATTTTCTAAGAAACACTCAATTCCCTCATGCTCCAGAAGGGATTTAATTACTTGCGCGTGTTCGTAGGTACGAGTAGCAAGTGTAATGATGTTTTCCTCTTTCATAGTACCACAGGTTTAATGTCGTTTCACCCTGTCAAAATAAGGAACATCCATGAATAAAACAAGCTTGAAACAGACAATAACCAGGGTTAAATCCGCCGGGGTTAAATCAGTGCATCGACCCGGGAGACGGTATATACCCCCCGCACGGACTTCACCTTCTTAATTAAGGTGTTAAGCGACTGTTTATTATTCACAAAAACCGAAAGGGTACCCTCAAACACACCCTCATGCGAACTGATGTTTATCGATCTGATTTTCAGGCCCATCTCCTTCGAAACCACCTGCGAAATATTGGTCACAATTCCGATATCGTCTTCACCGGTCACCTTCAGTGAGGCCTGATAAGATCCGCCGGCCTCTCCACTCCAGCGAGCCTTTACAATGCGGTAACCATATCTGTTCTTCATATCGGGCGCATTGGGACAGGTTGTTCGGTGAATTCGAATCCCTCCGCTTATGGAGACAAAACCAAAGATATCATCCCCAAAAATTGGATTACAACATTTGGCCAGCTTAAAATCAACATTGCTCAGATTTTTATCGATCAAAAGCACATCTTCCCCGCTCACCTCTTCATCCACAGGAGCGGCCACAAAATTTTCGGCACTTCGGGCCGTCTGATCCTGTTCGAGCCCCTCCTTGCTGCGTTCCTTCTGCAGAAACTCTTTTATGGCCACCACATCCAGCTTGTCGACCGCGATGTCCCTAAAGAAGTCATGAACGGTTTTATACTTAAAGTTTTTAATCAGCAAGGCGATGGTTTGGTCGGTCAGGTCAAGCTTCCAGTTTTTAAGCCGCCTGACCAACATTTCCCGCCCAATTTCTGCTTCTTTGTATTGAATCTCCCTTAGGGCTTGCTTCAGCTTGGTACGAGCACGTGAGGTCGCCACAATCTTAAGCCAGTCTTGTTTGGGGGCCTGATTCGAGGCCGTGAGGATCTCTACCTGATCCCCGTTTTTTAGGACATATTTAATGGATACATTTTTCTGATTGACTTTTGCACCCACACACTTTTTCCCGATGTGAGAGTGTATGTCGAAGGCAAAGTCGAGAATGGTAGCACCCATGGGCAACCTTCTCAGGTCTCCCTTGGGGGTAAACACAAACACTTCTTTATCATAAAGGTTGAGTTTAAAATCGTCGATGAAATCAACGGCATTTATTTCAGGATTTTCCAGTATCTCCCGGATATTCCCCAACCACTGATCCATCTCCTTTTCCCCCTTAACACCTTTGTACCGCCAATGTGCGGCCAACCCAAGTTCGGCAACATCGTCCATCCTTCGGGAACGAATCTGGACCTCGACCCATTTATGATTAGGCCCCAGCACCGTGGTGTGCAGCGACTCATAACCATTGCTTTTGGGTACCGATAACCAGTCGCGCAGCCGGCTGGGGTTTGGCTGATAACGGTCGGTGACAATGGAATAAACTTTCCAGCAATCGGCCTTCTCATGTTTCAGCTCACTGTCGAGGATTACCCGAATGGCGAAAAGATCGTACACCTGCTCAAACTCCACATTTTGCTTTTTCATCTTTTGATAAATGGAGTTGATGGTTTTGGTGCGTCCTTTAATATCGAAATTCAACGACTGAGAAGCCAGTTCTTCTTTTAAAGGGGCAATAAACTCATTGATGTATCTATCACGGGCTCTTTTGGTCTCGTTCAGTTTTCGCGCAATAAATTTGTACATATCGCGGTTAGTGTACTTCATCACCAGGTCTTCCATCTCCGATTTGATGGAGTAAAGCCCAAGTCTATGAGCCATTGGAGCATAAAGATAGGATACCTCAGAAGAGATGATCTGTTGACTTTCGGAGGAATATAAATCGAGGGTGCGCATTGTGCGCAAGCGATCGGCAATAATGATAAGAATTACCCTTACGTCCTGTGCGAAGGTAAGCAGGAGCTTTCGAAAATTTTCCGACTGGACGGATACATTACGGGCGTATAAATCAGCTACTTTTCCGAGTCCGTCCATGATACCGGACACATGATCCCCAAAATGGTGCCGGATCTCTTCATGGGTTATCTCTCCATAACGCAGAACATCGTAAAGTAACGAACAAATAAGAGATGTTCGGCCCAAACCCAGCTCCTCAACCACAATCCGTGCAATTTCCAGTGAATGCAGAATAGAAGGCGTTCCCGATACGCGGCGCACTTCCCGGGATCTTTGCACCGACATGGAAATAGCCTGCCGAATCTGTTGAATATCGCCGGGCTTTAATATATTTTGCGACGCTGAGATCAGCGCCTTATAGCTTTCTAGTATTTGCTTTCGCTCAAATGGCTCTATCGGTTTATTAAGATCAGTCATATCCCTCCCTCTGATTTGATGGTAAAGATAACGAATAGGAAGCAAACAACCGAACGTAATAACAACCAACCTTTCTGAGAAACCACGGTTGGCCGGCTAAATCTACCCCTACGATTTATATCCACATAACCCGTTTAAACCAACAGGTTGTCCATGCAATATCCACCTCAGAATCTAATAAATACCCGATCATTTTTTTCAATCACCGCCATTTGAACCCTTGTCATTTCTCTTTTTTTAGCTATTTTTATAACTTTGTTATTCATTAAAAAATAATATTCATTATATTTTTCACCATCTCCATTATACGAAAAATAAAAGACCTCTATTACACGATAAGGGTTTGACAATTTCGAAAAATATAGCTATCTTACCCCTATAATCGTTGAATTAACAAAACCAACAAAACTATAAATTATGAAAAATACAGGAGCATTTTTAGGAGGCATCATTCTGGGGGCAGTATTAGGCGGCGCAGCAGCATTACTTTATGCACCCCAAACCGGAGAAGACACCCGCAAACAAATTAAAACCAAAGTGGACGAGCTGGAGGAAGAGTTGGAGAAAATGCAGGCAAAACTTAAAGACAAAGGCGTAGAATTGAAGGAAGATGTCAAGGTCAAGATCAAAGACCTGGAGGCTCGCATTGAAAAATTAATGGAGCAATACCGGAAGGCTCCGGCAGAAAAAGTGGCAGCCAAATAGGCCTGCTCAGAATTCTCAAGCAAAAAGTTGTTCCTATTCGGGGCAACTTTTTTAATATTAGTGCCTATATTGAATCAAATACCCTTATTTTTATTCCGTTAATCTATATCCGATGAAGGAAAATATTTCCGAAGAACTGCGTGAATTCAAGAGCGAAATTGAAGAGTACATTCACAACCGATATGAGTTCAGCAAACTCCATGTTGCCGGAGAATTATCCAAATTCTTCTCAACGTTTATGGTCAGGACCATTATCCTGTATCTAATGTTTTTTGCTCTTTTATTTTTTTCCCTGGCCCTTGCATTTCTATTAGGGGAATGGATGGAATCAAATGGTCTGGCATTTGTGATTGTTGGAGGATTATATCTGTTGGCCTGTGGCCTCTTTTGGATCTTAAGGAAAAGAATCATAGAAAAACCTGTCATTCAGCATTTCCTGGCTTTACTGTTCCCCAATTTTGAAGACTATGAAAAATAAGAAAAGTCATTATCGCCATATAAAATCATTTAAAGA
The DNA here is from genome assembly GCA_041583495.1 of Marinilabiliaceae bacterium. Classification (GTDB taxonomy): domain Bacteria; phylum Bacteroidota; class Bacteroidia; order Bacteroidales; family Marinilabiliaceae; genus JBFHFS01. The sequence continues at coordinate 18,908 of JBFHFS010000052.1, read as the reverse complement.
TTTGGAAGAAGAGAAATTAAGGCTCTTCTATCAGGTTCGTTATTCAGAGAAAAAATTACAGCTAAAAATGCTGGAGATGGGTTACTTTCTTCACCCGGCAAGATTGGTTCCCTCCCTTATTTCGGAGTGGACACGTCCACTCCTGGTGGAACTCAGGCTTAGAATCAGAGATTTCTTCTTCCGCAAAAAAGAACGATCCAGCTCTAAAACCCAGGATTAACAAACCGAACGGCCCTGCCTTTCCACCTCAAAAAGGACTAAGCTCAATAGGTTCATCACCCAAAAATCCGACCAACGTCTGATGTCATCTTTTTATGGGATGGGTAAACCAAAAAGTACTTCCTTTATCAGGAATACTTTCCACCCCGATTGTACCGCCCAACAAAAGCACAATGCTTCTTGCGATGGCTAATCCTAAACCCGTTCCGGATTGTTTAGCTTTCGGATTGTTTCTGCCCTGAACAAATCGTTCAAAGATCTTCTCATGCTGATCTTTTGAGATCCCGGTGCCGGTGTCGCGAACCCACACCTTCACTTCATCGCCCATCACCTTATAACCCATGGTGATGGTTCCCTTAAAAGTATTGTTGAGCGCATTGCTCAGGAAATTATTCAAAACTTGTCCCAGGCGTTTTTCATCGGATAAAACCTTAAGGTCAAGCCATTGGGGCTCGGGATAAAAACGGAAGCCCAATCCTCTTTCGTGAGCCAGGGGGGCATAAAAATCCCGATACTCCTCCATCATCTTCCTCAATCCGACCCACTCGTGTTGAATATCAATTTGTCCGGTCTCTATCCTGGATATATCCAGTATGTCGTTCAATAAATTAAGCAATCGGGTGGCGTTATCGGAGATTATTTCCACGTATTTTAACCTTCGCACCTCGCTAACCTCGGATTGAATCAGGTCACAAAACCCAATGATTCCGTTCATTGGGGTTCGGATCTCATGGCTCATATTGGCTAAGAAAGCGGATTTGAGTCGGTCGTTTTCTTCAGCCTTGGCTTTTGCCAGAACCAGCTGCTCATTCATGCTTTTAATTTGTTGATTCTGAGCCAACAACTGTTTGTTCACCACCTCATACCGATCGTTCTTAAACTTCAGTTCCAGTTCATTGATTCTCAATTGATTTTGGGCAGCTTCCCGTCGATGCAACTCCTCTCTCAACGAAAGCGTTTTTGAAGTAACCTGCCGCCTTAATGAATAAGTCCAGCCGATGCTAATGAGGGTAATCAACAATAGAGGCCCCCCAATAAGCAGCAAATAACCAAGCGCATCTCGCCAGGTAAACAGCCTTGTCTCATACACATTAAACCACTTGTCATGAATTTCATCGTAAATGCCATTGGTCTTAATAATGTTAAGTCCTTCGTTCAGTTCGGAAAGCAACGAGTAATTTCCCTCCTGCACAGCGATACAATATTTTCGCTGCAAAATAGGGGGCCCAATGGATTGAATATTTTTGATACCCTCATGCTCTATCTGAGCGATACTCTGAAACCGGGCGGTAATTCCACAATCCCCTTCCCCGGCCGAAAGACGCTGAAGAACATCCTTTGCATCCCGGGTCTCGATTAACCTCTTCCCTATTTTGTTTTCCTTCAAAAAATCGTGTGCCAGATCACCCCTTTGCACAAGGATCGTTTTGTTGCAAATATCTTTTATGGAAGTAATTCCGGATCCTTTTCGGGCAAAAATGGCGTAAGAACTTATGAAGTGAGGAATTGAAAAGTCAAACTCTTTATCACGCTCATCGGTCTTATACATGCCCATCACCAGATCGATCCTCCCTTCCCTCAGAGAGTCCATCACCTCACTCCAGGGCCCCAGAGTAATATTGTATTCGATATCCATGGCCTCTAATGCAGCCCTTATCACTTCCACACTAAACCCATCGGGTTGGCCCTGTTCATTCAGAAATTCATAGGGCGGATAAGATTGATCGCCCATTATCTTCAGCACCGTATCCTTGTAACCCTCAACGGTTGATCTTCGGAGGAGAGATTCAATCTCGTTTTCAGACACCTGGGCCGAAAGACCTATGCAGCAGAAAAACCAAAACAATCCCGGCAAAAAGAATTTTATCCTAAACCATTCTGTCATAAAAGGCAAATGTTAAAGAGTAATCCTACCAATAAACGGCCTGTTCCCTTTAAGTTATTCATTGGGTCGTTTTTATACAAAGTCCCGATCCTTTATTTAACGGATTATCTTCCAGAAAGGTTATAAATGCCCTTTGAGGGATTAACCATGACCTCAATCTTTTCTGAAAAATTACGGACCCGTCAAAAAGGGAGTAGACTTCGAAAAAAATATTCACAAAAAAATGTCTTCCAGCCCATTAATCGGAAGCCTTCATTCCTTCCGTAAAAAAAAACCTAAGCAAAATCACATATAGGTTCAGACGCTTAAACTCTGAACTAAACATCGTAGCATCTGAATTGTTATACAAACCCAAGGGTAAAAAACCGGTAGAATGGGATCAGTCAATGTTTGAATATTCAAATACGCTAACCCTATTCTGCCTAAACAGATCAGGTTAAGTTATCCGGGAAAAACAGGCTTACAGCCTGCGGAAAAACGAACATCCAATGTAATATTCGATGAATAGTCCTAAAAACAAACCTGCCTTACAACCATCTATGTACCAACACCTTATTTTTTTTATTCACCCATCACAAACTTAAAACGACCACAAAACAAACTCAGTGTAACAATGGCAAGCGAAGATATAACAAATTATGCAACGAGAAATAAGTTTCAGCCCAATCAGTTGGCCTTACCACCAGGTTCAGATTTAACAAACCTTTAATTCATCAGAATAAATTCTCATATTTTTTTAACAAAAAACTAAACCTAAATGAAGGATTATAAACTATTTACCCCCCAAAAGGTTGGATCAATAGAAGTTAAAAACCGAATCGTCATGTCGCCCATGACACGTTCGCGCGCCATTGGAAATATTCCTAATAAGCTAATGGCCACTTTTTATGAACAACGCGCCGGGGCCGGTTTAATTATAACAGAAGGCACCTCCCCTTCGCCAAATGGATTAGGTTATGCGCGCATTCCGGGGATATATAGCCAGGCCCAGGTGGAGGGTTGGAAATTAATTACCTCCGCGGTTCATAAACGAGGGGGGAAAATATTTCTTCAAATCATGCATACCGGACGCATAAGCCATCCGCTCAACATGCCCGAAGGGGCTCACATATTGGCTCCTTCGGCTGTAAAGGCCGCTGGCCAGATGTGGACGGATTCCCAACAATTGCAAGACTTCCCGGTTCCCCGTGAGATGACTCCTGAGGATTTAATTCATACCCGGAAGGAATTTGTTACCGCGGCCCAAAATGCTATCGAGGCAGGATTCGATGGCATAGAGCTACATTCGGCAAATGGCTATTTGCTGGAGCAGTTTTTATCTCCGGTGAGCAATATCCGAAAAGACCAATATGGAGGTAGTATTGAGAACCGATGCCGTTTTGTTCTGGAAACAGCCGCCATGGTGGCACAGGCCATTGGAAAGGAAAAAACGGGTATCCGCTTATCGCCATACGGGGTGGCCAGTGATATGCCTATTTATTCTGAGATTGAGCCCACTTATGACTATCTCTCGAAGCAGCTTAATGAGATTGGCCTGGTCTATGTCCATCTGGTAGATCATTCGGCCATGGGCGCCCCTGAAGTGCCCTTAAAAATAAAAAAGCTCATTCGAAATAATTTTAACAATACCCTTATACTGGCAGGAGGCTACGATCTGGAAAAAGCCGAAACAGATCTCCGCAGTGGACTGGGAGACCTGGTGGCTTTTGGTCGGCCCTTCATTAATAATCCCGATTTAACGGAAAGACTAAAAAACCAGTGGCCTTTATCACAAAATTTAAAACAGGATCTGTTTTATACCCCTGGGGAGCAGGGTTATTCCGACTACCCAAATTATCAGGGGTGATGAATCCCTAAAGGACAATTTGAGAGAGTCTTTAACTCTTTTTTTAAATAAACGAAGGTCCCGCTTAATTGCGGGACCTTCGTTTATTTCCGGGTCCTTTTTCGAAAAATAAAAAATTATTCTAACCCTTACTTGCAGCCGTCAAAACCATCCAACCCTTCGAGGCTTAATGGGCCCTACCGACAAATGGATCCTTCTACAATCCATCCAGACTAATTTTTCGATTTTTCTTTGCGCTTTGCAGCCTTCGCAGCCCTTTTTTCTTTCAGGTTTTTGGCTGGTGTTTTTTTAGTCGATTTTTCTTTTACGTCTTTCTCTTTTGACATGATTAGTTTGATTAAATTAATGAGAAAATTATGTTGAGCTCTATACAATACACTCTTAAATACGGTAAAAACATCCTCAGTACAATAAGCCTTCGAAATGTTTTTTATTCCACCAAAGGTACTCAGTAAAGTTACATGTTATTCCTAAAGATCGTTAGATTTTCCGCGTGTCGCCATAACTATAGGAGTGGAACCGCGGAGGAGCTGGATAACAGACATTAGAAATACTTGTAAAGCGCTTACTATGAGTGTATTAAAGAAATTCCAGCAACTCATCTAAAATATAAAATCTAACCATTTACATAGGTTTAACGAAGCATTTTTATTTAAAAACACCTTTAAAGTTCAAGTCCTATTCCCTCCCTTTTTCAATTGTGTTTCCCATACGGATCCCTTTCAACCATCAATTTATTTCGCTAGCTAAGGAAAAAATTGAGTAAATTTGAAATATAAATACTAAAATTGATGCAAAGTTTCCAATAATACCAGAACCGCTGGAAAAAGAGAAGCAATTTTATGAATAAAGATCACATGGACAAGGCCCTTGCAAAAGAACAAATTCTCCGTCTTCGGCAAGAGCTCAACGAACATAACCACCAATACTACCTATTAAACGATCCGAAGATCTCGGACTACCAATACGATCAAAAGTTACAGGAACTGGCAACCCTTGAGGAAGCCTTTCCTGAGTTCGCCGATCCTTCCAGTCCTACCATGCGGGTGGGAAGTGACCTGAACAGGGAATTTCAGCAAGTGGCACATCAATACCCCATGTTATCGTTGGGAAACACCTATTCGGAAGAGGAATTATCCGATTTCCACAACCGGATCATTAAGCAGGCAGGCACCGGTTTTAAATATGTTTGCGAGCTCAAATACGACGGTACAGCCATCGGCCTCACCTATGAAAATGGCCAGCTAATAAGAGCGGTCACCCGGGGTGATGGCTCGGTAGGCGATGATGTAACCGAAAATGTCCGGACCATCCGTTCCATTCCCTTGCGCTTAAGAAATGATTTTCCGGCCAGGTTCGAGATACGGGGAGAGATATTCCTGCCAAGGGCAGGATTCGAGAAGCTGAACCTTCAGAGGGTAGAAGCAGGTGATCCTCCTTTTGCCAATCCGCGAAACGCGGCAGCGGGTTCTTTGAAGCTGCAAAACAGCTCGCTGGTTGCCCACCGGCCCCTGGATTGTTACTTATACTATTTGCTGGCCGAAGAACTGCCCACCGACAGCCATTCCGGGAATCTGGAAAAAGCCAGGTCGTGGGGTCTGAAGGTTTCGCCTCACATGAAATTATGTAGCACCCTGGAAGAGGTATTCAGCTTTATTAAACACTGGGATGAAGCCCGGCACCACCTTCCCTTCGACATCGACGGGGTGGTGATAAAGGTAGACCGCATTTCTCTGCAACAACAACTGGGGTTTACCGCTAAATCGCCCCGATGGGCCATTGCCTATAAATTTAAAGCAGAGGAAGCCACCACCCGGCTCCTTTCGGTCGACTTTCAGGTGGGCCGTACGGGAGCCATAACCCCGGTAGCCAATCTGGAACCGGTTCAGCTTGCCGGAACCACTGTGAAACGGGCTTCTCTGCATAATGCCGATATCATTTCCGGACTCGATCTTCACCAAAACGATCTGGTTACCATCGAAAAGGGCGGGGAGATCATTCCAAAAATCACCGGAGTGGTAACCGAAGAACGCTCCCGTGAAAGCCATCCGGTTACTTTCATCACCCATTGTCCCCAATGTGGGGCCCCCTTGATGCGGGTAGAGGGAGAAGCCGCTCACTATTGTCCCAACAGCGCCAGTTGCCCGCCACAGATAAAGGGAAAAATAGAACATTTCATCTCCCGGAGGGCTATGAATATTGACGGTTTGGGCAAGGAAACCATCAACCTGCTCTTCAATAAGGGGCTGATTCATTCCATTTCCGATCTCTACCGTTTGAAGGCCTCCCAATTGAGCTCGTTGGACCGATTAGGTGAAAAATCGGCCGGCAACATCCTTCGAAGCATACAAAATTCATTGGAGGTTCCATTTCCTCGTGTTTTGTTTGCCCTTGGAATAAGATTTGTAGGCGAAACCGTTGCTAAAAAGTTGGCCGAGGCCATCGAATCGATCGACCGGCTCAGAATAGCTTCCAGAGAAGAACTTCTGGCCGTGGATGAGATTGGTGAAAAGATTGCCGGCAGCATCATCGCCTTCTTCCAGTCGGAAGCCAATTGCCAAATGATTGAAGAGCTCAAGGGGTACGGTTTAAAGATGGAAGGTGATGCCCAAACAGCTCCCAACCAACAGTCAGCCAAACTCGAAGGCCTATCCATCGTGATAAGTGGCACTTTTTCTCACCACACCCGCGATGAACTCAAGCTTCTGATCGAAGCACATGGAGGAAAAAACACCTCCTCGATAACGGGGAAAACCAATTATTTGGTGGCAGGAGAAAACATGGGCCCCAGCAAGCTTCAAAAGGCTGAAAAATTAGGAGTGACCATCCTGTCGGAAGATGATTTTATTAAACTAATTGAAACCTAATCCCAACAATTGTGATTTTTTTTAGAGGAACAAGAGAAGCCATTGGTCATTTTTGGCTAAAACATCTCCTGAAGCAACAAAAACGAGAGGTACGCCTCAAGGCTATCGGCCAGATTAAAACGGCTGCCATTATTTTTGATGCTTCATCAGAATCCGGCTACCAACAGGCCAGGGCGTTTGCCCAGCACATGAGTGCCCATCAAACCCAAGTAAAGGCCATAGGCTATATTGATGGCCACAAGCAGCAGATGCCCTACATCGGTGACCAAACCTACCGTTTTGTCACCCTGAAGGATTTTTCGTTCTTCTTTTTACCTAAAACACATACCTTAAAGGAACTGGTGGTGACCCCTTTTGATGCGCTTTTTGTATTGACTGCCAAGAGTTTTTTCCCCTTAAAGGCCTTCACCAGCCTGTCGGCAGCCCATCTCAAAGTAGGATTTACGGGTATTTGGGAAGAGGCCATGGATCTTACTTTCGACCTTCCCAACCACAGCAGCGAAGAACTGGCTAAGCAAATAATTTATTACCTTGGGCAGATAAAGACCGTTTAACCCATATTATTCAGGAATCAGCAGGACTCTTCTGGCACAAATATTGATTCAAGCAAATACAAAACTTCAGACTATGAAAACAACCATCTTTACAATGCTTACGCTCACCGCTCTTTTTCTTATCACAGGGTGCGCCACCCATAAAGTTGAGCGAATAGATACACAAGAAGTGGTAGACCTTAGCGGTCGATGGAACGACACCGACTCTCGACTGGTGGCCGAGGCCATGGTGGAACAGGTGCTTGAGGGCAATTGGCTCTCTCAATTCATGCAGGCTCACAACGGCGAAAAGCCAGTGGTAGTGGTTGGTTTGGTTTACAACCAGTCGCACGAACACATCAGTGCCGAGACCTTTATCAAAGACATTGAACGCGCCTACATCAATTCAGGGAAAGTACGGTTGGTACAAGCCGGCGACAAACGCGAAGAGCTTCGCCGTGAAAGAGCTGCTCAGCAAGAGTTTGCCTCATCGGCTACCGCCAAGAAATGGGGCCAGGAATTGGGCGCCGATTTTATGATGAATGGCGACATCAACTCCATTGTTGACACCTACAAGAAAGAACGCGTAAACTACTATCAGGTTAACCTGGAATTAACAAACATTGAATCCAGTGAGATTGTGTGGATAGGGGATAAAAAAATCAGAAAATATATCCGCAATTAAGAGGGGAAATCGCGGGTACTTTTTTTCCCCATTCTTAAAGTGCTTACCTTACGCTACATCCTGATATGCATCGTACTGCTCAGATATTGATTTTGGTGGGGCTGACTCTTTTGGGGACAGCCTGCACCACTTTCTACAAAAAAACGATTCAAATACAAACACAAATCATTGAAGGTGATTTTAACCAGGCCGACAAATTGCTGGCTTTGGACAAAAAATGGCCCAAAAATAATCACCGTGTGCTTTATTTCATGAATCGTGGAATGGTATCCTTTATGCTGGGCGAATACCAACAAAGCATCGATTTCTTAAATCAGGCCGATTATTACATCGAAGATTATCGTAAAAACATGGGGCAACAGGCCCTGGCACTGGTTTCCAACCCTATGGTGACCGCCTACAAACCCGAAGATTTTGAAACCATTATGGTGAATTTCTACAAAGCCCTCGGTTTTTTGGAAATCAATGATATGGAATCGGCCCTGGTAGAGGTCAAACGAATTAACATCAATCTACTGCAGCTCAACGATAAGTACTCCGACAATAAGAACAAATATCAAAGAGATGCCTTCGCGTACAATTTGATGGGAATGATACTCGATGCCGCAGGAGATTACAATAACGCTTTCATCGCCTATCGCAACGCCCTGGAAGCCTACGAAGAAGACTACACCTCACTTTTTGGGATGGGGGCCCCCACCCAGCTAAAAAAAGACCTGATAAGGGCCGCCCAAGAAACCGGATTTGGCGATCAGGTGGCTTTTTTTGAAGAAAAATTTCAAATGCAGCCCCCCCCAACCCGGGAAGAATCCACGGGTGAACTGGTGTTTTTATGGCTCAATGGCATGGGGCCAGTCAAATCGGAATGGGCCCTTACCGTCAGTAACTTTGGGCTCTCTAACGGCTACCTGAATATGGGCAACCCGGAATTGGGGCTCAACTATTCGTTTTTTGTGGGCAACCGCAGCAGCAATGAACAAACAGCCTTCAAGAATCTCTCTTTTTTAAGAGTTGCCTTTCCCAAATACGTGGAACGGCCCCCCTTGTTCAGGAAGGCGGAATTAGAGGAGAATGGAACCCTCTATGGCCTCGAGATAGCAGAAGATATCAATAAAATTGCATTCCAGTGTTTGCGAGACCGGATGGTGCGAGAGGTGGGTAATAGCTTGCTTAGAATGGCAACCAAACGCATCATGGAAGAGTTGGCCCAAAAAGAAAATAAAAACCTGGGAACCATTGTAAGTATCGTAAATGCCATGACTGAGAAAGCCGACACACGGAACTGGCAATCGCTTCCCCACTCAATTTACTACACGCGAATTCCCCTATCGCCCGGACAACATACCCTTTCGTTGAACCTCCATGGCTTGTCGGAGCAAAGAAGAACCTTAACGGTCGATATTCAAAAAGGCCAAACGACCTTTTACACCTTTCATACCCTGAACATTAAATAAAAAGGGGCACCACCATCTCAAAGCACAACCCTTACCCATCGCTCAACGTTTTTTTCCGGCATTGAATGCTCATTTGTGGACAGCATCCTTCGGAAGCCTCAGGGCCAAACAACCCCCTGACATTAAGCTCATTGTCTGTATTTCAGGCAACTCTCCAACTCCCCGATATCTTCACCATCCTTTGAACAAAACGCATTATTCTCTGGCGCTTGGGTTCTATATTCCTTAACTTTCCCTTTGATTATTAATATTTTTTGGAAAAGACAGCATTGAAATAGCGCGATTCCCATTGCTGATCGAGATTGCTGCAAGCCGGAGATAGGATTTAGTTTGAACGAAAAACTTTTTGCCTTATGAAGAAACAATTACTTTTTAAACGATTTTTAGGATTGATGGTTGCAACCATTATCCCAGTTCTTATACAGTCGCAGGTTCCTTTGGTGAATGGAGGGTTTGAGGCGTGGAATTCACGAATCCTCTTTGAACATCCAACAGGCTGGTTCACCGATGTGAACCCCGGGTCGGCCCCCCTGAGCACCATAAAGGATTCCGATGCTCAGGATGGCAATTATTCCCTTAAGCTGACCACCGTTGATAATACCGACCTCAACAACCCGGTACCGGTTGGATACGCTGTTTTGGGCGAATTTATTTATGAGTTTCCCCCCAAAGGAATACCCTGGTCCCAGCTGGTTGATAAGTTAAATATGGACATAAAATACAACATTGGAACGGGAGATGCCGGCCTGGTATGGGTTAGAATGACCAAAAATTCGGAAGTCGTATCCAACACCTTTTACACACTAACCGGGTCACAGAGCACCTGGAGCACTTTGTCGATAAACCTGAATTTTGCGGGAAGTGCCGTTGCACCAGACAGTATCATGATTGGTATTGCCAGCAGCATCCCGGAAGAACTCAATTTTCCCATATACAAACCAGTAATAGGCAGCTGGGTGATGATTGATGATTTGCATTTTTCTTACAATGGCAGTTTATATCCAGTCCCGAATTTTAGTTTCGAAAATTGGGAAGATTATGCCGTTGAGGAGGCCGATGGCTGGACGTCAAGTAATCTTCTTATGACCTATGATGAAACCACCAATATGGTTAAAACCACCGACGCGGCTTCGGGAACCTACGCCGTTCAGTTAACCACGGCTTCCACTATTTTATCTACCGTCCCAACGCCCGGAAGGTTATCATACGGCTCGGCGCTCCTGAGGGCGGGAGGAGTCCCTTACACGGATACCCCACGCTATTTAACGGGAGAGTATAAATATAGCCCCAGCGGATCGGACGAAGCCATTATTGAGGTTTATTTTAACCAGAACCCTGATAACTGGCTCACAGGCAACCAAATTGACATCACGGGCACCAGTGACAGCTACCAGAAATTCACCCTCCCCATTAATTTTCCAGTGGGAAGCTCGCCGGATATAATTTTCGTTAACGTGTATTCAGGGGCCAACATTGGGTCGGTTCTTAAAGTGGACAACCTTCAACTAACGAATGTATCTACCGGAATTGAAGATCCTGAAAAGGATTCCCCATACGGCTTGTACCCCAACCCGTTTAACGAGGTTTTGTATCTTAAAAACCCCCAAAATATTAAACGAGTCACCCTCTCTTCCATGAGCGGGCAGGTGGTCCTGGATATAATGACACTGGGGGCTCAACAATCCATAACAACCGGCCATTTGGCTAAGGGCCAATACCTTATTACCCTCGAAACCAATGAAGGCCAAAAAATCAGTGAAATAATGATGCGCGAATAAAGGCCAGGACACCTCCCTGACAGGATTATTCGAACCCCTGTTTGTGAAGCGGGGAACTTCATAATCAGGGGTTTTATTATTTACATTATACTACTGATGCGTTTGATTTCAACATTAATTGTGCCATGGAGTGGCACAATTTGAATAAAACCCCTTCGGGGTAAATGAATCAATTCAAATCAAAAAATCAATGAGTACTTAAATGTTGTTCAATATCAATGATATAAAAACACATTTTTCAAGTTAATGCATCATCAGTATACATTAAACCAAAATGGATGGTATGAAGCAAGGCCCACAACCATACCCCTCTATCAGGCCTATCCAGGCTAAAGATATGTTCAGGCACAAAAATGATTTGCTCTCCCATGAGTTGAAAAAAAAAAAAAAATTACAATTCACTTTTTGAAAAGCGACCACCCACACAGTATTTATAATCAACAAGTTGTATTTAGCAATTATTCCCTGTCTTATCACACTCATCAAAAGAGTTCATATATCTGGTAAACAATTTTAATTTTTGTTGCTTTAATAGATTATACATTTTAACTCTAACACATGATGCAAACTATTGAAAGTTGGGTAGGCAGCCCGGATGAAATTATTGCCCTGGGAATAAAATATGGCAGTTCCATTTTGTTGGCACTTCTAACTCTTATTATTGGCCTTTGGGTGATTCGCAAGCTCACCAAGGGGCTTGAGAAAATATTTAAAACCAAAAGCTACGATCAAACCCTGCAAACCTTTCTTCTAAGTCTGGTTGGAATTGGCCTGAAAATCATGCTCCTAATTAGTGTAGTAGGCATGCTGGGCATTCAAATGACCTCCTTTATTGCGGTGCTGGGTGCTTTAGGACTGGCAGTTGGTATGGCACTTTCCGGGACGCTGCAAAATTTCGCCGGAGGGGTCATGTTGCTTATCTTTAAGCCATTCAAGGTAGGCGACTATATTGAAGCACAGGGGTATTCAGGAAGTGTGAAGGAGATTCAGATTTTCAACACCATATTGAATACACCCGACAAAAAAACCATTATCATCCCCAATGGCGGCCTCTCCACCAATGCCATGACCAACTATTCTACCGAACCACTGCGACGGGTAGACTTTACCTTTGGGATTGGTTATGACGATGATATCGATAAGGCCCGGAAAATCATTCTCGATGTGATCGCACAAGATCAGCGAATACTCAAGGACCCCGCACCTTTTGTGGGAGTGGTAAGCCTGGGGGACAGTTCGGTTAATTTGGCCACCCGGTTATGGGCCAATGCGGCCGATTATTGGGATATCTTTTTCTTTCTTAACGAAACCGTAAAGAAAACCTTTGACCAACAGGGCATCTCTATTCCTTTTCCACAGCACGATGTGCATGTTTTTCAACCGAAATAACAAAACCCTCAAACACTTAAACGATGATAAGAAAAATACTTCTCACGGTATCCTTTGCGGGCCTAACCCTGTTGGCTGGAGCGCAGTCAGCGCCCACCGATACCGTAAAACACTGGAAAGCGGGCGGAAACAGCGCCTTTAACTTTTCTCAGGTTTCCCTCACCAATTGGTCAGCAGGGGGAAAAAACTCCGTTTCGGGCACCTTTCTGTTTAACGCGTTCCTGAACTATACCAAAAACAAAAGCGCCTGGGAGAACACCTTAGATTTGGGTTATGGACTCACCCAACAAGGCTCTGAAAATGCAGTAAAAACTGAGGATAAGATTCAGCTGGTATCCAAATATGGTTATAAGGCCTCGGCCAAATGGTTTTACACCGCCCTGGCCGACTTCAAAACACAAATGGATCTGGGATATAAGGATCCACCCACCAATACCGTAAAAACTTCAGAATTTTTATCTCCGGCCTACCTGCTGCTCTCGTTAGGTATGGATTACAAACCCAACGATAATTTTTCGATGTATGTGTCGCCCCTCACCGGCAAAATGACCATCGTAATGGACGATGAGCTTTCCAACAAAGGGGCATTTGGTGTTGACCCGGGTGATAACCTAAGATCAGAGTTTGGTGCCTCCATGAAGAGTATCTACAAAAAGGAAAACCTGATCCAGAATGTTGATTTCAACACCCGTCTGGATCTCTTCTCCAACCTGGCCGATCATCCCGAGCGGGTGGATGTGGAGTGGGAACTCAGGTTTATCATGAAAGTCAACAAGTTTCTCTCGGCCAACCTGGGAAGCACCCTTCTGTATGATCACGACATTAAATATGTGGACGAAAATGATGTTGAGCACGGGGCCCGCGTTCAGCTCAAACAATTATTTGGCTTTGGCATAAACTTTAAGTTCTGAAACCCATTTATTTTTTCCATTTTTGAAGTCTGCAAAAAGTTATTTTTGCAGACTTCTTTTTTTTAATTTGGACTGTTGAAACGAACATATACAATAAGGTTAATGGTGTTTGAATTGTACCGTAGGTACATGATATGGGTAGAATGTGTATGGTAAAAACGGAATTCCGTCCCGGATTTGGACGCTACACATTGTTGTCATTCATTCAGCTAACCACATTGAATCCCTAACGGGATTTTGACCTGACAAACCCAGCTGCCGCACGAATTCTTTCGTGGGCAAATTGTTCTTTCGAATGGATTTTTGGCCCCCCGAGAACAAAATCGGGACAGGCCCTCCCCCCTTTAGTGGGACAGAATAATGGCAAACGAAGAAAAATTATAAACAAATGAAATCGACCATTTTCCCGGCCGAATGGGAACCCCAGGATGCCGTGTTGCTCAATTGGCCGCATAAAGACACCGACTGGGCTTACATGCTTGAAGATGTACAGGATTGCTTTCGGCAAATTGTGACCACCATTGCCCGGTTCGAAGAGGTGGTTTTATTGATGCCCGATAAGCCTTCGGCAGCCTTTTTCAAAAGCGCTGGTCAAGCTCACAGGATCAACCCTCTTGTTTGTCCCACCAACGACACCTGGGCACGGGATTTTGGGCCGTTAATGATTCGTCGGGAGGGCAACTGGACCGCTCTCGACTTTAAATTCAACGGCTGGGGATTAAAGTTTGCTGCCAACAAAGACAATTTGGTAACCCAACAACTCTTCGATGCCAACTTATTTGACCCGAAAGTGGATCGGGAAAACCACCTCAGCTTTGTACTCGAAGGGGGCAGCATAGAATCGGACGGGGAAGGAACCCTCCTCACGACCTCCGAATGCCTGCTCTCGCCCAACCGCAACGGGGCCTTCACCAAATCAGAAATCGAAGACTACCTGACCAAAGCACTGGGCATCCACCGGGTACTTTGGCTGAACCACGGATTCCTTAGTGGCGACGATACCGACAGCCACATAGATACCCTGGCACGGTTTTGCGATACACAAACCATTGCCTATATCGCTTGCGACGATTCAAAGGATGAACATTTTAATGAGCTAAAGAAGATGGAGCATGAGTTAAGGCAGTTTCGAACCACCAAAGGGAACCCCTATCGTCTGATTGCCCTTCCCATGGCCGATGCAGTATATGTGGATGGGCAAAGACTCCCGGCCACCTATGCCAACTTTCTAATCATCAACGGAGCCATCCTCCTTCCCTTTTATGACTCTCCCAAAGACAAGAAGGCCCAGGCCATCCTTCAACAGGTTTTCCCCGACCGGGAGGTGATTGGCATCGATTGTTTGCCTCTGATACAACAAAATGGATCCCTGCATTGCGTTACCATGCAGTTTCCCAAAGGCAGCCTGAATATAAGCCGAACCCATTAAATCACTAATTTTGCCAGGATGAGTTATATTTGTCCCGTACCAGGAAGTTTATTGAAAAGATATAATATCAATGTATCCCGGCCACTTAAAACGACACGCTGAATCCATAAACCACCAAAGCCATGATAAAAGTAGGTCTCATACAGCAGCACAATACCGGTGATCTTAAATCCAACCACAGGGCACTGGAAGTTAACATTCGTGAAGTTGCAGAAGAAGGGGCACAACTTATCGTTTTGCAGGAGTTGCACAACAGCCTTTACTTTTGCCAGACCGAAGACACCACCGTTTTTGATTTGGCCGAACCCATCCCAGGACCATCCACCGAGCTGTTTGGACAACTGGCCCTTGAGCTGGGAGTTGTGATCGTCACCTCCCTGTTTGAGCGCCGGGCCCCGGGTCTCTATCACAACACGGCCGTGGTTTTGGAGAAAGACGGAAGCATCGCAGGCAAGTACCGAAAAATGCATATCCCGGATGATCCGGCCTATTACGAAAAGTTCTACTTTACTCCCGGCGATCTTGGGTTCGAGCCCATTGACACCTCAGTAGGTCGGCTGGGGGTTTTGGTTTGCTGGGATCAATGGTATCCCGAAGCCGCTCGGCTCATGGCCATGCGCGGAGCAGACCTGCTCATCTACCCCACCGCCATTGGCTGGGAATCGACCGATTCAAAAGATGAGAAGGAGCGCCAACGAGAGGCCTGGATTATCTCCCAACGTGGACATGCCGTGGCCAACGGATTGCCCGTGGTAGCAGTAAACCGGGTAGGATTTGAGCCCGACCCGTCAGGGGTGACCGACGGAATCCTTTTTTGGGGCAGTAGTTTCGTGGCGGGACCACAGGGCGAAATCTCGGCTATGGCCCCCGGAGATGAGGCAACCAACCTTTTGGTGGACATAGACCTGAAACGATCAGAAACCGTCCGCCGCATCTGGCCCTTCTTTCGCGACCGCAGAATTGATGCCTATGGGCCCATCACCCGCCGGTTTATTGATTGAATTACCCTGAAGTTAAGGAAGGCCTTAACCGGTGCCGCCGGCGTTTATTGCGGCATCTTACCCCAAGTCATAGGGCAGCAGACGAATCAGATCAATTCCCTGTGGGGAAACAACCGCCTGCATTGGGATGATTTCAACGCCCTGGGCATCGGCCTCCCGCAGCAATTGGGCATAAACCGGATCAATATCAGCCGCAGGTCCGAAAATATCCACATCGGTACGTTGAACCACATAAAGCATAACGGCACGGTTGCCCTCCTGCTTAAGTCTCATAAGGGTACCAAGATGTTTTTGGCCCCGCGTGGTGACGGCATCGGGGAACCTGGCAAACCGGCCCTCTTTAAGCGTCACATTCTTAACTTCAATAAAGCAGCATTCACGATCGTTTTCAGCCATGAGATCCAGGCGGCTTTCCCCCACCTTTACTTCGGGCACCACCTTGGTATAACCCTCCAGCCCGGGAATGGTCCCCGCCTTTACGGCTTCAAACGCCAGCTTGTTGGGGTGCCCGGTATGAATGCCCACCCAACGGCCATTAATAAGAATCATCTCCCAGGTAAAACGTGTTTTGCGTTTGGGATCTTCAGCCGGGGAGAGATAGACCTCAGCTCCCTCCTCCAGACAGCTCTTCATGGTTCCACTATTGGTACAATGAGCTGTCACCCGGGTTCCATCATCCAACAACACATCGGCCAAAAACCGTTTATATCGTTTAACCAGCCGCCCATGTATCAGTGGTGTTTTAAAGATCATCGTCTCACAAAAATTAATGAATCAACACTTCAGTTCTCCGGTTTCGGCTCCTTCCTTCCGGGGTGTTATTGCTCCCGGCCGGGCGGCTGAATCCAAAACCTTTGTAATCCAAGCGACCGGCATCTACACCCCTGGCTATCAATTCCTTATAAACCGCCTTTGCCCGATTGGCCGAGAGCTCCAAATTGTAGGATTCAGAACCCACATTATCGGTATGGCCTTCCAATAAAATCTTCACCCCGGGGTTCTCGGTCAAAAAGGTAACCAGCTCACCCAATTCCACATCCGACTCATCCGCCAGCTGATAAGAGTCGGTATGGAAAAAAATGTTCTCCAACCGCGTTCTGGCGCCACTCTTTATGGGTTGCAAACCGATATCCAGTTGATAGGGACGATCGAGTGGATGGGTGTCTGAGAGATTAAAATTTCCTGAGTAAAACAGGTAGCCAGGATACCCGGCCTGAAAGGCAAAATTCCCATCCAGAGGAAGGCAAACCAGGAATTCGCCTGTGGCTTCCTGTCCCTGTGCGGTAACCACCAGTTGCCCGGTCTTAACGTTGGTAAGCTTAAACCCTGCGGGAAGGTTTTTTCCGGTCTCTGCATCAAACACCTTCCCCTTCACATATAAAGCAGGGGTAGGCTGTAAAGGGTCAGGCAGCGCAAAGCTATAGATATCCTTTCCGGTGGTTTCGCGGTCTTGCCCATCACTGGAAAAAAAAGCTCTGTCTCCTCTGGCATTGACCACCAGGCCAATCTCATCTTTTCCCGAATTGACAGGAAATCCCATATTCAGAGGCATCCCCCACTTTCCGCCCTTCATTTTCCGGGTTACGAAGAGATCCATCCCCCCCATTCCCACATGGCCGTCAGAGGAAAAATAGAGGGTTTGGCCGTCGTGGTGCAAAAAGGGTGAGTTCTCATCTTTTGGGGTATTCACCTCCTCACCCAGATTAGTCAGGTTTCCAAAATAGGGCGTCCCGTCGTCTTTAAACCCCTGAAGAGTAGCCTGCCAGATATCCTTCCCTCCACATCCGTTAGTGCGGTTGCTGACAAAGAGAAGGGTGCGCCCATCGGCGGCAAAACAAGGTTGACTTTCCCAAAATGGGGAATTCACCGGGGCCCCGATATTCACCGGCGTACTCCAGCCCTGCTGGGTTCTCCGGGAGAAATAGATGTCACAACTGCCATGGCTGTCGGGCCGTCCGCAAGCCGTAAAAAACATCCAGTTTCCATCGGCCGAAAGGGTTTGAGCCCCTTCATTATTTTGGGTATTAATATCTCCCGGCAGGGGTTGACGTGGTTTCCACAAGGAGTCTCCAACAGCAGAGGAAACATAAAAATCTTCCCGAAAATACTGAGGAGAACGAGGCAAGAGGCCCCCTTTGGCCTTGAATAAACTATCGCTACGGGGCACTAAAACGGTAACCACCAGAGTTTGTTCATCGGCTGTCAGACTGGGCCAATACTCATCGTAGGGGCTATTGATACCCTCCCCTTCATTTCGCAACTCGATAGGCCAGGGATCCGCCATCGCCTTTTGGGTAAAGACAACCCTTTCCAACAGCCTGTCTGCCCGCACTATAGACTGGGCATCGGTTGTTTTATTCCTGAAAGCCCGCAAAAAAGAGAGGGCCTCAGAGAAATCACCCAGTCTTAAAGCAGCCTCTCCAATATTATAATACGAAGAGATATAAAAAGCAGAATCGACTTGTAATGATCTTTTTAAGATGGTGCGCTCTAACTCGTATTCCTTTTGTGTATGAAATACGTCCCCCAACAACAACATGGCCTCCATAAAACGGGGTTCACGCTCGAGGGCGTTTTCAAGAAGCGCCTGTGAATGAATCAGTTCCCCTTTGGCAAACAACGCCTTCGCCTCGTCGTATAACCGAATCGTTTTTTTATTCTGGATAGTAAGGGCCTTCTGAGCAGTTAGGGGTAGAAACGGCAGAAAAATAAATATAAGACTAAATAAAACGAATCTCATAGTTCGAACAATTGGGTCGTAGCCTGTTATTAATACCTTATCAAACAATTATCAGAGAGTACTTTTCTCAATAATTTGCTGGGTAACTTCCGATAGTTGGCCGGGTCTCTCTTTATAATCACGAATATTAATGGGTGGATGCACAATCAGGGCAGCTTTACCTGGCATAAT
>JBFHFS010000051.1:0-36616 GCA_041583495.1 Marinilabiliaceae bacterium | reverse complement strand
CCTGTATCAGGCTTCTTTGTTTTATTAAGTTTTGAATCCGGGTTTTTAGAAGGTTAAAATCAAATGGCTTTGTAATGTACTCGTCGGCTCCATATTTGAAGCCCATAATCTTATTCTCCACTTCGGCTTTGGCCGTTAACAAGACAATTGGGATATGCGAGATGAGTTCGTCCTCCCTAATTGATCTGCAGAGTGTAATTCCATCCATGACCGGCATCATTATATCGGAGATGATAATGTCGGGGAGTTGATTTTTTGCCAGTTTTAAAGCCTCCTTCCCATCGTAGGCAGGAATAACTTTAAACATTCCTGCCAATGCATTCTGAATAGTCTTGTTCAATTCAATATCATCTTCGGCCAACAAAATTACTTTTTTAGGTTGGTCATTGGCCGGCAAATCCGGCTCAGGGATAAAGGCTTCTTTGGTCTCTGTTTCTATGGTTTTTAGAACATTTTCAGGAGGATAAATACCTTCATCAGCAGGTAAAATAAAACTAAAATAAGTCTCAACTTTTTCCTGGCTTTTTACAATTATAGCACCCTTGTGCAGTTCGATCAGCCGTTTGGTGAAGTTTAATCCTATTCCTGATCCCGAATAATCGGGTTTGGATTTTTCTTCGTCGTAATGAACAAACCGGTCGAATATGTGTGGCAGTAAACTTGCCGGGATGCCTTTCCCATTGTCAATAACAGAAACCTGGAGATAATTTTTTATTTTCCCGTCAACGACAAAATCGTTATTCAGTTGGTCCGACGATTGTTTTTCGACCACAATATTTATGAATCCATTCTTTTTGGAGAACCTTAGTGAGTTGGCTATCAGGTTGTTTAGTATTTTTTCGTATTTGTCGCGATCGATCTGAACGATAAGCTCTTTTTCCTTGGTCAGAATATTGAGGGTGACACCTTTTAAGTTACCGGTAAACCGGTAAGATTCGATTAATTCGTTGGTTATCTTAATAACGTCTTCCTTTCTGACTTCCAGGTCCAGGGTGTCATTTTCTAACTTTCGGAAGGTAAGCAATTGATTGATCAGTTTAATAATTCTTTCGGTACTGTTTTTTAATCCTTCGGTTGATTTTAATACTATATTTTTTTCCTTGAGCTCTGTTAATAAGAAATCCACATTTCCTTTGATTAAGGTAACCGGGGTTCTTATCTCATGGGAGATATTGGTGAAAAAACGCATCTTCATCTCCGAAATCTCGTTTTCTCTTACACGTTCATTGTGTTCTATTTCGAGCTCTTTCTTATACAGTTTGGCCAGCAAGATTAATCTGAATGTAATAAAGGTTATCAGCAGAATCGTGAAGATATAGGCTAAATAGGCCCAGATGGTAAGCCAGGGAGCCGGTTTAATCTTAATATGAAGTATGGCCGGCTGTTCAGACCAGGTCCCGTTATTGTTTTGCGCTTTTACTTTAAAGATATAATTCCCTCTGTTTAGGTTTTGATAGCTGGCAAAGGTCCGGTTGTTCACGTAATTCCAACTTTTGTCGAAGCCTTCCAAAAAGTAGGCATAGTTTAGGGCTTTAGCGGCGACATAGTCAAACCCTCTAAATTCGATGCTAAAGCTGGGGTAATGGTGGTTTAATTCTATTGCGGAAGTTAGTGCCAGGGTTTGATTCAGAATATTGGTTTCATCTTTGGGTTTGACTTCTTTATTCGAAACCTTTAAGGTTTCCAGCATGACCTTTGGAGCCTGTGTCTTTTCAAAGTCAAGCACACGGGGATTAAAAAAGGTAAGGCCAAAATTACCTCCGAAAAAGAGGGTCCCATGTTCGTCTTTTAAGGTGGCTTTTTGGTGAAATTGAATGTTTTCAAGTCCCTCGTTGTAGGAGTAGTTGGTGAATTTACCTTCGATGTTTAACATCGACAACCCATAAGCGGTACTAACCCAAATATTTCGGTAGTTATCCTCTATAATCCCGGTAATATCATTGCTGGGCAACCCGTTTTCCATCGTATAAATAGTAACCTTCTTATCCTTTTTTGAGAGGCGGTATAATCCATACTTAAAGTTGCCAATCCACATATTCTCATTCAAATCGAAATAGCAGGTAATTATTTCGTTCAATTTATTAGGCGGCAGCATAATTGAATCATTGATACTTTTGCTTACCTTTTTTTTGCAATCATATTCAAAAATTCCCTGTCCATAGGCTGCAACAACAAGTTTTCCATCTCCTTTGCTCAAAATCTCTGTGATGTTTATTCCAAACTGAGTCATTCTATCCAATAACTCTCCATCCAACGAGAATACAAGTAATCCTTGTCTGTCCGATCCGGCAAACACTTTTCCGTCCGATTCGCAGAAACTGACCAATCCATTGTTGGGCCGGGGAATCTGAATATCCCGGTGTTTGCCGTTTTTTAGGTTAAGAATTTGCAACTGCTTTTCAGAACTGATCCATAATTCGTTGGTGGAGCTTAACAGCAATTTTCGAATGTGGTTGTCTTTAATAAAGCTGTTTTCCTGGTTTAGGATGGCGGTCTTTTTAGTTTTTGAATTGTAAATATGGAGACCGTTTAAACGGGTGCCAAAATAGTAGGTCCCTTTTTGATCGGTGGTTATGGAAGTGATGAATTTATTTTTTGTAAAATTGTGTAAGGCTAAATCGTAATTGAAGTTTCTGCGTCTCTCAAAAGCGACATCAACTCCCCTGTCGAAGCTTCCCAGCCAAATGTTGTCTGTTTTATCTTTGAGAATACAGGTTAGGTGATCGGAGTTAAGGAAATTAAAATTTTCTGATTTATGGAAGTTTATCAGGCTATTCTCTACCATGTTGTATATGTACAAGCCACTTGTCTTGGTGCCTATCCAAAGAATGTTTTCCTCTACTTCTTTAATGAAATTAATCGTTTCGTTTTGAATCTTTATTAATCCTGAAAAATTTTCTGACAGATCTTCGAAGGTTCGATTCTCAATGTTAAATACGGAAATAGATGAATTGGTGGAGGTGATCAGATGTTTTTTTATCAGGGCTATGGTTCCCCCGGTTGTGAGTGTATCGGTATTGGGCAGAATATACTTTTCGTAATTCGAGGTTGCAGGATTATAGTTAAGTATAAACTGGTTGTTAAACGCTTTTCCCCAAATACCTGTTTGCTCATCGTTTATGAGTACGTCTATAACAATGTTGGCTGGTAGATTCTTTACCCTTTCCATTTGTGCTGACTCCGGGGAATATTGAAAAATACCTCCAAGGGGATTCGCGGTCAAAACCACCGAATCATGATTGGCAAAGGAGATAAATCTTTTAAGATTTGACTTTTCATTTAAAAACCTCTCCTCTTCAATGCTGAAAATATTGGTGCCTGAAACGGTGGAGCAAAAAATATCGCCGTTGGGGGCCTTGTGCAGTCTGACAATATTATCATGGGACAATGAAGAGCCATCGTCGCTGTAATAATAATGTTTAAATGAAATTCCATCGTATCGGTTTAATCCCCGGGCTGTCCCAATCCAGATGTAACCCAGATCATCCTGGCAGATGGAGTGAATGGCTAAATTGGAAAGCCCGTCACTTAACGATAAGTTTTGAAACTTGGGGGGCAGATACCTAAAATCTTCCTGCCCCATTGTGAGTGCGGTTATGAAAAGAGAAAGTACGAAAAGTATGATTTTGGGCAAGGGTATAACGGCTTCTGGTTGGTGGGTAAATAGCGTGTTAACGCCCGAAATTTCTCGCATTTGTATTAAATGTTGTTAACGATGTTTGGTGCCTCTAAGTTAAATAAATATTTAATGTTTGCGCTTAGAGGCCCACTAAATCGTTCAAAAAAAGCAGCTTTAAGGTTTTTGAAATTGAAATAACATGGAAAGGGGTATGCTCTAAATCGTAAAAGTTGTAACCTATGTCTAAAAAGGAGCAAAAAGGACATAATAGACAAAGATTGAAACAAAAGCGGATAAAAGACCGGGGTAAGGGATGCATATTTGTTGTATGAAATTAAGAAATTTTAGAAAAAGTATTCTTTCCTCGTGTTTTTTGGTGCTGATGGTTTTCTCTCATGCATCCGAAAAAACCAGGGTGAGACGTGACCCCCGGGTCCGTGATTATTTTCCGGCTCAACGAATCGTTTGGACGTCGGATACTACGAAAAAGGCTGTAATCAATGCTGAGCAATTGCTCCAAATGGGTAATGGTCAGGCCGATTTGGTGGGTGGGAATGTTTGTAAAATTATAAACGCCCAGTCGGATAAAAACGCCATTTTACTGGATTTTGGAAAAGAGATTCATGGAGGTCTGGAGATGGTGACTGCACAATGGCCGGGAGGCGGAACCAGGAAAGTGAGGGTTCGCTTTGGCGAATCGGTTTCGGAAGCCATGTCGGAAGTGGGGGGTGAAAGCACGGCCCAAAACGATCATGCCACCCGTGATTTTGAAGTGCTCCTGCCCTGGTTGGGTAAAAAGGAGATTGGAAATACCGGTTTTCGTTTTGTGCGCATCGACTTTTTGGAACCCAATTCAACTCTGCTTCTTAAAGAAGTGAATGCCATTTCCATTTATCGGGATATTCCCTATTTGGGATCGTTTGAGTCGAATGATACTTTGTTGAACAATATTTGGCAAACCGGGGCATACACCGTTCATCTTAACATGCAGGGTTTCCTGTGGGACGGCATTAAGCGCGATCGTTTGGTGTGGATTGGCGACACACATCCCGAGGTGATGACCATTAATTCGGTGTTTGGCTACAATGAAGTCGTCCCCAAAAGTCTTGATTTAATCCGGGATATAACCCCTTTGCCCAATTGGATGAATGGAATTTCCTCCTATTCAATGTGGTGGTTGTTGGGGCATTACGAGTGGTACAAATACCATGGAAACCTTAGTTACCTGAAGGAGCAGAAGGATTATATGCGTGCATTGTTGAATCATCTATGTACTATGGTCGATGACCATGGCAAAGAACATCTGAACGGGCATCGATTCCTCGACTGGCCCAGTAGCGAGGATCCCGTGGCAGTAAATGCCGGCTACCATGCTCTGTTGAAAATTACATTGGAAAAAGGGGCTGAAATATGCCGTGTTTTGGGGGAACATCAAACTGCCAGTTTATGTATGAATACGGTTCATCGAATGTTGAAGGTGCTACCATCTCCGGGTGATTCGAAACAGGCAGCGGCTCTTTTATGTTTGGCGGATATTCTGCCCGAAGGAAAAGCATCCGAATTATTATTAGAAGGGGGGGCAAAAAATTTCTCTACCTTTTATGGCTACTATATGTTGCAAGCCCTTGCCAAGGCTGGGAAGTACGAAAATTCGATGAGTATTATCCGGGAATACTGGGGGGGCATGTTGGCTTTGGGGGCCACTACTTTTTGGGAAGATTTTAATTTAGATTGGGTCGATAATGTGGGGCGTATCGATGAATTGCCTTCAGATTCCAAAAACGATATACATGCTGACTATGGGGACTACTGTTACAAAGGGCTGCGCCATAGTTTTTGTCATGGATGGGCATCCGGACCAACGGCCTGGCTTACCGAACATGTTCTTGGTTTTCAGGTGTTAGAGCCCGGATGCAAAACGATTAGCATAAAACCTAATCTGGGCAATTTAAAATGGGTGAGGGGTTCGCTGCCGACTCCTTACGGAATTGTTGAAGTTGAACATCGGTTGAATGAAAAGGGGGAAGTCGTATCCAGGGTGAATGCCCCTGAGGAAGTTGAAATCGTTAGATAGTTCCTAACATTTATGGCGGCTGGGACAATTTGGATAAAATGAAACAAAACCGAAAAACGGAACAAATTTTTTGTTGATTTAACGTTTTGGTACAAAAACACAAAACAGAGGCATAAAAGCACAAAAGAATTCTAAGTTCACTAACTATCCTTGAAGTATGTTAATCAAATTTAAAAAATGTATGAAAAAATCAGGATTAATGCTGCTCTTTCTCGTCATGTCGTTTTGGGGTATGTCGCAGGAACTTTTGGTAAGAGGACGAATTTCCTCAGAAGATCAGGCGCCTATTCCGGGAGCAACGGTCATCGTCAAAGGAACTACGATTGGGACCATCTCTGATATGGATGGGCGGTTTTCACTCCAGGTGAGTGATCGGAATGCCACTCTGGTTATTTCCTTTATCGGAATGACCACACAGGAAATTGCACTGGAAGGAAGGACTAATCTGGAGGTGATGCTCCAATCAGCAACCACCGATTTGGACGAAGTGGTGGTGGTGGGATATGGTACCCAGAAAAAAGAGAGTGTGGTAGCGGCGATCTCAACCATTAGTAGTAGTGAAATTGTTCAGTCTCCTACTTCAAGCTTATCGGTAGGTTTAGCCGGTAAAATGCCCGGGCTGACCATTATGTTAAAAGATGGGGAGCTGGGTAAAGAAAACCTTCAAACCTTAATTCGGGGCCAGGCCACCATGAACTCTTCCAATCCCTTGATTTTGGTCGATGGTATCGAACGCGAAATCAACAATATCGATCCCTATGATATTGAGAACATCTCCATATTGAAGGATGCATCGGCCACCGCCGTATTTGGTGTGCGGGGTGCCAACGGTGTAATCCTGGTGACCACAAAGAAAGGTGTGGTGGGAGCTGCTAAGGTGACCGCAACGGTGAATTATTCCCTGCAAACAGTTACACGCCTGCCAAAACCGTTGAATGCCATTGACTATATGAATATTCGTAACGAGGTGGTGGCACTGGATAATCCAAATAACCCACCGGCATTCGATGAGTCTGTATTTGAACATTACCGTTTGGGTGATTTGCCTGAGTATTATGTGGACCGTGACTGGTACGGTGAATTCTTTAACAAATTCACCCCCATGGCTAAGGGTAACGTGAACATCAGGGGTGGGAGCGAAAAGACCAAGTATTTTGTGAGTCTGGGCTATGTAAGTCAGGGGGGGCCGTTTAAAACCGAACGCTGGGACGAATACAACTACGATAACGAGGAGCGGTTGGACCGGTTTACCTACCGGGCAAACATCGATATGCAAATTAACAAAACCTTAAAAGCCTGGATGAATCTGTCGGGCTCTTTACAGGATAAAAACGACCCGATTATCTTTGGCGCCAATGCAGCTTCAGCAACCACGGCATCGTATTACTATCTGCAACTGGCGGCCTATACCGACAGGCCCTCGATCTCTCACGCGGATTTAACACCCGATGGAGAGGTTATTTCAGTGGGTGGCGGAGACCGTACTCCTTATGGTAATTTAAACCGGACAGGTTACCGGATAACCACCGACAACCAAATTAACAGTACACTTGGTTTTGAGCAGGACTTGAACTTTATTACCAAGGGGCTTTCGGCAAGGGCTATTGTTGCCTACGATGCCGAGGCAACTCATATCCGCGGATATAGAAGGACCTATCAAACCTATGAGGCCCAGCTAACACAAACGGCAGCGGGAAAAGATACCGTGGTTTATACTCCGGGGGCCGGGACTGATTCAGAATTAACTCAGGTCCTCACACAGGGTTTAAATACCCGTTTCGACCTGGAAGCCTCCCTGAATTATAAGAACAGTTTTGGCAAAAATAACGTAAGCGGATTACTTCTCTATAAGCAAAATGAAAGAGTTGTGAACGCACAGATCCCCTATAACTATGTGGGGATTGTTGGTAGAGCAACCTATAATTATGCACAACGTTATCTGGCCGAGCTGAACTTCGGGATGAATGGTTCGGAGCAGTTTGCCTCTGGCCGTCGTTTCGGGTTCTTTCCATCCATTTCTGTGGGTTGGGTGTTAAGTGAAGAGAACTTCCTGGAATCTTCGGGTCTCATCGAATTCCTCAAAATACGCGGATCTTTTGGACAGGTGGGAAATGACCAAATATCGAACCAGCGGTTTATTTATGTGGATGACTGGACCCAGGGTAATGGTGATTATTTCAATGCCTTGGGGGGCATCCCGGGCCTTCCCAACCCGGTATACCAAAATACCATACCCAACGCCCTGGTAACCTGGGAAAAGAGTAACAAACTCAACATCGGTATTGAATCAACCTTTAGTAACGGTTTCGATTGGGACCTGGATGTGTTTTACGAAAAGCGAAATTCAATCCTCATTACCCAATCGTCCGTTCCGGAATATATGTTTGGTCAACTTTCCCTGCCACCCACAAACGATGGGGTGATGACCAACCGTGGATTTGAAACCTCACTTGGCTATCAGAAAAGAGTAAATACCGACTTCCGTTTTACAAGTCGCTTTAGTGTGGCCTTTGCCAGGAACAAAGTCGAGAAGTTTAATGAAACGCCATTCGATGACTCCTTTGCCTATCCCTACCGCCATGAAGGGTTTTCACGAAATTCTGTGTTTGGTTTCGATTGCCTGGGCTATTTCAACGATGAGCAGGAAATTAATGGATGGGCCGATCAAACAGGGCTTGGTGCTGCAGTATTGCCCGGCGACCTGAAATATGATGATAAAAATGGGGATGGAGTGATCGACGAAAAAGATAAAATCAGAATGAATTACCCCACCATCCCGGAATTAAATGCTTCCTTGAATCTTGGTGCAACCTATAAGGGTTTTGATTTTAGTGTCCTCTTGCAAGGGGTGACCAATTATACCTTCGATTTTTCCGGTCGTGCCATTTACGACTGGAATGGAAATGCTGTAGGGGACTATAAAAACTATTTCGAGTTGCACAAATATGCATGGACACCCGAGAAAGCAGCAAATGACGGGGATATCCGTTATCCAAGAATGCATGTCGACGGAGCTTCCGTGAGCAAACAGCCTAGTAACTACTGGTTGTTAGACCTTTGGTACATGCGGATAAAAAATGTTGAAATCGGATATACCTTGCCTAAAAGCCTATTGGCCAGAACCGGACTTGGCAACGCGAGAATTTATGTAAATGGTTTAAACCTTCTTACCATCGATAATATGCCCTTCAAGTATTTGGATCCGGAGGTGAGCAGCTCTTTGAGCCATCCGGTATTTTCAAATTATAATATTGGGCTAAACATTACATTTTAAAGGAATATTGGTATAAACTGGAATATCATTTAAAAATATTCATATTATGAAACGAAATAGTTTAAATTTTAAAGTCTTACCGATTGTATCCCTTTTCCTGGTGATGTTGGTCAGTTGTGAAAAGGCTTTTGAAGAAGCTTTGGACCGCGCTGATGATTCGAGAGAAACATTAGAGGGGGTACTGAGTGATTATGACAAGGTAAGAGGCATGCTGTCGGCCTGTTATATGGGCATTCCCAAGAACAGAAGTGATCTGTACTTTTGGACCACTGAGGAGGAACTTACCGACAATGCCTTCGATACACAGGGGCAAAGCTACGGTAACTGGACCAATGGGTTGCTGACCCCTTCCTTCGCGGCAGTTTGGGCCAGTTCAAATGCCGGAAACGTTTATATGAACACCACTGCAAGCTGGTGGGGACGATACTGGGGCGCCATCGGTCATTGCAATCGTTTTATCGGAAATATAGATAAGGTAACCGTTCCGTTGGAAATATTTCCACAAGCAGAACGTGACATGATGAAAGATGAAGCAATTGCCCTCAAGTCCTATTTCTATATTAAGCTTATCAGTATGTATGGGCCACTTCCTTTCTTTGAGGAGGAGATACCCCTCGAATTTAAGGGATGGGGAGAGCTAACCAGGCCTACTTACGATGAGGTGGCAAAAAGAATAGCCGATGAATTGCAAGGGGTAATAGACCGAAAGCTTATTCCCTTAAAGCGTTTAAGTGGAAGTGAAACCGATAAGGCCAGGATTCCCTTAAGTTTTGTATATGGACTTAAATCGAGAGTGCTGCTTTATAATGCAAGCCCCCTCAATAATCCAACGGGCGATCCGGCTAAATACGAATTGGCGGCGGCAGCGGCAAAGCAATTTTTGGATTTAAACGCCTATTCGTTAGAGCCTTTTGAAACTACCAAGAAAGCGTTGTACAATTCACCCATTACTGAAGATGTTGAAAATGTAGAAGTAATATGGCGGGGCAGAGACCGGCTTGTACAGTTCAGTAATGTGCATGGGATGGATCTGTCCAATGCCGTTCCAAAAAGAAGTAACTATTCAATTCACAAAACGGGTGAAACACCCAGCCAGGAAATAGTGGATTGCTACGAACTGAAAACAGGTGAAATGATCGTTGAAAACTATGATCCTTCACATGCCCATCCCACCTTTACGGCAGAAGCACTTGCTGCCGGCTACGACGACGTCAACAATCCCTACGTTAACCGGGATGATCGTTTTTACAGGGATATCATATTTAATGGCAATTATTTCGGAGAATCGTACGATTTAGGCCCCATTACTGTCTGGACCTATCTGGGAGCTCCCGGGACCGGAATGAATGAAGTTTCCACCAGTGGGACGAATAAAAAGACCTCCACCGGCTATTATTATGGTAAAGACCGTGATCCGGTTTGGTATGGTTCGGGGACACAAAGTGCAGGACACAATAGATGTCACCAGCATACTGTTTTGATGCGTTATGCCGAAATATATCTCAACTATGCCGAAGCCCTTTGTGGTGCCAACCATTTCGATGAAGCCTGTGCCGCATTGGATATGACCCGACTTCGGGCCAATCAGCCATCCATTAAAGCGGTGCCTGGCTATAGCGCGGGAAACAAAGAGTGGTTGATGAAAAGAATTCAGAACGAAAGACGGGTTGAATTGGTATTGGAGGATCACCGGTTCTACGATGTGCGTCGTTGGGACATCATTAGTAATGTTAACAACAATACCGTTAGTGGAATGCTGGTAGAGAAAGTGGACAACAATGTGTTTAAACATACCCGTTATCAAATACCCTATGTATGGGCCTGCCATAACGAAAAATACAAAGTTTTACCCATTCCGCTGGTGGATGGAAAATACCTTTCAGGATTGCAACAACCCGAAGCGTGGCGTTAATCAATGATCCTGAAGAATTTTTTAATTCATTAAAGAAATAAAGATGAAAAATATAATTAAGATATATCTTTTAATAATCTGCGGTATTTTCCTTAGTTCGTCTGTCGCACAAGCTGCGGGGCATCTGATTAAAGGAAAAGTGAGCAATGTTTATGGGCTGTTATTACCCGGAGTGACAGTCACATCGGATGGGATCGCAAGCTCTGTGTTAACCAACGAAGATGGAGAGTTCAAGATTTCGGTCAACGACCTGCCGACAACGCTTTATTTTTATTTGCCAAACTATGGTGCTGTTGAACAAAACATCACAAGTGACCAGGACCTGGTTGTCGTTCTTCCGGTAAATGAAACGGCGAACGTTGCCTACGGCAAACAATCTAAAAAGAGCGTAACTTCTTCGGTTGCTACCATTTCGGGGGAGGAGTTGGTGGCCAGTCGATCGAATAACCTGTTTATTGCTTTACAGGGCAAGCTTCCTGGATTAAGTATCATTCAAAGTGACGGCGAGCCGGGAAACGAATCCTTTAATGTAAAAGTCAGAGGTTCCGACTCTCCCAATTCAAATAGCGTGATGTATGTGGTCGACGGGGTGGAACGTTCTGCCGATGGGGTCGATTTAAATGAAGTAGAAAGCGTTACCGTATTAAAGGATGGGGCAGCAACGGCCCCATACGGGATGCGTGGTTCTGGAGGGGTTATTTTAATCACCACTAAGAGTGGATTCGAAGGGGAATCTAAAATCAATGTGTCGGTTGATCACGCCTTGCAGGCACCCACCTTTTTGCCCGATTTTGTCTCGGCCTACGATTATGCAACCATGTATAACCAAAGGGTCACCAACGATCGCAGGTTTTTAGGGGATGAAGGGTATGGAGAACTTTACACTCCTTATGAGCTGGAGCGCTATCAGAATGCAGATATGACTGAGTTTTATCCCGTACGGAATATGCAGGATGATTTTCTCAAAGATTTTACCAATCAAACGCGTGTAAATGTGAATGTGCGCGGGGGATCTTCTTCGATGCGTTATTTTACCTCTGTGGGTTATACCACGCAGGAAGGAATCTTCGAAAACGAACCTTTCGATTTGTACAGTTACGATGCATCTACCAAGTCGAGCAGGTTTAATTTCAGAACCAATCTGGATATATCCCTGAACAAGACTCTGAATCTTTGGGTAAATATTGGCGGGTATATGGAGAAAAACAATTCCCCCATTGCTGGGGATCTGTTCCAAAAACTTTACCAGACCCCTAACAATGCCTACAACGATTTAACACCTGATGGCGAAGTGCTCGTTAATTTACAGAAGCTCACCTATCAGACCAAAACGTCTATATATGGGGATTTAAACCGGACAGGTTCTTCCAATAAAACGGAAACGCGACTCAATAATACCTTCGGGGCCACTCAAAAACTCGATAAATTTGTTCCGGGTTTATCGGCCAAAGGGCAGTTAGCGTTTGATGTAAATTCCAGAAATACCCAAAATCGGAGCCGGGGTTATGAATCTTTTCAGGTGGCTACCTTTCAGGATGTCAATGGGGTCGATTCCTTAGGTTATGCCGAAGTGCCGGGAACCTCGAACACCACCCTGAGTGATGGACAAGGCATCTTTTTTTACTACATGTACAACTTTCGTGCATCACTCGATTACAATCGGACCTTTGGAGAGAAACATCATCTGACAGGAATGTTAATGGCCGAAAGGCATATGCAGCAACAGCAGGTTCTCCTGGAAACAAACTACATGGGATTGGCCGGGCGTGTTGCTTATGGATTTGATGACCGATATTTTGCAGAGGCTAATTTCGCCTACCAGGGGTCAGAACAGTTTAAGAAAGGGAACCGATTTGGTTTCTTCCCTTCAATCTCGGCAAGTTGGTTGGTGTCTAATGAGGATTTTCTCAAAGAATCGGATGCTGTTACCATGCTTAAAGTCCGTGCATCGGCCGGACAGACCGGAAACAGCGTCTTTAGTTATGGAAGCACCAATCAGTATCTGTTTCTTACAACCTGGAACTCCAATTCGACCGAAGATCAGCTAGGAAATGAGAACATTAAATGGGAAACTTCTACCAAGTACAACTTTGGCATTGAAGCCCAGTTGTTTAATTCCCTTTATGTGGGTGCCGACCTTTATTATCACGACAACAAAGACATTATTATCCGCGACATTGCTATTATTCCTGACGGGATGATGGGCCTGGGGGGAGCCTCCCTTCCTCCTGCAAATCTTGGAGAATCTATTAACAAGGGGTTCGAACTGACCCTGGGTTATAGCAAGGAATTTAACGAGGACTTTGCAATTAATGTCAACGGAAATGTGTCGGTGAATAAGAACGAGATAACCTACCTCGCTGAATTAGCCTATGATGAAACCTACGCCTATCCATACAGAAGAGAAGGATACCCGGTGAGTTACCATTGGGGATATCAAAGCGATGGCTTGTTTAATACACAACAGGAAATCGATGACTGGCACGATCAATCTGGCTTCGGTGGGACTCCTGTCCCCGGAGATATTAAGTATAAGGATCTTACCGGGGATGGTATTGTTGACGAAAAAGATATTGCCCCATTGGGGGTTGGACAAGTACCCGAATTACATTTTGGCTTGAATGCCCAGGTGTATTACAAAGGCTTCGATCTCAAAGCATTCTTCACCGGCGCTGCCCAACGCAACGTATACCAAAGCGGAATCGGCATCTTTTCCAATCAGGATAATTTCACCGAATACATGAAGGGTGCCTGGACATTTGAAAAATATTCGGCAGGCGAGACCATTGAGTACCCACGGTTGGGTAGAGAGTCCGGAAATTTTGTGACCAGTGATTATTGGTTAAAGAATGGAACTTTTGTACGTCTGAGAAACGTGGAACTCGGTTATACCCTTCCAGCCAGTATCTCCAATAAGATCAAATCGGGTGCAATCCGAATCTATGCCAACGGCCTGAACCTTTTTGTATGGGATAGCCTGGACAACGATGATTTTGATCCTGAGTCTGCCGATGCGGCAACCACCAATTATCCAATTCTTAAAGCTCTTAACTTGGGTGTTAGTGTACAGTTTTAATTAGTCTCGCGGAATAGACCTATTCTAACGGGACAAAAAATTATAAAAAAGAAAAACATGAAAAGAAGAAATATTTTCCAGATAACGTTAGGGATAATCCTTTTGCTTTTCGCACTTAATGCCTGCCAGGATGTACTTGATGTGGTACCATCGGATAAGTTAAGTATTGACAGGCTTTTGAATAAGGAAACCCAAATTGAAAATTTTAGAGATAATAGCTACAACAATTTAAACACCTCTTTTACAGGGCAATCTTCGGGGCAACTGCTCGAGGCTTATACCGATGATGCCTTCAGATCGGGAACCGGGGTTACTTACAATTGGCACAATGCCTTGTTAACGCCCTCGAACAGCTATTTTGCCGGAGCCATTTGGAACAGCTGCTGGGAAGGGATTCGGAAATGTAACCTGGCGATAAAATACATCCCTCAATCCAGGGTGAGTAAAGAGCAGCTTTCCGAAGTAAAACTCAACAGGTGGATCGCCGAGGTGAAGGTTTTAAGGGCCTGGTACCACTTTGACCTTATCAAAAATTTTGGTCCGGTTCCATTTGTCGATGAACCTTTCGGTGCCGATTTTGATGGCTGGAATGAATTAACGCGACCCAGCTATGATGAAATTGCCACCCGGATTGTTGAGGAATGCGATGCGGTAATATCGGAAGGGCTATTGCCTTTAAGGTGGAGTAATAACAGCGATTTTGACAAAATAAATTTGGCGGTCGCCTATGCCCTTAAATCCAGGGTTTTACTCTATAACGCGAGCACCTTAAACAACCCGGGTAACGATCAGTCCAAATGGCAACGTGCGGCGAGTGCTGCCCAGGCGTGTGTGAGTGAGCTGTCGGGCCAATATAACTTACTTCCCATTGCGAATTACGACCAGCTGTTTAGTCAGGCTGAAAACGCTTTTAATGACGAAGTGATATTTCGTTCCAAGGTTAATGGGGCCGGGATTATGAATAGTCAAAACGGCGTGGATTTAAACAGCCTGGGCTCGCCTACGCAAAGCGCCAATTGTGGGGCGGTTCCAACTCAGGAGTTGGTGGACTGTTTCGAATTGTTAGACGGGGCTTTGCCCGTATTGGCCTATACCAACCCCGATCATACATCGGCAACTTATGCTGCCGGATACAATGAGGACCCGGGGAGCAATCCCTATGTTGGAAGGGATGCAAGACTGCAATACGCAATTGTTTTTAACAGCAGTACTTATGGAAAATACAAAGGACAAGCGCAAAGTGAACCCGACTTGGTGATATACACCTACGAAGGCAAATCAGGCACCGGATTTAACCCTAATCCCACCTCGGAGCTGGAAGCTGAAGTGCGAAGAAGTTGTACCGGTTATTACAGTAAAAAGTATCGTTCAGCCTCTTATTGGGGATCAACGACCGGAGGCACCAATTCCAATAAAATTTACTTCCGCTTGGCTGAGGCTTACTTAAACCTGGCTGAGGCCAATTGTGAACTCAATAAGCTTGATGAGGCGATAACAGCACTCGACATGATTCGTGAAAGAGCCGGACAACCAAAAATTTCTCTTGTTCCCGGTTTTGAAAAAACAAAAGATTTTCTTTTGGAGCGCATACGTAACGAACGGCGTGTTGAGCTTTGTTTCGAAGGGCATCGCTTTTTCGATCAGCGCAGATGGGATGTATTGGAGGAGACCAATAAAGTGATAACCGGAATGCAGATTGTCAGCAGCGATGGTACCGATGTAGGTGAATTCTCCTACAACCGGGTGAAAATCAATGTGCCCCGTTCAGCTAATTCAGATAAGTACCTGGTTCTGCCAATCCCTCAAAATGAGGCAAGGAAGTTGACCGGATTAGGGCAACCCGAGGCCTGGCAATAATTGTTAATTCAAAAAACTATTGAGATGAAAATAATAAAACAACTTACTCTGTTCACCTTCCTGGTTGTAGCGTTGGTTAACTGTTCAGAAGAAGATATAAGATATATTGATGATATGGTTTTTGGCGTTGCGGCTAACACAGAGTCCGAAATAGAAACCATAAACGAAGGGAGTTGGAATTCGGCCCTTATCGGATTTAAAGAGAAACGGCTAAAGCTCCTGGGGATGATGGATATGATCCTTAATGATGGTTACAGCGGAGATAAGTACAAGCTTGAAAACCCGACAAACACAGCTCAACGGGTAGAGGAGTCCCTGCAGATGGTTGAGTTTAAAATGGATTCTGTATGGAATGCCAACATCAAGGGGGTATTTGATGCAGTAAACAAGAACAGCGCAGGAATTCAGGCTTTTGGTTTAAAAACCTATAATGTTAAAAGCGAGCTTTTAGCAAGCTATTACGATTGGTTATTCGCTGACAGTGAGGATCCCTCCTTAGAAGTAACCTCCAATGATCTAAAGGTACTGCAAAGCGATATCGAAATCCTGGCTAGCCTGGCTGCCCTGGACGACGATGAGGTGAACCAGTTTGTGGCCGACATAAAAGCGCAATACGCCGAGATGAAAGCCGAATATGCCGATCTCGAAAATGAAGTCAATACCTCACCTTATTTTTCCAAAGCCCAAAAGGCTCTTTATGTCAGCCTTGAGCAGCCTCTGATTGACATGGAGACAACGCTTAATGAGAATTTGTCGCTCGATGTGAAAGCCGATCTGGACGCACTTGACAGGGATCTATATTCACTGGTCTATTTCGTGAATAATAATTACACCTCTCCTGCTCAGGCTCCTGTAGTATATGGACAAATATCAAGCATTACCGAACTGAGATGGCTCAGTGAAGTGGCTGTAGAAGATGATTTGAACAGAGACTGGGTGCTCACCGCCGATATTGATGCGGCTGAAACGGCCAGATGGAATCAGGAGGATTCAGATGGAAGGTTTGGTTTTAGGCCAATAACAACCACTACCTCCATTAATTTTGACGGGCAGTTCCACATCATCTCAGGGTTGCATATGTCGAAGGTGGGTGGTGCCGAAGATGAAAACAGATCGGGTATGTTTGCTAAATTAGTGAACGGATCCATTCGGAATTTGGGATTAATCAACTTACGGATGACCAAGTCACCCGGTGCGGGGGGTGGAAACCAGGGCGGAACTTTAGTAGGATGGATCTCCGGATCAGGGGGTGTAACCAAATGTTTCGTCGAAGGGACGTTTGTAGGAGTAGGCAGCCAGACAGGTGGTTTTATCGGGCGCCCGCAAAGTATGACAGGCGAGATTTCAGACTGCTTCTCGGTGGTTGATACTTATGAACCTGAAAATGTCTATACAAGTAGCTTTATTGGTCTGCCGGTAGCGGTCGTTAACATGTTTAATTGTTATAATTTAGGTTTTACCACAAATAAGGCCATTTTTGGTCATGGTTCCGGCGTAACCTTGAATGCATCCGGTATTTTTTACGATTCGCAGGTGGTGGGCACAACCGAGTTGGATCGAGGAGGGAACCTATACACGGCAGCGACTGTGGTGACCCTCTCAGATCCTGGAGTTACCACTGATTTGCCAACAGCCAGCTGGGGTGATCTTGCCAACTTCTCAGGGTTCAGCGCAGATACCTGGGAGATTCGTACAGAGCCACAATTCGATCCTAATCCAAGACCTTATTTAAAAGGTTTTAATTACGAGGCTATAACGGATTTTATTGCTGTCGACAATTAGAGTCGTAGTTTTAAATTGATGGTTAAGTTGTAAAGATCCAAAGGCTCATATCCATTTTTTTCGATATGGGCCTTTTGCTATTGCCAACAGGTGGATGAAGACCAACCAATTATTTCGCCCCCTTTTTATCGTTTCATTTACCCCGCATTTCAATTTGGTGTTTATCCCGTTAAATCCGGCAAAGCCGGATTAAAATGAATAGCCTCGGGTGAAACCCGAGGTAAAGGGATGAAAGCCTCAGAACCCGGTGATACCGGGTTCAATTTGTTGTAGTATCACCCCGCCTAATTCGATTAAGGGTTTTCGGATATAAGCGTATTTTTCAGGCAGCAGGGAAATAAGGTTTTTTTAAAGACTTATCAGTGCTGCTATTTGATTTATAACCCAAAGTATCACAAACAGAATCCATCATGAATTCATTAGGGACGTTTAAAATCATACTGTTTCTTTTCGCTTCAATTTCTATTCTCAATTCGTGCCAAGGGTCAGGGCCTTCTTCAGATACAAAATGTCAGGATCTAAAAGCCGGATTTGAAGTGCCTGCTGATGATGATACCCTTGCAACACAGACAACGCAACCACCGGCACCGCGCTGGCCGCACATGCCCTACATCGTCACCGAGCCCGGGCCGGAGTATGCAGCGGAGAACCGGATGTTCGTCTGTTCGTTCGGTATAACGGTTGCCCCCAACGGCCGGCTGTGGGCGAGCTGGGATTCAGGTGGTTACGGTGAAGGTTGGGATAACTTCATCATGCTGGCCACCAGCGGGGACGGTGGTCGAACCTGGTCCAGGCCGGTTATGATCATTGATCCACCCTTCCGCGCATCTTTCTCGAACCTTTGGATGGATCCCGATGGCAAAATGTGGTTCACCTTCAGTCTTTGGCCAATCCGAACGGCTCTGGAGGACCAGGTAACCATGGGTGAAGAGTTTGACGATATCAGTTCCTACCGGGCTTTCATTAATGAGAACCAAGGCCGCGGAAGCCAGTTGTGGGCTATTACTTGTGATAATCCCGGCGATCCTTCTCCGGACTGGAATTCGCCTCGTTTGATTGCCACCGATTACTGCCATATGAACACACCCACCGTTTTATCTGATGGAACCTGGGTCTGGCCCACCGGCACTTTAACACACACAGAGGCCGGCGGACGCAAACCTTTCCGTTCAATGTATTCGACCGATAAAGGTGAAACGTTTCAATTTCGAGGCCATGTGCCCATTTCCGATGGGCGTAACTGCGATGAAAACATGGTTGTGGAACGGGTGGACGGCTCGCTGTGGCTGCTCAGTAGGATGAATTACGGCATAGGTGAGAGTTTTTCCTATAATCAGGGCTGTACCTGGACAGAGATGGAGCCCTCTAACATCGAGCATACCGTAGCCCGGTTCTATATCAGCCGCCTGCAATCCGGCAAGCTTCTGCTTATTAAGCATGGCGAAATCAACACCAAGAGCCCACGCCGTGAACGTCTGATGGCCTTTGTCTCCAGCGACGACGGGAAAAGCTGGTCGGGTGGCCTGATGATAGATGAGCGACACGGGGTTAGCTATCCTGATGCAACCCAGGCCAGGGACGGTAAGATCTACGTTATTTATGACTATCAGCGTCACCAGGCGAAGGAGATCCTGGTGGCTGCCTTTACTGAAGAGGATGTGGAGGCCGGTGAGCCGGTATCCGGCGAGGTACTTTTAAGACAGGTCGTTGATAAGGCCCTTGCCCACAATACAAGGCACCAGGTTGAAAATTAAGCTGCGTCCGCTGCCAGGAATGACCAGTCAGCATCCACTTTGTCTCAAATTTAAAATATTACCTTTTCGATATGGGCCTTTTCTATTATTAGTGGGTAAGGAAGGGCGACAAATTATTCCTCCCCCCTTTGCAGCTTAAAAACCCTTTATGGCACAAAACATAAAAAAGTTGAAATAATTCAAATAAAAGGTTCGATAATAATGTTGTTTATTTCAGGTCTGAAAGAAAGCATGATCTTATAGAACTAATCACTACTGTTATTATTAATCATTAACCAACGAGTCAAAAACCGGATCCATCATGAATTCATTACGTTCGTTAAAAAACATACTGTGTCTTTTTGCTGCCATTTTCATTCTCATTTCGTGCCAAAAGTCTGTGCGTTTATCCGAAACAGAATATCAGGAAATAAAAGCAGGATTTGAAACGCCTGCCGATGAAAATACGCTCTGGTGCTACTGGTACTGGATCAACGACGATATTTCGAAAGAAGGCATAACAAAAGACCTAGAGGCGATGAAGGAGGCCGGCATTGGGGCCGCCCTAATTGGTAATATTAATCCTGCCGGGGTAGATGGCAAAGTGCCCATGTTAAGTGAGGAATGGTGGTCGCACATGGTTCATGCGGTTACTGAAGGTAAACGAATAGGCGTTGATATTGGGGTGTTTAACTGCCCCGGATGGAGTCAGTCGGGAGGTCCCTGGGTAACTTCGGAGATGGCCATGCGTTATCTGACCTACAGCGAGACAAAAGTGACCGGTCCCGGGAAAATAAATGTTAAGTTAGCTCAACCCAAAAAGGAATTCCAGGATACACATACCCTTGCCTTTTTAGCGCCTAAAGCGGAAAAAAGAAATTTATATGCACTCGGGGCTAAAGTGAAAAGTACACCTGCCATCCCGAACCTGAAATTGGCTTTTGATGGCGATTCCACAACTTCGATGAGCTTTAAAACTCAAAAAAATGGGGTTGTTTCAATTGAAATAGATCTGAAGGACGCCATTACGGCCAGGCAAATAGCCATATCTCCCGGGGAGAACCCTTTTATGTGCAACTGTCTTTTGTATGCACAAATAGAGGGGCAGGAAAAATTGGTAAGCCAATTCCATTACGATAGGAGCAATTTTAGAGTGAATGTGGGGCCTCTTGTGAAAGGTGAGTTTGCGAAGGCTTTGGATAATGTGAAATCGAATAAGTTTAAACTGGTTTGCAAAGATTTTACCAGCCGTGAATTAAAAGCCGGATTTGCTGAAATTCATATTTCAGAAGCCCCCGTGTTAGAAGAATATGTCGAGAAACAGTTGGGGAAAATGTTTTCAACACCTTTGCCTAATTGGGATACCTATTTGTGGGAACAGCAAAAAACAGAAGTCGCAAAGGGATTAATGGTGGATGCCCAAAGCGTGATTGATGTAAGCGAGTTTGTGAATGCCAAGGGGCAACTGAACTGGAATGCTCCCGATGGGGAGTGGACCATTATGCGTATAGGTATGACACCCACCGGAACCAGGAACCACCCTTCAGCGCCCCAGGGTCTGGGATACGAAGTGGACAAGATGAGCCGCCAATTAGCCAAATTTCATTTCGATAATTTTGTTGGCGAATTGTTAAAACGGATTCCCGAAGAGAGCAAATCGGCCTTTAAATATGTGATTGCCGACAGCTACGAGATGGGCTCCCAAAACTGGACGGATGATTATGAAGTGAAGTTTAAAGATAAATATGGATACGATCCTGTAAAATACTTGCCTGTATTGTCAGGAAGAATTGTAGGAAGTGTGGAAGAGTCGGAACGTTTTCTGTGGGATTTACGCCGTTCGGTAGCCGATGATGTAGCCTACGAATATGTGGGTGGTTTGCGTGAGGCCAGCAACGAATACAACCTACAAACCTGGTTAGAAAATTATGGCCACTGGGGATTTCCTTCAGAGTTTATGATGTATGGCGGTCAATCGAATTTAATAGGGGGTGAGTTTTGGAACGAAGGATCTCTGGGAAATATCGAATGTAAGGCCTCATCGTCAACCTCACACACCTATGGCAAAGGAAGAACTTCGGCGGAGGCTTTTACTGCCGGGCAGAAATCCTACCTGCGTCATCCGGCTTATTTGAAAAAGAGGGGCGATTGGAGTTTTACCGAAGGCATTAACCATTTGGTGCTCCACCTGTACATTCAGCAACCCGATGACAGCCGAATGCCTGGAATGAACGCCTGGTTCAGCACCGAGTTTAACCGGCACAATACCTGGTTTGGCCAGGCCCATAATTATTTCGATTACCTGCGTCGATGCCAGCACTTGTTGCAGCAAGGTCAATATGCAGCCGATGTTTGCTATTTTATCGGCGAAAATGCCCCCATCATGACGGGTGGGCGCACTCCTGAAATTCCTAAAGGGTATTCTTACGATTATATTAATGGTGAGGTTATTCTTGATCGCTTATCCGTTAAGGATGGCCAGTTTGTGTTGCCCGATGGAATGAGCTACAGCGTAATGGTGTTGCCTCCCGTAAAAACCATGCGCCCGGAAGTATTGAGAAAATTAGAACAGTTGGTTC
Source organism: Marinilabiliaceae bacterium (assembly GCA_041583495.1). Lineage (GTDB taxonomy): Bacteria > Bacteroidota > Bacteroidia > Bacteroidales > Marinilabiliaceae > JBFHFS01. The sequence goes on along the minus strand of JBFHFS010000051.1, from coordinate 14,710 downwards.
AGCTGGGTGGAGTGGTTTTAGGACCCAAACCCGAAAAGTCTCCAAGCCTTCAAGACTATCCCCAATGTGATAAACAAATTCAGGAATTGGCTTCCACCCTTTGGAAGGGAGAATATGTGGAGGGCAAGATGACCCATAGCTATGGTGATGGTTACGTGTTGGATGGACAAAGTTTATCGGAGGTCTTTAACTTCCTGGAATTAAGGAAAGATGTAGATCTACAAGAGGAAAAACCGGTTCTTTGGACACATCGCCGTATGCCTGGAATGGATATCTATTTCCTTACCAATCAGAGTGATGATGAAGTTGAGATCCATCCTGTTTTCCGGGTAAGCAAAGATTTAAAGCCACAATTATGGGATGCCGTTACCGGTGAGGTATTGCATTTGAACGAATATGAGATTTCAGAAAAGGGGACAATGGTTCCTGTTAAGTTAAAAGGCCGGCAAAGCTGGTTTGTGGTATTTACAAATGCGGACTCAAAGGCTGTTTCAGAGGGCTATAAAAAGAATTTTCAGGAGCCTGAACTGCTTCAGGCCATTTCACAACCCTTCACCGTCGACTTCATTAATAAAGAGATTGGTCCCAAAGAACCAGTTGTTTTTGATGAACTTACTGATTGGGCGCAATCCAGCGATGAACGGATTAAATATTACTCAGGAACTGCAGTGTATACAACCAGTTTCAATATGGATAAACTGCCTGAAAATGGGGAAGTGTTTCTCAATCTCGGCAATGTAAGTGTGATGGGGCAGGTGAAATTGAATGGAAAGGAAGTGGGAGGCGTTTGGATTGCCCCCTACCGTTTAAATGTTTCAGGCATTGTGCAACAAGGGGAGAACAGCCTGGAAATTGAAGTGGTGAACCTTTGGCGTAACCGGATGATTAAAGATAAGAGGTTACCCAAAGCCGAAAAATATACCTGGACGGTTGTGGATGATATCAAACCGGGAGAGGCGCCACATCCATCAGGATTGCTCGGGCCGGTAACCATAGAAGCTATAAATTAGATAGGAGTCCCACCAGCTTGCGACAGACTGAGGTGAGCATAAATTGTTTGGAGATATGAAAAAGTCAGGCAGAAGAGAATTTGTGAAAAAACTTTCCGGGGCAGCATTGGGGGCCTCCATAATTCCCCTAACCAGTGGGCGGCCTAAAATCCTCCATCTGCCCAGGCGAAAACTTGGTCGTACCGGGGAGGATGTAACAATATTGGGTATTGGAGGATTTCATATTGGGGCCGGTTTTGTTACGGATGAGGTGGCCATTCAAATAGTCCGAACCGCAATCGACCGGGGGGTTAATTTCATGGATAACGCCTGGTCCTATCAAAATGGGCGCAGTGAACGCCTAATGGGGCTGGCTTTAAAAGACGGATATCGTAAAAAGGTGCTGCTCATGACCAAGCTCATGGCCCGAACGGTGGAGGATGCCAAAAGGCAGATGGAGACCAGTTTGAATCGCTTTCAACTCGATTCTGTTGATTTAATGCAGTTTCATGCCATAGGTCATAAGGAGGGTGACGTGGATGCCATTTATAAGGACGGATTAATTGAGTGGGCCGAAGAGATGCGAAGCCAGGGTGTTATTAAATACATTGGTTTTACCGGGCACAGCGATCCCCGGGCACACATCGACATGATACAGCGGGGTTATCCCTGGGATACGGTTCAAATGCCACTAAATCTGGGTGATGTGCATCGCGATATTAGTTTTGAGAAGCAAGTCCTACCCCTGGCAATCGAGAACAATATTGGGGTCATTGGCATGAAGTCGAACGGGATGGGGCGCCTCGGAAAATCGGGTATTGCTACCCCCACAGAAGGGTTACGGTATGCCATGAGCTTACCTGTCTCAACGGTGGTTTCCGGTATCGATTCACTGGATATATTGGAGGAAAACATAACCCTCGCAGAGAACTTCCAATCGTTGTCGGAGGAAGAACGCACGGAATTAACCGACAGAAGTAAAAATCAATCCGATGTTATCGAACATTATCGCAAAAAACAAAAATAATTTTTGACAAATGCCTAAGTATTTCCTGTCTGCTTTTCTGGGGGTGGTATTCAGCTCAGTGTTGAATGCCCAAAACCCTATTTTACCTATTGGCACCTACGTTGCCGATCCTTCCGCAAAGGTGTGGGACGATGGCAGACTGTACATCTATGGTTCCAGAGATGAAAGTCCGGATTACTGGTGCTCATACGATCATTATGTGGTTTCTACAGATGATATGCTACATTGGGAAATAGATAAGGATGCCTTTTATTCGAAAGGGGAGAACGATGGAGTACCTTATAACGACAGGGTTTTGTATGCGCCTGACTGCCAACAATTCGACGGGAAATACTATTTGTATTTTTCGCAACCCGATCCAACGTCTCCCGAAGGCGTTGCCGTAAGCGATCGTCCCCAGGGGCCTTTTAAAAATGGTAAAGCGATTGACCTAAAGGGATACAACCAGATTGATCCATCGGTTTTTGTGGATGACGATGGACAAGCCTATTATCTCTGGGGACAGTTTACCTTGAAGATGGCAAAACTTAATGAGGATAGGATGTCTATTGATGAAACCACCCTTCGCGATAGTTTAATCACCGAATCGGAACATTATTTTCACGAAGGCGCTTATCTCACCAAAAGGAATGGAGTGTATTACCTCGTATATGCCGATATCAGTCGTGCCGGAATGCCCACATGTATTGGCTACGCCACCAGCACTTCTGTATTTGGTCCTTATAAATACGGAGGGGTGATTATTGATAACGACCACTGCGACCCGGGAGTCTGGAATAATCACGGTTCGATAGCCGAATTCAAAAATCAATGGTATGTGTTTTATCATCGTTCTACACATGGATCAGGTAAAATGCGTCGCTCCTGTGCAGAACCCATTTTTTTTAATGCCGATGGAAGCATCCCTGAGGTGGAAATGACATCGCAGGGTGCCGCCAAACCGCTCAATGCCTTTGAAGATATCGAGGCGGAAAGAGCTTGTCTTTTGTACGGAGCTGCCCAACTGCAACTGTGGAACCAAAACAATGAAGAGATGGCCGGCATAAAAAGCGGGGACAGAGCTGCCTTTAAATACATCAATTTTGGAAATGGTGAAGCCAGACGAGTAGAGTTTGTGGTTTCTCCCGGATTGTCGCCCGGAAAAATCAGTGTGAATATTGGTAAATCGTGGCACCAAAATATCGCTATTGTTGAGGTGCCTGCAAAAACCGGAAACGAAAGGTGGGTTACCGTTTCAGCCGATTTAAAAGAGGTTTCAGGCGTGCATGAACTATGGCTGACATTTGCGGGAAAGGATGCCCAAATGTATTCAATAGACAAATTTGTTTTTACAAAATAGAAAAGGATGAAAAAATTTTGGGTGATTAAGAAATGCCATATCCACGCAGCCTTTTGTCTCGGTTTGTGGTTTGTCCTAACGGGCCTGCCGGTTAAAGCACAGGGTTCTGCCGATAAAATGAATGTGGTATTTATCCTGGCCGACGATCTAGGTTGGAGTGACGTGACGCTTTACGGCAAAACAAAGTATTACGAAACGCCAAACCTCGAGCGTCTGGCTGCCAGAGGCATGACTTTTACCAAAGCCTACTCCGCCAGCCCTTTGTGTTCACCTACCCGTGCCAGCATCTTAACAGGCCAGACGCCTGCCCGAAATGGTGTAACCGCACCAAATTGTCATGTGGCAGAAGAATTGTTAACAGCCACCCGCCCTGCCAATTCTCCTCCGGGAAACAAGTCAATTGTTTGTAAGTCAGCAACAAGGCTTGATAATGAATTGCCCACAATGGTGAAGCTCATTAAAGAAAAGGGGTACACCACTGCCCACTTCGGCAAATGGCACTTGGGGAAAGAGCCCTATTCTCCCCGGGAGCATGGTTTCGACGTTGATATTCCCCATTGGCCGGGGCCGGGCCCCGCGGGTAGTTTTGTGGCGCCATGGAAGTTTCCCGACTTTAAGGAGAATTATCCAAACGAACATCTCGAAGACCGAATGACCGATGAAGCCATCAACTGGATGCGTTCCCTGGAGTTGACGACGCCATTCTATATGAATTACTGGCAGTTCTCGGTTCATGCACCGTTTAATGCCAAAGAGAGTTTGGTAAAGTACTACCGCACCAAAACAGATTTAACCGACTTGCAGCATTCTCCAACCTACGCGGCCATGGTGCATTCACTCGACCAGGCAGTAGGCCGCCTGTTAGATGAAATAGATCGGCTGGGAATAAGCGATAACACCGCTATCATTTTCTTTAGCGATAACGGGGGAAATATGTACAACGGAATTATCGATTCCTTGTCATCGGGCGAAAAATATTTAACCTCTGCAACCAGTAACCGTCCGTTGCGTGGCGGGAAAGCAACCATGTACGAGGGGGGGGTAAGAGTTCCTTGTGTGGTGGTGTGGCCCGGATTAACAGAACCAGGCACCAGAACCGATGCCATGATTCAATCAACCGATTTTTATCCAACCATCTTAAACCAGCTGGGAATCCCATTACCCGAACATTATACCGTCGATGGGAAGGATATTTCGCCTGCCCTCAAAGAGAAACCCTTTGACCGTGGGCCTATATTTACCTATTTCCCGCATCAACCCAGGGTGCCCAATTGGCTGCCGCCATCTGTGGCGGTTCATTCTGGCGATTGGAAATTAATCCGAGTATTTAATAATGGTGCCAATAACCAACATGAGTACTTTTTATACAACCTGAAATGGGATATCGGGGAAACCAATAATTTGGAGTCCCAATACCCTGAAAAGGTTCAGGAACTGGATGCCTTAATTGAAGCCCATTTAACGGATGCCAACACGGTAATTCCTATTCCCAATCCCGCCTTTCAGCCCGAAAAGTATCGTCCCCAGGATGTGGGCATTCAAACTGGCGGGTTGAAAGTCGCGAAAGGTTTTGATTTCAGCACTTTAGAGTAGTCTCAGTTAACGAATGATGGAAAACCTGCGGATTTGAGGTCTACCGGTTTATTAAGGCATTGGTTTAGGGGATCCTGCATACCAGTGGAATGAAAAGAACGCATGATACGCGTATGTAAAAGTTATTACACACATAGATCCCAATATAAGCGAGTTACATTGGAACAAAGTTCTTGCGAATGCCTTTATAATCATTTTTTTAATGAGCAAAATGCCGACAAAAACACATAATTAGAATGAGATGAAAAGGGTCTGTTTGAGCTAAAAATAAGAGGGGCATTTCCCAGACCTGCTTCTCCATTAACGACGAAAAAAAATGACAGGTAGAATTATTCTCATCGTAGTATTTTGGTGTATTGGTGTCGCTGCAAATAGCCAGGAATCCATAAATATTGAACTCGACCTCAGTTCAACAAATCAACTAACCATTTCGAAAAATAACAACATTTACGAAATGGAGACACAGGGCATCGACCCCTGGGTGAAAAGTGAAATAATAACCCAATGGTATAACCCGGATACCACTTACGTCATTGAATTTGAATACCTGGCCTTTCAGGGGCTCGATAATTTGCGCATCTATTATAATCCATTCAGTGCTGCAAATTCTGTTGACAATGGAAGCCTTCAAGTGGCCGAGGGCTGGTACAAGGCGATGGTAATTTTAAAAAAGTCGGATACCTGGACAGACAGCCAGCGTGATTACTTACGCTTCGATTTTGGGAAAAAAGCAGGTCAAGCCATTCAGGTTCGGAACATTAAACTCAGAACCATTTCAGAGCAGGAATATTTCGATTGGAAAAATCCTATGGACAAACGCCTAAACGACCAATTGCTTGCTTATTATGCCAAAGTGTTTGATAAAAAAATTGAGCGTGTTCAGGTAAAACCAGATTCGATTGTCGTTGTTGGCTCGGGCAATTCTTCGTTCGAAAATTGTAAGCTTTCAGAAATACTCTTTCATGAAAATGCCTACGATATAAATGAGTTTGTGTTTTCACAAGCCTTGCCGAATGCCGACACATTTTCTGTTACGCTGCCTCGCCTGGCCCTAAAAAACAACCGGGAACAGTACGATCGTTTATACTCTCGCTGGATGATTACCGATGCTTCGGGCAACAGCCTGTCGCATGCGCATTGGGCCGATGATATTACGGGAATCGCCCAATGGGATATCCCTGAAGAAAAACCGCTTTCGCCAAAGGGAATGGGGGGGGTTGCCTTAAACGATGAAAGCAGTTTTAACGATCTGGTTGAATTGGGAATTCACAATATCACTTATAACCTGGTTTTGCCATCACTTATTAGTCTTAATGCCAGCACCATTACCCATCAGTTGAACGGGAAAACCTATTATATCAACCCCAATGTGGTGGATAGGATGGATCAAATGTTCAGCCTTTGTGCAGACAACGATATACAGGTTTCTGTTATTTTGCTTATCGGATTTAATACCAGTGGTGAGTTGGGTGAAATCTTTAAACACCCCGATGCTACGGGCGGATCCTATACGCTGGCAAATGTGGTGGAAGAGCGGGGCGTTGAGTATTACATTGCTGCCATCGACTTTTTGGCACAGCGTTATTTTCGTCCGGATAAGAAATATGGAAATATAACGCAGTGGATCATTCACAACGAAGTAGATGCCGCCCCGGTTTGGACCAATGCCGGCGATAAACCACAGGATTTGTACCTTGAACAATACAGCCGCTCGATGCGGGCCGTTTATTATACAGCCAGAAAATACAATCCGGTATCGAAGGTGTTCATTTCTTTAACACATTATTGGAACAAAAAGCATACTTATAAATGCCCGGAACTGTTGCAGGGATTAATTGAAAGTGGAAAACGTGAAGGAGACTTTGAGTGGGGCGTAGCTTATCACCCATACCCCGAGAATCTCAGAGATCCTGATCCCTGGGCTGATGTAATTGCAGGTGACGATTTAAGTACCGCCGAATATATCACCCCCAAAAACCTCGAATTAATTGATAAGTGGGCGCGAACGGGAGAGAATCTCTATCTGGATTGTAAAGTCAGAAGTGTTATCCTATCTGAGAATGGCATAAGTCATACCGATTATTCAAAAACTCAAATGGATCTGCAGGCAGCAGGCGTTGCCTATTATTGGAAAAAGTTGAAGCGCTTGCCGAGCATCGAGGCATTTCACTATCACCGATGGATAGATCATGCCTTAGAGGGAAATTTAAAATTCGGGCTTTGGAGCAACCAGGAGGGAACAACCAATGATTTTGGAAAGAAAAAACCATCGTGGACACTCTACAAATACACGGGAACCAATTTTGAAGACCAGGCTTATGATTTCACCAAAAGCATAATTGGAATTAACGACTGGAGTGAGATTGATGACGATGTCAACCCTGAACTGGATTTGTATGCTGTAAAGGTTGAGATCGTGAAAAACGGAACGCCCGTTTCTGGAGCTGAAGTGTTCTTCAACAAGGAAATGCGCAAAACCGATACTTCCGGAATTTGCAAGTTTCTGAACATCGCCTCATCGGTGGGCGAGATTGACCTGCTGATAAATACGGCAGAAGGCAGTGAGCATGTTTTTACCGTAAATGTCGACAATAGTAAATCGGTGACCGTCGATATAGGCCTGCAAACCAAGGAGGAAGCCGGTTTGGTGGTGGAGCCATACATTAAAGAATATGAAAATTACGTGCCATTCAACTATAGTACCTGGTTTGTAACCGGGCTAAACACGAATGCTCAAAAAAATAAAGTTAAGATGTATCCCAATCCGGCAATAAAGTGGCTAAATGTAGAAGGGTTAGAACACAATTCTGTTGTGGAGATTTATTCGATAAATGGCTCCCTTTTATTAAAAAAGACGGTGAGCGGGCATAAAGTTGAGTTGGATGTCAGCGCCTTCAATAAAGGGTTTTATTTGCTGAAGGGACAAAGCGAGAGTGGATACTTTTTGCGTAAGGTTAATGTTCAATAAAGGAATAGAAATGAATATCCAACCGGATAAAAACAATACGGTTTCACTCGTGTTTAAAAGCCAGAGTCTGTTTATGTGTCTGGTTTCTATTCTTTTAACAGCAAGTTTCTTTTCCTGTAAAACCGATGTGGGTTCGAAACCTAAACAACCCAACATTGTCTTCATAATGGCCGACGATATGGGGTACAGCGACCTTAGCTGTTACGGCAGTGAAATCAAGACTCCGCATATCGATAAGTTAGCCGACCAAGGCGTTCGGTTTAGTCGCTATTATGCCACGCCCATGTGCGTCACCTCTCGGATAGCGTTGCTTTCGGGAATGGAATATATGGCTGCCGGTGGTGAAGGTATGCCCAATGGCGTGTCTTTTGTTCAATTGCTGCGCGAGTCAGGATATACCACCAGCATGGTGGGTAAAAACCATGGGTTAGGAAACCTAAGAATTGGTAACAAACATACGGATTATGGATTCGATCATTTCTTTGGCTTTAGTGGTGGCGAGCTAAACAGTTTTACCGGTGCTGGAAATGTTGAATGGCAAAATGATGGGATTATTTTTCCAAATACCGATTTACCGGAAGATTTTTATACGACAACCAATTTTACGGATTATGCCATTAAGTTCATCGGGGAAGCCATCGAAAAGGGTCGGCCTTTTTTTAGTTATGTGGCTTATAATGCACCCCATACCCCTTTAAATGCGCCCGAACGAAATGTTCGCAAATATTACGACCCCCAAAACGGAGTGGATGTCTATCGCGATGGTTGGGAGAGGTTGCGTGAACAACGCCTGGCACGCATGAAAAAAATGGGCTTGGTTGATGAGTCGGTACAATTATCAAAGACGGGCGTTGAAATCCCAGATTGGGACCTGTTGCCCGATACCTCCCTGAATCCGCTGGAATTACAAAAAAGCTTTGAGCGCTTAAGCCGAAGCGCTTATGCCGGAATGGTGGACAACATGGATGAAAATGTGGGAAGGCTTATCGCATTCCTGGAGGATCCCAATAGCGATGGCGATAATAAGGATAGCCAGTTGGATAATACCATCATCATTTTTGTGTCGGATAACGGAGGTTGTTATGCCGGAATGTACACACGCCGCGATGCCTTGCCCTGGGACCAAAATAATGGATGGTTTACGACCAATTTTGGCTGGGGTACCTTAAGTAATACCCCCTTTCGGTATTACAAGCACGCCAGCCACGAAGGGGCATTGCGTGCGCCATTTATTATTCGGTGGCCCGGGGGGGTAAAGCTTCCTTCGGGGAGCATCAACAAAGAGATGGTTCGTATCTGGGATTTTTACCCTACTTTTCTTGAATTGGCCGGAGTGGATTATCCTGCAGATAATAAGGCTGTTAAACCTATGATGGGGAGAAGTATTTTGCCCATTCTTGAAAATAACGAAAGCGGGGGGGCTGAGTATTTTGTCAGCGTTTATGCTCGTTCGAGAGGGATCATTAGGGGGGACTGGAAGCTGGTAAACTATTTTGATGGTCCCTTTGAGCTGTATAACCTGAAGGAGGATCCTACCGAAATGAAGGATCGCGGCGGGGAATACCCCGGAATTTTGGCAGGGCTTATTGCCCATTGGAACGATTATGCTCTCAAGCATGGGTTTGCAGCCAATCCTCAGTGGAACCGACCCATCGGAGATAAGAAGCGCGGCTGGGGGTATGATTTTCTCGATCCCGGCATACTAAAAACCACGCCTGAATGCATGGCTGAAAACATTCCTGTTGACACTAAGTTGACTTTTACCCTCAGTGGAGAGATCGACCTGTCTGATACCAAAGGAAAACAGATAAGGCTGCAAAAATATGGAGATTCCACAATTATCTGGTCCGCTGATCCGGATGAAGGTTCAATAATTAAAAATAGCAATCAAATCGTATTTAATGATTTTCCAGGGTTGGAACCCGATACCCATTACTATTTAACCTGGGACCAGGGTTGGCTTAAATACAAAACGGATAAAGGACTCAAGCCTATCCGTTCCTGCAGGGAAAGTGCATTTTCGTTTCGATTTAGAACAAAAAAATATTAAATGAAATTATTGGTGATGCATTAACTTGAAAAATGTGTTTTTATATTATTGATAATAAACGACATATAAGTGCTCATTGACTTTTTGATTTGAATAGATATATTTACCCCGAAGGGGTTATATTTGAATAACCGTGGGTGCAGCCCACGGTAGAGACAAGAAAACTCTTTTGCAGCCCCAGAGGGGTTGAATAATGAACTCGATATACATGTGTAATATTCAACCCCTTCAGGGCTGTTATATTCAGGTTATAATCTACCGTGGGTTTCCACCCACGGTTATTCATATCGTGCCACTGCGTGGCCAGATTAATGTCGAAATCAAACGCATCAGTAATAAAATGAAATAATAAAATGAACACTCAAAAAATGAATTTTAAACTGTTTTTGTTTTTACTGGTTTTTGCCGGTTTACAAGTTAGCAGCACTCTGAATGCGGGTGCACGAAAAAAGCAAGGCGAAAAAATGAATGTCGTGTTTATTCTTGCGGATGACCTGCGGTGGAATTCGTTAAAATGTACCGGAACGGAATTTTTGATCACCCCCAATATTGATAAGCTGGCCGGCGAGGGCGTTGTGTTTAACAGTGCGTGCGTGACCACTCCTATCTGTTGTTGCAGCAGGGCATCCTTGTTAACCGGTCAGTATATGAGTAGAAACAACGTCCGAGGTTTTAAGGATAAAATTGCTGAACCGGATTTTGAAAATACCTATCCCGGAGTGCTGCGAAGTAATGGCTACTGGACTGGGTTCGTCGGAAAATATGGCGTGGGTAAAATTAGGGAAACGGATTTCGATTTTTCCAGGATATACGAAGGGAGGCATTGGTACCTGGAGCAAACAGATAAAGAAACAGGTGCAGTAAAATACATAAGCACAGCGGGAAAAAATGGTAATATGCCCAAGTCGGAAGAATATGGTGACTCCATTCATACCATCGACCGAAACATAAAAGATGCCCTGGAATTTTTAAGTGAGCGACCTAAAGACCAACCATTTAATTTGTCGCTTAGCTTTTTTGCCCCACATGCCGAAGACCGCGACCCCTATCAATACCTATGTCGCCCTTCGAGCGAGAAATATTATACGGATGTTACCATCCCTGTGCCTGAAACATCAACCCAAGAGTGTTACCAGGCGCTTCCCCCTTTTATTGCCAACGAAAAGAATTTCGGAAGAGTACGCTGGCACTGGCGTTTTGATACGCCCGAAAGGTACCAGGAATATATGAAGCGCTACTACAGGCTGGTAACCGATGTGGATTATGCGGTGGGCTGCGTTATTAAAGAGTTAAAAAAACAAGGGGTCTACGACAATACCCTGATCGTTTTTATGGGGGACAATGGCTATTTCCACAGCGACCACCAGCTGGCTGATAAGTGGTATCCTTACGAACAATCGCTTCGGGTTCCATTAATAATTTACGATCCCAGGTTACCTGAAAAATCAAGAGGCATGTCAAATGATGAGTTCGCCTTAAATATCGATGTTGCCCCAACCATCCTTAAGGCGGTTGGTCTGGATGTCCCCGGGGTAGTTCAGGGTGAGGATCTATCCCCCTTGTATCTTTCCAGGAATCCTGTGGAGTGGCGGCAGGCGTTTTTTGTGGAACATCCAATAATTAGCAGTGTGGAACATATTCCCTCTTCTGAAGCCATTGTTACCCACACCGAAAAATATATTTACTGGCCCGACTTTCAGTTCGAAGAGTACTTTAACTTAGAAAAGGATCCAAATGAGGTGGCCAACGGTATTTCATCTCCTGAAAATAAAATGAGAATCGAGGCTCTAAAAAAACGGTTCGAGGAACTTAAGGCTTTGGCAAAATAATGACATCGTATCTAATAGATAAAATCATGAACAAACGACACCTTATTTTTATTTGCGCGATATTTTTATCGGGCTGGGTTTCATTTTCATGCTCCAAAAGCAAAGAAGAAAAACGACCCAACATCATCTACTTCTTTACCGATCAACAAAGTGCGACCATGATGAGTTGTGCCGGGAACAAATATCTAAATACCCCTGGCATGGATTATCTGGCCGAAAACGGGATTCGTTTTACCAGGGCTTATGCCACCAACCCGGTGTGTTCCCCCTCCAGGGTGAGCCTGATGACGGGGCGATTCCCCGGTTTTTTCGACGATAAGGATGGCCATCAGGCGCGCGAAAATGGAGGTTCCATGAAAATCCCCCAGGTGTCGGATGAAGTGCTGAATACCTCTCTGGCTGCTTTCCTGAAAAAAGCAGATTACGAGTTGTTTTTTGGAGGCAAGGAACATCTTCCTCCCTCTCTCACCCCTAAGTCGCTTGGCTTTAATGACATCACTGATAATGAGCGTGATGTTTTAGCCGATAAAGCCGCTGAGGTGGTAAAAGCAGAACATGAAAAACCCTATTTTTTGGTCGTTTCGTTAATCAATCCACACGACATTTGCTACATGGCCATTCGCGATTTTCAGGACTATACTGAAATTAAATTAAGAGACGGATTAATAGAAGTTGAAACCCTCGACAAAGCCCTGGAGCTTCCCGAAGGTGTTTCTAAAGAAGACTTTTTTGCCAAATATTGTCCTCCTCTTCCGCCAAATGTGGAGCCTCAAAAAGGAGAGCCTGAGGCGGTCCGGTCTTTGATTGAGCGTCGTGCCTTTCGACAAATGGCTCGCGAAAAATATACCGATGAACAATGGAGGATGCACCGATATGCTTATTGCCGCCTCACCGAAGTTGTGGATAGGCAGATCCAGGTGGTTTTGGATGCCCTGAAAGAGAGTGGAACGGAAGAGGAGACGCTGGTTATTTTTTCCAGCGACCATGGCGATATGGATGCCTCTCACCGCATGGAGCATAAAACCGCCCTATACGAGCAGGCGGCCAATATCCCGTTTATTGCTATGTGGAAAGGCCATATTCCTGCCAACCGGGTTAACGAAACCCATTTGGTTTCCAATGGGCTGGACCTGCTTCCAACCGTTTGTGATTATGCCGGGGTTATGGGAAGCTCGGATCCCCGTGGCCGCAGTCTGCGCCCTCTGTTTGAAGGGAAACCTGCCGGGTGGAGAAAAACCCTGGGGGTTGAAAGCGAAATTGGGAGAATGGTTGTTTCAGAAGATAAGCTGAAATACATCCGATATGATGCCGAAGGGATTGAAGAACAACTTCTGGACTTGAATAAAGACCCCTTCGAAACCCAACATTTTACCAATGATCCTGAATATGCAGCCCGTTTTGCAGAGCTGAAAAAAGCTTTTGATAATGAGTGGTTTCCCGGATTCTAAAAGTGCAACTTCATGAAAATCTATGTTAAATATTTATGGGTTCTTTTCCTTGGAATAAGTGGTTCCGGGTTCTCCCAAAACAGTCCGGGGTTTCCCCTTGCCAACTCCAACTGGAAGGCCACGGATGCCCTGGACCGAACCTTGCCTCAGTATGAGCAGACCGGCCCGGTAAAAAAAGACAAGTGGGTAGGGCTATTCTACTACATCTGGCATGGATACCACAATCCTAAAGATACCATCTACGACATCACTAAGATGCTTAGACAGAATCCAAAGGATCCGGCCTATGGGCCTAAGGGTAATTTCCATTATTGGGGAGAGCCTGAAGCGGGATACTATCGTTCGGACGACCCCTGGGTGATTCGCCGAAACATCGCCATGATGGTGGCCGCAGGGGTTGATTTTATCTATTTCGATGTGACCAATCACTTCACCTACCTACCCACCGTGCATAAATATTGTGAGATCTCTTTGGAGATGCGTGAGAAGGGAATAAATGCGCCCTATATCTCTTTTATGACCAATTCAAAGAGTGGCGAAACCATGAATCAACTATACGATTCCATTTATGCCCAGAATAAATACCAGGACCTTTGGTTCTATTGGGAGGGTAAACCCCTGATTTTTGGGCACTCTGACGATCCGGCCTTAAAACAGGAGGTAAAGGATAATTTGAATATAAAATACAGTTGGGCTTGGACCGATGCTCAAAATGAGCCCAATCATTGGCAGTGGATCGATAAGTATCCCCAGGATTTCGGCTGGCGCACCAAAGGAGTGGTCGACCAGGTGCCGGTTTCGGTGGCTTCACATCCGGTTTCAAACATAGGCACCAGTTTCTCCAACGGAAAACAGCCCGAATACAATCAATACAAGCTGACCGAATATACCGGACAGGGCCTTCATTTTGCCGAGCAATGGCAACGTGTTTTCGAATTGAATCCAAAGGTGGTCATGATTACCCAGTTTAACGAATGGATGGCCCAGCGTTTTATCTCCGGAGAGGCCCATAGCCCCAACTTTCTTGGAAACCCGCCTGTAGAAGGGAGCACCTACTTTGTGGATGCCTACAACGAAGAATACAACAGGGATATTGAACCCATGAAGGACGGGCATACCGACAATATTTATTACCAAATGGTTAACTATGTCCGTCGGTTCAAAGGCATGAACCCCCCTGAGGAAAGTGTTTCTAAAAAGATAATTATTGATGGAGATTTTCAGGATTGGCTGGGAGTTCAACCCCGCTTTATCGATTACCAGGGTGATGTGATTCACCGTGATTTTAAGGGGGCCAACCAAAACACCCGGTACGTCAACAAAACGGGGCGCAACGACATTGTTGAAAGCAGAGTCAGTTGTGGCAAAGATTACGTGTGGTTTTACGTTAAAACTGTCCGGGATTTAACCCCCCACACCGATAAAAACTGGATGTTGTTGTACCTGAATACGGATACCTCCAAAAAT
>JBFHFS010000050.1:0-36883 GCA_041583495.1 Marinilabiliaceae bacterium | reverse complement strand
GGTGCTGCAAAAATCGGAGTAAGTACGAGCCTATAGCAGGATCTGTTCTGTAGATAAAATATCAGAGACTGTTGATTGTTTTTTTTGATTCTTCCAGGGTTGCTTATTCTTGTAAAGCTGTATTGGTCTTTTTCTCTGTTTTTTAGAGCAAGAGCAAATAATAGAATTTCTGAAGTTGGAGGAGAAAAAACACAGAGCCATTCTGGGATCGGCATTAAGTGGTTTTTGGCGTTACAACCTGCAAGGCCGGTTACTGGAAGTTAATGAAGAATATTGCCGGATAATCCCTGTTTCGTGGCAAAAGGCTCTCCCATTAAACCAGGGGGGGATAAACTTGTCATATAGGTTGTGTAGATAGTGAAACGATTCCAAAATAAAATGATAAAATGAAGACACTGCTATTGGTATTAATGATCAACACGATTGCTGTAATAACGTTGGCACAACAGAGGGACACAAAAAATATCGCCGGGGCCTCTTACCGAAATGTTCCCGGGGAAGGCGTTCTAAGCAGCGGAAAGATACCCGACATGAATGCGTTTACTGCCGAAGGTGATCCCATGAAAGTGAAAGAATTGTGTAAAGGAAAATACACAGTGCTTGCGGCAGGGTGTTTAACTTGTCCTTTATTTCATCAGAATTACCCTGAAATTGAGGCCGCCTATGCCGATTATAGGGATAAGGGTGTTCAGTTTTTTTACTTCTATAAATCATTAAGGCATCCTGAACTGGATGGTTATGTTCAGGCACAAAACATTTCAGAGCGGTTACTTCAACTGGCAGAAGTGCGCAAAAAACTGGGGACTAAAGTGCCCTGGATTGTAGATACCATGGATGACGATATCCGCATTGGTTTACGCTCCGGCTCGTGGTCGGTTTTTCTTATTTCGCCCGAGGGCGAAGTAGTGTATGGCTCGGGGAGAATCGACCGGACGGGCTTGCGTAATGCCTTGTCGAAAGCAGTGGGTTCGTCTGCGACACAAACGGTTACAAGCGATCTGGATCTGCCACAAATTGGCCGACCCGCGAGACTCATTAATGAAGATTCAGAATGGGGTGTTACTCGTCCCGATGGGCTGTCTATTTTATCCATCGTACCCACAAAGCCTGAAGAAACCTACTATGTGAAATTACGTGCCGAAGCCGACGATGCACTCCTGAATACCGGCACAGGAAGGCTTTTTCTGGGATTTTATCCCGATCCCATCCATCATGCTCACTGGAATAACCTTACCCCACCCATGAAATATAAGCTCATACTGTCGGAGGGTGTTACGGCAACACCGGCTGAAGCTTCAGCTAAAAAGGTTTCGGGTGATAGTGACTCCAATCCGCGTCAGTTCTGGGTAGATATTTCTTCTGATAAACCATTCAAAGAGATTCGATTAAAGCTGGATTATTTTGGGTGTACCTCGGAAATGTGCTTGCCATTAACGCATGAATACATCATAAAAATAGAAAAGGAGAACCGTGGTTCCAGAACTTTTGGGATGAATAAGGGCAGGGCAGTAAATACGAGGCGTCGTTAATCAGGGAGCCCCACCAATAGACCGTTTGGATCCTAAATAAGGCTGATTCAGTTTCGCTGGGCCCATTTTACTGCCAAATAGAGCCGGGAAACTGAAATCTTCCCTTGCCCCCATTGACAGATCGGATTCGAACAGAGGTTGACAAAGCCCTTCCCGGACTCAGGCCTTTGGCCGGGGGCATCCTTTTCGGTTTTTTAGTGCTGATGAAAGGCATCGCTAACGAAGGAAAGCACCTCGGGAAGGGATTCTCTCCAGTAGGTCCAGGAGTGATGGCCATCCCTGATGCGGAATTCGTGGGGGATCTCCTTCTTGCGCATGGCAATATGCACCAGCGAGTTGCCTTCGAACAAAAAATCGTCGTCTCCGCAATCGATGTACCAGCGAACAGCCGTTTTCTGATCTTCCGGAATATTCCTTATGAGCTCCAGAGCTGAGTGTTGTCTGTAATACTCCTCCATCTGTGTTGGGGTCCCGGTCTTTTGTCCGCGCTTTTCCATCCATTGATCCATCTCTTCCAGGCTCAGGGGGCCACAGCTTGCACTCAGGGGGCAGGCCGAAGAGAACAGTTCAGGGTGGTGAAGGGCATACATAAAGCTGCCGCCTCCGCCCATGGAAAGACCTGCTATGGCTCGGTATCTTTTTTCTCCCCTGATGCGATAGGTGGATTCCACATGCGGTATGAGTTCTTCAAAAAAGAAGTCCTCGTACCTCCAGTCGCCTGAGGGGTCATTGAAGTAGCCCCGCTGTTTGGTGTTGGCATCGGGCATCACAATGATCATGGGGGTGGCGCTGCCCTCTTTGATCGCTTTATCGGTAATGCGCAGAACCTCACCAAACTGTATCCAGCCGGTCTGGTCGTCACCACTGCCATGCAGCAGGTAGAGTACCGGGTAAGAGCGTTGGGACTGCTCGTATCCGGGTGGGAGATAGATGGCATATCTACGCTCCATCTTCAGAATCTTACTCTCCATGGAGAGATTATCGTAAACCGTTCCGGACTGAGCCATCAGTGCCGGACTCATTGCAAAAATTAGGATTAAAGTGGCCAGGGAAGCCTGAATCAATTGTCTCATGGTTTTGGTTATGAGGTTTTACAGAATACAATAAAGGTAATATCTAATTTTATAATTTAGGGTGCCGAAAAAGAAAAGTGTATAAACTGCCCTGCTAAGAGAGGGATATGACTATTTCGGGTTCTTCTTTGATCGATAAAGGAGATGCCGGGAAAACCCTTGAACAAACTGTCGGGTGGGGCATTGTGATTTGCTTACAGAATGTATCTTTGATGTGTTGACTTACAACCATTGATGATAGGCATTAGTTACAGGGCATTAAAGAAAATTACCGCATATGAAAAAAATACAGACAATAATTCTATTTCTGATAGTCACAATCAACTGCTATTCGACCGAACAGTTATCGGATTTGCTAATAATTGAAAATGACACAATTTATCTGAAATCTTTTCCTCTTGAAAAACTCGGATTTGAAAAATCACCATTTTCGTATGGAGAATTTAACTTTCCGCATACAGGATGTTGGAGAGGGTATTGTGCAACATGGAAAATCATTGACAATAAGCTTGCATTACTTGAAGTTGAGAAAGTTGACTCAACAAAACAAAAATTAGACATCATTGATTTCTTTAAACAAAACAATTATTCACCAAAATTTGTAAACGGCTATGTCTATGCTGATTGGTTTGACTCAAAACTTTTAATTTATTCATCCCCTCACTATTATAGATATTCTGGATTGTATCTTGAGGAAGAATACGAATGGACAAAGAATAAGAATAATGTACAATTGGTATTTGAAAAAGGAATTTTGAAAGAAAACTATATTGAAAGAATTGATTCTTATAAAATTGGAGACAATTTAAATTTTGATTTCTCACATTTTCCACCAGAACTAATTAGAAAGAAATCTGTAGAACTAAAGGCTCGAATTACAGAAGTAAAAAAGGATATGGTTTTGGTTGAAATATATTCTTATGATACCGAAAAGAAAAAAGAAATAGAGCAGATAAGAAAGTTTTTCGGAAACATGGTGGATACAGATACTATACTGACTAATCCTAGATATTGGAAAAAGAAGAATAACGCCCTGTAATAAGCTGTCATAAAGCAGCCAAGGCTCCACAGCATATTCGGCCATTCCTTTGGCCCGAATACGTGCTTTTAACCTGACAAGGTTTAGCGGTCTGAAAGCCCTGGCCGCTGCATACAGCTGCCCGTTTGTGGGCATTTGCTAAGGCCTAGTGCCATGATAATATAGGCAAGACAAAAATTGATACTTAAAAACCAGGAAAAAGGGAAATTTAACAACTAATATGGATGTTGATAAAAACATAGACAGAGTAGAAAGAGAGCGAGGATTTTGGGATTCATTTGCATCAAAATATGATAGTTTTATTCGGAAAATTGCAGCATCATCTTATGAGAAACTGCTGATTGAATTACTTAATGACACAAATGATAGCTCTGATTTGTTAGAGATTGCAACTGGGACAGGGATATTATCTCTTGAATTGAGAGGTCAAATTTCAAAAATTACAGCAATTGATATTTCACCTAAGATGATAGAAATTGCCAAGAAAAAAGTTGAAGAGAATCAAATCTCAAACATTGATTTTAGAGTAGGAGATTCTTATAATTTAGAGTTTCCGGATATGAGTTTCGATACTGTAATCGCATCTAATGTATTACATCTGCTTTACCAGCCAGATACTGCAATGAGTGAGATGAAAAGAGTTGTAAAAAAGAAAGGTAAAATAATAATCCCAACTTATTGTCATGGAGAGAACTTGAAAACTCATCTGATATCCAGATTAATGGGGATTGCCGGATTTAAAGCGAGAAGTAGATGGTCAGTAAATTCGTTTGAGGCATATATTAAAAGGAATGGGCTTTATATAGAGAAGTTTACGGTTTTTAAAGATAAAATTCCCTTGATTTATGTAGTGACAAGAAAAAATGAATCGTGATTGTTGAGGAAGAAAATATTAAAAAGATAGAAAAAACGACCCACTAACAAAAGCTAAATTTCATGGGCGCTGACGCTCAATCTGAAAGGTTGGTTCAACTAATAAACACCAGCAAGCCACTTTAATGGGGTTGCTTAAAAATATAAACAAATTTATGCGGCTTGCTTACTTTGCGGTTTGAAAGAATGGTTCGTTAAATCGCCCATGTCGCCCACACCCCCAATTCCCAGTTTATCTTCCTCTGATTTTCCGGTATATGGACCTCACTTCCCTGAGTTCATCCCGTTTGATATGGCCCGTAAAAAAGAGGATGATGACAAAAACCACCATGAGAAGAATTTTCAGAAGCCATGCCGATAAAAGCGGGAGGGTAAGGAATTGCATGGCAATAAGGCATAGTGCTCCCCATGAAATCAGAAGCAGGCCGTTGCCCGGTAAGGAGGAGTGAATGGGGTCGGTTTTGTTGACTTCATAAAAGAACCATAAGAGGGCAAACAGTTGTGCGCCAACGGTCGACAGAGCGGCGCCCATCTTTCCGATATGGGGCACCAGTAACAGGTTGCCGGTTATATTGATTACCGCGCTGGCTACCATTATCACCGAGATCAGCCGGGTCTTCTTATGTTTGTTCAGAGGCAGGGTGAGCAACTGACGGAGCCCTGAAAAAGCCAGACCCAAAATGAGGACGGGAACGATGGGCACCGACTCCTGAAAAAAAGCACTCCCCATCGACACCAGATAGATAATCTCGGGGGCAAACAGCACGATGGCCAGTCCGCCAGCGGAGAGCAAAACAATGAAATAACGCAGGATACGTTCGAAAAAGGCGTTGCTTTCGGACGTGAACATGGTTTTATAGTAGTAGTTGGAGTAGGAGGTCATAAACGAGGCTACTATCACCATCTGAATAAGATTGGATACCTTATAACCCATGCTGTAGCCGGCCACCTCGCTTAAATTCTGGTACTGATTGATGATGTGCCGGTCGCTGAGGGTTAAGATGGTGGTGAGGATGCTGGAAACCGCCAATGGCAGCCCATAGTGAATCATCTTTCTCAGGAGGTGCTTCTCGAAGGTTCGCCCCATATTTTGCCAAATGAGCGGCAACAAGGGAAGGAGGGTGAAGAAATGCCCCATCATCTGGCCCAGGTAAATACCCTCGAGGCCCATTCCTTTGAACTTCAGGAAATAATAGGAAAAGGCCAGAACTAAGAGGATGTTGAGCGAAAACCATTTGGTTTGAAGTGCGGCCTTCTGCTCCAGCCTGAGCAGATTGAAGGGAACGTCGAACATTAACCGGAACAGGGTGGCCAAACAGAAGTAAATCAGAACCCTGGCCGATAGGACATAGTGAAAGATGCTTCTGCTAAAGAGGAAGAGCAATGTCCCCACCAGGACAATGGATAACAGGCTGGTAGCCAGATTAAACGTGTAGGTGGTATAAAAAAGGCGTTTGCGTTCATCCTGGGTTTTCAGGTCGTAATACCAGCGCGAGAAGGCACTCTTAACGCCCAGCCCCGAAAGGATGAGGATAAACTGAAAGATGGTCTCAAACAAGGTCACGACACCAAACTCCTCCTCGGAGATGTAGTGGAGGTAGAGCGGCAAGAGCAACACCCCGCTGAGCTTCGACAGAATGTTGCCGATACTGTAGATGACAGATTGCCTTAAGACGAATCGGGTTTGCGTTTTCACTCGGGGTTGTTATGAAGATAGTTCCTTATTTTTATCCAATTGAGGAGCCGGCGGTAAACCGAGGGCTTGTAAAATCGTCTGAATGCCCTGGAAATGAGAGGGTGGCTTTGTCCTTCGAGAGGCGACAAGGGCCCTTCGGTCATTCTCACCATGAATTTCCGGCTGGCCTTCATGTGGGTGCCTGTCCCGTCGGCTCCCAGGTTACGCACCAACGACCGAACCGGATAGATGTTGGTTTGCCCCGAGCGAAAACAGGCCTGATTGAAACGCACGGCCCAGGAGCTGATCTCCCCGGTTTGTTGTTTTAGGAGCATCACCGGCAGGTCCTGCCCAATCTTTTCCAGTTGCCTGATGGCTTTCTTATCGCGAATAAAGGAGTCAAAGTCACGCACTTCCCAGTCCAGGTGGTGCCAGCGGTCGGCCCAGGTTCCCCAGCCCCAGGCGTTGATGCGCGGGTATCGGAAGGCCTCGTGCGGGTAGTCGCCCGGAATGGCTATGGGCGGACAATAGCCTGCTATGGAAAATATGTCGGGGTGTTCCCGGTAATGATCCAGCCCCTGGTTCATGAATTGAAGAAACCAGGGAGAGACCTCCAGATCGTCCTCCAGAACGATGCAGGCCGAATGGCGGCTGAGCACCTCGGTCACCCCTTCGATGATAGAGGTGGCCAACCCGGCATTTCGGGCCCGCGGCTTAAAAATTACTTTTTCAAACCCTTCGACCGACTCTATCAGGCTTGCGACCTCCTCTGTTTTTGCTTTTTCATCTTTGTTTTTGGGACCGTCACAAAAAACATAAAGAATAGATTGACCTGCCTCCGCATTGGTTTTCAGAGAAGCAATGGTCTTTTTTAGATGTTGAGGCCGGTCGTAGGCAAAGAGGATGATTGGCGCGAAAGTCATGAGTGTTTCTTCAGGGTTTTTTCCACCGCTTTTAGGATTAAATAGGGCGATAGATTTTTAAGGAACGTGTTGTGAATCCCAATCTTTTTCAGAACCTCCTTGATGACCCGTTGG
The DNA here is from genome assembly GCA_041583495.1 of Marinilabiliaceae bacterium. Lineage (GTDB taxonomy): Bacteria > Bacteroidota > Bacteroidia > Bacteroidales > Marinilabiliaceae > JBFHFS01. The sequence continues at coordinate 29,657 of JBFHFS010000050.1, read as the reverse complement.
GTAGTAAGGAAAAATCTAAGGCGCTCCAGCGGGGTGTTGAACCTTCCCAGCTGTTGGTTTATCTTTTCGATCTGCGGGCCGTCAATAAAGGGTTGGGCAATCACCTTTTTGTCCAGTGGTTCAAACGGATGGTTGCTAAAGACCTGTCGGTTCAAGGTGTTTCGGGTGTCCCCGTATTTCGATCTGTTGGTGAACAGAAGATCGTGGTTTTGGAAATACTCATTCACCCAGGCACGGCCTCTTCTTCTTTCGGGGGGTAAGGACAACATCCTGGTGGCAATCCCGAAGTTGTGGAAGGCCGGGGTCGAGGGAATTCCCATGATGGCCGGAACTTTATGCAGATAGTGCAACAGATTCATCTTCATTCGAATCATGAGAACCGGGTACCATTTGAAATCGGCCAGGAGCTGCCGGTTTTGTTCAAAAAACCGAGCCTCTGCATCCGTGTCTCGTTGACCAATAAAGGCCCTGCAATCGATCTGATGGGTCAGTGCCAGGTTGTATAGTCCGGCGGGCGACTGGATGTGCTCTTTGGGGGGGAATTCTCCCTGGAAGGGGCTGCCGGAGATGCCGCTGAACATGAAAGCCGGTTTCTCCGGATAGAGGTCGGCCAAAATCTTCTTGTAGAACTCGATATGTATCATGCCATGCAAATGGATGCCCGAGCCAAACATGTCGTGCCAGGCCTCAACATAATTGAAGGCCTCATCGAGGTGGATGTGCTTCCATTTCAGGTCGAGCTTTTGGGCCACCCGCCGGGCAATCTGCGACTCGAAGCATTTTTCCTGATCGTTGGAACCTCCGTAGGAGTAGGTCCGGATTCTCGATTTGTGCGCCCCGGGGACCAGGGTGTTGATGATTCGCGAATCGAGCCCGCCCGACAGCGGACTAATCACCGGTCCTGTGGTTGCATCCAACACGTGGCTTATTTGCCCTTTGAGTAAGGCCCAGATCTCCTCTTCGCTGGCGGGGGCGGATAAATCGACCGAAAAAACCGGGTCGGCCTTTTCCTCTATGGTTATATCGGTTGGCTGGTAGCGGAGCCGCGAGAAGTAGCGCAGCGTGGCCATGTCTTTAAACGGGGTAGTGCCCAGTGCCGAGAATCCATACTTTAAAAACAGGTAAAGACCTTCTTCGCTTAATTCCGGATTTTTGGTCAGGCACTCCTCGGGGAAGGTGGATACAATTTTTTCACGCGCATTGTAATAGACCGGAATGCCCCCCAGCCAGTCGTTCTCGATGAGGATCTCATCTTCACCAATGGTTAATAAAAGATTATGATCCAACAGGCTTTGGTGAGGGGGGAAACCCATCGACCACACATTGGGCGCTACCGGTTCTATCTGGTCGCCCGTTTTATACAGCGTGAGAAATCCCCATTTCCCCGAGATGGTGGTTCGGGTGAGCGAGGGATTGATCAGAGGAATATAGGTGGATTGGTTTTGCGAAAGTACAAAACCTACAATCTTGGACATCATCTTGGCTGGTGTTTGAATAGCATTAGTTCATTGTCATCATTTTTCATCGGCTGGTCTTAGGCAATCGCAAAAATTGTTTCAGGTTGGGGAGAATGCCAAAAACCCTTAACCAAAATAGGTAAATTACTGTTATGGCCACCCCCTTTGTGGCAAAAAGTAACAACCAATGCCATTGCGGGGCGATAACCATTACGGGTAAGTAGGTCAGTATTGCGGCCGCAGGAATGGTAAGGTGCTCCTTAAGAATGGGTTGGATGCCAAGCCGGCTGTGAAGAAACAGCAGGTTAAGAAGCACAAAAATCAGTCTGGACAGTGCCGAGGCCATGGCTGCTCCGGAGATTCCCCAAAGAGGAACAAAAATGAGGTTGGTTATAACGACCAAAAGCCCGAGAATAAAAGTGAAGTAGGTACTGGCTTTATACAAAGGTGATGTGGTGATTAACAGACCTCCCAGACCTAAAAAACAGTGAAAAATATTGGATAAGCCAATGAAAAATACCACCCATTTCCCCGATTCATAATTTTGGGGGATGATTTGGAATACGGCATCAATGTTGGCCCATATACCCATAAAGATATATATGCCCAGAATGAGTTGTGAGGTGCTGCTTCGTTTGTAAAAGTATTGGATTTGTTTGAGGTCATTCTTGGCCCACAGGTTGGCTAACAACGGCGCGGCCACCTTTCCCATGGCACGGCGGGGAATCTGCACAAGGGTGCCCACATAATTGGTAATGGAATAGATCCCCGTAGCGGCCAGCCCCAGAAAAAGGTTGATCATGTATTTGTCCACATAGGTGATAAGCATGGTGCCCAGCCCGGTGAATATGTAGTACTTACCCACGCTTATCATGCCTTTTCGGTGGTCGTGGAGGAGTTGCTTCTCGGGCCTTCTGAAAGAGATATGACCCTCCCGCGCCAGTTCCAGAAATATGACGATAGGGGGTATCCCCAGTGCCATGGTATAGGCAAAGAGAAATTGGGAAAAATCTATTAGCTCAAAATAGAAGGCAACGATCAGGATTAAATTCAATATCCTGAATATGAAGTCTTTTAAAAATGTCCCAATCACCGAGTTGCGGAGCACGGCCGCATAAATATCCATGGCAAGGAAGGCCAGTGAGAAAAAGGTGAGGGGAATCAGATAGATGCCATACCGGGTAAGAAGGGTCGATTCCTCAGCTTTGGAGATGAGAATCTGGTCTTTAAAGAAGAGGTAGGCCAACAGAAATCCGGCAAAACCAACGATGGTTACCAGTGCCATGATGTTAAAAAAACCATTGTGGCCTTTTACTTTATCGTTGAAGTAGTGAAAAAAATAGTTGGTGACACCATTGATGCCCAGTGAAGAAAATTGAGCAAAAACAGCCGACATTGCCAGCAGAATGTTGATCAATCCTATCTGCTCCTCGGAAAGAATTCGTGGATAAAGAATGGCTACGTTTATGCCGCCCAATACAATACCCAGATAGGCGTATACGGAACTTTTGATGGTTTGCTTAGCAACAATTCCCACGTCGAGGCAAATTTTTGATGGGCGAAGTTACATTTTTATTTTTGCTTCCGGAAATTGCCAAAGAGGGTTGTAAAGACTCGCTTTTTTACTACATTTGCGGAAATTAAGGTGTCATCCGTGCTTTTTTCATGAGTAAATCCACAAATATTACTGCAAAGCGCAAATTGCGCAGTTCCTATGTAACCACAGTCATCAGCATCTCCCTGGTCCTGTTTTTGTTGGGAATTATGGGTCTGCTGTTTTTAAACGCTCATCGATTGTCGGTTTATGTGAAGGAGAACCTGGGATTTACGGTGCTGGTGAACGATAACTCCCGTGAAGCAGAGGTTCAACGATTGCAAAAAATATTGAATGCCTCTCCTTACGTGAGGGAGGCAGCCTATTTGGACAAACAGCAGGCAGCCGAAATTATGAAAGAGGATCTGGGTGAAGATTTTGTGAGCTTTCTGGGTTACAATCCTCTCTTATCGAGTATCGAGGTCAGGGTGTTTGCCGAGTATGCCAACCCCGACAGCATGGCCATGATAGAGGCTCAGGTGCTTAATTTTCCCCAGGTGAAGGAGGTGTATTACCAGAAAAACCTGTTACATGCTGTTAATGACAACATTAAGAAGATAACGTTGATTCTGGGGAGTTTTTCAATCCTCTTAATGGTTATAGCCATAGCGCTTATAAACAATACGATAAGGTTGTCGGTTTATTCCAAAAGATTTTTGATCAACTCGATGCAGTTGGTGGGGGCAACACGGTCGTTTATTCGAAAACCCTTTTTGTTGAAGAGTATTCTTCATGGATTGGCCGGGGCCACTATTGCCATTGTGTTGTTGTCCTTTCTTATTTATGGGATTGGTTCCGAGCTGGAGGGGATGATTGGGATTGGAAATATTAAGCTTTTGGCCGCCCTGTTTGCCATGGTGGTTCTGGGGGGTATCTTAATTACCCTGTTGTCCACTTTCTTTGCGATTAATAAATACCTGCGGCTCAAATCGGACGAACTTTATTTTTAGAGTATATTTTAAATAAGATCAGATATGTCGAAAATTGAAAACGATAAGCGATTCGGGATGGCTCTCGAAAAGGTGAACTACCAATTGTTGGCAATTGCTTTTGGAATCGCGGTTGTGGGTTTTTTGCTGATGATGGGTGGTGGCAGCGACGATCCTGATGTTTTTAACGAAGCCATTTACAGCTTTCGACGCATTACCCTGGCCCCTATGGTCGTTCTTTTTGGTTTTTTGTTTGGCATTTATGCCATCATGAAGAAGCCCTCATCTAAGAAAGAATAAGCAGGGATTACCGACAGGCGTAACTTACTGGAGTGGACGCCTGTTTTCCGGATGTTCAATGGATAATCTCATTCCGTTGAACTCTTTTTTTTATTCTACAGGACTCATCTGGGCGTTTATAAATCAAAGAAATTTATGAGTTGGATTGAAGCAATTTTGCTGGGGCTGGTTCAGGGTCTGACAGAGTTTTTGCCTGTCAGCAGCAGTGGGCATCTCGAGATAGGGAAACATCTGCTGGGTATTAACACCTCTGATAATCTCACCTTTACCGTGGTGGTTCATGGGGCTACCGTCTTGAGCACCCTGGTGGTTTTTCGACGCGATATCGTGTCGTTGCTCACCGGGTTGTTGCACTTTCAGTGGAATGAGGAGACCCGCTATTTGGCCAAAATTGCTTTTTCGATGATTCCTATCGCTGTGGTGGGCCTTTTCTTTAAAGATCAGGTCGAAGGGGTCTTTGATTCGGGATCCATTATTTTGCTGGTAGGATTTATGCTGTTGATTACCGCTTCGTTTCTGGCGTTCTCATATTACCGGAAATCCGGCAACCGGGACATTACCTTTAGGGATGCCTTTATTATCGGGGTGGCTCAAACCATCGCTGTTTTACCCGGAATCTCCCGATCGGGTGCCACCATTGCTACCGGGCTCATCATCGGAAACAAGCGGGAAGAGGTCGCGCGTTTCTCTTTTTTAATGGTGCTGGTGCCCATCCTGGGTGAGAACTTGCTGAGTGTGGTTAAGGGTGGTTTATCTTCTCCCTCCCAAGGGGTTGGAGGCCTTGTCCTTTTCGCGGGTTTTGTGGCGGCATTTGTCAGTGGGCTGTTGGCTTGCCAGTGGATGATCGAGATTGTTAAGAAAGGGAAGCTCATCTGGTTCGCTCTTTACTGTGCCCTCATAGGCGTTTTGGCTATTGGAGGATATTTATGGTGATAGATGATTTTTGTACGGACTTTTCGAGGATGAAAAGTCTTCAATCTTTTTTAGAGGGCCAAATGCTCCTGATTGACAAACCGCTCAATTGGACCTCGTTTGATGTGGTCAATAAAATACGGGGCATGTTGCGATTTGCTCTGAAAATAAAAAAGATTAAGGTGGGGCATGCTGGCACGCTCGATCCTCTGGCCACCGGATTAATGATTGTTTGTACCGGGAAAGCAACTAAGCAGATTGAGCAGCTCATGGGTTTCGATAAACACTATGAGGCTGTCGTGCGGTTTGGCGCTACCACCCCGTCGTTCGACCTGGAGTCGGAGGTGGATCAGGTTTTTCCAACCGGTCATCTCAATGCTGCCCTGGTAGAGAAAATACTCCAGGGCTTTTTAGGGGTGCAGCAGCAAGTGCCCCCTCAGTTTTCGGCCATCAAGATAGGAGGGAAAAAGGCTTATGAGATGGCCCGGAAAGGAACGGATTTCGAGATGAAGTCGCGGGAAGTTCATTTTCATGACCTTAAGCTGTTGGGCTTCGAAAACAATGAGGCTCGTATACTTGTTCATTGTAGTAAGGGCACCTATATTCGCTCTTTTGCGCGTGATCTGGGCGTTGCTCTGGGGTCGGGGGGCCATTTGTCTGCTCTCCGGCGAACAGCCATTGGCGGTTTGTCGGTGGAAAGAGCCATGACCATCGAGACATTTAAAATAAATTTGGAGCGAATGGTAACAATTTAAGCGTTTGTCCGTATAAAGTAAGCTTGTTTTTCTGTCTAAAATTTAGGAGTTATTAATCGATAATTATTGAGCACTATTATGAAGTTGTCCAAATTTAAATACAAATTACCCGAGGAATTGATTGCGTTGCATCCCGCTGGAAACCGTGATGAGTCGCGTTTAATGGTGCTGCATAAGCAGACAGGAAAAATTGAGCATAAGGTTTTTAAGGATATCATCAATTATTTCGACGATCAGGATGTATTGGTGTTTAACGACACTAAGGTCTTTCCCGCCAGGCTCCATGGGAATAAGGAGAAAACAGGGGCAGAGATTGAAGTGTTTCTGCTCAGAGAGCTCAATAAAGAGCAGCGTTTGTGGGATGTGATGGTGGATCCGGCCAGGAAAATTCGTATTGGGAACAAGCTTTATTTTGGCGAAGAAGATATGTTGGTGGCCGAGGTGATCGATAACACCACTTCCCGTGGCCGTACGCTTCGTTTCTTATATGACGGATCGTATGAAGAATTTAAGGAAACCCTTTACAGCCTGGGCGAAACCCCGCTGCCCAAAACCATCAACCGGGAGGTGGAACCTCAGGACCGCGAACGGTATCAAACCATCTTTGCCCAGCACGAAGGAGCCGTTGCGGCACCCACCGCAGGAATGCACTTTAGTCGCGAATTGCTGAAGCGCTTTGAGATCAAAGGCATTGATTTTGCCTTTGTTACCCTGCATGTGGGCCTTGGAAGCTTCCGCTCGGTAGATGTGGAGGATCTGACCAAACACAAAATGGATTCCGAACAGATCATTATCAAAGAGGAACAAACTAAGATTATCAATCAGGCTAAAGATAACCGAAAAAGAGTTGTTGCGGTGGGAACTACGGTGATGAGAACCCTCGAAAGTTCTGTTTCAACCTTTGGACATGTGAAACCTTTTGAAGGGTGGACCAATAAATTTATTTTTCCGCCCTACGATTTTCAGGTCGCCGATGCTATGGTGTCCAATTTTCACCTTCCGCTCTCTACCTTGTTGATGACTGTTGCTGCTTTCGGTGGCTTTGACCTGGTAATGAAGGCCTATAAGGTGGCTGTGAAAGAAAAGTACCGGTTTGGAACCTATGGGGATGCCATCCTGATAATATAGTGGTTGTCCATAAAGTTGGGCCCTTATTGGCAGACTCTGTTAAGTAATCCCAACTCAACAGTTAGAAAGCTTGCATAACATTAATTGATGTTTGCAGGCTTTTTTTGTATTTTTTCGTAACTTTTGCAGCGTTTTAGCATTTAACTTGCGTTATGGGAGGTCACATTTATGATTCAAATACTTGTCCCTGTTGCTTTTACCGAAAAATCCGACAACGCGCTGACCTATGCGCTGACTTTGGCAGGTAAATTTCCTTCCAGAGTAGTGTTGTTGCATTGCTTCTCGGCCTACCTCTCTCTCGGTGAGTATGAGGACGGAATCCCCGTGGAGGTGGTCCCCGGGTCGGATCAAACGGCGTTGGAAGAGAGAGAGCAAAAAGCCAGGAATAAACTGAAACGACTGTGCGATCAGATCAGGGAAGGGATGACCCCTTCTCAGAGAGAAAATATGATCATCGAAGATCTGTTCGAGTTTGGTTATCCCGAGGATGTGATTACCCGGGTGAGCAATCGCATGTCGGCCGATGTGGTCGTGATGGGGACTAAAAGTAAGGGCGAGACCATTAAGGAGTTGCTGGGAAGTGTTACCTCCGATGTGATTAAGGATGCCTCCTCCCCGGTTTTGGCCGTGCCCGTGAACTCGGGTGTGGACCTGGAAAAGTTGAGCAGGGTGCTCTTCCTGACCGACTTCGGGGACGACGACTATATCTCCTTTCATAAACTAATCCGGCTCATAACCCCCTTTAAAACGCAGATTCACGCGGTGCATTTTTGCCTGCGGGATCCCGATAAGACCGACCTCCGCCGACTGGACCGATTTCGCGATTATTGTTATGCCACCTATCGCAATCATGAAATCATTTCCAGTTTCAACGTTGGTGCTGAGTATGTTAAAGCATTGGAGGAATATTTGGCTACAAATCAGATCGATCTGATAGCCATGACACGTCGAAAACGCAATGTGATTGCTAAGTTTTTCCTCCCTAGTCTGACACGGAAGACCTTGTTCAGTATCGATATTCCATTGCTGGTGTTCCATATATAACGGTGAAGTGAAATATTAAAAACCAGACAAGGGTCTGGGGTAAGTAAAGAAATTTAAAAAAGTAGTTTTATGGGAAAAAAGATGAGAATCGGCATTTTGTCATCCGGGGGTGACTGCCCGGGGATAAATGCGGCCATTCGTGGGGTTGGAAAAACCGCAATGGTTGAATACAATATGGAAGTGATCGGAATTGCCAACGGTTTCTCCGGCCTGCTGGAAAAAGAGACCATTGCGCTTAACGAAAATCTGCTTTCCGGGATATTGACCCTGGGGGGAACTATCCTGGGAACTTCCCGGTTAAAACCCTTTAAGATTCAGGATGGTGACGTGGTTGAGGACAAGCCGGAGGTGATTAAGAAAAACTATAAGGAATTGGGTCTGGATGCGCTGGTCTGTATCGGGGGCAACGGGACTCAAAAAACCGCCGGGCTTTTGGCTGACGAGGGTCTCAATGTTATCGGAATCCCTAAAACCATCGATAACGATGTGTGGGGAACCGACGTCACTTTTGGCTTCGATACCGCCGTTTATATCGCTACAGGAGCCATCGACAGGTTGCATACCACGGCCAGCTCTCATAAACGGGTTATGGTGATTGAGGTGATGGGGCATCATGCCGGATGGATTGGCCTGCACTCTGGAATGGCTGGAGGAGGTGATGTGATTCTTATCCCCGAGCTGGAATACGACCTGGATGTTGTCGCCAGCTATCTGGAGGAACGAAGCCATAGAAAAAAACCCTATTCTATTGTTGTTGTGGGGGAAGGAATTAAGGCTTCTAAGAAAAATTCTGCAGGCGCTTATATCGCCAAAAATATTCGCAAGTTGACGGGCCTGGAAACCAGAGAAACCATCCTTGGATATATTCAGCGGGGGGGAAGTCCCACCCCCCACGATCGGATTTTAGCCACACGTTTGGGTGCCCATGCGGCTCAGTTGATACATGAGCAAAATTTCGGCATGATGGTGGCCCTCAAGGGAAATGATATTGCTTCGGTGCCCCTCAAAGAGGTGAGCGGCCGTTTGCGATTGGTTAAGCCCGACAACCGGTTGGTTGCCATGGGCCGGCAAATAGGGGTCTGTTTTGGTGATAAGTAAACCTCCCCACCAATCTTTATCATTATCTTTGTAAAAAAAAAGAAAGTCATTACATGGATCAGGATTCAATAGTTCAGTTAAATAAACAGTTTGCCCAGGCAGAACCTGAAGAGGTGCTGGCCTGGTTTTTTAAAGAGTATGGGGCCCGGGTGGCACTCTCCTCCAGCCTGGGGGCAGAAGATCAGGTGCTCACACATATGGTGATGAGCATTAACCCCGAAGCACGGATTTTCACCCTGGATACGGGTCGTTTGTTCCCGGAGACCTACGACCTGATCGACCGCACCAATAAACGGTATAAAACGAAAATTGAGGTCTTCTTCCCCGATTATAATGGAGTTGAAGAGATGGTTAATTCCCGGGGGATAAACCTCTTTTACGAGAGTATTGACAATCGGAAGTTGTGTTGCGGAATTCGCAAGATCGAACCCCTTCAGCGTGCGTTCAGCACCATGGATGCCTGGATTTGTGGCCTGCGGGCCGCACAGGCCGTGACCCGCCAGGGTATTGAGGTGGTGGAATGGGACGCGAATAATAATCTTATAAAAGTGAATCCGCTGGCCACCTGGTCGGAGCAACAGGTGTGGGACTACATAAACCAGCACAAGGTGCCCTATAACCCTCTGCACGATAAGGGATTCCCCAGTATCGGTTGTCTGCCCTGTACACGGGCCATTCAGCCGGGTGAGGATGTGAGGGCCGGCCGTTGGTGGTGGGAAAATCCCGAAACCAAAGAGTGCGGGTTGCACAAACGGTAAACGACCTTTACCCGATAGCGCTTAAGCCAGAGCTGGAAAGATTAACTTTACCAGCTCTTTGGCTTTATTGTCATCGAAGAAGGGCTCGAGCAATGCCTGTCGTTGAAGAGCCTTTTCGGCGCTGAACGGGGTGGCCACCAGAATCCTTATTTGATTAATCCATTCTTCCGTGGTCCCGGCGATGGAGCACAGGTGGTCCAACCCGGTGCCGACAAGCATCTGCGGACTTGCCACGACGTGTCGTCCCTGAAATAATGAGTTTATTAATTTGAGCCTGAAGCCGGTAATCTGGTTGGCCGGCAGCAGGATAACCGCTGCCTCCTGAATCAGGTTTTTCATCTTCTCCTCGGGTGGTTCCTCTACCAGAGTGGTGTTGGAATAACTCTTCGACAGCTGTTTCAATGATTCTTTGGGTGAGCGTCCCGCGATGATCAGAGGCACAGGAAAGTGGCTGCTCATAGAGGCCAGATGTGCGGCTGCTGCGGTATTTTCGCCAATCGACAGATCCCCGTGATACAGCACATAAGTGCCCGTTCCTGGCTTGCTGGTTACGGCATTGTGGCCGTGAAAGGGGGTGAGGAGATGACAGTTGGCGTTGAACTGCTGAAAGAACGCATGGTCGTTTCCGGAGATAGTGAATAACCCCGTCCCCCCCAGGGTGCGGGTTTCGTAGGCCTTGAGCTTTTTCATCTCGGTGACAAAAAACAGCTTCTTAAGCCAGCTCTTTTCTGCGTTCAACATCGATTGGTAATAGTGATGCTCCACGTTGTGCGCCCGAATCCAGATTTTCCGACCTGCTAAGGCTGGATGATGCAAAAAACTGGTGCAATGAATGCCCTCCATCAATATGGGGGATTGGTCTTGAGTTAGATGACTCAGCAGAGCGGTCGATTTACGGGATGTTACGATAAAGGGCTCTTTTGAAAACAGATACCTTAGCCTTCGGGAACGGTTGTAGTAGTAAACTTTTTCGCAAACGCTTTCCAGCTCGGGAGCCTCGGGTCGGTTGTATTTATAGCAATGCAATACCGTTTTTATGCCCGCTTTTTTCAGTGCCCTTAACTTGTGCCAGATGTCGAACGCCCCGCCAAAGTTGGCGGGGTAAGGTATGGTGAGACTTATGACGTGCAAGTGGCTCTCAGTCATTGGGAATGGAAATATTTTAGATGGAAAACAGGAAGCTCTTTCCTAAAAGTTGAGCCCTCCGGGGTTTTTGTTTGTTAAAAATAGAGAAATATATGAGTAATTTCTTATTTTGCATAAAAGATTAATCCCTGGTTAATAATCCTTTTAGGGTTCATCCCTTTTGAGGGTTCTTGTTTTTGAAATTCACGGAGGCGAAATTACCCGATTCTTGCGGAAGGGTGAAAATTAATGGCACAATTATGGAACGAGTACGAATTATTGTGGGCGGTCATGTTCAGGGTGTCGGATTTCGTTATTTTGTAAAGAGACAGGCAGAGGTTTATCAGATCAATGGATTTGTGAAAAATCTTCCGGGAGGAACCGTGGAGATTGATGCCGAAGGAGACCCCGATCGGCTGGAGTTTTTCATGAATGCCTGCAGAAAGGGGCCCACTCATGGTGAGGTGAATATGTTTCATCAACAGAAGGTCGCCACCTTTGGTTACACCCGATTCAGAATTAAGCACTGCGATGATTATTAAGTCCCTGGCCTTTACCGGATGAAAAGAGTACTCAATGATAAAGAGATCGAGTATGTGTTGCACCATCTGGCGTTTCATATAAAAGGGTTTCAGCAAATCAGGCCTTTTCTCCGGTTCGGTGAACGGCCGGATGCAAGCCCCTCGGTGCTGATGCCCCTGTCTGATCGTGCCTTTAATCCGCAGTCTCTTGTCTGGATAGAAGAAGGGGTTCCCGTCTTATTCCCCCTTTCTGAAACCTCTGATATCTGGTCCCTTTCCGGGCGCGGGGACCTGATTTTTTACCATGACCTTCTCAAGTCGGCCTTTTATCTTCTTAGTGGCCGGGCAGAATGGGAACAGGCTGACAAACAGGATTCATACGGCCGGTTCGATTATGATTTTTCTATTCAAAAACAACTGAATATCATCGATAAACCTGTGGTTAACTACTATTTTAGTTTAATCGTGGATGGGTTAATTGCCTTTGCCGCGTTGCAGGGGATTGTGCTGGAAAAGCGACAACCATTTGGGCAGGCCGGATTGATGATAACCCATGACGTGGATCGGGTGGATTTCTATTCATGGCGTTCTGTGGTTTTCAGGGGGCTTCAGTGGATGGGCTTAAAGCCCGGAGAGACTGAAGGAAAGGTTCATCTGAAGATGGCCGTGGATGGCTTCCGGAAAATGGTTAGGCCCCGCTCCAAAAGGAAAGATCCCTTTTGGAGCTTTGACTTTTTCAGGGAGGTGGAGCGTTCGCATGGTTTTTCTTCCACCTGGTATTTCCTTAACCGGGATGGGAGTCCTGAGGACGCCCCTTACCGGATGGAAGAGAAACGTCTCAGAGAGATGGTGGACCGGCTTCGGATGGGTGGGTGCGAGGTGGGCTTGCATGGTTCCTTTAAAGCATCCGAAGAGGTTGATGAATTGAAGGTTGCAGTGATTCATTTTAAGCGATGCTTTGGGTATGCTCCTCTGGGCGTCCGCCAGCATTTTTTGAAGGGCCATCTGCCGCAGCTCTACCATAACGAATTGGCTGCGGGGCTTAAATACGATGCCGGACTGGGTTTCGCGGCACGCGAGGGCTTCCGTAACAGCTACTGCTGGCCATTTAAACCTTTTGATCATGACCGGCAGACCATGATTCCCTTTTATGTAATACCCATGGCCTGGATGGACACCTCCTTGTTTGGCCACCGGAAATTGAAATTGGAAGAGGTGCTTCAGGTCTCTAATAAATTATTGGATGAAGTGATTAAGTTCAACGGATTGTTTAATGTTCTGTGGCACAGTTGCCGAACCAATGAATGGTTGCAGCCCGGGATAAAAAAAATATACCGGCAGTTGTGTGAGAGCTGGGCACGCCCCGGTGTGGAGTCTGTGACAGGGGCGGAGGCCTGGATGCTGATCGATCGGAACGGACTGTGAAGTCCTCCCACTTTCTTCACGCTTTCCTGTCCGCTGCCTCCCGTTACTTCATGAACTTTACTTATCTTTCGGATTCTAAACCACAACCTTTTGTTACCAATGAAGATAGAAAAATTCAAACCTGCTATTAATTTTCTGGGTGTTGTGCTTCTTTTTGTGGCACTTAGTCTGGCTTATTTCAGTCCCGTATTAAAAGGCTTTCAGTTGCCCCAAATGGATAATACCCATGCCATAGGGATGGCGCAGGAGCTAACGCAGTATGAAGCCGAGACCGGCGAAAATGCCATGTGGACCAACTCCATGTTTGGTGGAATGCCTGCCTTTCAGATTAAAGGGGATTCCTCGGCTAATATATTCAGTTATTTTAACCGGTTGGTAAGGTTGGGGTTACCTTACCAAACTGCCGCCATCGTGTTTCTTTATTTGCTGGGATTTTATGTCCTGCTCCGCAGCCTGCGTATCAATCGGTGGTTAGCTGTATTGGGGGCGGTGGCTTTTGCTTTTGGCTCTTATAATATCATCATCATAATGGCAGGCCATATTACCAAGGCCTATGCCATTGCCCTGATGGGCCCTGTGGTGGCTGGCATCCTGTATACCCTTAACCGCGATAAGGTGGTGGGCGCGCTGTTTACCACCATTGCGCTGGGGGCTCAGATTGCCTATAACCATGTTCAAATCACCTACTATCTTTTCCTGTTGGTATTGGTGTTGATGGTGGCACAGCTGATTTATGCCTGGCGCAACGGGCAGCTGGTGGATTTTATGACCCGCTCGGGGTGGTTGATCGCAGCGGCCGTGTTGGCCATCCTGCCCAATCTCTCCAGTCTTTGGCCCACCTATGAATATGGAAAATTCAGCATCCGGGGTGCTTCCGAATTGCCGGTGTCCCACTCAAACACCGTTAAAAACGGGCTGGATCGCGATTATGCCTTTGCCTGGAGCTATGGAAAGATGGAGACTTTTACCCTGTTGGTTCCAAACCTGATGGGAGGGGCCTCCGAGGCCATTGCCAACGATGCAGAGGTGATGCAAAAGGTGGATGCCCAGTTTCGCAATGTAGTGGGCGGACAATCGCAATATTGGGGTAGCAAACCCTTTACCTCGGGGCCTGTATATGTCGGGGCCCTGGTTTGTTTCTTTTTTGTGCTGGGCCTCTTCTTCTATAGAGAGCCTGGCCGATGGTGGCTGCTGGGAGCAACGGTTTTATCCATTCTTCTTTCGTGGGGGAGCAATCTGGAGTGGTTTAACTATTTTATGTTCGATCATTTTCCTCTCTATAATAAGTTTCGTACGGTGGAAATGGCACTGGTGGTGGCCACGGTGACCATTCCTTTGCTGGGTCTTTTGGGCTTGAACAGGATTGTTGGTAATCCGGCCTTTATCCGCGAGAAATCTAATTTGTTTCTGCTCGCTTTTGGCCTTACCGGGGGCGTTTCGCTTCTGTTTTATCTCTTCCCTGGTTCCTTCTTTGACTTTTTGAGTGAACAGGAGTTGCTGGCGCTTGGCCAGCAAAAGCAGGCCATGCCTCAGCAGGCAGCAGCCATCGATTTGGTTATTCAAAACATGCAGATGGCCAGAGCCAGCCTGCTTAAGGCGGATGCTCTCCGCTCGTTTTTCTTCATCCTGCTGGGAAGTGGTTCGATTTGGCTCTATGCCACCAATCGTCTTTCAAAAAAATATCTTTTGCCCGGGTTGGTGTTGCTCGTTTTAGTAGATCTGTGGTCAGTGGATAAGCGATATCTTGACAATGAGGACTTTGTGGCTCCCCGAACCAAGTCGCAGGAGTTTCAGAGTTCCGTGGCCGATGAATATATTCTTTCGGATGAGGATCCCTATATCCGGGTGTTTTCTATTTACAGGAACCCCTTCACGGAAGTTAATACCTCCTATTTTCACAAATCTGTTGGGGGGTACCATGGTGCCAAGTTACATATCTATCAGGATGTGATCGATCGCTATCTGCAAAATGATTGGCAGTCGCTCCTGGGCCTGTTCAAAAACGGGGGACAACCTGAAATGGCCGATTCGCTGTTGGCCCGCATGCCTGTGTTGAATATGATCAATACCAGATACGTGATTTATAACCCTGGTCAGCGACCCCTGACAAATCCTTACGCGTTGGGAAATGCCTGGTTTGTTGGGGATGTGAAGGTCGTGGACTCTGCAGAGGATGAGTTGGCGGCCATTGGGAAAATAGACCCGTTAACAACGGCCGTTGTGAGGGCGGAGTGGGCTGGCCAATGGGCCGGCTTCCGGCAGAGTGCCTCCGGGGGTACCCTTGAACTAACCAAATATGCACCCGATAAGTTGGTCTATACCTCCGAATCGTCGGTTGAGCAGCCGGCTGTCTTTAGTGATATCTATTATCCTAAAGGTTGGAAGGCCTATATCGACGGGAAGGAAACGGAGATAAAAAGAGTGAATTACATCTTAAGAGGTCTGATGGTTCCGGCCGGAAATCATACCATTGAGTTTGTCTTTGAACCCGATTCGTTCTTCCGTGGAAAGGTGCTGGCCATTATTGGTGGCCTTTTAATTCTTTTGTTGGCTGCCTATTGGGGGTGGCGGAAACGCTCTTCCTTCTGAGGCTTCCGCGTTGGTGCGGGGTGAAGGCACATAATTAATGGGCAGGTGGTGCGATGGACTTTCTAAGTGGGTTTGAATGTGACCAGGGTTGCCTGTTCTGGACTAACCCTTTTTCCTGGAGATGGAGGGTATTTCCTTTTCTCTGAGTCGGTTAACCAATGTCATGAAGCTGCGTACCCTCAGTCGGTCTACGGGATTGCCCCAATAGCCGTCTTCCTTTAAGCAACTCCCAACGATAAAACCATTGGCCAGTCCCCAATATTGAGCCAGGTTGGCGGGTGTGATGCCCGATCCTATCAGAATGGGTATGTTAACGATGGCATCAATTTCCTTGAGTTCTGCGATATCGACGGACTGGCCTGTGGCGGCACCTGTAACCACAATGCCGTAGCTCATGAAAAAGAGGGCGGCTTTAGCCATGTCCACCGCGTTTTGGTCGGGGTTGATGGGTCTGGTGTTGGGGCACTTTTTGATGTCGGTAAAGATGGCGATGCCTTCGGCACCAATGTTTTTGCGGTATCTCATCAGAGGCCCTGCGCAGCCATCCATAAACCCTTCATCGGAAATATGGCTTGAAATAAATCCTTCGGCTCGGATAAAATCCAGACCGGCCGCTTGTGCAACGGCTAAAGATTCGTGATTGGCGGCCGCCAGGATTTGAATACCCATGGGAAGATTAAGGGATTTCTTTAAACGGCAGGCAATTACGGCCATGCTGGCGGTTATCTCGGGCCCAACGTTCCGATGCATGTAGGGGAGATCATGCATGTTTTCGATCATGATGGCATCCACTCCTTCTTCCTGATACACCAGGGCTTCCTCCAGGGCCAGATCAAAAAGCTGGTCGACGGTATGTGTGGATCGCGGAGTGCCCGGCAGGGCCCCGATATGGACAACGGCGATGATGGCTTTTGGAACGGAAAAGAGGCGACTCCAGTTTTTCATGGCACGCAAATTAACGTTAAGGAGCAACTATACAGGCGATGATCGCCTTAAGCAGTGGGGAGGTCTCTGTTCAACAACGATTGTTGAATTAGGTTCAGGAGGTCTTTATAGTTTATGGGTTTGGCTATGTAACCATCACAGCCGGCCTTAATGGATTTGTCCTTCTCCTCGGCGAGCGAATAGGCTGTTTGTGCAATGACCGGAACCTCGGGCTTGATGGCTTTAATGGCATGGGTGGCCTGGTAACCGTCCATTTTGGGCATTTTGATGTCCATCAGCACCAGGTCGATGTGATGACTTTTCTGAAAAAGATCGACCGCTTCCTCGCCGTCACGGGCCCAGATGAGGCTTGCCTTGCTTAGCGAAAGGGCCACTTCCAGATATCGGAAGTTGTCTTCTTCGTCTTCTGCAACCAAAAAGGTTTTGCCCTCCCAGTTGATGGAAGCCTGTTTTTTCTCTGTGGCTTCTGCTCCCGGGGCAGTTCCCAGTCGTTGGAATGGAATGGTAAAATAGACCGATGTTCCGGCCATTGGCTGGGATTCCACCCATATTTCGCCACCCATGAGTTCCACCAGGTTCTGGGCAATGGTGAGACCGATGCCGGTGCCCCCGTAGAGACGTTGATGCTCGGGTTGTCCTTTGTAAAAACGGTTAAAAACCTCCTTCTCTTTTCCCTTTGGCAGGCCTATCCCGGTATCCTTCACATAGAATTCCAGGAACTGGTTGCTGGTATGTTTGTACCCAAATTCAATAAAACCCTTGTCGGTGAATTTGATGGCATTGCTCAAAAGACTCGACAGGACCTTTTCCAGCCTTGGCCCGTCGATGAGTATTTGTATGTTGGTTTCGGAGATGCCTTTTTTGAGATAAAACTGAATGTTGGAGATGCCTCTTCTAAGCATATCTTCGGTGAACGAGCGGTGGATGTCGTCCAGCAGTTGATGCAGTTGACAGGTTCCGTTTTTTATCCTGAACTGGCCGCTCTCGATTTTGGAGATGTCGATGATATCATCGACCAGGGTCATCAGGCAATTGCCGTTGTGCTTGATTAATTCCACGAACTCTTCCTTCTCTGGCGACCCAATATCGGGATGGGAGAGCAGATTGGAAAACCCCAGAATGGCATTCATCGGGGTTCTGATTTCATGAGACATATTAGAGAGGAATGCCGTCTTAAGCTTATCCGATTCTTCTGCTTTATTTACCGCCTGGTCTAGCTTGGTTTGTCCGATGGAGAGAAGGCTTTGGTAACGTTTTTCCTTGTTGAGGTTGAACACTAACCCATTAACCATTGAGATCAGGGGGATGGTTATCACCATATTCAATAAAACAAAGCTGACCGAGAGGTCGATATAGGTGCTTAAGTTAATGGCGGCTGAAGAGGGCTGGTTTCCGGTGGTGTGCCAGTAAAAACCTCCGGCCAAAAGAGCCAGTGCGTTGAAGCCAATGGATCGCAGAGCTGCTGCCCATCCTGCTACCGTCACTGCCATTATGGAGTAGGCAAGGAAAAACAGCATGGCAGGTAATGTGTAGGCCCCTGCAAAAAGGAGGATACAACCCGTCAGGTAAAATACGAGTAGTAACCAGGCGACTCTGAATTTAAGGGGAATGCGCTGAACGGATACAACCAGTATGGTGGTGAAAAATGCAAAAGTGGAATAAAGGGCAAATGAAATCTGTTGGTTGATAACAAAAAGAAGAGTGTAGTAAAGATAGGCAAACACCCCCAGGAATATAATGCCGATGGACAAATAGTGGAATACCCGTTCGTGCCAGTAGTCAATCCCTTTTCCGGAAATCCTTACTGGACCCAGACGCCGGTTGATAAAGGCTCTGATTTTACGAAACAATAAAGGGTCGGGGGATTCGCCCATTCTAAAAATGCTTAACGTTTGGGGTTATTATACAGCCGTTTAAAGATAGATATTCTAGGTGGGAAAATTCGTTCTTTTGGTCAAAAAAATGCAGGGATCTTAATTTTAAAGCAATTACCGATAAAAAAAAGTAGTTTTTAGCTGGTTGGAGCGGTTTGAGCTCAGCGAACTATCGCTTTCGTAACCTTTAACCCCGGTTTGCCGGGGGAAGCAGAATGTGTTGGGTTTCATCTTTTTTCAGGCGAAAACTCTACCCTTTCCGGATTCCCGATAATACAGGAATGCGAGAACCGCTCCATTTGGGTATTAACCTCTTTTGACGTTGTTAAAGTAAAAACTTACGTCCCTCCGGACAGTTGTTGCAGATTTCTATTTGGCTCTTATCCTTTAGTATCTGCCTTCTGAATGAGGTCAGGGTTGGTCCCTGCCAAAGGGTTTTGAGGGATTGGGTTTTCAGGTTTCCGGGGGAATAGTTAAGGTCTTTATCGTAGCAGCAGGGAGCCAGGGTGGCGTCCCAGGCGATCACCGCACTGCTCCACTGTCGCCAGCAGTGGTTGTACATGGGCCTCTTAAATTGAAGTTGACCCCGGGATCCCTGTTTGTATCTCGACAGTTTTGCCGCCTGAGGTGGTTTGGTTTCATTCACTGTTAATCCATAGATCTGTGCCGATTTAACCTCCAGCTTATCGACCCCTTGCCGGAGACACCATTGTTTTATCGCTGGTAATTCACTCTGGTTGTGTTCGAAGGCCAGCACCTGAACCACCACCAGAGGATGTCTGGAGCCCATTTTTTTTCGGGTAGCCAGCAGGCGCTGAATGCCACTTTTCACCTCGGCCACCTGGCCTCCTCTGCGGTATTTTTCATAAGTACCTTGTGTGATGCCGTCCAGGGAGATTATCATCCGGGAAACACCCGCCGTTACCAGGGCCTCGCACATGGCTGTGTCCAGCAAAAGACCATTGGTGCTGAGGGTGGTGTAGATCTTCCGTTGCCGGGCCAACCGCGCCATCCCGGCCACCTTTTTATTGAGGAGGGGCTCCCCCTGAAAAAACAGGTTGAGATACATCAGCTGGGGAGCCGATTGTTCAAGCACTTGCTGGAATATCTCCAGGGTCATGAGGCCCTTCGGCCTTGTCAGGGTTCCGGCCCCGGTGGGGCATTCGGGGCAACTTAGCTGACAGTGACCCGAGGGTTCGGTTGACAGGGTGAATGGGGCACCCCACATCATTGGCTTTCGGGTTACCCGCGAGGCGAGGTAGCCGGCCAGGAGCCTGGTGACATTTAGGAGACGTGCGAAAGAGAGCGTGCGCAGGTATTCCAATGCATTGTTTTGTCGCGCTCTTGTTGAGTGCCACATAGTTAACGGGTTTCCAGAATGTTTAATATCTGATCGAGCTGGGGGGTAAGAATGATCTCGGTGCGTCGGTTCTTCTGCTTACCCGCGGCCGTGGCGTTGGAGGTTACCGGGACAAATTCACCCCGGCCGGCGGCAATGATTCTGGAGGCTTCTATATTTTTGTTTTCCAGTAGTATGCGGGTGACGGAAGTGGCCCTTTTAACACTCAGATCCCAGTTGTCGAGAAGAACACTGCTGCGGTAGGGGTCGGGGTCGGTATGTCCTTCAATCATGACGTTGATGCTGGGATTGCCGGCCAGAACCTCTGCCACCTTCCGGATGGCGGTGGCCCCTTCTGAACCTACCTGATAACTGCCGGAGCTGAAGAGGAGTTTTTCTTCCATGGAGACATACACCTTTCCGTTCTTGATGTGTACGTTCAGCTGACTCTTGTCAAAACCGGTAAGGGCATCGGCCACTGCCTGACGCAAGGCATTGCTGGCGCTGTCCTTCCGTGCCAGAGCCTGTTCCAGCTCTTTGAGACGCAGGCTTTGGCTGCTTAGCCGGCCCTGGGTCGACTTGAGGGACTCGGTGGCCGCTGAGAGTTCCTTCTGGCCCACGGCCAGGTCACGCTCGGCCTTGCGCAGGGCATCTTCCCTGGCCTGTAACTCTTCCTGTAGATTCTGCAGATAACTCAACAAATCCTGTGAGTTTCCTGCCCCTGTCTGGTTGCGTAGTTGTGTTAGGAGTTGGTCATATTCATCCCTGAGCCTTGCGAGCTGATCCTGACAATCCTGCCGGTCGCGACTTAGCCGGAGCGTATCGGCGGCCAGATGTGAAACACTGGCTTTGAGTTGATCGGAGAGCTTCTGCAGTTCTTCATTCTTGCCATTCAACAACTCGCCTTCACTGCTTAACTGGTCTAGCTGGGCGGAAAGAGAATGATTCTGCTTTTCTAAATCCTGAAATTGCCTCAAGGGCACGCAGGAACCCAGCAGAAGGGTAAACAGGGCGGAGACCCATAGGATGCGGATTGACTTCATAACTTAATTGTTTTATGATGATTTCTTGTTGCCGGTGTTGATGGTTTTGAGATTGACCTTTAATTCTTAAAAGAGATTTGAAAAAGAACTCAGTCTGTGAACAAAGATAGAAAATTGCCCAGACGATAAAAGCAGTGTTTGTGAAAATAGTGAGGTGAATAAATCTACCCAAAAATGAGCCATATTAATGTTTATAATTGTATTTTGTAGTGGGATAGGATCGCATTTCATTCGTTTTAGAAACCAATTAGCCGGCCGATAGTTCGCCTTGGTTCGAACGACTAATCCCGGATTATCTTATCTTTGTACCTTAGATCTAGAGATATTTGGTTATGCCATGCCCTTCCCGGAGCGGCAGACCAATTAAACAGGACCCTAAAATGAAGGAGGAGGCTCGAAAAATTTTGCTGGATACTATAAATAAGCCTGAGGATTTGCGCAAGTTACCCTCCGAGGTGCTTCCTGAACTATGCCGCGAGCTTAGGGAGTTCATTATTGATGCTGTATCCTGCAACCCGGGTCACTTCGGGGCCAGTCTTGGAGTGGTGGAGCTCACGGTGGCCTTGCATTATGTTTTTAACACACCCTATGATAAACTCGTGTGGGACGTGGGGCATCAGGCTTATGGTCATAAGATTCTGACGGGTCGAAGAGACCAGTTTGGCACCAATCGTAAGCGGCATGGCATCAGTGGCTTTCCCAATATTTTTGAGAGTGAATACGATGCCTTTGGCGTGGGTCATTCTTCTACCTCCATTTCTGCTGCACTGGGGATGGCCATTGCACGGCGCCGAAAAGGAGAATTAGACCGGAAAATAGTGGCCGTTATCGGGGATGGGGCCATGACTGCAGGGCTGGCCTTTGAGGGCTTAAACAATATGGCGGCCACCAAAGCCGATATGCTGGTGATCCTGAACGATAACAATATGGCCATCGATCCCAATGTGGGCGGGTTTAGTGAATATTTGCTGGATATTGCCACCAGTAAGACCTATAATAAGCTGAGGCGAGAGGTTTTTACAGCACTGGGCAAATTTAAATCCGGTGGCCTTCGTTCCCGGGAGCTGATAGCCAAGATCAACAACAGCATCAAAGTACTGTTGACCAAGCAGGCCAATATTTTTGAGGGCCTTGGAATACGCTATTTCGGCCCTGTCGACGGGCACGACGTGGAGTATCTCACCAAAGTACTGAGAGACCTGAAGGCTATTCCCGGCCCCAAAGTCCTGCATGTTATTACCAAAAAAGGAAAAGGTTTTAAATTGGCGGAGGAGAACCAGACCGCCTGGCACGCCACGGGGGGTCAATTTGATAAACATACCGGGCGTTTTGTTGAAACCAGATCTCAGACACCCCGGGCGCCAAAGTTTCAGGATGTGTTTGGTTATACCATCATCGAGCTGGCCCGGATGAATGACAAAATCGTGGGCATTACCCCGGCCATGCCATCGGGTTGCAGCCTTAATTTGATGATGGAACAAATGCCCGATCGTGCCTTTGATGTGGGCATCGCTGAGCAGCATGCCGTGACCTTCTCTGCAGGGCTGGCTATTTCGGGCCAGCTGCCTTTTTGTAACATCTACTCCACCTTTATGCAAAGGGCTTTCGATCAGGTGATTCACGATGTGGCTCTTCAAAATCTGAATGTGGTCTTCTGTCTCGACCGGGGTGGCCTGGTGGGTGCCGATGGGGCCACTCATCATGGGGCTTACGATCTGGCCTTCTTTAGAACCGTTCCCAACATGGTGATTTCGTCTCCCATGGATGAGTCGGAAATGCGTAATTTGATGTATACCGCCCAACTGCCCGACAAGGGCCCCTTCTCCATTCGATATCCCCGTGGGGTAGGCAGCCTTGTGGACTGGCAAACGCCGTTCCGGGAGATTACGGTCGGCACCGGTCGCCGCTTGAGCAAGGGCTCCGATTTGGTGTTTCTTACCATTGGCCCTATTGGGGTCAAGGTTCAACGGGTTGTTGCCCAACTGGAGGAAGAAGGGATTCAGGCCGGACACTACGATATGCGTTTCGTAAAGCCTCTGGATGAAGAGTTGCTGCATGAAGTGTTTAGCCATTATGACCAGGTGATTACCATCGAAGATGGGACCATTGTTGGTGGAATGGGGACCGCTGTGATTGAATTCATGGTGGAGAGTGGTTACCGGGCTACGGTAAAGCGGTTGGGGATCCCCGATGTATTCATTGAGCATGGGACTCAAACCGAGCTCTATGGGGAGTGTGGGTTCGATATGGAAAATATCCGCCAGACCGCCCGAGAGATGGTTAAACAAAAGCATCCCGAGACATATCCCAGGTCAGTCAAGTAAAATTCCCCATTACAATTTTCGCTATCTTAAAAATGCCATTTCAGCCGAAGGGTTTCCTGCATATAGGAGGAGGGGCCGCTGTTGAGTGGATTCGACCGAAATAGGTTCCCATAGAACGACAGGAAGAGATTATTCTTTAATGAGTATTCCAGGGTGGGACCCAGGTACCACCCGAAACTCCCGGGAAAAAGCATTCCCGAAAGGGAGCCGCTGAACAGAGGGGTAAATGGGTATTGTACCGAAGCAAAGCACGAATAGCGTGCCACACTCAGGTTTTTTACCGAAGCTTCTCCGGTAATCAACTGTGAAAAGTCGCCTGTCTTAACCGGAAGATTACTGCTGTAAAGCACCTCCATCCTTACCGACAGGGAATTTGGGAAGGTGTAATCGGCCCCCATGGAGGTCACCAAAATGGATTGGACTCCTTCCTCATCAGGGAAGATGTTGGTGACTTCACCGTAAAACCCGGCATTTTTCAGGTGTCCCGACCAACCCATGCCGCCCACCCAATCCGAATCGTTTAATCGGCCGGCCATCAACTGCCAATCGTAACCCCCGGCATTAAACCTGTGCCGCAGGGCCATGGTCTTGCGGTTGAGGCGGTCTATCTTAAAAACCCCTTCGGAAAGGGAGGTGGTTCCCGTATAGTATTGAACCCTTAGTCCATCTATCCCGGGCCGCTCGGGGTAGTCGAAGTCGAAAAACGAGTAGGCATTGAAGAGATCGTTGGGGTTCCAAACCATGCTCTGTCCCCAGTTGATGCGTTGACGGCCTATCCTGAACTGAAGGGGCCCTTGGGTCACATCAAACCACAGGCGGTCGATGGTCGTGTTGAGAATGGCCGAGGATCCGGAGACCAGATTGACCGATAGATCGGCCCAGCCATTATCGGTGTTGAGAAGAGTGGCATAGCCGGGAATCCGGGAAATGGTCTCGCCCCATAGTAACCGCGTGCGTACCTGAAGAACACCAGTAAAGGTCCGGGAGAAGTCATAGCTTAGATTTATCCGGTTGTGCAAAAGGTTATCCCAATAGCCTTCATGGGTTTGTTGATAATAATAGTGAGAGGGCATGAGACCCACATAACCCTTGGTCTGGAGCTGGGCCATCAGGCTGGTAAAACCGGTGGTGAATAGTACAATTGTAAGAATCTTCCTAAGGCTCATGGTTCTTTGGTTTAGGCAGGGGTGTTGACCCGGTCCGATTGGATGCGTCCGTCTTCAAGGGTGATGACTCGTCGCGCTTTTTGAACCACCCTGGGGTCGTGTGTGGAAAAAATGAAGGTTGTTTTTTCTTTTTGGTTGAGTTGTTCCATTATCTCGAGGAGATTCCCTGCCGAGGTGGAGTCCAGGTTTGCAGTGGGTTCATCGGCCAGAATGAAACGAGGGTGCGAGGCCAAAGCCCTGGCTACGGCGACCCGCTGTTGTTGACCCCCCGATAGCTGGCGGGGGCGGATGTCGGCCTTTTCGGGAATGCCCACTGCCTGGAGTAATTCATCACTGCGCAAACGGCGTTGTTTTTTAGCGACCCCCTGGAGCTCAAGGATGAATTCAATGTTTTCACGGGCCGTGAGTACCGGAATGAGGTTGTATGCCTGGAAGATAAACCCGATGTGTTGGAGCCTGAAGCGAATCTTGTGGGCCGAAGAGAGGCGGTTGATCTCACTCCCACTCACCACGATATGCCCGGAGGTGGGTTCGTCAAGACCTCCCAGGAGGTTCAGTAAAGTGGTTTTCCCCGATCCCGAGGGGCCAACGATAGCCGCAAATTCTCCCTCCTCGAAGGAGAGGTTAACTCCGTTGAGCGCATGCACCGGCACCTGGCTGGAATCATAGGTCTTGTAGAGTTCGGAGATGGAAATGATGGACATAGTGTTTTAATTTAGTGCTTTGGATTTATAAAAACGCTCCTTCCCGGCTGTGGATGGCCTGTTGGCCATTCATCAATACCCTAGATCATCCGGATGGCTTCCGAGGGATTAAGGCGAAGTGCCTTCCAGGCAGGATACAGTGCTGCCAAAATGCCGGTAATAAACACCATCACCCCTATGGTTATTACAAGGGTGGCGTCCCAAACCGGGTACACAATTGGGTTGAACCCCATTTGGGTGAGCCCCTCCCCCCATACCGACAGGTCTATGCCGGAATAGGAGAGACGCCATACCACCAGGAGTCCCAGCCCGATTCCCATTATTCCCCCAAAAAGGGAGAGGAGCAGGGTTTCCAGGATGATCATCAAAAAAATGCGTATTCTGCTCATCCCCACGGCCATGAGCATGCCAATTTCCCGAACCCGTTCCAGAACCACCATCAGCATGGTGTTGATGATGCCGAATCCCAGTGCCAGCAAAATGATGACCACGAAAATGTACAGGTACATGTTACTCAGCTCTGTTATGTAGCCCAATTCGGGACTGATCTCTTTCCAGGAAAGAACTTCTGCGTCGGGGAGGGTTTTGGATAATTGATTTTTTACGGGGACGGTTGTGTCGGAGTCCTTCAGCCTTACGATGAGCGAGTGAAACGATCCCGGGGGCATCCCAACAAGGCTCAGGAGATTTTTGTCAGGCACCCATACATTTGCTCCGTCGAAGCTGGTATTGCTGGTTCTGAAAATGCCCACCACACGAAAGGCCCCTCCCGTGAGCGTTCCGTCAAGGTCCTGGAATCTTAAAACCAGTCTGGAGCGGAGATCCAGTTTCAGCTGTTCAGCCAGTTTCTCTCCGATCACCACGGGGTTTGAATAGGGACTCTCAAACCAGGTACCTTTGATGATTTTGCCCGGCAGGTTTAAGACCCCTCCTTCGGCGGCAGGATCCACGCCAAAGGCTTTAACCCCTCGCGCCGTCTCGGCCGAAGCAGCCATGGCCTGAACCACCACGCGGCGGGAGAGGGCTGATATGGCCTCATTGTTTGCGGCAGAAAGGGCCTCTCCGGAGTCGAAAAAGAGTGCCAGCTCTCCGCTGTCAGTGTATCCTCTTCGGAATACCTGAAGGTGGCCTGTCTCGGTTTCCACGCCGTCGCGCAATCGCTGCTGCATCCACCCATTGATAAAGGTCGAGGTGAAAAGGCCTGCAAACATGCCTACGGTCAGTGCCAAAATGATGATCCAGCTTCGTATGGGACTGCGCCAAATATTTCGCCAGGCGATTTTGATTAGCATAAGGATAGCTTTTTGTTGTTTTTAATTTGTGCCCATCAGGAGACTCTTAGTTGTTTACCCCTACGGCCGGGTTGATTTTAAAAGCCCGTGCAAAAGGGTAGAGCGAAAGCAACAGTGTCATGGTAAACACCACCAGCATTTGTTGCAAAAAGACATTCAGATCCCAGGCAAAAAACATGAAGGGCTCAAACCCTAAGTTTTCCATCCATTGCCCTCCCTGGCCGGTGATGGGTATGGGATGGTGTACGAACCAGCCAATCACGGGGAAAGTGCCAATGAGGCCCGTGACGACGCCCAAAAGGGCTATCCACATGATTTCAATGAAGAGCATGACGGCCAGGCGCCAGCGAAACATGCCGATCGCCACCATCACGCTGAACTCGTGTTTGCGTTCGGCCATCATCATAACCACCGTGCCTAAGATGCCAAAGGCAATGACCAGGTAAAGGATGAGTTTCATAATCCACGCCGTGGCCCGGTCACTCTCTATTTGTTGAAGTACAGCAGGGAACATCTCCTGCCAGGAACGTACGGTCATCTCCCGGTTCAGGTAGTGCCGGATGAGAGGCAGCGTTTCATCCATCTTTCCCTGACTTTGGGCAACCAGGGCCAAAGAGGTAATGCGGTTAGTGGCTGAAAACAGTTGTTGACAATCGCTCAGAGTCATGTATACCAACCGGCGGTTCAACTCCGGGTTGGGTTGGCTGAAAAGCCCCGCAACAGGGTATTTGCCGGCGGCACTTATGCCGTGGTAGCCCTGGCTGAGCAGTATCAGGGTGTCGCCGGGAAGCAGGTTTAAGTTTTGGGCCAGCTTTTCCCCTACCAGTACCCCGTTGGGTTTAAGATAGTGCCCGTCGATTATCTTGTCCGAGAGGCTGGTCATGCTGTCCTCCAATGCCGGGTCGACGCCCATCACCATAACCCCCTCCGTTTGATTGCCCGATGAGGCAAGGGCATAACTCTCCAGCCGGGGTACCAAAAGCAAGAGGCCATCCTGCGCGTTCAGCCATCCGGTTAGGCTGTCGGTTGCGATAAAAGAGTTGTTGATCGATTCGTTGTTCTTGTATTCCGTGTTTTGTATTTGGGCATGCCCGGCATAGAATCGCACTACATTCTCCACCATCTTTTGGTAAGAGCCTTCCTGCATCGAGCCCATCAGAGCGGAAAAAATTACCCCGAAAAAGACAGATGAAACAGTGATTAGTGTTCGCCTTTTGTTTCGCCAGAGATTGCGCCAGGCCATCTTGAATATGCTCATAGCAGTTTTTTTAGTTTCGCAGTCTTTTCATGTTTTGGATGGAAAAAAAGCTCTCTTCAATTCTGGTCTCAAAATTAATGGTTACAAACTTCATGGTTGTTTTTTGGCCCTTCTTATCGGCGGGGATCATGGTAAAACGGGTAGGGATGGTGCGATCCCCCACATTTTTTATCTCATCGAGTATTTCTTCGTTTACCAGTATGTCTGCCTCATCGTAGTATTCATTTCTTAGGGTGAGGTAGTCCTTTTTGGATATCCACGAAAGGATCTTTCCCCAAACGACCGGTGCATCCTCGTGAGGCACTATCTCAATGACATAGCAATCGCGACCGCTCATACTCTCCTCGCGAAGTACCGAGTGGTCGTAGTCGGCAACGATTGAGGCTCCGTTCACCAGATCGTCATTGGTCAGATCCGAGCCCATCCACGACTGCATCATCATGCTGGGGGGGATTTTGATCATCCGGTCGATGGAGGGCACAAAGTTCCACATTTCCCGTTTTCGCTTAAGGAAAACCTGACCTGCTTCCCGGGCCGGATAAGTCACGTACAGCAATGAATAATCATCGCCCTTGGCCCAGGCTTTAAATTTCAGGGTGCGCGACCAGGAGGGCCGGACGATTTCCATCTCCATCTCGGAGTAACTGCTGTTTCCGCGCATCAGGTCATCGGCCATCCTTACAATTTGGGTGGCCGTGAGCTGGGCCTGTGAGGTGGTCCATCCCGCCAGCCATAAGGCCGCTGTGAGGATGAAAAACCGGAGGGGCCTGAATTTTAATGTGGGGGAATTCATAGGTTTTGTTGGTTGTGGTTTTACCTAAGGCTATCCTTTTAGAGTGGCTTTATGTAAGACCTGAGTTTTTTTGCTAAACAGGGTTTAGTAAGAGGGTGCTGTAGTAATTCATCATGCGCTCGATGGCCTGGTCGAGAGGGAAGTGGTCGGGGTCTAACAGATAATTGAGGCTGATCCCGTCGAGTAACGAGCCAAAGTATTTGGCTTCAAGATCCGGATTCGAAAAATGATGGTCTGCAAAGAACCTTTCAAGGCCTTCGAGATAGGGGCTGCTGATTTCACTCAGCTCTTTCTCCAATAAACTAAGAACCTGCGGTTGCATAATAATTGAAAAGTAGAGCCTCAAAAACCTTTGATTGGAGGTGATCGATTGTTTGAGGCGGTCGAAAATGCCTAAGAACCCGGCGATGGTTAACCGGCCGTTTTTGTGGAGGTCTATCATGTCGAAAATGAGCTCAAAGGTCTCAAAAATGAGCGAGCGTAACAGCTCCTCCTTGCTGGTGAAGTAATTATAAATGGAACCTTTTGAGATGCCGGCTACCTGAGCCAGTTGGGCCATGCTGGTGGTGTGGTAACCATTAGCGGCAAATAGTTCCAGTGCTTTGTTGAGGATGTGCTTTCGTTTCTCCTCTTTGTTTCGGGCCTTTTGAGTGGCTGGGTGACTCATGGCATTAAATAAAAGGTGAAAGATTCTTTTTGGCAGGGTTTCTGATTGGCCGGGGCTTAATTGACTGACCGGTCAGTCAAAAATAGAAAGAAAAAAATAGACCTGCAAAACGGAGGTCTATTTTTTATGAGGAAAGAAAAACGAGGGATTTTCTTATCTAGAGGGCAAAACGACTGTCTTCAATTCCTTCGTTCACCTTCACCGACTTCACCTCAATGTCGAACGATTGGGGTCCCATGGTCTGTTTCAAGGTCATTGGAAGGAGTATGCCTTCCACTTTCTTATAGTTGTTGTAAAGGCTGGAGACACTTCCCTGCGGACTATCCACCACTTCCTTGTATTTAAGACCATCCTTTACACCGAAAAAGAGGGTGCTGTTTTTTCCTGAGGGAGAAGTGATTTTGAGTTTATAGAGCTCCTTTCCATCTATGGATTCAACACCCATAATCTCCATTTTCACCTTTCTGGTGGCAAATGTCAGTTCAGGGAAGAGTAGAGCGCTTTCCTTCATGTATTGCAACATCTCCCCTTGTATTTCCTGTTCGCCCATGGGAGAGATCACTTTTCCTTTTTCCCCGTCGAAGACTTGCTTGGAAACCGTATTGCCTTGCATGATC